>NZ_CP112866.1:1313000-1969500 GCF_026410085.1 Pseudomonas quebecensis
ATCATCGAATATCAGCACCGAGTCGCCTTCGCACAGGCTGTCGGCGTGCACTTCCAGGAAGGCTTCGCCGTATTCGGTCTGGTAACCCTCGGCCAGCACGTCGGCCGGCAGTTTGCCTTGTTTGCGGAACAGGATCAGCGGCTTGTTCAACTGGTAGGCAATGATCGAACCGATCAGAAAGCCACGGGCGTCCATCGCGCCGATATGGGTGAAGTCGGCCTCTACGTAGCGCTGGGCAAAGCTGTCAGCCACCAGGCGCAGGGCCTTGGGCGATTGGAACAGCGGCGTGATGTCACGGAAGATCACCCCAGGCTTGGGGAAGTCGATGACGGGGCGGATCAGGGATTTGATGTCGAACGAGTCGAAGGTCATCGTCGAAGAGTCCTGGGTGCGGAAAACGGACTCGAAGTATACCTGCGGCCTCGCCGATTGGCGCGGCCGCAGGTGTCTGCATCAACCTTCCAGGGAGCCTCCGGCCAGCGCGCACAGCTGGATCGGGTCGAGGATGTGCACTTCCTTGCCTTCGGCGGCGAGCAATTCGTTCTGCTGGAAACGGGTGAATACGCGGGACACGGTTTCTACCGCCAGGCCCAGGTAGTTGCCGATTTCGTTACGCGACATGCTCAGGCGGAACTGGTTGGCCGAGAACCCACGGGCACGGAAACGGGCCGACAGGTTGACCAGGAACGTAGCGATGCGCTCGTCGGCGGTTTTTTTCGACAACAGCAGCATCATTTGTTGGTCGTCACGGATCTCGCGGCTCATCACGCGCATCAACTGGCGACGCAGTTGCGGCAATTGCAGAGCCAGCTCATCCAGGCGCTCAAAGGGGATTTCGCACACTGAGGTGGTCTCCAGCGCCTGGGCCGACACCGGATGAATCTCGGTGTCCATGCCCGACAGCCCCACCAGTTCACTGGGCAGATGGAAGCCGGTGATCTGTTCCTCGCCGCCATCGCTCAGACTGAAAGTCTTCAACGCGCCGGAACGTACTGCATAGACGGAATCGAACTTGTCACCCTGGCGAAACAGAAACTCGCCTTTTTTCAGCGGGCGACCGCGTTTAACGATGTCGTCCAGCGCATCCATGTCTTCCAGATTCAGCGAAAGTGGCAGGCAGAGGGGCGCCAGGCTGCAATCCTTGCAATGGGCCTGGCTGTGAGCGCGCAGTTTGACTGGCTCAGACATTTCTTAAATCCTTGTGGGAAAACACACATAATGCGTAAGGGTAACGCACTGTGGTGCAGTCAGGCCAGCCTGTACAAAAAAGCAGCAATGGTATAGCAACCTGCGCAGCGTCCCGGCGTCGCTCGGCTTTCAGATCACCCGCGAAAACCGCTGCCGGTTCTGATGCTCCAGATAGGCATCGAACACCATGCATACCGAGCGCACCAGCAGCCGTCCGGCCGGAAGGACGCGAATGCCCTGCTCGTCGAGCACGATCAGGCCATCCGTGGCCATCGCCTCCAGTTGAGGCCAGAGGTCAGCGAAATACCCGCGAAAATCGATGTTGAAACGCTGCTCGACGGGTTCGAAAGCCAGGCTGAAATTGCAGATCAACTGCTGAATGACTTCGCGCCGCAAGCGGTCATCGGTGGTGCACACCAGGCCACGACTGGTGGCCAACTGCGCGCCGGCCAGGGTGTTCTGATAGCTGTTGAGGTCGCTGCCGTTCTGGCAATACAGGTCGCCGATCTGGCTGATCGCCGACACGCCCAGTCCGATCAGGTCGCAATGACCGTGTGTGGTATAGCCCTGGAAGTTGCGCTGCAGCCGGCCTTCCTCCTGGGCGATGGCCAGCTCGTCATCGGGCAGGGCGAAGTGGTCCATGCCGATGTAACGATAGCCGGCCTGGGTCAGCTGTTCGATGGTGGTCTGCAGCATCAGCAGTTTTTGCGCCGGCGAGGGCAGGTCGTCGCCGTTGATGCGCCGCTGGGGCATGAAACGCTCCGGCAGGTGCGCATAGTTGAACACCGATAGACGGTCCGGTTGCAGCTTGATGACTTCCTCCACGGTACGCGCGAAGTTGATCGGCGTCTGTTTGGGCAGGCCGTAGATCAGGTCGATGTTGATCGAGCGAAATTGCAGGGTGCGCGCCGCGTCGATCACCGCGCGGGTTTCTTCCAGGCTTTGCAGGCGGTTCACTGCGCGCTGAACCTCGGGGTCGAGGTCCTGCACGCCGATGCTCACGCGGTTGAAACCCAGTTCGCGCAGCAGGCCCATGGTGGCCCAGTCGGCTTCGCGTGGGTCGATCTCGATGCCATAGTCGCCGGAGTCATCGTCCAGCAGGTTGAAGTGCTGGCGCAGGCAGGCCATCACCTGGCGCAGTTCGTCGTGACTCAGGAAGGTCGGGGTGCCGCCGCCGAAGTGCAACTGTTCCACCGCCTGCCTGGGGTCCAGGTGGCAAGCCACCAGTTGAATCTCCTGTTCCAGGCGCTGCAGGTAGGCATGGGCGCGGCCACGGTCCTTGGTGATGACTTTGTTGCAGGCGCAGTAATAGCAAATGTTCGCGCAGAACGGCACGTGCACGTACAGCGACAGTGGCCGCGTGGCCTTGCGGCTGTCACGCAGGGCGTGGAGCAGGTCGAATGTTCCGACCTGGCTGTCGAATTGCACGGCGGTTGGGTAGGACGTGTAGCGCGGCCCTGCCAGGTCGTAGCGGTTAATCAGATCGGTGTCCCAACGAATGGCGTCGAGCATGCGGGCGTCCCCCGGATAGGCTAGTGGGCCGAGTCTAGGGGCTGGCCGGGGAGGGCGCCTTGATTTGCATCAACGGGGAGCGGCGCTATGCCACACGTTGTCTAGTGGCCCATCAACCAGTGCTGATGGGGGCCGGGCAGTGTCCAGATGCCGAAGAGCATTACCAGCATGCCGCCGGCCATGCGCACGCTGCGTTTGCGCAGGAGCGCGGTGACGCGTTCCGCCGCCAGCCCGGTGGCCAGCAACACCGGCCAGGTGCCAAGGCCGAACGCGAGCATCAGCAAGCCGCTGTCCAGCGCATTACCCTGGCTGGCCGCCCACAGCAAAGTGCTGTACACCAACCCGCACGGCAACCAGCCCCACAGCGCGCCCAGCAGCAGCGCGCGAGGCAGGCTGGACACCGGCAGCAACCGGTTGGCAACCGGCTGGATATGCCGCCACAGGCCGCGACCGAGCTGTTCGATGCGGGTCAGGCCGCTCCACCACCCGGCCAGGTACAGGCCCATGCCGATCAACAGCAGACCGGCCAGCACTCGTAAGATCATCGCCGCCGGGCTATTGGCTACGGCCCAGCCGGCCATGCCGATCAACAGCCCGGCGCAGGCGTAACTGAGCACACGCCCCAGGTTGTACGCCAGCAGCAGACGAAAGCGGCGGCTGCGCTGTTGCTTGGGAATGGCCAGGGTCAGCGCCCCCATCAGGCCGCCGCACATACCCAGGCAATGGCCGCCGCCGAGCAGGCCGAGGATCAGCGCGGAGACCAGCAATGGCGCCAGTTCAAACACGGGGCGGGTCCTGGGGCTTGGACGCCTGCTCGGGGCCGTTGGCTTCGTCGATGGCGGCCAGGTGGTTGGGGTCCTGGTCGTCGAACAGCACGCTGTGAGCCGGGCCGTCGAGGTCGTCGTACTGGCCGCTGTCCACGGCCCAGAAAAAGATGTAAATGGCCACGCCGACTAACAGCAGCGCCGCCGGAATCATCACGTATAAAGCTGGCATCTGCACTCCATGCCCGCGCGGCTCATGCCGGCAGCGGGCGGGTTACTTGGGGGGCGCCTGCGGCCGGCGCGCTCGGCACGCGAGTCAGGCGCAGGGCGTTGAGCACCACGGTCAACGAACTGAGGGACATGCCCACTGCCGCCCAAATGGGCGTGATCCAGCCCAAGGCGGCAAACGGCAGCATAAGGCCATTGTATAGACCCGCCCATACCAGGTTTTCAATGATCACCCGTCGGGTGCGCCGCGCCAGGCTGAAGGCCTGCACCAAGGCGTCCAGGCGGTTGGACAGCAGCACCGCGTCGGCGCTGGTCTTGGCCAGGTCGGTGGCCGAGCCCATGGCCACGCTGATATCGGCGGCGGCGAGTACCGGCACATCGTTGACGCCATCGCCGAGCATCAGCACGGTGCGGCCTTCCTGATGCAGGCGTTGCAGTACGTGCAGCTTGTCGTCGGGAAGCAGGCCACCGTGGGCCTCGTCGATACCCAGTTCAAGGGCGACGCTGGCGACCATCGGCGAGCTGTCCCCCGACAGCAGCAGAGTGCGCCAGCCACGTGCCTGGCAAGCCTGCAGCAAGGCCGGTGCATCGCTGCGCAGGCGGTCGTCGAGCACGAACCAGGCGAGGGGGCCTTGGCTGTCGCCGAGCAACAGCCATTGCCCGGCGGCGTCCGGCGAGGCGGGCAGCGGGCAGCCGCTGAGTTCGCACACGAACCCCGGCTGGCCGATGCGCAGCAGGCGTTCGCCCACACGCCCCTCCAGGCCGAGACCGGGGCTGCTGAGCACTTCGTCGGCGGCCAGCGGCGCGCGTCCGAAGGCACGGGCGATCGGGTGTTCGGAACGGTTTTCCAGGGCGGCGGCCAGGCCCAGGCAGGCGTCGCTGTCCAGCGTGCCCAAGGGACGAATCGCGCGCAGCGCCAGGCGCCCCTCGGTGAGGGTGCCCGTCTTGTCGAAAATCACCGTATCGATCTGGTTCAGGCCCTCCAGCACATGGCCGCGGGTCAGCAGCAGACCGAGTTTGTGCAGGGTGCCGGTGGCGGCGGTGAGGGCTGTCGGGGTGGCCAGGGACAGCGCGCACGGGCAAGTCGCTACCAGCATCGCCAGCACGATCCAGAAGGCTCGCGACGCATCCAGCTGCCACCACAGCAGGCCGATCAACGCGGCGGCGATCAACGAGCCCAGCAGGAACCATTGCGCGGCACGGTCGGCGATCCGGGCCAGGCGCGGCTTCTCGGCCTGGGCCCGCTCCAGCAGGCGCACGATGGCGGACAGTCGGGTGTCGTGGCCCAGGGCGCGTACTTCAACGGTCAACGCGCCTTCGACATTGAGGGTGCCGGCGGTGACGCTATCGCCGACCTGGCGCGCCTGCGGCAAGTACTCGCCGGTCAACAGCGATTCGTCGATGCTGGACTGACCGTCGAGGATCACCCCGTCCGCCGGCAGCACCGCGCCCGGGTGTACGTGGACCCGATCGCCCACGGCCAGTTCGCTGAGCAGAATGCGTTCGCTCTGGCCGTCGCTTTGCACGCGCAGGCACGAGGCGGGCAGCAGATTGACCAACTGTGCAGTGGCCGCAGCCGTGCGTTCGCGGGCTCGCCGCTCCAGGTAGCGCCCGGCCAGCAGGAACAGCGCGAACATGCCCACCGCATCGAAATAGAGCTCGCCGACACCGGTGATCGCGGTCCAGATTCCGGCCAGATAGGCCCCGCCAATGGCCAGGGACACCGACACGTCCATGGTCAGGTGGCGGGTACGCAGGTCGCGCAGTGCCCCCTTGAAGAACGGCGCGCAGCTGTAGAACACAATGGGGGTTGTCAGAAACATCGCCACCCAGCGCAGGATCACATGCAGCTCCGGGCTTAGATCAATATTGAATTCCGGCCAAGTGGCCATGGTTGCCATCATCGCCTGGAACCACAGCAACCCGGCTACACCCAGTTGGCGCAGGGCCAGGCGGTTTTCGCTGGCCAGTTGTTCGGCGGCGCGGTCCGCTTGATACGGATGGGCGGCGTAGCCGATATGGCGCAGTTCGCCGAGCACCTGGCTCAACGGCAGCTGCCCATCGGCCCAGCGGACCTGTAAACGATGGTTGGACAAGTTCAGTCGCGCCTCGGCCACGGCGGGCAGGCTGCGCAGATGCTTTTCGATCAGCCAGCCACAGGCCGCGCAACTGATGCCTTCCATCAGCAGGGTGGTTTCGGCCAGTTCGCCGTCATGGCGCACAAAGGGTTTTTGCACGTCGGCGCGGTCATACAGCGCCAACTCCTCTACCAGTTGCACCGGCAGCGCTTCGGGGTTGGCCGAGGCTTCGCTGCGATGCTGGTAATAGCTTTCCAGGCCCCCGGCCACAATCGCTTCGGCCACCGCCTGGCAACCGGGGCAGCAGAGTTCGCGGCGCTCGCCGAGGATCCGGGCGGTGAACCGGCTGCCGGGCGGCACGGGCAGGGCGCAGTGGTAGCAGGGGGTTGGGCTGGTCATGGCTTAGTTCCGCAGATCGTTCCCACGCTTTGCGTAGGAACGCCTCGCTGGACGCTCCGCGTCCGCTTTTGTGACGCTGAGCGTCACGGGCTGCATTCCCACACGGAGCGTGGGAACGATCAATCAAGTTACTTCTTCAGGTCTTCGGCGCCCTGCAACGGCTCATCACCCAACAGCAAATCCTTGTCGTGGCTGACCTCTTCCTCCTCAAACAGGCGCCAGGTCCGGTCACCCTCGGTGCCGAGTAATTCCACGAAGCGGCGGCCTTCGACCTTGTCGGTGACCTGGCCCAGGTAACGGCCCGGTTCGCTGTCGCTGCGGGTCAGGTTGATCTTGCGGTCTTTCTCCGGCTGGGTCGGCGAAATCAGGCTCAACTGCAGGGTGTTGGGGTTGCTGTAGCCGGTGAGGTTCAGCTCGACCTCACCGGTCAGTTCGTCCAGGTGCAGCGTGGCGCGCAGTTGCAGGGTCTGGGCCAGCCGTTCGCGGTCCAGCGAACGATTGATGCCTTTGCCGGCCTCGTAATAGTTGTCGTTGACCAGGTTGTCCGGGTTGTTCACCGCGATCGTCACCATGGACAAGGTCAAGGTCACCGAGCAGGCGAGGATCCCGATGATGATCCAGGGCCAGAGGTGCTTGTACCAAGGGCTTGCGGCAGTGGCTGCGGGCATTGTTCTGCTCTCTGTCTAACGGCGTATTGGTTAACGAACCTGGGGGCCGATGAATCGGCTCTTGGCTTCGACGTGAATGCTCGGGTCATCGGCATCCTTGAGGATGAACGTCACCTCGTTGGTGCTCGACGGCACCTGTTCCGGCGCACTCGACAGTTCCACCGGCATGCTCACGATATCCCCGGCGGCCACCTTGATTTCGCGTCGGCCCTGCAGCTTGAGGTCCGGCAGGCCGTCGGCATCGAGCACGTAGGTATGGTCGCGCTGGTCTTTGTTCATGATTTTCAGGCTGTAGACGTTTTCGATGCGACCTTCGGCGTTTTCGCGAAACAGTACGCGGTCCTTGCTGACGTCGAAGCCCACCAGCGAGCGCATGAAGAACGCTGTGACCAGCAGGCTGATCATCGCCAGCAATACCAGTGCGTAGCCGATCAGGCGAGGGCGCAGCTTGTGGGTCTTCTGACCGGACAGGTTATGTTCGGTGGTGTAGCTGATCAGGCCGCGCGGGTATTCCATCTTGTCCATGATGTTGTCGCAGGCGTCGATGCACGCCGCGCAGCCGATGCATTCGATCTGCAGCCCGTCACGGATGTCGATGCCGGTCGGGCAGACCTGGACGCACATGGTGCAGTCGATGCAGTCGCCCAGGCCCTGGGCCTTGTAATCCGCACCCTTTTTACGCGGCCCACGCAGTTCGCCACGGCGCGGGTCGTAGGAGACGATCAGGGTGTCCTTGTCGAACATCACGCTCTGGAACCGCGCATACGGGCACATGTAGATGCACACCTGCTCGCGCAGCCAGCCGGCATTGCCATAGGTGGCCAGGGTGAAGAAGCCCACCCAGAAATACGACCAGCCATCAGCCTGGCCGGTGAAGAAGTCGAATACCAATTCGCGGATCGGCGAGAAGTAACCCACGAAGGTCATGCCGGTGACGAAACCGATGATCAGCCACAGGCTGTGCTTGCTGAACTTGCGCAGGAATTTGTTGGCGCTCATCGGCGCTTTGTCGAGCTTGATGCGCTGGTTGCGGTCGCCTTCGGTGACTTTTTCGCACCACATGAAGATCCACGTCCACACGCTTTGCGGGCAGGTATAGCCGCACCACACACGCCCGGCGTACACGGTGATAAAGAACAGGCCGAACGCGGCGACGATCAGGATGCCCGACAGCAGGATGAAATCCTGGGGCCAGAACGTGGCACCAAAAATAAAGAACTTACGTTCCGGCAGGTTCCACCATACGGCCTGGTGACCGCCCCAGTTCAGCCACACTGTGCCGAAGTACAGCAGGAACAGTCCGGCACCGCCGAGCATACGCAGATTACGGAACAGGCCGGTGAAGGCGCGGGTGTAGATTTTCTCGCGCGCGGCGTAGAGATCGACCGTCTGGCTCGAATGTTTGGCAGGCGGGGTAACGTCATGTACCGGTATTTGGTCGCTCATCATTGCATCCCACGGCGGTGGAGATTTGCCTCGGCCAGTACGTGCCAACCGCGGTCAAATTAGGGGTGTTGCAGTAGCGTAATGATACGCCCCCGATGGTACGCCAAGGGTGCGACCTTTGGTCGCGTTGGGGGAAATCAATTGATGGTGTACGTGATCTGGATCAATTGACTTGGGAAGTATGGACGGTTCCTATCGGTTAGGCGGTCATTCGTCCCACGGATTGATCAGTGGAACGCCGCTGGATTTGAAATCGCTGACGTTGCGCGTGACAACTGTGAGCCCATGGACCAGAGCGGTCGCGGCAATCAATGCATCGCTTTCGTTCGCTTGGTCCGGCACATGCAGGTGTGCACAACGCAGCGCGACGGCTGCATCCACCGGCAGAATTCTGGCATCGAAAGCGGGTATCACATGACGCTTGAGCCAGGTTCGCAACACTTTCCCCTGAGCCGGGTCTCGCCGCTCCATACGCAAGACCCCGGTTTCCAATTCTTTCAAGGTGATTGCCGAAATAAACAGACGCGGAGCAATGACACTTTTGGCCCAGGCGACCACGTTTGCATCAGCCTGGGGTTTACGAAGTTCAGAAATGACGTTGGTGTCGAGTAGATACATCAAGAGAGGTCCACGGGTCGATGAGTGATCACGGCACGTTCGGTTTCGAAGTCGATCTCTGCCGCTTCCGGCATCACCAACAGGTCAACGATGTCGGCATTGAGCCCTGTCAGTTTCTGATAGTCCTCAATGCTTAGCAGTACATGGGCAGGCTTGCCGCGATCGGTGATAAAAACCGGCCCTTGGCGGGTGGCTTTTTTGGCACCACTTGTGTCTTGGTTGAATTCGCGGCTGGAAATGGTCGTGATGGTCATGGGGGCCTCCCACTTGTCGGGGTGAATGTAGTTACGTTACTACTCTCCGGTAGCAAGCTTCAAGCGGCAAGCCACAAGGGGTAGAGCGTCGGTTGAGTTATCGCTGCGTCTTGAACGAGAAAAGCCCCGCCAGCGTTCGCTGTACGGGGCTTTTCTCGTGTCGCTTGCGGCTTGAGCTTTAATCCTGCTTCTGTGACAAGCTGTAAACATACGCCGCGAGCAAGTGCACCTTGTCGTTGCCCTGCAGTTGCTCCTGCGCAGGCATCTGGCCCTGGCGGCCGTAGCGGATGGTTTGCTGCAACTGAGCGAAGCTCGAACCGTAGATGAACGCGCCGGGATGAGTCAGGTCGGGCGCGCCCATGGCGGGGGTGCCTTTGCCGGCAGGGCCGTGGCAGGCCACGCAGTTGGCGGCGAAGAGTTTTTCACCGTTGGCCACGTCGGCCTTGGCGCCTTCAGGCAATTTGCGCCCGTCGAGTTTGGTCACCACAAAGCCGGCCACATCGGCCACGCCTTGTTCGCCGATCACTTCGGCCCAGCCTGGCATCACCGCGTGGCGGCCTTTGAGGATGGTTTCCTTGATGGTGTTGGGTTCGCCGCCCCAGCGCCAGTCGGCGTCGGTCAGGTTGGGGAAGCCATAGGCGCCTTTGGCGTCGGAGCCGTGGCACACCGAGCAGTTGGAGGCAAACAGGCGGCCGCCCATTTTCAGTGCTTGCGGGTCTTTGGCGACTTCTTCAATCGGCATCGACGCGAATTTGGCGAAGATCGGCCCGAACTTGGCATCCGACCTGGCCATTTCCTTTTCCCATTCGTGTACGCCGGTCCAGCCGGTCTGGCCGTTGGCGAAAGGGGTTTGCTTGTCGTTGTCGAGGTAGTTGTAGCCCGGCAGCAGGCCTTTCCAGTTGCCCAGGCCCGGGTAAAGCACCAGGTAACCGAGGGCAAAGACGATGGTGCCGACGAACAGCATGAACCACCACTTAGGCAGCGGGTTGTCGTACTCCTCGATGCCATCGAACGAGTGGCCGACGGTTTCGTCGGTTTGCTCGGCGCGCTGGCCCTTGCGGGTCGACAGCAGCAGCCAGGTCAGGGCGAAGATGGTACCCAGACTGAGGACTGTGACGTACAGACTCCAGAACGTAGTCATTCTTTGTTACTCCTAGAAGCTTGCTCGACGTGCTTGATGGCTTCGGGGTCATCCGCAAAGGGCAGCATGGTTGCGTCGTCAAACTCCGACTTGCGCTTGGGGCTGAACACCCACAGCGCCAGGCCGATAAAGGCCACCATCACCACAACGGTGCCCAGGCCACGAATCATCCCGATATCCATGAAGAATCACCGTTTGCTTTTGATGATGGTGCCCAAGCCCTGCAGGTAGGCCACCAATGCGTCCATTTCGGTCTTGCCCTTCACCGCAGCGGCTGCACCGGCGATGTCTTCGTCGGTGTAGGGCACGCCCAGGGTGCGCAGGACTTCCATCTTCTTCGCGGTGTCCTTGCCGTCGAGCTTGTTTTCCACGAGGAACGGGTACGCCGGCATTTTCGACTCAGGCACTACGTTGCGCGGGTTGTACAAGTGCGCACGGTGCCAGTCATCGGAGTAACGCCCGCCGACACGGGCCAGGTCCGGGCCGGTGCGCTTGGAACCCCACAGGAACGGATGGTCCCACACGCTTTCACCGGCCACCGAGTAGTGGCCGTAGCGTTCGGTTTCGGCGCGGAACGGGCGGATCATCTGCGAGTGGCAGCCCACGCAGCCGTTGGCGATATAGACGTCGCGGCCTTCCAGTTCGAGGGCGGTGCGCGGCTTCATGCCTTCGACCGGTTTGTTGGTCACGTCCTGGAAGAACAGCGGAACGATTTGGGTCAACCCACCGATACTCACGGCGATGACCATGAAGAAGGCCAGCAGGCCGATATTCTTCTCGACGACTTCATGCTTCATCAGTGGGCTCCCACAACGGCGATCTTGGCGGCGGCTTCGGCTTCGGCCGGGTCGGAGGCACGCACGGTGCGCCAGACGTTATAGGCCATGAACAGCATGCCGGTAGCAAAGAACGCGCCGCCCAGGGCACGGACGATGTAACCCGGATGGCTGGCTTGCAGCGCTTCGACGAAGGAGTAGGTGAGGGTGCCGTCATCGTTGATCGCACGCCACATCAAGCCCTGGGTGATGCCGTTGACCCACATCGAAGCGATGTAAAGCACCGTGCCGATGGTGGCGAGCCAGAAGTGCGTATTGATCAGCCCGACGCTGTGCATCTGCACGCGGCCGAACAGTTTGGGGATCATGTGGTACAGCGCGCCGATGGAGATCATCGCCACCCAGCCGAGGGCGCCGGCGTGTACGTGGCCGATGGTCCAGTCGGTGTAGTGGGAGAGCGAGTTGACGGTCTTGATCGCCATCATCGGCCCTTCGAAGGTCGACATGCCGTAGAACGCCAGCGACACCACCAAAAAGCGCAGGATCGGATCGGTGCGCAACTTATGCCAGGCGCCCGAGAGGGTCATCATGCCGTTGATCATGCCGCCCCAGCTTGGCGCCAGCAGGATGATCGACATGGCCATGCCCAGGGACTGCGCCCAGTCCGGCAGCGCGGTGTAGTGCAGATGGTGAGGGCCGGCCCAGATGTACAGGGTGATCAGCGCCCAGAAGTGCACGATGGACAGGCGATAGGAGTAGATGGGGCGTTCGGCCTGTTTGGGCACGAAGTAGTACATCATCCCCAGGAACCCGGTGGTCAGGAAGAAACCTACGGCATTGTGGCCGTACCACCACTGGATCATCGCGTCCGTTGCACCGGCGTAGGCCGAGTAGGACTTGAACAGGCTGACCGGCAACGAGGCGTGGTTGACGATATGCAGCATCGCCGTCACCAGGATGAAGGCACCGTAGAACCAGTTGCCCACATAGATATGCTTGGTCTTGCGCTTGACGATGGTGCCGAAGAACACCACTGCGTAGGTCACCCAGACGATGGCGAGCAAAATCGCGATCGGCCATTCCAGCTCGGCGTATTCCTTGGTGGTGGTGTAACCCAGCGGCAAGGTGACGATGGCGCCGATGATGACCGCTTGCCAACCCCAGAAGGTGAAGGCGGCGAGGCTATCGGAGATCAGTCGCGTCTGGCAGGTTCGCTGCACGACATAGTAGGAGGTGGCAAACAATGCACATCCGCCGAAGGCGAAGATCACCAGGTTGGTGTGCAGCGGGCGCAGGCGACCGAAGGTCGTCCAGGGCAGGTCGAAATTCAATTCCGGCCAGACCAGTTGCGAGGCGATGAACACCCCGAGCCCCATGCCAAGGATCCCCCAGACCACCGTCATGATGGCGAACTGGCGGACTACCTTATAGTTATAAGCAGTCGGACTGATTGCTGTGCTCATTCTAAGGTTCCACGGTTTAGGTTTTTTTATAGGTAAAAATCGGCCGCAAGTATGTAGAAAGCGAGGGGTCATTGCAACGCAATGGCTGACCTGTATCAATGCGTTCCACGCCAGATTCTGCGCCCTTTCCATGTTTAGCGTAAGGACAAAATCCGAAATAGAAAGCTGATCGAGTGGACAGGAAAATTTGCGGGTCGCAACGCTGCTCGTCGCGCACACCAGGATCGGTCCACTGTGCAAGCAAGCGTAGACCCGAATGGGAGGAGGGGAAAGGTTTGCCTGAGAGGGGTGCGACACTTGGTCGCGCGGCTCGGTCAGGAACCGCTGCCGGTAAAAAAGGGCCGCCCCGGGAGGGGCGGCCGTCAGCGCTTATTGCGCCTGGCTTTCTGGCTTTGCGCCATCAGCGTTGTGGGACAGGCTGTACACGTAAGCCGCCAGCAAATGCACCTTGTCGTTGCCCTGCAGGGTTTCCTGCGCGGGCATCTGGCCTTGGCGGCCGTGACGGATAGTCTGCTGCAGTTGCGCCAGGCTGGTGCCGTAGATAAAGCCGCCGGGCTCGGTCAGGTTGGGCGCGCCCATGGCTTCCACACCGTGGCCTTGCGGGCCGTGACAGGCGACGCAGGTGCTATTGAAGGTGGCCTGGCCGGCGGCCAGATCGGCGGCGCTGTCGGCCGGCAGCGGCAACTTGGCCAGGTCATGACGCACATAGGCCGCGACGTTTTTCACCCCGTCCTCGCCCAGCACTTCACCCCAGGCCGGCATTGCTGCGTGGCGGCCATTCATGATGGTGGCCTTGATCGCCTCGGCCGAACCGCCCCAGCGCCACAGGTTGTCGGCCAGGTTCGGGAAGCCATACGCGCCCTTGGCGTCCGAGCCATGGCACACCGCGCAGTTGGAGGCGAACAGGCGGCCGCCCATTTTCAGCGCCTGTGGGTCTTTGGCCACTTCTTCCACGGGCATCGCTGCGAATTTGGCGAAGATCGGCCCGAACCTGGTGTCGGCCTTGGCCATCTCCTTCTCCCACTCCTTGGCCGAGGTCCAGCCGTCTTCATAGCCCGGCAGCACGCCTTTCCAATTGCCCAGGCCCGGGTAGAGGATCAGGTAGCCGACCGCGAACACCAGGGTGCCGGCGAACAGCATGAACCACCACTGGGGCAGCGGGTTGTCGTATTCCTCGATGCCATCGAAGGCGTGGCCCATGGTCTGGTCGACACTGCCCTTGGTCTCGCCCTTGCGGGTGCCGATCAGCAGCCAGGTCAGCCCGATCAGGCTGCCGAGGGTCAGTACGCAGATCCATGTACTCCAGAACAGGGTCATGGCCGAGTGCTCCTTATTGCAGGCTCTTCTTGAGCGTCGGATGGGGTGGCGGTGGGCTCATCGGCGAACGGCAGCAGGCGCGCCTGCTCGAACTCCGCATTGCGCCGATTGTTGAACACCCACAGCGACAGGCCGATAAAAGCGATGGCGACGACCAGCGTGCCAAGGCCGCGGATGGTGCCCGCATCGAATTCAAATCCCATGGCTCACCTCTTGCTCTTGATGGCAGTGCCGAGCACTTGCAGGTACGACACCAGTGCGTCCATCTCGGTCTTGCCCTTGAGGCTGGCCACGGCACCCTTGATGTCGTCGTCGGTGTATGGCACGCCGAGGGTGCGCATTACGTTCAACTTGGTCTCGGTGTGGCTGCTGTCGACCTGGGCCGTGACAAGCCACGGGTAGGCCGGCATTTTCGACTCAGGCACCACGTTGCGCGGGTTGTACAAGTGCGCACGGTGCCAGTCGTCCGAGTAGCGCGCGCCGACGCGTGCCAGGTCCGGCCCGGTGCGCTTGGAGCCCCACAGGAACGGGTGGTCCCACACGCTTTCACCGGCCACCGAGTAGTGGCCGTAGCGTTCGGTCTCGGCGCGGAACGGGCGGATCATCTGCGAGTGGCACTGCACGCAGCCTTCGCGGATGTAGATGTCGCGGCCTTCCAGCTGCAGCGCGGTGTAGGGCTTCATGCCTTCGACCGGCTTGTTGGTCACGTCCTGGAAGAACAGCGGGACGATCTGGGTCAGGCCGCCGATGCTTACGGCAAGCACCATCAGCAGCATCAGCAGGCCGACGTTTTTTTCAATCGTTTCGTGTTTCATCATCGACTCCTCAGGCCATCTGCGCGGCGGTGGCAACTTCGGCAGGCTGTGCCGAACGCACGGTGCGCCAAGTGTTGTAAGCCATCAGCAACATGCCGCTGAGGAATACCGCACCGCCCACCAGCCGCACGATGAAGCCTGGGTGGCTGGCCACCAGGGTTTCGACGAAGGAGTAGGTCAAGGTGCCATCGTCGTTGATCGCACGCCACATCAGGCCCTGGGCGATGCCGTTGACCCACATCGAGGCGATGTAGAGCACGGTGCCGATGGTGGCCAGCCAGAAGTGCGCGTTGATCAGGCCAAGGCTGTACATCTGCTCGCGACCGAAGACTTTCGGGATCATGTGGTACAGCGCGCCGATGGAGATCATCGCCACCCAGCCGAGGGCGCCGGCGTGTACGTGGCCGATGGTCCAGTCGGTGTAGTGGGAGAGCGAGTTGACGGTCTTGATTGCCATCATCGGCCCTTCGAAGGTCGACATGCCGTAGAACGCCAGGGACACCACCAAAAAGCGCAGGATCGGGTCGCTGCGCAACTTATGCCAGGCGCCCGAGAGGGTCATCATGCCGTTGATCATGCCGCCCCAGCTTGGCGCCAGCAGGACCAGGGACATCACCATGCCCAGGGACTGTGCCCAGTCCGGCAGCGCGGTGTAGTGCAGGTGGTGCGGACCGGCCCAGATATACAGGGTGATCAGTGCCCAGAAGTGCACGATCGACAGGCGATAGGAATACACCGGACGCTCGGCTTGCTTGGGCACAAAGTAATACATCATGCCGAGGAAACCGGCGGTGAGGAAAAAGCCTACTGCGTTGTGCCCGTACCACCATTGCACCATGGCATCCGTCGCACCGCCGTACAGTGAATAGGACTTGGTCAGGCTGACCGGGATTTCCAGGTTGTTGACGATATGCAGGATCGCCACGGTGATGATGAACGCACCGAAGAACCAGTTGCCGACGTAGATGTGCTTGGTGTTGCGCTTCATCACCGTGCCGAAGAACACGATGGCGTAAGCCACCCAGACGATGGTGATCAGAATGTCGATTGGCCATTCCAGCTCGGCGTATTCCTTGGAACTGGTGTAGCCCAGCGGCAAGCTGATCGCGGCCAGCAGAATCACCAGTTGCCAGCCCCAGAAGCAGAACGCAGCGATTTTCGGCGCGAACAGCTGGGTCTGGCAGGTACGCTGCACGGAGTAGAAGGAGCTGGCGAACAGCGCACAGCCACCGAACGCGAAGATCACCGCGTTGGTATGCAGCGGGCGCAGGCGGCCGAAGCTGGTCCAGGGCAAATCAAAGTTGAGCGCAGGCCAAACCAATTGGGCGGCGAGAAAAACCCCGAGCCCCATGCCGACGATGCCCCACACCACCGTCATAATGGCGAATTGGCGGACCACCTTGTAGTTATAGGCGGTACTTAAAGTAGTGTTCATGGTTCCCCATCCACGGTTCAACCCAAGCAGAGCGGCACTTGGGCTGGAGTTATAGGCAGACTGAATAGCGAGGCAAGCATGGGCAAAGAGCACAAGGCCAGTATTGACGGGGATCAATGGGCGCAGTGTGTGCGGGAACGCGGCTGGCTCTGGGATGTCGCCTCGAACACGGCGGCGGGGCGGCCGGTGACGCTGATCCTGGCCCACGGCGCCGGCGCTCCGATGGACTCACCCTTCATGAACGACATGGCTGCACGCCTCGCCGGGCATGGCGTGAGCGTGTTGCGCTTCGAATTTCCGTATATGGCCCAGCGTCGCATCGACGGTGGAAAACGCCCGCCAAACCCGGCGCCGACATTGCTGCAGGCCTGGCGCGAGGTGTACACCGAGGTGCGACGTCATGTCGCTGGGGCCGTGGCTGTTGGCGGCAAGTCTATGGGCGGGCGCATGGCCAGCCTGTTGGCCGATGAGCTGGGCGCCGACGCACTGGTGTGCCTGGGCTACCCGTTCTACGCGGTAGGCAAACCACAGAAACCCCGGGTCGAACATCTGGCTGAGCTGAAGACGCCGACGTTGATCGTGCAGGGTGAGCGCGATGCCTTGGGCAATCGGGCCGCGGTAGAGAGTTATGCGTTATCGCCGGGCATCGAGGTGATGTGGCTGGCGGCGGGGGATCATGACTTGAAGCCATTGAAGGCTTCCGGGTTCAGTCATGAGCAGCATCTGGAGGCTGCGGCGGTGCAGGTGGGCAGGTTTCTCGGTGCCTGTTAAGGCTTATCGGGGGCAGCCCCCTCCCACACTTGATGTACTCACAATCAAAATGCAGGAGGGTTCTACACCCCGATAGCGGTCTATCGGTTGAAACGCTCGACCAAGGAATACTGGCTGTTAGCTGTATGAGTCAGCTCCTCACTCAGTTGCGCCGAGTTCAGTGCCTGTTCCGAGGTTTGATCGGCCAGCAGCGCAATCGTGCTGATATTGCGGCTGATCTCTTCGGCCACCGAGCTTTGCTCCTCGGTCGCGGCGGCGATCTGGCTGGTCATGTCGGTGATGTGCGCCACCGCCTCGCTGATACCCACCAGCGCCTGATCCGCTTCCATCACCCGCGCCACGCCTTCTTCGGCCTGGCGATGCCCGGCGTCCATGGTCTGCACGGCCGCGCTGGCGGTTTGTTGCAGCTTGGCGATCAACGCATGGATTTGTCCGGTGGACTCGGTGGTGCGTTGCGCCAGCTGACGCACCTCGTCGGCCACCACCGCGAAGCCGCGACCCATTTCCCCGGCGCGCGCCGCTTCGATGGCCGCGTTCAGGGCCAGCAGGTTGGTCTGGTCGGCAATGCCTTTGATCACGTCGACCACACCACCGATCTCGTCGCTGTCCTTGGCCAGTTGGGTCACGGTCACGCCGGTTTCGCCCACGGCGGTGGACAAGCGCTGAATCGCCTCGCGGGTTTCCCCGGCGATATCGCGGCCACGACCGGTGAGGCGGTTGGCTTCCTGCGTGGCATCGGCAGTACGTTGCACATGGCTGGCGACTTCCTGGGTGGTCGCGGCCATCTGGTTGACGGCGGTGGCAACCTGCTCGGTTTCCACACGCTGGCGTTCCAGGCTGCTGGAGCTGTTGTGCGCCAGGGTGTTGGATTGCGCCGCCTGGTCGTTGAGATGCTCGGCAGTGTCCTGCAAGCGCGTCAGACATGTCCTCAAGCGTGCCTCCTGGCTGAGGATCGACATCTCCAGGCGCGCCTGGGCGCCACGGCTGTCGGTGTACATCTGCGCGATCAACGGGTCGGAGGTGGTCTGCTCGGCCAGGCGCAGCAGGCGTTTGAGGCCACGCTGTTGCCAGCTCAGCCCCAACAGGCCCAACGGCACCGACAGTGCGGCGGCCAGGGCGAAGCCCCAATGGGAATTGAGCCACGCGCCGATCATAAAGCTCAACTGGCTTACCAGGATAAACGGCAGCCAGTCCTGCAGCACCGGCAGCCATTTGTCGCGCCGTGGGATCGCCGACTTGCCCTGGTTGATGCGTTGATAGAGCGCTTCGGCCCGGCGGATCTGCTCGGCGGTGGGTTTGACCCGCACCGATTCGTAGCCGATCACCTGGTTGCCATCGAAGACCGGCGTTACATAGGCGTTAACCCAGTAGTGATCACCGGTCTTGCAGCGATTCTTGACAATGCCCATCCATGGCAAGCCTTGTTTGAGCGTCGACCACATGTGCGCGAATACAGCCGCCGGGACATCCGGGTGACGCACCAGGTTATGCGGGGCACGCAGCAGTTCTTCACGGCTGAACCCACTGATTTCGACAAACGCGTCGTTACAGTAAGTGATCACGCCCTTGGCATCCGTGGTGGAGATCAACCGTTGCTGAGCGGGGAAGGTACGTTCGCGCTGGGTAACGGGTTGGTTATTACGCATGATTGTTCAATCCGCAAGGCTTTCAGGGGGTATCGACCGGCACGGAGGTTTATTTAACTTATTTTTGCAACAATCAGCCGGCCAGCATCGGATACGTAAACAACCCGAAGTGAAGCAGGTTCAAGCCAAAATGCGTGGCAATTGCCGCGCCCAGGCCGCCAAACCGGTAAGCCAGGCCGTAGCCGACCCCGGCGATGCTCGCCAGCAGTACCCAGTGCCACCCCGCGCCCACATGCACCAGGCCGAACAACAGCGATGCCAGCAGCAGTGCGAGGTTGTCGCCGTAGGGCAGGTGCTGGAACCGTTGACTCAAGCCGCCTTGAATGTAGCCACGGAACAGCGCTTCTTCCACCAGCGTGACCAGCAGCAGGTTATTGAGCACCCACAGCCAGGCCTGGTCCGGCCATTTCGGTGCCCAACTGATGACGCCGAGCAGGGCCGCGCCGCCCAGGGCCGCGATGGCGGTAAGGGTCAAGGCCAGGGCGGTGACGCAGATCGACAGGCGCAACGCACGCCGGGCCACGATCCAGGGGCAGGCCAGCAGCAGCCAGAAGCCGATGAGGGGTTTGTCCTGGTTCAAGTACATCGAGAACGGCACCGCATCGGGGGTGAAGCGCTGCGGGTCGATCCCGCGACCATTGTAGAAACCGGGCAGCCAGTGCATCGCCAGGCCCAGCGCCACTACGATAAACAAACCATGGCCCACGTAGCGCGCCCAGGGTGCGCGTTGCCGGCGCACGGCATAGCCGGCGACCCACAACAGGGCGACTGACACCACCGCCAGCGCGCCGAGTTGGCCGTAAGCCAGGGCTGTTACATAACCGATGGAAAGCAGTGCCAGGTACAGCCAGGGCAATGTCAGCATGGGAAGATCCTTGAAAAAAAACGGGCGGCATTATAGCGAGCATCCCTGCAACCCTCATGAAACCTGGCTACAAGGTCTTGGCCCGGCTCCCCACGCGCAGCACCAGCCACAACGCGCCCGCAATCAACACCCCGCCATACAGGTGGGCCATCGACAGGGGTTCATCCAGTAATAACGCGCCCCACAGCACCCCGAACGGTGGGATCAGGAACGTGGTGGTCATCGAACGCACTGGACCGATGGCCGTCAGCAAGCGGAAGTACAGCACGTAGGCCAACGCCGTACACACCAACCCCAAGCCCAGCAACGATACCCAGACCCGCCAGCCGCCCCAACTGGCCGGAGGCTGATACACCGCGCTGACGGCGAAAAGGGGTAACAGAAACAAGCTAGCGCCGAGCATGCTGCCCAGGGCGGCGAGGCGGCTGTCCAGGCCGCCGCGTTGATCCAGCCAGCGGCGTGCCAGGAAACCGGCAAAACCGTAGCAAGTGGTGGCCAGCAGGCAGGCGAGGGCGCCCATCAGCAAGGGCAGGTCGAATGCCATCGGCCCGGCGCGGGTGAGCACGGCCACGCCCATCAGGCCCAGGCACACACCGGCGATTTTCGAGAAGGTCAGGCGTTCGCTGAAAAACAGCCCGCCAATCAATACGCCCATCAGCGGCGTAGTGGCGTTGAAAATCGCTGAATAGCCGGCCGGCAGGACTTGGGCGGCCAACGAGTACATCGTCGCGGGGATCCCGGAATTGATCACCCCCAGCAGCAGGACAGTCCAGAATTTGCCGTGGAAATCCCATTTCACGCGCATCGCGGCCAACATCACCAGCAGCCCGGCGGCGGCGATCGACACGCGAAAAAATGCAGTCGGCAGCGTACCGATTTCCGGCGCGATGATGCGCATGAACAGAAAGCTCGCGCCCCAGATAGCGGCCAGCCCCAGCAGGTACAGGGTGTCGACAGGTCTCACGGAAAACTCCTACGCCAATAAGCCGGCGAGTGTTGCCCAGAGGCCTGCCTGACACAATCCCTGAGTGCAGGGCGAGGTAAAGCCGCTCCATGGCGGATGCAGGGTTTGCATGGGGCGGACCCGCGCCGCAAAAAACCGTCTTCTCCTGGGTTCGCGCACTGGCTAAGCTCAAGGGCTTCCAGATGCCCGTTCGAGGTTTCCCGCATGTCGCAACCCACGCCCGCCCTCGCCATCGCCCGTACGATCCTCGAAGGCTTCGACGATTACCGCGAACATTTTCGGCGGATCACCGACGGTGCCCGCGAGCGGTTCGAAAAAGCCCAGTGGCAGCTGGGCCAGGCGGCATCGGCGGCGCGTATCAATCTGTATGAAGAAAAGGTCGGTGAAGTCACCGCGCGTCTGCGCGCCGCGTTCGATGCCGGCGATCTGCTGGACATCGACCTGTGGCCCCTGGTGAAAAGCGCCTATATCGGCCTGATCGATCTGCGCTTCGACGATGAGTTGTCCGAGACTTGGTACAACTCGATCTTCTGCGGCCTGTTCAGCCATGACCTGATCAGCGACGGCTGCATGTTTATCCACACCACCCGGCCCAGCCTGCGGCGCGCACGAGCGGCGCAAACCCGCGTCTACGCGCCGGCCGGGCAGATTGGCGAGATGCTCGGGCAGATCGTTGAGGACTTCCGGTTCAGCGAGCCCTACGCCGACCTGGCGGCCGACTTGCGCCGGCTCGAAGCCCAACTGCGGGAAAACCTGCCGGATTGGGTGTGCAAAGACCCGGACCTCAAAGTCGAGCTGTTTTCCTCGGTGCTCTACCGCAATAAAGGGGCCTACCTGGTGGGGCGCATCTATACCCGCGACGAGCAATGGCCGTTGGTGATCCCGCTGCTGCACCGTGAAGGCCAGGGCATCCGCATCGACGCATTGATCACCGACGAGGCCGAGGTGTCGATCATCTTCTCGTTCACCCGCTCCTACTTCATGGTGGATGTGCCGGTGCCGGCGGAGTTCGTCGGTTTTTTAAAGCGCATCCTGCCCGGCAAGCACATCGCCGAGCTGTACACCTCGATCGGGTTCTACAAGCATGGCAAGTCGGAGTTCTACCGCGCATTGATCAACCACCTGGCGAGCACCGACGATCAGTTCATCATGGCCCCCGGCGTGCGCGGCATGGTCATGAGCGTGTTTACCCTGCCGGGCTTCAATACGGTGTTCAAAATTATCAAGGACCGTTTCTCGCCGTCCAAGAACGTCAACCGCGCCACGGTAATTGAGAAGTATCGGCTGGTAAAAAGCGTCGACCGCGTCGGGCGCATGGCCGATACCCAGGAGTTCGCCGATTTTCGCTTTCCGTTGAGCAAATTCGACCCCGACTGTCTGGCCGAACTGCTGGAGGTCGCCGCCGACACCGTCGAAGTGGAGGGCGACACCGTGCTGATCCGCCACTGCTGGACCGAACGGCGCATGACCCCGCTTAATCTTTACCTGGAAAACGCGAACGATGCCCAGGTGCGCGAAGCCCTGGAAGACTACGGCCTGGCCATCAAGCAGTTGGCGGCCGCGAACATCTTCCCCGGCGACATGCTGCTCAAGAACTTCGGTGTCACCCGCCATGGCCGTGTGGTGTTCTACGACTATGACGAAATCTGCTTTCTCACCGAGGCCAACTTTCGTCACATACCCGCGCCGCGCACCCCCGAAGACGAAATGGCCAGCGAACCCTGGTATTCCATCGGTCCGCTGGATGTGTTCCCGGAAGAATTCCCGCCGTTCCTGTTCGCCGACGCCGGCCAGCGCAAGCTGTTCGATGAATTGCATGGCGAGTTGTACAACGCCGATTACTGGAAAGGCCTGCAGGAGGCGATTCGCGCGGGCAAGGTGATCGATGTGTTTCCGTACCGGCGCAGGTGGGGAGAAATATCTTGAGCAACGGTCGTTAAGCAAATTCTGGAGCGCGCTATCCCAAACTACCGGCAATTATAAAATTGCCAGTAGTTGAGGGTAGTAGGAGGCGAGTTTACTTTTTGGCCAGAAAGGGCGTGTTTTTGTTAGTTTCCAGCAGCTTGTCACTCCAGTTGCTCAAACGATTTCTGTCGGTTTCGTTGGACGAAGTGCTCTGGCTTTTAGAAGTTGCCTGATAGAGCTGGTTCATCGACTCCTTGTAAGCGTTGTCAATATTTTTGGTTGGAAGCCCCTTGTCCTGCAGTTCAATTTTTCTCTGTAGTAAACCTATAGGTCTATCAACGGAGCTTCGATCGAAGTTGGTCGCGGGAAAGTCGGTGGGAAGACTTTTTAAGGTTTCAATTGTCTTCCACGAGCCGGAAGAGGCTGCCGATGAGCCTTGCGGCATGCTGTCGGGTGTACGTTGGTGCTTTACCGCAAATGAGTGTCCATAGCCGCCGTCGCGGGAGGAAGACATACGGTCTATTGGCATAATAAGCTCCGTTTTCAGTGATAGTGTTTTGGTATTCAGATATACCCGGCAATCTATTGAAACCTGCGTATTCCACCCATCAAATCGGACTTCCGCTTTTGGGTAGTGCGAAAGTAATACAAGGAGCTGTAGTAAAAATCGCTGCCAGGTCAGGCACGAGGGATTGCAATGTGATGCAACATCTCCTGACGTCTCAAAATCTGCGACAATCGCCCGCATTCCATCGACCGACGCTGCGCAGGTCTCACCTGCCTCACCCAAAAGACCCTTGCCGCCCTGATGACTGAACAAGCGCCCACTATCGACCAACTGCTCAAAAACCTCGATCACGCCATGCTCGCCGACCGTCACCGCTTGCGTCGGCAACTGCTTGAGTTGCGCAAGAAACCCGACGAGGAAAAGTTGGCGCAGTGGGTCGCGCGCATGCAGGCATCCTGTGCCCAGGTGACGGCGCGGCGCGCCAGCCTGCCGCTGATCCGCTATGACGACAGCCTGCCGATTGCCGCCAAGCGCGATGAGATCAAGGCCGCGCTGCAAGCGCATCAAGTGCTGATCATCGCCGGCGAAACCGGTTCGGGTAAGACCACCCAGTTGCCGAAGATCTGCCTGGAGATCGGTCGCGGCCAGTACGGTTTGATCGGCCACACCCAGCCTCGCCGGATCGCTGCGCGCAGCGTGGCCAGCCGCGTTGCCGAAGAACTGGCCACGCCCCTGGGCGCGCTGGTCGGTTACCAGGTGCGTTTCGAAGACCAGAGCGACGCCAACACGCTGATCAAACTGATGACCGACGGCATCCTGCTGGCGGAAACCCAGAACGACCGCTACCTGGAACGCTATGACACGATCATCGTCGACGAAGCCCACGAACGCAGCCTGAACATCGACTTCCTGCTCGGCTACCTCAAGACCCTGCTGCCGCGCCGCCCGGACCTGAAAGTCATCATCACCTCGGCGACCATCGATCTGGAGCGCTTTTCCAAGCACTTCGACGATGCGCCGATTGTCGAAGTGTCGGGCCGCACGTTTCCGGTGGAGACCTGGTACCGCCCGCTGACGCTGGAGCAGGACGAGGAGGGCAACCGCGTCGAGGATGACCTGACCGTGGACCAGGCGATCCTCGCCACCCTCGATGAAATCGCCGCCTATGAGCGCAGCGAGCGCCGCAGCCCCGGCGATGTCCTGGTGTTCCTGCCGGGCGAGCGCGAAATTCGCGACGCCGCCGACATGCTGCGCAAGGCCCAACTCAAGCACACCGAGATCCTGCCGCTGTACGCGCGTCTGTCGCCCGCCGAACAGCAGCGGATTTTCCAGTCACATCCAGGTCGGCGCGTGGTGCTGGCGACCAACGTCGCGGAAACTTCGCTGACCGTACCGGGCATTCGCTATGTGATCGACAGCGGCACCGCGCGCATCAGCCGCTATAGCTACCGCGCCAAGGTGCAGCGCCTGCCGATCGAGGCGATTTCCCAGGCCAGCGCCAACCAGCGTAAAGGTCGCTGCGGCCGGGTCGAGCCGGGTATCTGTGTGCGGTTGTACAGCGAAGAGGACTTTATCGGTCGCCCGGAATTTACCGACCCGGAGATCCTGCGTACCAACCTCGCCGCCGTGATCCTGCAGATGCTGCACCTGCGCCTGGGCGAAATCACCGACTTCCCATTTATCGAACCGCCGGACGGCAAGGCCATCAGCGACGGTTTCAACCTGCTGCAGGAATTGTCGGCGGTGGACCGCAACAGCCAGCTCACGCCGCTCGGCCGGCAATTGGCGCGCCTGCCGGTGGACCCGCGCATGGGGCGTATGTTGCTGGAAGCGGCCAAGCTTGGCAGCCTGCAGGAAGTGCTGATCGTGGCCAGCGCCATGTCGATCCAGGACCCGCGCGAGCGGCCGCCGGAGCGCCAGCAGGCCGCCGACCAGGCCCACGCGCAGTGGAAGGATCCGGACTCGGACTTCGCCGGATTGGTGAATCTGTGGCGCGGTTTTGAAGAGCAGCGCCAGGAGCTGACAGCCAGCCCGCTGCGTAACTGGTGTCGCAAGAACTTCCTCAACTACCTGCGCCTGCGCGAATGGCGCGATTCTCATCGCCAGTTGAGTCTGATTTGCCGCGACATGCAGCTGAGCCTTAATAAAGAACCGGCGGACTACCCCAAACTGCACAAGGCCGTGCTGTCCGGCCTGCTCAGCCAGATCGGCCAGAAAACCGAGGACGGCGATTACCTGGGCGCGCGTCAGCGACGCTTCTGGATTCACCCGTCCTCGGGCATCGGCAAAAAGCGCCCGCAGTGGCTGATGACCGCCGAATTGGTGGAAACCACCAAGCTGTATGCACGCATGGTGGCCAAGATCGACGCCGACTGGATCGAGCCGCTGGCCGGGCACCTGATCAAGAAAAACCACTTCGAGCCGCATTGGGAGAAGAAGCGCGGCCAAGTGGTGGCGTTTGAGCAGATCACCCTGTTCGGGCTGATTGTGGTCGGCCGCCGGCCGGTGCATTACGGGCCGGTCGACCCGGTCGTCTCTCGGCAATTGTTTATCCGCGAAGGCCTGGTGCGCGGTGAGATTCAGTCGCGCGCCAAGTGCCTCAGCGCCAACCAGCGCTTGCTGGAACAGCTCGACGAACTGGAAGCCAAGGCCCGCCGCCGCGATATCCTGGCCGACGAAGAAACCCTGTACGCCTTCTACGATGCGCGCTTGCCGGCGGAGATCCACCAGACTGCGACCTTTGACAGCTGGTACAGAATCAACAGCCAGAAAGACCCGCAATTGCTGATCATGCGCGAAGAGGACGTGCTGGCCCGCGAGGCCAGTGAAGTCACCGCCGCGCATTATCCCGACACCCTGCACCTGGGCGATCTGGCGCTGGCTTTGAGTTACCACTTTGAACCCAATCATCCGCGCGACGGCGTGACCCTGCGCGTGCCGGCGCCGCTGTTGCCGGCGTTGCCCGCCGAACGCCTGGAGTGGCTGGTGCCCGGGATGATCGAAGCCAAGTGCATCGCGCTGGTGCGCAACCTGCCCAAGGCCCTGCGCAAGAACTTTGTGCCAGTGCCGGACTTCGTCAAGGCTGCGCTGCAGCGCATCGAATTCGGCCAGGGCTCATTGCCCCAGGCACTGGGGCGCGAACTGCTGCGCATGACCGGTGCTCGGGTCAGCGACGAAGCCTGGGCCGAGGCGGCGCAGCAGGTGGAGAGTCACCTGAAGATGAACCTGGAAGTGGTCGACGGTCAGGGCAAGTTCCTAGGCGAGGGCCGTGACCTGGCCGAACTGACCGCACGCTTCGCCGAAGCCAGCCAGGCCGCGTTGGCCGTGCCGCAGACCGCGAAGAGCCAGCAACCCGTGGAGGCCAAGGTGTTTGCGGCGGTGGCCGAGAAGACCCAGCAAAACATCGCCGGGCTGTCGATGACGGTGTACCCGGCCCTGGTGGAAGAGAATGGCACGGTCAAGGAAGGGCGCTTCTCGACCGCCGCCGAGGCTGAATTCCAGCACCGTCGGGCGTTGCAGCGCCTGCTGATGCAGCAACTGGCGGAACCGGCCAAATTCCTGCGCGGCAAATTGCCCGGTCTTACCGAGTTGGGCCTGATGTACCGTGAACTGGGGCGTGTCGACGCGCTGGTCGAGGACATCCTGCTGGCCAGCCTCGACACCTGTGTGTTGGAAGGCGAAACCAGCCTGCCGCGTGACGGTGCCGGCCTGGCAGCGCTGGCCGACCGCAAGCGCGGCGGCTGGACCGAGCACGCCGAGCGCCTGGCGCGCCTGACCCTTGAGGTGCTGAAGCTCTGGCATGGCCTGCAAAAGCGCTTCAAAGGCAAGATCGACCTGGCCCAGGCGGTGGCCTTGAATGACATCAAGCAGCAATTGAGCAACCTGGTGTACCCAGGCTTCGTGCGCGAAACCCCGGCGCAATGGTTCAAGGAACTGCCGCGCTACCTCAAGGCCATCGAGCTGCGCCTGGAGAAGCTGCCCAGCCAGGTACAGAAAGACCGGGTGTGGAGCGGCGAACTCAGCGGCCTGTGGATGCAGTACCAGAACCGCCTGAACAAACACACCCAGGAAGGCAAGCGCGACCCGCAACTTGAGCTGTACCGCTGGTGGCTGGAGGAATACCGCGTGTCACTGTTTGCCCAGCAGCTTGGAACCAAGGTGCCGATTTCCGACAAGCGATTGAGCAAGCAGTGGAGCCTGGTCGAGGCCTGATCTCTTTCTCGTTATCCAGGCAGGCAGACCAATATATGAGAGGGTGCGTGTCCCCTCTCATGGTGAAACCATCTGGCAGATGACGCCAAATCCCTGGGTTTGTGGCAAACTTCGCCGCTATAAATGCCGGGATCGTCGCAAAAGTCTGCGACGCGATGGAATAAAGCGATGCCAGTTTGGTGTCCGCAGTGCGGAATCGGACTACTTACAGTTTGGTACGACGGTACCAATATCTTCTGCCTGACAGATTTAGAGGAACGACCGTGCATAACGTCGTCATCAGCGGCACTGGCCTGTACACCCCGGCCAACAGCATCTCCAACGAAGAGCTGGTGCAGTCTTTCAATACCTACGTGCATCAGTTCAACCGCGACAACGCCGAGGCCATCGAGCGCGGTGATGTGCAGGCGCTGACCGAATCCAGCGCGGCCTTTATCGAAAAAGCATCGGGTATCAAGAGCCGCTTCGTGATGGACAAGGACGGCATTCTCGATCCTCAGCGCATGGCCCCAAGCCTCCCGGAGCGCAGCAACGACGAGTGGTCGGTGCTCTGTCAGATGGCCGTCGGCGCCGCCGAACAGGCTCTGCAGCGCGCCGGCAAGACCGCCGCCGACATCGACGGCGTGATCGTCGCCTGCTCCAACCTGCAGCGCGCTTACCCGGCCATCGCCATCGAAGTCCAGGAAGCCCTGGGTATTGCGGGCTTCGGTTTCGATATGAACGTAGCCTGTTCCTCCGCCACGTTCGGCATCCAGAACGCCGCCAACAGCATCCAGCTGGGGCAGGCGCGGGCGATCCTGATGGTCAACCCGGAAGTGTGCACCGGCCACCTGAACTTTCGTGACCGCGACAGCCACTTCATCTTCGGTGATGCAGCCACGGCGGTGATCCTGGAGCGCGCCGACCTGGCCACGTCCGAGCATCAGTTCGAGGTGGTGAGCACCAAATTGCTGACCAAGTTTTCCAATAACATCCGCAACAACTTCGGCTTCCTCAATCGCGCGGCGCCCGAAGGCATCGGCGCGCCGGACAAACTGTTCGTGCAGGAAGGTCGCAAGGTGTTCCGCGATGTATGCCCGATGGTCGCTGAGCTGATTGGTGTACATCTGGAAGAAAACCAACTGAATGTGGCGGATGTGAAGCGCTTCTGGCTGCATCAGGCTAATCTGAGCATGAACCACCTGATCGTGAAGAAACTGTTGGGCCGTGAAGCCTCCGTGGAAGAGGCGCCGGTGATTCTCGACACCTACGCCAACACCAGTTCGGCCGGTTCCGTGATTGCCTTTCACACCTACCAGGACGATTTGCCCAAGGGCTCCGTCGCGGTGCTCAGCTCGTTTGGCGCGGGTTATTCGATCGGCAGTGTCATTCTGCGCAAACGTTGATAACACCGAGGTCATCTATGGCTGCCGCGGACGACGCTCACCTGCTTGAGCGCCTGCTCAAGGGCGAGCAGCGTGCCTATAAGGAGCTGGTCAGCACCTATCAAAGTGCGATGCGGGCGGTGGCGTATGCCATCGTCGGCCAGCGCCACGCCGATGAAATCGTGCAGGACGCCTGGCTGGCGGTGGTGCGCAACCTCGGCAAGTTCGAGGGACGCTCCAGCTTAAAGACCTGGTTGCTGACCATTACGGCCAACGCCGCCAAGGGCCGCTACAAGCAGAATCGTCGGGAAGTGCTGCTCGACGATTTGCCCTCGCCCCATGGCACCATCGGCGATGACCGTTTCAGCCCCGATGACGGTCACTGGGCCGTCGCCCCCTACGCCTGGCACCAGGACACACCGGAGGCTTTACTCACGGAGGACGAACTGCGCGACTGCCTGGAACATACGTTGCTCAGTTTGTCCGAGCTGCAAAGCAGCGTGCTGGTGTTGCGCGAGCGTCAGGGCCTGGCATTGGAGGAGATCTGTAATTTGCTGTCCCTCTCGCTCTCCAATGTGCGAGTGCTGTTGCATCGGGCACGGCTTAAAGTCTTCGCCACGGTGGAGCATTTTGAGGAAACCGGCGAATGCTGACCTGTAAAGAACAAGTGGCGCGTTCCAGTGACTATCTCGATGGGCAATTAACCTTTCGCGAGCGCCTGCTGGTGCGTCATCATTTGATGTTCTGCCCGAACTGCCGTCGCTTTATCCGGCAGATGCGCCTGATGCAGGCGACCTTGAAAATCATGCCTGATGCGCCGGTCACGGATGTGGATGCCTTGGCGCAGCGGCTCGCTGACGAGCGGCGCAAAGACCAGAAAGACGGGAAATAACCAGGCTCGCGTGGGTGAGCCGAACGGATGATGGGGATCGCCCCGCCCACGCCAGACTGTGACAACCACCTCAGGCCTTCCTGCCCCAAGGTGTACAACGCTTAGCTTCAGAACTTGGCTTCGGCATCCAACTGCAGGGTGTTGGTGTCGGCGTCGCGCTGGGTACGGCTGGAGAAATCCGCTTTGGTCAGGAAGTAGGTGGCACCGACGGCGAAGTTCTTGTCGATGTCGTAGCCCACTTTGAACTTATGGCCGCGTGAACCGGTGGTGCCGTTGGCGAAGTCCGAGTCGGTGAAGGCGCCGACCACGGCGTTACGCTGGGTGTCGCGGTAGTTGTAGTCCAGGTTGAAACCGAACACCTTGGACTTGGCACCCAGCAGCCAGGCGGTGTCCTGATCGGTGGAGGCGTCGTTGTTTTTCACGTATTGACCGTACAGCGACAGCGGTACAGCCAGTCCGCCGATGTCCAGTTGGCTGAAACCTTCGTACAGGCGGAACTCTTCGTTGGCCGAGTTACCGTTGACCGCCAGCGCGCACGGCGTGGTGGTCGTGGTGCAGCGGCTGTCTTCATCGTTCTTGTACGCGTAGACGCTGCCGCCCACGGTCAGTTTCAGGTTGTCGGTGAGCGAGATACGCGAGCCCAACTGGCCGGCGGTCAGGCGCAGGTCGTGACGGAACTGCACGCCATCGCCGTCGACGTTGTCCTTGAGGTTGTAGTTGCCGATGCTGCCGAACAGCTCGGCGCTGCTGCCCAGAGGATACTTGTAGGTCAGCGCCAAACCTTCAGGGTTGATGTCGCTATCCCAGATCACGTCGCCCATATTGACCCACGGTTGCAGCATCTTGCCGCCGATTACGTGCAGGTTCTTGATCTGGTCAGGGTGGTAGTCGATGTAGCCCAGGTCCAGCCAGATCGACTTCTTGTCGAAGTAGCCATCCTGATCCTGGTTGGTGGAGCGGGCGTCGTCGCCGCCGCCGGTGGCGATACGGATACCGGTGTCCACTTGCGGGTTGATCTCGGTGTAGGCGCCCAGACGGGCACGGATACGCTGACGATCCTTGTCGCGGCCACCGTTGTTGGGCTCGCCGTCGATCTTGATGGTTTCCTGGCGGAAACGCACATCACCCTTGAATTGCGTCTTGGCTGCCCACGCCAGCTTCTGGTCGAACACGCTCAAATCGTTGGTCTTTTTGGCGGTGGCCGCGATCTGTTCGTTGGTCTCTTGTTGAGCTTGCCGTGCGATCTGCTGTTCTTTCTGGTCTTTGGCCAACTCGGTTTGCAGTTCGGTGTACTGCGCCGCGGTGATCTGGCCGTTGGCCTTGAGCATGTCGAGCAATTTAGCGTCGACTGCGGCGCTGGCCGGAACACTCAGGGCCAGCAACAGGCCGCCGCACAGGACCGCCGCAGTTTTAGTGGAAGCAAGACGCATATCAATCTCCGAAAGTGAGGAGGGATGGCAAACCATCCAGGACACAACCGACCGATGACGGACGGAAAAGTAACCACCTGCTAGAACCAGGTGCTCTAAAAACAGGCGTCAGTATCGCGATGGTTTATGACGGAGCGGTGGCAAAGTGATGTCATGTCGATGACAAATGAATCGAGCGCGGAACTATCGGTTTAGAGCCTTGTCCGGCGATTCGGGCGTGTATCGATGCTGGCGATAGGCGATACTCGCCAGGCTTTCACGCCATGATGTAGTGAGGATGCCGATGCCGTTGCAACGTCTGGACAACCTGTCCGAAATCTCCCCGCAGGTATGGGATGCGCTGGTGCCGAGCGCCCAGCCCTTTGTGCGTCACGCCTTCCTCAGCGCTTTGGAAGACAGTGCCAGCCTCGGTCCGCAGTCAGGCTGGAAAGCGGAGCATTTGCTGCACTGGGAGGGCGATCGACTGGTGGCGGCCCTGCCCGGTTATCGCAAATGGCATTCCTATGGCGAGTACGTGTTCGATCACGGCTGGGCCGATGCCTGTGCGCGTGCCGGGATCGAGTACTACCCCAAACTGTTGGTGGCGGTGCCGTTCAGCCCCGTCAGCGGCCCGCGTTTGCTGGCCGCCAGCGTCGAGGACGGTTTCGAACTGCTCAACAGTCTGCCCGGTTACCTGGAAATAGAAGGGCTCTGCAGCGCACATATCAACTTCACCGACGGGCTGGCCGATGAAGCCTTGGCCGGCCAACCGGGCTGGTTGCAGCGCCTGGGTTGTCAATTCCACTGGCAGAACCGCGATTATCGCGACTTCCAGGACTTCCTCGACGCTCTGAGCTCGCGCAAGCGCAAGCAGATGCGCAAGGAGCGCGAGCAGGTAGCGGGGCAGGGCATCGCGTTCGAATGGCTGCAAGGTCACGAACTGAGCGAGGCGCAGTGGGATTTTGTCTACGCCTGTTACGCCAATACCTACGCGGTCCGTCGCCAGGCGCCGTACCTGAACCGAGCCTTTTTCAGTCTGCTGGCCGAGCGTATGCCCGAGGCGATCCGCGTGGTCCTGGCCAAGCAAGGCACACGTCCGGTGGCCATGGCCTTCAGTCTGATCGGTGGCGACAGCTTCTACGGCCGCTACTGGGGCTGCCTGGCGGAGTTCGACCGCCTGCATTTCGAAACCTGTTTCTACCAGGGCATGGATTACGCCATCGCCCACGGCCTGCAACGATTCGACGCCGGCGCCCAGGGCGAACACAAACTGATCCGTGGGTTCGAACCGGTGATCACGCGTTCATGGCACTACCTGCGGCATCCGGGCTTGAAGAGCGCGGTGGAGGATTTTCTCGAGCGCGAACGGGTAGGGATTCTGGCGTATGCCGAGGAGGCGAAGGTGGCGCTGCCGTATCGGCAGGTATAAAGACCGTTGGTCTGCATCGGTACGCACAGGTAATAATCTGGCTATCATGTATGTACAAAAGTACATACAGGCGTTTGCCATGCATTTTGAATGGGATGATTCCAAGAACAAGGCCAATATCTCCAAGCACGGCATCGATTTCAATGACGTCCCCGATATATTTCGCCATCCAATGCTGGCCTTGCGCGATGATCGAGCGGATTATGGGGAAGAGCGTTGGATATGTATTGGTTGGATAAAACTGTTAATGGGTGTAGTCGTATACACCGAGCGATGTGGTGATGTGATTCGTATCATCTCCGCGCGAAAGGCAACTAAGAAGGAGGCCAAATACTATGACGCAAACATCCAAAACTGATTGGGAGCGCCTGGCCAAAATGAGTGATAAAGAGATCGATACCAGCGATATCCCTGAATTGGACGCCGAATTTTTCCGTCGTGCGGAGTTACGTGTGCCTGTAAAACAGGCAGTGACTATTCGGCTGGATGCCGACGTTCTTGAGTGGTTCAAAGGTCAAGGCACGGGTTATCAGACGCGGATCAACCAGTTGTTGCGCCAATACATGCAGGCCCATCAGGGGTGAGCAGGTGCCCTGATCCTTCTTTGCATGGGGTGTCAAGCTGGAGGCCCTTTATCCAGACCCACTTTCACAACGGCGCTGCGGCGACCGTACTGTCGCTGACCTGAGCGACGATACACGTCGGTAATCCCCTTACCGCGTTGCCCGTGAGGAGCTTGCCTGTGGCAAGCCCGCTCACGACAACGTGGCCCCTCACCGATCTGTCAGTCAGTCGATACCGACGAAGCCACCGGTTTGATGCTGCCAGAGCCGCGCATACAGCCCGCCATGGGCCAGCAGTTCGGCATGGCTGCCACTTTCGGCGACCGCGCCTTTCTCCAGCACCACCAGGCGGTCCATGCGGGCGATGGTCGACAGGCGGTGGGCAATTGCGATCACCGTTTTGCCTTGCATCAGGGTTTCCAGGCTTTCCTGGATCGCCGCTTCCACTTCCGAGTCCAGCGCCGAGGTGGCCTCGTCCATGATCAGGATCGGCGCGTCCTTGAGCAGCACCCGCGCAATGGCGATGCGCTGGCGTTGCCCGCCGGAGAGTTTCACCCCGCGCTCACCGACGTGAGCATCCAGCCCGGTGCGGCCTTCAGCGTCCGACAGTAAGGGGATGAACTCATCGGCGCGCGCTTTATGAATCGCCCTCCAGAGTTCTTCGTCAGTGGCATCGGGCTTGCCGTACAGCAGGTTGTCGCGGATCGAGCGGTGCAGCAGCGACGTGTCCTGGGTGATCATGCCGATCTGTTCGCGCAGGGTCTCCTGGGTCACTTCGGCGATATTCTGGCCGTCGATGAGGATACGCCCACCCTGCAGGTCGTAAAGGCGCAGCAGCAGGTTGACCAGCGTCGATTTGCCCGCGCCGGAGGGGCCGATCAGGCCGATTTTTTCCCCGGCCTTGATGCTCAGGTTGAGGCCGCCAATGATCCCGCTTTTTTTGCCGTAGTGAAAATCCACCTGCTCGAAGCGCACTTCGCCATGGGGTACGTTCAGGCGTGGAGCATTGTCGCGGTCGGTCACGGCCAGCGGCTGGGCGATGGTTTTCAGGCCGTCCTGGACCATGCCGATGTTTTCGAAAATGCCATTGACCACCCACATGATCCAGCCGGACATGTTGACGATGCGGATCACCAGGCCAGTGGCCAGGGCGATGGCGCCCACCGAGATCAGCGACTGGGTCCACAACCACAGCGCCAGGCCCGTGGTGGTGACGATCAGCAGGCCGTTCATGGTGGTGATGGCAATGTCCATGCTGGTGACCACGCGGCTGGCCAACTGGGTTTTTTCAGTCTGCTCGATCAGCGCTTCCTTGGCGTATTGCTGCTCGTACTGAGTGTGTGCGAACAGCTTCAAGGTGGTGATGTTGGTGTAGCCGTCGACGATGCGCCCCATCAATTTGGAGCGCGCCTCGGAGGAGATCACCGAGCGTTCCTTGACCCGCGGTACGAAGTAACGCAATGCCAGGCTGTAGCAAATGATCCAGCTCACCAGTGGGATCATCAGACGCCAGTCCGCCTCGGCAAACAGCACCAGGGAACTGATGGCATAGATCGCCACGTGCCAGATGGCATCCACTGCCGCCACGGCGGAGTCGCGCAGCGAATTGCCGGTTTGCATGATGCGCTGGGCGATTCGTCCGGCGAAGTCGTTCTGGAAGAAATTCAGGCTCTGCTTGAGCACGTAGCTGTGGTTCTGCCAGCGGATCAGGCTGGTCATGCCGGGGCTGATCGTCTGGTGCACCAGCAGGTCATGCAGGGCGCCGAAGATCGGGCGCAGCAGCAGGGCAACCACGGCCATCCAGATCAGCTCGGTGCTGTGTACCTGAAAGAAGTCCGCGGGCGGCGTGCCCTGGGCCAGGTCGATGATGCGACTCAGGTAGCTGAACAGCGCGACTTCGATCAGCGCGCCGATCAAGCCCACCACCAGCAGGGCGGCGAAGTGCGGCCATACCTGGCGCAGGTAATAGAGGTAGAAGGGCAGGACTTTGTCAGGCGGGGCGGCGCTGGGCGCGTCGCGGAAAATATCGATCAGTTGTTCGAAACGACGATAGAGCATTGGGGTTGACGCCCGCCGGGCGGGCTCTCCTTTCAGGTGCGCGCGCAGCCTTGGGGGCTGCGCGCGGTGCGTCCTGCAGACTTCAGTCGATGCGCTTGGCCGACTTGATCACGACAGGGTCGATTGGCACGTTCTGCATGCCTTGCTTGGTGGTGGTCTGGGAGTTGACGATGATATCGACCACGTCCATGCCCTTGACCACTTTGGCGAATACCGCGTAGCCGGCATCGCGGCCGGGGTCGAGGAAGGCGTTGTCAGCCACGTTGATGAAAAATTGGCTGGTGGCCGAATCCGGGTTCGAGGTGCGCGCCATCGACAGCGTGCCACGCACGTTGTGCAGGCCGTTGCTGGCTTCGTTCTTGATGGGGGCTTCGGTCGGTTTTTGCACCATCTGCGTAGTGAAACCGCCGCCCTGGACCATGAAACCCGGAATCACACGGTGGAAAATCGTGTTGGTGTAGAAGCCTTTGTCGACATAGGCCAGAAAGTTCTTGGTACTGATCGGCGCCTTGACCGGGTCCAGTTCGATTTCAATCTGGCCATTGGTGGTGTCGAGCAGAACGTGCGGCGCCTTGGCCGGCTCTGCCGCCATCAGGTTGGCAGCGAACAAGGCGGAACCGGCGAAGAAGGCGATTTTTTTCAGCATGGGTCAGTGATCCTGGTAGTGGTGTCGACGGTCTTTAGAAAATCGAGCAGGGTCGTGTTAAAGGCGTCGGGTTGATCCAAAGGCGTGGCATGGCGGGAATCTTCGATGACCACCAGTCGCGCATCGGGCAGCAGTTTTACATAGATTTCTTTTTGCGCCACGGGGGTGTAGTCGTGGTCGGCGCTGATGACCAGGGTTGGACAGGCGATCCTGGAAAGTCGTTCCTGCACGCTCCAGCCCACAATCGCATCGAAGCTGGCGAGATAAGCACGTTTGTCGTTTGTTGCCCAGCGCTCGGCCATTTTGCGACGCAGATCGGCCTGCTGCGGTTTGGGAAACAACCGCTCGGCCAGGGCCTTGCCGATGCTGCTCAGGCTGAGCACGCGCGCCAGTGTCCAGCGCTTGGCCCATTGCCAATGGTCATTGACGCTGCGTACCTTGACCTCGGGCGCGCTGTTGACGATGCACAGGCTGCGCACCAGGCCGGGCGCGTCCACCGCCAGCTGAAAGGCGATCATACCGCCCATGGACAGCCCGGCCACATGGGCCGGCGGCAGGTCGAGGTGGTCGATCAGCGCGATCAGATCCGCGCTGAAGCCCGGGATACTGTAACGCTCGCGCGGCTTGTCGGAGCGCCCATGGCCGCGTACATCCACCACGATCAGGCGGTAATGCCGGGACAGTACCGGCACCTGCAGCTCCCAATCCTGGCTGCTGGAACCCAGGCCGTGGATCAGGATCAGCGGAGTACCGTGGCCGTATTCCGTGTAGTGCAGGGTGCAGCCTTGATGGTCGAACCAGGCCATGCACGAACTCCGTTTCAGGCTTGCCGAGGCGCGGCGAAAGGCGCGTCCAGCGGGGCGGTGTCGAAGGTGCGCAGCAATTCGACAAGGATCTGCGTGGCCGGGCCCAAGGGTTTGTCCTTGTTTGAGTACAGAAAGAACGTCGGGTGGCGGCTGCCGCCCTGTTCCAAGGGTAGCTGCTTGAGTACGCCCTCGGCGAGTTCGCGTTCGATCATGTGGCGTGGCAACCAGGCAAAACCCAGGCCGCTGCCCACAAAGGACGCCGCCGTGGCCAGGCTGCCGACGGTCCAGCGTTGTTCGGCGCCGAGCCAGCCCACATCTCGCGGTTGCTGGCGACCGGAGTCGCGGATCACCACTTGCATCTGGCTCTCCAGGTCCTGGAAGCTCAGCGAGCGGTTCATGCGATGCAGGGCATGCTCGGGGTGGGCCACGGCGACGAACTCCACATCGCTCATCTCGGTGCCCAGGTAGCCGGGGATACTGAACCCGCAAATCGCCAGGTCGGCCACGCCTTCGATCAGCAGCTCTTCGACACCGGACAACACCTCCTCGCGCAGCCGCACACGGCAACCCCGGCTTTGCGGCATAAATGCGCTCAAGGCGCGCACCAGCCGGGCGTTGGGGTAGGCGGCGTCCACCACCAGGCGCACTTCGGCTTCCCAACCCTGCTCCATATGGTGGGCAAGGTCTTCCAGCTGGCTGGCGTTCTTCACCAGTTGCCGCGAGCGGCGCAACAGCACTTCGCCGGCATCGGTGAGCACCGCCTTGCGCCCGTCGATGCGCAGCAGCGGCACGCCGAGCTGGTCCTGCATGCGGGCCACGGTGTAGCTCACCGAAGACTGCGAACGGTGCAGCGCTTCGGCCGCCTGGGCGAAGCCGCCATGGTCGACCACGGCTTGCAGCGTGCGCCATTGATCGAGGGTAACGCGGGGCGCTTTCAAGATAGGTTCCTCTTGTCCTAAGCTGGCGGTCCTTATTGGAGACTGCCGAATGAGAAAATTCTGTTGTGTGTTGCTGGCGCTGTTGCCGATGAGTGCGTATGCCTACCCCATCGATGTGACCAAAAAGATCGAAGGCGTGAGCCTGGACTACACGGCGTCCGACGTGGACGATGACATCAGTTCGATTCAACTGAATAACTACGGCACCATTGACGCACAGTGTTCGGTAGTCTTCACCAACGGTCCGGAATCGCCCCGTCGACGTAATGTCTCGGTACCCGCCGGCAAAAGCACAAACACCACGGTCAAGTTCACCCGCTCCATTATCAAGATGCGTATCGCTCTGGAGTGCGCCCCGAAATAGCGCGCCGGTGGAGCGCTCTACAGGGATAGCCGGTTAATCAACAAATTTCTAGATGGGTTATAGCAGTTTTTTGCGCTTTTTAATCGAATCAGCCCTGGATAATCTTTTCTCCATCGACTTACAGCAGTTTCAGATGGAGCCTACAGAGCCATGTCCAACGTTCTGATTATTGAAAGCAGTGCACGTCAGCAGGATTCGATCTCCCGCCAGCTCACCCGGCAGTTCATCGGCCAATGGCGCGCCGCTCACCCGGCGGACCGCATCAGCGTGCGCGACGTGGCCCTTAACCCGGTGCCGCACCTGGACGCGAATTTGCTCGGCGGCTGGATGAAGGCGGCGGAGCAGCGCAATGACGACGAACAGATCTCCCTCGACCGCTCCAACGAATTGACCGATGAACTGCTCGCCGCCGACGTGCTGGTGCTGGCGGCGCCGATGTACAACTTCGCCATCCCCAGCACGCTGAAAGCCTGGCTGGACCACGTGTTGCGTGCCGGTGTGACGTTCAAATACACCCCCACCGGGCCTCAGGGGCTGCTGACCGGCAAGCGCGCCATCGTGCTCACCGCTCGCGGCGGTATTCATACCGGCGCCAGCTCCGATCACCAGGAACCGTACCTGCGTCAGGTCATGGCCTTCATCGGGATTCACGACGTCACCTTCATTCATGCCGAAGGGGTGAACCTGAGCGGTGACTTCCAGGAGAAGGGCATCAACCACGCCAAGGCGCTGATTGCCCAGGTGGCGTGATCCTTTAATCGCCACGTAATCGCCCGGTGTTTATATCGCTCCACGCCAACCCTTCAAGTACGCGTAACGAACCTCCCTTTGCACTTGTTGCTCCTGAGTGCTCCTGCCCGACTGCCGCTATAGCGAGGTCGGGTTTTTTTTGCCTCCAGTTTCGTCCCGCGACGAAAAGCTTTAATGTCCCGCCCATTCGAAACGAGGCGCGCATGGGCTATCTACTGGTTGTCACCCTGATTCAGGCATTTTCCTTCAGCTTGATCGGCGAATACCTCGCCGGTCACGTCGACAGCTACTTCGCGGTGCTGGTGCGCGTGGTGCTGGCCGGGCTGGTATTTATCCCGCTGACGCGCTGGCGTTCGGTGGAGCCTGCGTTCATGCGCGGCATGCTGGTGATCGGCGCGCTGCAGTTCGGCGTGACCTATGTGTGCCTTTACCTGAGCTTTCGCGTGCTCACGGTGCCGGAGGTGCTGCTGTTCACCATCCTTACGCCGTTGCACGTGACCCTGATCGAGGACGCCCTGAATCGGCGTTTCAACTTCTGGGCGCTGCTGGCCGCGCTGGTAGCGGTGGCGGGCGCGGCGGTGATTCGCTTCGACCAGATCACCGCCCACTTCCTGATGGGCTTTTTGCTGCTGCAACTGGCCAACTTCACCTATGCCGCCGGGCAGGTGATGTACAAGCACCTGGTGGCGCGCTACCCGAGCGACCTGCCGCACTATCGACGCTTCGGCTACTTCTACCTTGGCGCGTTGCTGGTGGTGTTGCCGGCGTTCCTGCTGTTCGGCAAGGCTGACTTCCTGCCGGAGGCGCCGCTGCAATGGGGCGTGCTGGTGTTCCTCGGCCTGGTCAGTACGGCGCTGGGCCTGTACTGGTGGAATAAAGGCGCGTGTCTGGTCAACGGTGGCACGCTGGCGGTGATGAACAACCTGCACGTACCGGTGGGCCTGCTGCTCAACCTGCTGATCTGGAACCAGCACGAGCCGCTGGGCCGCCTGGCCTTGGGTGGCCTGGTGATTCTGGCGGCGGTCTGGATAAGTCGATTGGGCGTAAAGCCCGCGCCTGGCGTACAGTCTGCGACGTGATGGGCCTTGGGCGGCGTGAGCGGCGATGAAAGTCTGCTATCGGAAAGAACGGTGTGGGGGCGGCAGAGTGGACAAGATTGATGAACTGATCATTGCGGCCTTGAAGGATGACTCCCGCGTCAGCCTGGCGCAATTGGCGCGGCAAGTTCACAAGTCTCGAACCGCAGTAGAGTCGCGCGTACAAAAGCTGATTGAAAAAGGCGTCATCCTGGGCTTTACCATCAACGTCGCGGAGGGCGATGGCACCTTGCAAGCGGCGTTTTTGATGCTGACGCTCAATGGCAGTCACTGTCACCTCGTGTATCCGATGCTTCAGCAGTTCAGCCAGGTGGTGCATGCCTACTCACTGTTTGGCGACGTGGACATGATGCTCGACGTTCGCTACAGAAGCTTTGAAGAACTGATGGTGTTCAAGGAAAGCCTGTTGAAGATCGAGCATGTGAAGGAAGTGGTGGTCAACCCTGTGCTGAAGGCCTGGCGTTAGGCCCAGGCCATGGCCGGCATGGCTTCACGCATGATCGCGAACGGTTTCAAGAAAATGATGACTCAGGTTCGGCATTTGCTGACGAAGGGTGTCCACGAGTTCTTCGATGACCGCCTGGTTGAATTGGAACGATGTGTCGTCATGTCCCAGGATCACCACCAGCAGCCTCGATGAGTCTTTCGTCAGCCGGAAGTCATGGGCATCGGCGTCCACCTTGCCGATGCTCGCCAACGGCACATCCCCGCAGGTATAGACGATGTCGCCGACAGGAATCGTGATGGGCTTCTTGGCGAACAGCGGGCGTAGCACCCTCGGTTTGTCCGAGCGCATCACATAGATGTCATCCTTCTGGTGATACGTGTGCACGCCGATGCTGACCCCATGCCGGATTGCGACCGCGTTATAGGCATCGACGATATTGTTGATGGGGTAAACGCCTTTGGCGATGAAGCGTCGCAGCAGCTTCTCATTGGCGCTGACGGTATTTTCGTAGCCGAGTTTTTTGAGCTGCCTGGAAAACCCTTCGTAGACGACGTTCGAATCCAGCTCGTTAAGATGCGAGGCCACGTGGTTCAGGTTGCTCTGCAGTACCCCGACGAAGCTCCGATCATCCGAGACGGTGACGTCCTCGATAACGGCCGCGCACGCATTGTTGATGCCCAGCTCGCAAGCTGACTTTTTGATAATCAAACGGCTTCTCATAACCTTAGGCCCACAGTTTTTTTCGCAGATTGGCGGTACTCACGTCCAGTTGCTGCGCCGAGGGGCTTTGCAGCCAGAACAGCCCTGGACAGGTGGCGAAGTCGATAGTGACCGGGGTGGTATCGCCGGCGCGCATGAAATACCGGTGCCCGCAGTAGGCTTCGTCCGCCTGGGCGCTTTGTAAGGCCTGGGGTGACGGCGGCTCGAAGGTTCGGCTTTCATCGGAGCAGAAGAAACCGATCCGGCCATGGCTGATCTGGCTGGCCGCAGCGGCCTGGGGGCGAGGGTGGCCGAGGTAGCTGTCGATCGACAGTGACAGCAAGTCGGGGAGATACACCTGCTGGAACAGCAGGGGCGCGATGCCGCCGTGCAAGCGACCGCCGGCCTCAATCATTACCGGCCCGGCGTCGGACCAAATGATCTCCATATGGATCGGCCCGACGCGTACGCCCAGGGCCGCCGCCGCCTGGCGGGCGTAATCGGTCAGCGGTTGCAGTTCGGGCGCCTGAGGGTCGAGGGTGTCGAGGCTTTCGTAGACAAACATGCTGCCGTTCTTCTGGATCTTGGTGTACTTGCAGACGCTGGCGACGATGTAGGTGCTGCCGAAGGCGACCATATCCACCACGTACTCAGGCCCCGCTATGAACGACTGCACGATAAACCCGAGATTGACTTCGCCGAGGTCGTTTTTCTGCTGCCAGGCGGCGTTTTTCAAGGCGGTTTCCACTTCGCGCTTGCCCTGGGCAAACACCACGCCTTCAGTGGCGGCCGAGTTCAGTGGCTTGACCACATAGGTGGCCGACTCGTCGAGTTTGGCCACCACCTCGCCGATGCGGCTCGGTGAGCTCAGCAGGTGCGAGGCGATGTGGGACAACTGGTGGTGTTTCAATGCCTGCTGCATGGAGAACTTGTTACGGCGCAGGTCGCTGGTGATGCGGCTGTTGCCGGGGATGTCGAGCAGCTCCGTCAGGTAGTCGGTGAGATAGATCGCGGTTTCGCAACCGGCGATCACGGCGCTCAGCGACAAGGTTTCCAGAGTGATCAACAGGCTTTCTTCCCAGTGATACACCTGATCAAAGTTGTCTGCGATCAAGTCTTGGGTGAAGTGTTCCGGCAAGTCACGGGTGGAGATCACGGCGATGCACCGGATGCCCTGCGCGTTGAGCAGGGGGGCATACAGTTTGCCCGTGGAGAACGGGTCAACGATCAATACGGTTTTCACTACTGTCACGTCGTGTATTCCTTATTCCGTGGTGGCGGTGGGCGCGGGGGCCGGGGTCAGGTTCCACGCCAGTACGGCAGTGGCCAACAGGCCGGCGGAGACGATCATCAACAGGCGGGCGCCTTCGAGTCCTAGGAAGCCGGAGGTGGTGAAGAACGTCAGGATCATCGGCGCCGAGCCACTGACCAGCAGGTAGTAGAGCGAGCTTTTGGCCGCGATCACGTCGGCTACCCTTGCGTTGGGCGCCGACTCGATCAAGGTTCTGCGCAATTGGATGCGCAGGCTGTTGATGCAAAAACCCAGCAGGAACGCCGCGGCCATCATCACGTAGAGGTTGTGGAAGTAGACGATCGCCACGTCCGCCAGTATCACCAGCGAGATCGCGCCGTAGCGGTTGAGCTTGATGCGCGGCAACACCGCAGCGCTGAAGGCACCCAGGCCCGCCAGGCCGCTGGCGACCCCGAACAGCGTGGCATTCCACTCATTGAGTTTTTGAAAAACGATGGGCACCAGGCTGTTGAACGCGCCGATATGGAAACCGATCATGCTCAACACGATGATCAGGATATAGAGGTTTCGCGGTAGCTCCAGTGGCCGCGCGGTGGAGGTTGCCGTGGCCTGTTCGGTGGCGTGTTCGTTGGGGCTGTCGGCTACCAGAAGGATGGCCGCGAGCGAGACAATCGCTGCCAGGCTGATGATCTGCAGCGTCTGGTTGACCGAAAACACATCCACAATCAACCCGCCCAGGAGCGCGCCGCCGAAGGCACCGATCTGTATGGAGGTTTGCATCAACCGCGCGCAGGTATCGCTGTCGGTGAGGCCGGCCAGCACCAGCTTGGTATTTTTCGATTCCAGTGTGCTGATGGTGAAGTAGTCGGTCACGCCCACTACGAACGCAATGGCCAGGAAGCCGATCGGTAGCAGGGCGGCCTCGGTAAACGACAAGCCCAGGACTGCCGCAAAGGCCACCAGGCGAATGTACAACAGCCGTTTCAGGCTCAGTTCAATGGTGAAGAACCGGCCGATGTACTGTTCGCACAGATAAGGCACGACGGTCGCCACGCACAAGGTGGCGCCGACCAGGAAGGTCGAACCGGTAGTCTCCAGGCCGAACCAGACCATCGCGATGACAATCGCCATGTCGAGGCCGGTGAAGAGCGTCACGATTGAGTAGAACGCTGTCAGTGTCGATTTAGTCTTCATGAGCTTCATCCGTCGTAGCGGGAAATTTTAAGCAGCGGCACACAACGCTCTGTGTCGCCGACGACCGTGCTGATCCGGTTCCTGACACGCACGGTGGGCAGTGCGCTCTTTTCCAGGTTGCAGACCCTGTAGGCGTTGTCGTGCCAGGGACAGATCACACTTTGGCCGTCGCCTGTCACTTCGCCCATGTGCAGCGGGCCGCCACGGTGGGGGCACTTGGTGGGCAGCAATTGCGTCGAATACGCGTGACGCTTGAGAAAGTAGGTGCGTTCCTCCACGGCCACATAGTTGGCGTGGGAGATATTCAGGCTGATGGCTTTCATGGGGTTGCCCACTCAAATGGCGGTTACGGTGTAGGTGCAGGAGGGACTGCAGATGCGCGTGCCATGCAGCATTCCCTTGGGAATCACAACGCCTTCGCCGGCTTTGAGGCGTACCGTCAGTTCGGGGCTGGCGACAAACTCCAGCTCGCCTGATTCGACCCAGAACAGTTCGTCATTGGGGTGGGTATGCAGCACCGACAGTTCGAGTTCAGTCTCGGTAATCCTCAGGTCCACGGGTTTTTGGCCCTGCAGCGCCGCTGCCTGTGCGCGATGCTGATCCAACTCGTCATGCCATTGGATATGGGCATACAGCTCTTCGTCGGCGATGTCCTGAAGCAGCCTGAACTCTTCGAAGCCGCGTATAAGGTCGGGAATGATCTGGGGGCCGAACTGCTTGATCATGGGCATGATCAAGCGCTGCAGCGCCATTCTTCCGTGGTGTACATCGATGTGGGCATGTTCGTCGAAATAGTCCGTGGAGACGGCGCCGTTGAAGATGGTCTTGATTGCGCGTGACTGGTGCTTGGTCGTCAGTGCCAACGTGGCTTCGGTGTAGTACATCGCGCCGATATAGCGGAACAGTTCGCCGTGGTTGGCCGATACGTAGTGGAAGTAGTTGGTGAGCGACAGCGACGCCGGCGTATAGAACTGCCAGTAATGGTGTACGTGATGGGACATGCCCATGTCCTGGAGCATGTCTTCGAAAATGGTGCTGTGCTTCTTTTTGTCGACGCCGTAGCCATACTCGTCGATCAGGATCTTGAACAATTCGCTGGTGTACACACCGCTGTTGCCCAGTACGTTGCGGGCCATCGCCGATGCTTCACTGAGAAAGTCTCCCGCACATTGCGTCATGAAAAACCTGGCGGCACGTTCCGGCTGGCGACTGGTGGTTAACACTTCATGGAGTTTGGACTCGGAGTGAGCGACGTCGTCCAATACTTTATCGGTGTGGGCGATAAAGGACTCCAGGCACCAAGGGCCGTTGATATGCACTTCTTCCTTGAGCCAGTTGTATAGATAGTGTTCCAACAAGGGCCGGATCTTTTTACCACTGGCGGCGTGAACGGGATCGTAGAAACTTTTAAAAGCCTTTAAATCCAGTTCCAATGGCGCCTTGGGTAAAAAGACCAGATCCTGTTCGTAGATATTCAACAATAACCGCTGTGCCAAGAGATGCTGACTGTTTGAAAGTTGATCGCTGGTCAGGCAGGTGGTAATGATTGAATCGGTGACGTCCTGTGGCCGCGACGGTCGCTGATAAGGGCTTTGGGTATAAAAGTCTTGGGGTTGAGCAAAGGCGGCGGCACCACAATAGTGGGTCAGGGCTTCGGCATTCGAACTTAATACAAAATCTGCTGCATTAACGGAAAGCTGAGTTGTCCATAACATGGCGGGGGCCTTTTGCTGGCGTGGTTCGATGGCCCAGATGCTAAGCAGTTGGTTTTTTTAAAAACAGATTAGAAACAGTGCGCGCACGTAGTGAAATTCACTAAACGCGTAGGAAGAATTTTCTTTGTGGGCTGTGCCGGTTGAAGAATGGGCCGTGGCGGCTACACATAGTGGCGGGCTTTTTTACGGCGGGTGAGTCAGCAGTGGCAGACCTTGGAGCGAGGCGCTTGCCAGTACCTCGCCGGTATCGCTGTCAATGCTCGGAGGATTGCGAGGCGTGGGTATCGCGTGCCAAGGTCAGTATTGCGGTGCGCAAGTCGGTGCCGCTGGGTTGCTGATACAGGTTCAATCCGAATTCCGGCAACACTGCCAGCAGATAGTCAAAAATATCCCCCTGGATGCGCTCGTAGTCCGCCCACACGGTGGTGCGGGTGAAACAGTAGATCTCGAGCGGCACGCCCTCGGCGGTGGTTTGCATCTGGCGGACCATGCACGTCATGTTGGGCTGGATGTCCGGATGACTTTTCAGATAGGCCAGCGCGTAGGCGCGGAAGGTGCCCAGGTTGGTCATGCGCCGGCGGTTGGTCGACAGTTGCGCACTGTGGCCCTGGGCTTCGTTCCACGCCTTGAGTTCGGCCTGTTTGCGGCTGATGTAATCGGTGAGCAGGTGCACCTGGGTCATGCGCACTTCTTCATCGTCACGCAGGAAGCGCACACCGCTGGCGTCGATGAACAGGCTGCGTTTGATGCGACGCCCGCCGGAAACCTGCATGCCGCGCCAGTTCTTGAACGACTCCGACATCAGGCGCCAGGTCGGGATGGAGACAATGGTTTTATCGAAGTTCTGCACTTTCACCGTGTGCAGGGTGATGTCGACCACATCGCCGTCGGCACCGACCTGAGGCATTTCGATCCAGTCGCCGACCCGCAGCATGTCGTTGCTGGTCAGCTGCACGCTGGCGACGAACGACAGCAACGTGTCCTTGTAGACCAACAGGATCACCGCCGACATCGCACCCAGGCCGGATAGCAGCAACAACGGCGAACGGTCGATCAGGGTGGCGACGATGATGATCGCGCCGAACACAAACAGCACCATCTTCGCCAATTGCACATAGCCCTTGATCGAGCGGGTGCGGGCATGTTCGGTGCGGGCATAGATGTCCAGCAGGGCGTTGAGCAGGGCGCTCATGGCCAGCACCAGGAACAGGATGGTGAACGCCAGGGCGACGTTGCCGATGAACAGGGTGGCGGTCTTGCTCAGGTCGGGCACCAGGTACAGGCCGAACTGGATCACCAGTGACGGGGTCAGTTGCGCCAGGCGGTGGAAGACTTTGTTGTGGCGCAAGTCGTTGAGCCAGTGCAGGGCCGGTTGCCGGCCGAGCAATTTGACCGCGTGCAGGATCAGGTAGCGCGCCACCCGACCCAGTACCAGCGCCACCACCAGCAATACCAGCAGGCCCAGGCTCGCGTGCAACAGCGGGTGTTGATCCAGTGCGCCCCAGAGGTCTTGGACGTTACGCCAAAGCTGTTTGATATCCATGGATGAAGCGGTTCCTCGGTAAGACAGGTCGGGGGCGATTAGAGCATCTGAGTGCGACAAAGTTGATGTCATTGACACAATCACGCACAAAAAAACGCCTGATTGGCACCGCTCGCGTAAAGAAACTCGGTTTGGACGCCCGAAACCGTTACCCTATGCAGCTGATATTTTGCATTTCTTCGAGGTAGCACCCGTGTTTTCCCAATTCGCCCTGCACGAACGCCTGCTCAAAGCCGTGGCCGAGCTTAAATTTGTCGAGCCTACGCCAGTGCAGGCCGCGGCCATTCCGCTCGCGCTTGAAGGGCGTGACCTGCGGGTGACGGCGCAAACCGGCAGCGGCAAGACCGCCGCGTTCGTCCTGCCGGTCCTGAATCGTTTGATCGGCCCGGCCAAGGTCCGCGTCAGCATCAAGACCCTGATCCTGCTGCCGACCCGCGAGTTGGCCCAGCAAACCCTGAAAGAGGTCGAGCGCTTCTCGCAGTTCACCTTCATCAAGTCCGGCATCATCACCGGTGGCGAAGACTTCAAGGTCCAGGCCGCCATGCTGCGTAAAGTGCCGGACATTCTGATCGGCACGCCAGGGCGCATGATCGAGCAACTGAACGCCGGCAACCTGGACCTCAAGGAAGTCGAAGTGCTGGTGCTCGACGAAGCCGACCGCATGCTTGATATGGGCTTTGCCGACGATGTGCAGCGTTTGGTGGGCGAGTGCGTCAACCGTCAGCAGACCATGCTGTTCTCCGCCACCACCGGCGGCTCGACCCTGCGCGACATGGTCGCCAAGGTGCTGAACAACCCGGAGCACCTGCAGGTCAACAACGTCAGCGACCTCAATGCGACCACCCGCCAGCAGATCGTCACCGCCGACCACAACGTGCACAAAGAGCAGATCCTCAACTGGCTGCTGGCCAACGAGACGTATCAGAAAGCCATTGTGTTCACCAACACTCGCGCCGCCGCCGACCGCATCTACGGCCGTCTGGTCGCTCAGGAATACAAGGCGTTCGTGCTGCACGGCGAGAAAGACCAGAAGGATCGCAAGCTCGCCATCGACCGCCTCAAGGCCGGCGGTGTAAAGATCCTGGTGGCCACCGACGTCGCCGCCCGTGGCCTGGACGTGGATGGCCTGGACCTGGTGATCAACTTCGACATGCCGCGCAGCGGCGACGAATACGTGCACCGCATCGGTCGCACCGGGCGAGCCGGTAACGATGGCCTGGCGATCTCCCTGATCTGCCACGGCGACTGGAACCTGATGTCGAGCATCGAGCGCTACCTGAAGCAGTCGTTCGAGCGCCGCACCATCAAGGAAGTCAAAGGCACCTACACCGGGCCGAAAAAGGTCAAGGCGTCGGGCAAGGCCGTCGGCGTGAAGAAGAAAAAGACCGACGCCAAGGGAGAAAAGAAGAAAGCCGGCGCGAAGTCGCCGACCAAGCGCAAGATCGCCAACCGCCCGAAGACCGACAACCTGTCGTTGGTAAGCAAGGACGGCATGGCCCCGCTCAAGCGCCGCAAGCCGCAAGTGCCGGCCGCTGAATAAGCCTGAGGCAATATAAAAAAACCGGACGATGTCCGGTTTTTTTATAGGCTCAGTTTTTGGCCTTGGCGGCAGCCTCTTTCAACTCTTTGAGGCGCGCGTCGATCAACTGGCATTTGTCGGGAAACTCCGCGCTTTCGGTGTCCAGGTCCATTTTCTGCAATTGCTGGTTCATCTCCTTGGCTTTGGCCGGGTTCTGTTCGGTGAGCTGGGTGACTTGCCTGGCCAGTTCCTCGCGCTTGGCGGTGGCTTCTTCCGGAGTACAGGCCCAGGCGGGCAGGGCGGTGAGCAGGGCGGCAGCGACAGCCAGCTTCATCAGGGTTTTCATGATCGACCTCCTTGGCGTTAGTAGTCAGTTGAGGGGGCGAACGTCTGGAAAGTTCAGAGAAATACCGCCCGTGCATTCGGCTGAACGGCCGCTGACGTCACAGGTCACACCTGCTGACGGGCTACTTTTCCTCACGCCCGCAGGAGGAATCAGGATGACGACTTACAATTGGGATTTGATCGAACGTTTGCTGCATGAAGTGCAGAACGGCGAGGGTAACTTTGCCCCGCGCAAGTATGCGGAGCAGGAAGCCGCCGATAAGGCCACGGCCGGCGAATCCATCGGTAATCTGGATGCACTGAAAAAAAACGCCGCCGATTATGAGGCGCTGCTGCTCAAGCGCGGCTTTATCCAACCGCGCCCGGAAGAAGAGGGCGGTAACGGTGAAAATTTCATCTTGACCCCGCGGGGTTCGAGTTTGCTGGCGCTGATCGACAGCTCCATTCCCGGCGATGCCCGTTCGCGTCAGATCCTGGACGAACAGGAAGACGCGTTGGACGAAGCGACCTTTGAGCGTGTGGCCTGCGAAGCGGCGAATGCGGGCGGCGCGATCTAAGGTCTGTACGACGCTGTCGTGGCGGGGGGGGGCACCCCGCCCCGTTAGCGCTCAGTGGCCTTCAGGCATTTGAGGGCTTTGAAGTCGCTGCGCACCCCGTCGATTTTCTGAGTCAGTTTCAGCCGCTGTTGCGCAGTGCTGTCCGCCATCAGGTCGATAATCAGGCTGCGCGCCTGCGCTTCCGTCTGCGCGTAGGCCGCTCGGTACTGCGGGGTCCACAGGCTTTCCCGGTCCACCAGCAGCTGCTGCATTTTTTGTGGGAAATCGGCGTTACGGCGTTGCTGCACCGCGTCGATAAACTGCGCCTGCCAATGGGCGCGGTTGCCGATCCACTGCTCATTCTGCTGGCCCAACGCTACCGACCAGGCCATGACCCTCGCTTGCTGGCTGGCGCTGAGCGGGCCCATCCAACTGTCCAGGCGCTTGCGCATGCGCTCGGCGCGTTCCTTTATCTGTTGCTCCAGTGGCGGCTTGAGGTACTCGTCCTGGCGTTTGCGCAGGTCTTTGGCCAGCGCGTCGTTCATCGCGTTGACCTGCTCATCGTCCAATCCCTTCAGCAGCTCGATAGCCGAGGGCGTGATTTCGCGGGCGACCTCGGCGATCGCTCGCTTGGCCTCTGCCGTACGGGCCTGAAGTTCGACGTCGGTGACTTGGTTGCTGTCGACCATCTGTTGCAGGCGGTCGAGCCAGTCCAGATAACCCGGCAATTGGGTGGTGCAATGCCAGGCCAGGTGTTCCTTGAGTCTGTCGTTGAACCAGCTTTTCTGCCCGGCATTCATGTCCAGATAGTCGTTGAGGGTCCAGGGAATGATCACGTCCAGGTTGCGATAGGCCAGGCCCACGCGATTGCAGCCGGCGAGCAGCAGACTCAGGGCCAGCAGTGCCACCGTTAATTTGAGCCGACGCAGCATGAGCGAAACCTTGCGCAGAGGGGATTAGTGCATGTGAACGCTGGCCGGGTCCGACAGTTCAGCCGGTTAGTAAAACGAGCGCACGGCCTTGAGGGTCAGCAGGCCATCGCATTCTGTGTTGTGCCCGGAGTAGGCCGAGCAGTCGCCGCCGCTGAGGCTGGAATCGCTGTAAATCAGGTCCAGGTCGATGCCTTTCCAGGCGCGGGAAAATTGCACCGACCAATCGCTGAAACTGCTGATGGAGCCACCGTTCACCGAGACCGGGGAGCCCAGCTGATGGGTGGTGTACTTCATGCTCACGCCGATACCGAAGGGCTGCGTGCCGCCCAGGTCAGCGAAGAGGGTGCTGTCCTGACGGTCCGGGTCGTTGCTGAATGAGGCGCCGAAGCGATTGCCCAGCAGGTTCAGGCCACCGTAGAACTCCTGGCTGTTCATCGGGCTGAGCGTGGGGTAGCTGTAGTGGATCAGGCCCACTTCATAGCCCAGGGTCTGGTCAAAGGGGTGCTTGAAGCCCATGTAGGAATCGACTTCGAGGTTGCTGGACGATGACAGGCCCATGTTGGGCGAAAATTGGCCGAAGTACAGGCCGCTGTCGTGGCTAAGGTCCAGGCCACCGTGAAACGAATCACTGCCCGGCGACGTCGGTTTGACCAGACCCTGGGCCATGCTGCGGCTGGGGGTGGTGCCCAGCTTGAGGTCGAAGTCGCCCAATTCGCGCTGGAAGATTTGCGCTTCGGCCAGCGGGCTGGCGACCAGGGCAGTGATCAGGAATATGCAGGGTTTGAACATGCTTCACTCCATGAAAAGCGAGGAGCAGTGACGGAGAAAATCGAGCGGATGCCCGTGCTAGACGTGTGCAAGGATACCGGCGAATGGCGGGCGTTGAGCTCCGTTCGTCGATTAGCGTGCTATTGAATGCGATGTGAGGGTGTCTCAGACGCCAGCCCTAGCGCCTTGAAGGCAAGGCGCTCAGGAACCAGGGTGTGGTGCGGGGGGTTACTTCTTGCCCAGGCTGATTTGCTTGGACGGGCCGAAAGTCTGGCCGCTCACGCCCTTGGCAATTTGCTGGATTTCGCCACCGGACTTGAGGAACGCAGCGATCTGGCTGTTGATCGATTCGCTGGTTTCAACGGCGGGAGCTGGCTTTGCTTTGCTGTTGGATGCTTTTACACGCATGGCGGCCACTAACCTGTAGAAAATTAACTTGGCCAGGCATCGTACAGGAAATACTTGACAATTGCTTGGCAAATATCCCTTTGGAATAAGTGCTGCTGTCCGCAATGGCGGAAGTTCGTCACGCAAATAAGCCGCTAACTTGCTGTTTTAACTCGAAAGCCGTGCATCGGCGTGACGTTCTCCCACAGTGGAATTCACCACGATGATCTGACGAGCGGAGCAGGGCCAGTAGAAAGCCACGTAACCCCGCGATTTTTCAGGCGTGCGCGCGTGGCGGGCACAACTCGGGTAGAATGCCGCCCACGTAACGAGGGGTTTGGAAATGGCTTTAGTCGGGCGCTACAACAGTTTGCAGGTAGTCAAACACACGAACTTTGGTTTGTACCTTGATGGTGCGCAAGATGGCGAAATCCTCTTGCCTAATCGGTATATTCCCAAGGATATTCCCAGTGAAGATGAAGACTGGCTTAACGTTTTCATTTATCTGGACAGCGATGACAAACTTATCGCCACTACCGAAAAACCCAAAGTTCAAGTCGGCGAATTCGCCAGTTTGAAAGTGGTGGAAGTTAACAGCATTGGCGTGTTTCTCGATTGGGGGCTGCCTAAGGATCTGTTGCTGCCGTATTCGGAAGAAAAACGTCAATTGAGCGCGGGTGAGTATTGCGTGGTGCACGTCTATCTCGACAAGCACACCAAGCGCATCACTGCCACGGCGCGCCTGGACCGCTACCTGGACAAGACCCCCGCCAACTATCAGGTGGGTCAGGAAGTCGATCTGCTGGTCGCTGAAGCCACCGATATGGGGTTCAAGGCGATCATCAACAACAAGCATTGGGGCCTGATCCACAAGAACGAAGTGTTCAAGTTTCTGCGTCCTGGCAAGGAAGAGAAGGGCTTTATCAAAGAGATCCGCGCCGATGGCAACATCAGCCTGAGCCTGCAACCGGTCGGCCAGGAAGCGGCGTCCAGCCTGAACTCGAAGATCCTAGCCAAGTTGCGCGACAACAACGGCACCTTGCCGGTCAGCGATAAAAGTGACCCGGCGCTGATCAGCAACTTGTTCGGGGTGAGCAAAGGCAACTTCAAGAAGGCCATTGGTGCGCTCTACAAGCAGGGGCAGATTGTGATTCATGCCGATCGCATTGAACTAAGCTGAGTGCGGTTTGCTCTTCTGTAGGCACCAATCGGTGCCTACGGAGGCTGTTTCCATGACCAAGAAGACCCTGTTTGCCTACCTCGGCACTATGCTCGCGTTTCTGATTCTGGACGGCCTCTGGCTCGGCGTGGTCATGGGCCCCACCTACAAATCCCTGCTGGGCCCGCTGATGCTCGATCAGCCGCGGTTGTTGCCCGCAGCACTCTTCTATCTCTTATATGTACTCGGATGCGTCGTGTTCGTGGTGCTGCCCAGTGCCAGCTGGCAACGTGCGGCGCGCCTGGGGGCATTGTTGGGCCTGGTGGCCTATGGCACCTATGACTTGAGCAATTGGGCCACGCTGCAGGGGTGGTCCGCCCAATTGGCAATGATGGATATGGCCTGGGGCACCTTCCTCACAGCGGCCTGCTGCACGGTGGGTTATGCGTGTGCAGATCGGGTGCACCGATGATTGTGTACAGGATCAACCTGCACCGTTGCTGAGCGAAGTGCCGTTGGTTAAAGCTTGATGATCGCTTTGCAGCCCCGTGCCACAGGGATTGTGTGCCATTGGCACGTATTCTGCTGACTCTTCCGTATACAAACTATGCCGCCTTCCGTATGCACCCGCTACGGCAGCGCAGGCGGGTATGACGAGGAGCCCAGCGATGACCGAGCAATTGCCCAACGGCTACAGCCCACGCCTGTATAACCAGGACCTGGGACCACTGCCGCAGAAGTGGACTTGGTACAACATTTTTGCCTTCTGGATGAGCGACGTACACAGCGTCGGCGGCTACGTGTTCGCCGCCAGCCTGTTCGCGCTGGGGCTGGCCAGTTGGCAGGTGTTGATCGCCTTGCTCGCCGGCATTTGTATCGTGCAGTTGATCGCCAATCTGGTGGCCAAGCCCAGCCAGCAGGCGGCCGTACCTTACCCGGTGATCTGCCGGCTGGCATTCGGGGTGTTCGGTGCGAATATTCCTGCTGTGATTCGCGGCCTGATCGCCGTGGCGTGGTACGGCATTCAGACCTACTTGGCATCGAGTGCCTTGATCATTGTGGTGCTGCGCTTTTTCCCACAGATGGCGGTGTACGCCGAGCCGCATTTTGCGGGTCTTTCCTACTTGGGTTGGTTCGGATTCCTCAGCTTATGGGTACTGCAGGCCGCAGTGTTCTGGGCCGGGATGGAGTCCATCCGTCGTTTTATCGATTGGGCAGGCCCGGTGGTGTACGCCGTGATGTTTATCCTGGCCGGCTGGATCGTGTGGAAGGCCGGCTGGGCGAATATCAGTTTCACCCTGGCGGAGAAATCCCTCTCGGGTTGGCAGGCGTTCGGCCAGGTAATCGTCGCTACGGCTTTGGTGGTGTCGTACTTTTCCGGGCCTACCCTGAATTTCGGCGATTTCAGCCGCTACTGCCGCAGCATGCAGGACGTGCGACGCGGTAATTTCTGGGGCCTGCCGGTGAATTTTCTGGCGTTTTCCCTGGTCACCGTCGTGATCGTTTCAGGCACCTTGCCGGTGTTTGGCGAGATGCTCCACGACCCGATCGCGACCGTCTCGCGGATCGATAACAGCATGGCCGTTCTGCTCGGCGCCTTCGCGTTCGTGACCGCCACCATCGGCATCAACATCGTCGCCAACTTCGTGTCCCCGGCGTTCGACTTCGCCAATGTCGCGCCGAGCAAAATCAGCTGGCGTGCCGGTGGCATGATCGCTGCGGTGGCCTCGATCTTCATCACCCCGTGGAACCTGTTTAACAACCCGCTGATGATCCACTACACCCTGGATATTCTCGCGGCGTTTATCGGGCCGTTGTTCGGCATCCTGCTGGTGGACTTCTACCTGATCAAAAAGCAGCGGATCGACGTGGATGCGCTGTTCGACGACAGCCCGAGCGGGCGTTACTACTTCGACGGCGGCGTGAACTGGACGGCGGTCAAGGCGCTGGTGCCCGCGACGCTGGTGGGCGTCGCGATCACCTTCACCCCGGCATTGCAGGGGCTGGCCAACTTCGCATGGTTCACCGGGTGTTTGCTGGGTGGGCTGTTCTTCTTGGTGCTGGCGCGACGCGAGCAGGTTCGCATGCCGGCGCCGTTGGTCGCGAGCTGAGTACGATCCCGCCCGCCAGTAACAGACCTGCACCGGCCATCACCAGCGCCGGCTGCAGGCCGCCGCTCAAATGGCTGCTGAACGACGCCAGCAAAGGCCCGCTCAATTGCCCGATGGCGAAGCTGGCGGTGAGCAGGCCGGTGTTGCGCTGGTAGCCGTGGGGCGCGATCTCTCGCAGGCGCGCCATCACCAGCTGCATGCACGCCAGGAACGGCCCGCCGCACAACAGCACCCCCAAAGCCAGGCCCCAGACATTGCCCAGCAGGCAGGCGAATACGCCGGCCGCTTGCAGCCATAGGGTCGTCATCAGCCAGCGGCGTGTGGTGTGCGCATCCTTGCGGCGCAGGCTCGCGGCCACCACGCCGAGAGCCGATGCCAGGCCAAAGCAGGGCCAGAACAGGTCTGCCTGCCAGGCGCCCTTGAATTGCGCGCTGGCCATCTGCGACAGAAACGTCGCCGGGATGATGTAGCCCACGCCGTACAACGCGTACGTCCAGCACAGATGCGTGATGCTGGCGTTGCCGCCGACGCTGGTGTCGACCACCGGGGCGGCCGTTGCGTTGACCGGCGGCAGGAACGGTAGTATCCCCAGCAGCATCACCAACGCCACGCCGCCATACACCAGCCACAGCGTTGCGCTGCTTTGCCCAAGCAGGTTGGAGCCCAGCGCCAGCAGGCCGGTCAGCACAATCCCGAACCCCGGCCCGGCAAACACCAGCGTCCCCGCGCGCGGCCGGCCGGCGGCAATAGCCAGCGGCTGGCTCAGGCTGGTAATCATCACCAACGCCCAGGCGCTCGCCACCCCCGTGCCGAATCGCAGCAGCAGGTGCGGCCAGAACCCGTGGGCCCAGTACGAGGCCAGGGTCAGCAGCGCACACAGCCACAGCCCGCCGTACAGACGGCCACGAATGTGGTGATGGCTGCGGGCGAACATCGAATCCACGGCACCGACGAAATAGCCCAGGTAGTTGGCGGCGGCTATCAATCCCGCCCCCGTCAGGTCGATCTGACCTTCGTTGAGCAAGTGCGGCAGCTGCGGGGTGAGGGCGAAGCGGCCAATGCCCATGGCCATCATCAAGGCGACAAAGCTGGCAAGTAAGCGAATCAACGGCGACATGGTCAGGCTCCGGCGAGAGGCGAATGACGATCAGCCTAAGGTGCATTGACTTTCTGTAAAAATGAATAATAGTGAGCAACTTGTTCAGCTTTGGAGAAAGGTATGGAGTTCAGTCAATTGCGCATCTTCCAAGCTGTGGCCGAAGAGGGCTCCATCACCCGCGCGGCCGAGCGCCTGCACCGCGTGCCGTCGAACCTGTCGACTCGCCTCAAGCAGATGGAGGAACAGCTCGGCGTCGAATTGTTCGTGCGCGAACGTCAGCGCTTGCAGCTGTCCCCGGCCGGCAAAGTCTTGCTGGACTACAGCACGCGGCTATTGGCCTTGCATGACGAAGCCCACGGCGCGGTGCAAGGTGGCCAACCGGCCGGGGATTTTGTGCTGGGCAGCATGTACAGCACCGCTGCGATTCACTTGCCGACGTTGCTGGCGCGTTATCACAAGGCTTACCCGATGGTGAACCTGCAGGTCCAGTCGGCGCCCAGCGGCGAATTGCTTGAAGGCCTGATCACCGGACGCCTGGACGCGGCCTTGGTGGACGGCCCGCTGACCATCGCCTCCCTGGACGGGATCCCACTATGTGAGGAGCGCCTGGTGCTGATCTGTGAAGCGGACCACCCCCCGGTACGCGGGCCGCAGGATGTGGCCGGCCGCTCAGTGTTCACCTTCCGCCGCAGCTGCGCCTACCGTACGCGTCTGGAAAGCTGGTTTGCCCAGGATCGCGTAGCCATGGGCCGCGCCATCGAGATTGAGTCATATCAGGGCATGCTCGCCTGTGTCATCGCCGGCTCGGGAGTGGCATTGATGTCCGAATCCATGCTTGCCAGCCTGCCGGGCAGGGACAGCGTGTCCGTTCATCCGCTGATAGGGCAATTTGCCACTGCGACCACCTGGTTAATGTGGCGAAAGGGTATGCTCGGCGCTAACCTCAACGCATGGATCGACCTGCAGCAAAAAGGCAAGGCCGAGGTGCTGTCGGACACGCGCGCGATTGCTTGAGCGATCCGTCAGGATTCGGACCGATTCGGTAATAGTTCGTTGTGGTTTGGTTCAAGCAATGCGTAGTACTTAGGGCTATTATCAGTAGGAAGCGGCGACATTTTATGTAAGGCAATTCAGCTACCGCCGATCCGCATTACCCTCAAAGGGGGCACCACTATGAAAGAGAAAATTCAAACCTGGCTCCATGACCTCGGCGTCGCGCTGGGCCTGATCGAGCCGCCGCTGCAACCGGTGCCGATTCGTACGGATGATGAACAGCGTCGCCCACGTCGCCGGTAATCCGCGGTTGATAGGACACTGAGGACCCCACCGCGGGAGAGGGCTTGCTGTGGCAAGCTCCCTCGCCAATAAGATACTTATGCTTCCCTGCCTGTCAGACTTTCGTCTTCAAGCGTCGGAATCAGACTACTTATTTGTCAGAATCGGCTGGCTTAGTTAATTCGAAAAATCAGCGTAGAAAATTCTCCAGCGCCTACTTGAACCTGCTGGAGATGAGGACATGACCCTCTCTTGTGTGCCGCCCGTCGTCGCCTCACTGATCGCCACCCTAGACACAGTCTTACACATCGCTCCGGTGTCGAGACGCTGGCGGGCCGAGGCTCCCGGCAATGTCGTGTTTCTTCCCCCAACCATCCCCCAACAAACGCTGCTGTTGCAGATCGCCCTGTTGCGCCCGTCCACATTGATTGTCGCGGACCAAGTCATCGATGCCGACCTCATTGAGCGATGGCGCGTCGCTCACCCGTTTGGCGACCTTTGTCTGATTCGTAGAGGCACCAGCCTGGATAAAGTACGGCTGGACCTGTGCGAAGCGAACCATATCCGGGTGATCAATACCCCAGGCGTGAACGCGCCGCATGTGGCGGCGTATGTGGCGCACTGGCTGACGCTTTCTAACGATACGATGCCCCTGGATATTTGTGTGCTCGGATACGGAAACGTCGGTAAAGAGCTGGTTAAATTGCTGTTGAAACAAGATTCGGACGCTCGGATCAGGGTTTTGGAACGAAAAAGTCGAATCCTGAACAATAGAGGGAGCGCTCAACTCGATAATAGAGTTTCATTTTTTGATGATTGGCATGAGGCAATGAAGGGGGCCCATGCTGTAGCTATCTGCTTATCGCTGAATGAAGAGTCTGCTCATCGTATTGATCAGACGCTTATACAGTGTCTACACAGTGATGCTCGCTTGATCTGCGTCGCCAAGCCAGATGTGTTCAGTAGTGAGGCTTTGCGCGCGTTGGCGGTAACTGACGATGTCCAGCTTATTCTGGACTATGGCCCTGCGACGCTGGAGGCGTTTCGGATTCGCGCAAAGGAGCTCGACTGCGCCATTGCAACTTGGCGCAGACCGCCGATGCTCACTACACATGCGGCTACAACCGAAAACTGCAATTGCGACTTGGATTACGCGGTCAGTGTTCAATTGAGCTTGACGGCTTTACGTGGGCTTGTAAGGCGTAAGCTTACACAGCCACTGACGATTCCTTCTCAGCCAGCAAATGCCGGTGCGCCGCAGGTATCTATTATCGGGCGAGGTATCAATGGCCTGCTTCAAGCCGTAATGTTGCGTCTGGCAAATTATCGTGTGGTGGTATATGGCGGAAACTCACAGAACGATGGTGCCAGTCATAAGCTCGTGAACATGCGCCATATGTCAGCAACAGAGACCATGGCAAAACCACTGCACAACGACTACTTATTTCCCATAAATCAATATTTGACTGTTGAGTGCAATCGCGCTGGTATCGAGTTGTTTGAGAAGCTACTTGTCGACAATCCGTCATTGGCGCCCTTCACGCGATCAAAGATCGTAAGAGCCTATACCGATAATATCAGCGACGTCGACGCAGCGATTGGCGAGCAACGCGATATTGAAAATAGACCTTGGCCGAGTGGTAAGCCGGGATCTGAACTGAAAGCGCTTACTCAGCAAACATTCAGCGCAGAGTTTGGAGTTCCTGGGGTCGATCAGGCGGTTGAAGTATCGGGGTACGATCTGGAGTTTATCCAGCTGATGGCTGAGATAGAGGTACTTTTGCGGCGTGCCGGGGTACAGTTCAGGTCCCGGCACCTGAGTGCGGTCGAAATTGCCCAGCTCAGTAGAGAGCACATTGTTGTCACTGCCATGGGGATAGAGGAACAAGCAGTGCTCCCAATCATCGGCTGGTTTTTCAAACTGCGCGCGATGGCTAATGAAGGTGCAAGTATACGTGGGCTTAAGTTGCAGTATGAACTGCCCATCGGCGTCATGAATTGCCGCCTGGACGAAGATTGCATTTTGATCTCCGGTGGGCAGGTTCCGCCGGGCTCATCACCGGAATACAAAGAGCAAATACTCGCCGCCTGTCTGGCAGCCGTTTCTAGACACTTTCCGACGTCTTATCGAATGGCTGTTGAGACCGGTGACTTGCACGTTATCGAATGTGCCAGGCCGGGCACCCAGGATGGTTTATCCATCGTGTACTACTGCGCCCACAACCGCATCGCCGCCGGCGGAACCTATGCCGCAGGCACCACACAGGGGTTGCTGTGGGCCGCTCTGGTGCAGGAAATTATCCAGGCCAAAGCGCCTATGGTCTTGGCCATGAACGCCCACTGAAAAACGGGTGCGACCTCCGACGTCGCACCCGTTGAAGAAATTCCCGCGCCTCACACCGCGCGCGCAGCCACACCTTGTGGTTTGCGCGACAGCAGGCTCACCGCCACGAAACTCACCAAGCCCACTGCCAGGCTGTAGTAGATCGGCGTGTTTGCATCCAGCCCGTCCTTGAACATGAACACCAGCGCCGTCACAAAGCCCAGGGTCATGGAAGCAATGGCACCGGACGTGGTGGCGCGCTTCCAGAAGATCGCCCCCATCAACGGGATCAGCATACCGCCCACCAGCAGGTTGTAGGCCAGGGTCAGGGCGCTGATGACGTCATTGACCACCAGCGCAATGCCCAGCACTGCGGTGCCGGTCAGTAGGGTGAACAGACGGTTGATGCTCAGGCTCGATTGTTTACCGCCACGCAGTCGGGGCAGCAGGTCTTCGGTCAATACCGTGGACGCTGCCAGCAGGCCGGCGCTGGCGGTGGACATCATGGCCGCCAGGGCCGCAGCGATCACCAGGCCGCGAATGCCGTCCGGCAGCGACAGTTTCACAATGGCGGCGAAGGCGTTGTTGACGTTGTCCAGGTCCGGGATCAGCACATGGGCCGCCATGCCGATCAGCGCACAGGCCAGCCCGTAGAGCACGCAATAGAAGCCGGCGAAGGTCCCGGCGTACTGCGCGACCTTTTCATCGCGGGCGGTGAAGACGCGTTGCCAGATGTCCTGGCCAATCAGGATGCCGAAAAAGTAGATCATGAAGTAGGTAATGATCGTGTCCCAGCCTATCGCGGTGAAGCTGAAACTCGACGCCGGCAGCTTGGCCACCAGTTCGTCCCAGCCACCGACGCGATACAGGCAGATCGGCAGCAGAATAAACATCAGGCCGACGGTCTTGATCACGAACTGCACGATGTCGGTGAGGGTCAGCGACCACATGCCGCCGATGGTCGAATACACCACCACGACGCCACCGCCCAGCAGCACCGAGACCCAGAACGGCAGGCCGAACAGCACTTGCAGCACGGTGCCGATGGCCAGGATCGACGTCACGCCGATCATCAGCGCATACGCCAGCATGATCACCGCGCTGGCCTGGCGTGCCATGGGGTTGTAGCGTTTTTCCAGCACCTGGGTCACGGTGAAGATCTTCAGCTTGAGCAGCGGCTTGGCCAGGAACAGGTTCAGCGCGATGATCCCCATGCCCAGCGCAGCGCACAGCCAAAAGCCGGAGATTCCATGCACATAGCCCAGGCGCACCGTGCCGACGGTGGACGCGCCGCCCAGCACCGTGGCGGCCATGGTGCCCATGTACAGCGACGGGCCCAGGTTGCGGCCGGCCACCAGGTAGTCTTCGTGGGTCTTGGCGCGACGCATGCCGTAATAGCCGAGCACGAGCATGCCGGCGGCGTAGATGAGTACGACGAATAAATCCAAAGCCATGACGGCGAGTCTCCGATTGTTTTTTTCAGGCGGTTTGCGCGCGGGTTGTGGCCAAAGCCCTGGCCGACTTGGTCGGTCCATAAACCGAGGCCGGCTCCGGGAACATTCGCAGTAGCGTCAGGTACACCACCGAGGCCAGCCCCAGGGTCACCGGCAGGCTGATGTCGATGCCATCGGCCAGATTGCCCAGCGGGCCGACGAACTGCCCCGGCAGGTTGACGAAGCACAGGCCCACCAGCGCGCTCGGGATCCATGCCCCCAGTCCGCGCCAGTTCCAGCCATGGCTGAACCAATAGCGCCCGCCGGTCTCGCCACGGGTGAACACCTGCAGGTCATCCGGGCAGTAGAAGCCGCGGCGCACGATCAGGCCGATGATCATCATCACCATCCACGGCGTGGTGCAGGTGATGATCAGCACGGCGAAGGTCGACACGCTCTGCACCAGATTGGCGGCGAAACGTCCGATAAAGATGAAGGCAATCGACATCACCCCAATCAGCAACGTCGCCTTGACCCGAGAGAGCAAACGCGGGAACACACTGGACATATCCAACCCGGTGCCATACAGCGAGGTGGTGCCGGTGGACATGCCGCCGATCACTGCGATCAGGCACACCGGCAGGAAGAACCACGTCGGCGCCACCGCCAGCAGACCGCCGACATAGTTGTTGGCCGCGATGTAGTCCGGTGCCTTGACTGCCACGATGGTCGCGGTGGCCAGCCCGAACAGGAACGGGATCAGCGTGGCGATCTGCGCCGCAATCACCGCCAGCATGATGCGCAGTTTCGGCGTCTGGCGCGGAATGTAGCGCGACCAGTCGCCCAGGAACGCACCGAAGGAAATCGGGTTGCTCATGGCCACCAGCGCGGCGCCGATAAAGGCCGCCCAGAAACCGCTCTGGCCGAGGGCCACGCTGCCGGCGAAGTGGCTGTCGAAGGCCGGTGCGAAGGCGAAGATGCCCAGCAGGAACAGCAGGCTCGCGGCCCACACGGCGATGCGGTTGACCCACAGCATGAAGCGAAAGCCGTAGATGCACACCGTCAGCACCAGCAAGGCGAACAGGCCGTAGGCCAGGCCCAGTGTCAGGTCGGTTTCCGGCAGGCCGATCAGACGTTTCGCGCCGCCTACGAGTGCGTCACCCGAACTCCACACCGACAAGGAGAAGAAGGCAATCGCCGTCAGCAGCGAGAGAAACGAGCCGACAATGCGCCCATGCACGCCAAAATGCGCGCCGGACGATACGGCGTTGTTGGTGCCATTGATCGGCCCGAACAGGCCCATGGGCGCCAGGATCAGCGCGCCCACCAGCACGCCGAGCACAATCGCCCACACGCCGGCCTGGAACGACAGGCCGAACAGTACCGGGAAGGAGCCCAGCACGGCGGTGGCAAAGGTATTGGCACCGCCGAAGATCAGTCGGAACAGATCCTTGGGGCTGGCGGTACGCTCGTGGTCCGGGATCTGTTCGACCCCGTTGGTTTCTATGGTGCGAATACTTTTTTGGTTGTTTTTATTATTCATGATCAGCTCCGATCACATTGGCTAAGGGGGCGGCAGCCCTTCCGGCATAGCGGACAAATGTTCGTGACAGGCCAGCCACAGGCCTTGTTCTTGTTGTGTGCCAGACCCTTGTCGAATAAACACAATGGTCTCGCGTTCCTGGCTGAAGCATTGCTCCCCGTGCATGCGCAACGCGGTGGCCACGTCATGCATGAAAATCGCCACATCCCCGTGCAGGCTGACGTGGGCGTTACTCGACGTGCAGGACAGCACCTCGAATCCATCGTCCCTGCGCCAGCTGTCCCACAACGACTGGTAGGCGTCGCGACTCAGCAGCGGCTGGGTGAGGGTGTGGAACACAAAGCTGGCATCGGCCGTGAACGCGCCGAAGTAAGCGGCGCGGTCATTGCGGGCGAAGGCTGCCACCAGGTCGGCGGCCGCTTGCAGCACCTCCTGCGTGCTCATCAGCGGTGCGCCACGCCGGGCAGTACACAGAGCATTTCGTACAGCAGATTCGCACCCAGCAGCGAGGTGTTGCCGGTGGTGTCGTAGGGCGGCGACACTTCCACCAAGTCGCAACCCACCAGGTCAAGCCCCTGGCAGCCGCGGATGATTTCGATCGCCTGGATGGTGGTCAGGCCGCCGATTTCCGGCGTGCCGGTGCCGGGCGCCCAGGCCGGGTCGATGCCATCGATATCGAAGCTGAGGTAGACCGGGCCACCGCCGACTTTTTCCCGCACTTCGGCCATCAGCGGCGCAAGGGAGTGGTGCCAGCATTCTTCGGCCTGGACCACGCGAAAGCCCTGTTTGCGGCTCCAGTTGAAGTCCTCGGCGGTATAGCCCTGAGCACGCAGGCCGATCTGCACCACGCGGTCGCAATCGAGCAGGCCCTCTTCCACGGCGCGGCGGAACGTGGTGCCGTGGGCGATTTTCTCGCCGAACATATGGTCGTTGACGTCGGCGTGGGCGTCGATGTGCACCAGCCCGACCTTGCCGTATTTCTTGTGGATCGCCCGCAGGATCGGCAGGGTGATGGTGTGGTCGCCGCCCAGGGTCAGGGGGATCACGTCGTGTTCGAGGATCTGGTGATACGCCTCTTCAATGATGCGCACCGCGTCGAGCAGGTTGAAGGTGTTGATCGCCACGTCGCCGATGTCCGCCACCGACAGCGAGTCGAACGGTGCGGCGCCGGTGGCCATATTGTAAGGGCGGATCATCACCGATTCGGCGCGAATCTCGCGTGGCCCGAAGCGGGTGCCGGCGCGCAGTGAAGTGCCGATGTCCAGGGGCACGCCGATAAACGCGGCGTCCAGGCCCTGGGCCGTTTGCAGGTGGGGCAGGCGCATCATGGTGGCGATGCCGGCAAAGCGCGGCATTTCGTTGCCGCCCAGTGGTTGGTGAAAAATCTTGTCCACGGGAGTGCCTCATCGTTGTTTTGGTTGTTGGGGGCCGATTCTGCGAAAAGCCTGGAGAGGGAAGAATCGGCTGAGGCAAATACTTAGTTCAGGTTTTTCTAAACTAAAGGGGCGGGTAGACTGCTGCTCTCGACCCCCGGAGCCGACCATGGCCAACGCCTTGCCCGATCTGAAACTCCTGCGCATCTTCGTCAGTGTCGTGCGGCACCAGGGGTTCGCCAACGCCCAGCACGAACTCAACCTGTCCACCTCGGCCATCAGCACCTATATGAGTCAGTTGGAAAGCGCGCTGGGCCTGGTGCTGTGCCATCGCGGGCGGGGCGGGTTCAGCCTGACCAGCAAGGGCGAGCTGTTCCACCAGGAAACCTTGCGCCTGCTCGGCGAACTGGAAGGCTTCGAGCAATACGCCGCCGCGCTCAAGGGTGAGCTGCGCGGGACGCTCAAGCTCGGTGTGCTGGATTCCACGGTCAGCGACAACGCCCTGCCATTTGCCGAGGTCATCGGTGCCTACAGCCAGGAGCACCCGGCGGTGCACCTGCACCTGTCGGTCATGAGCCCCTACGAACTGCAGCTGGGCGTGCAGGACAACCGCCTCGACCTGGCCATCGGCGCCTTCTCCAACCGCATGAGTGGGCTGATGTATATGCCGCTGTACCGCGAACAGCATTGGCTGTATTGCAGCTCGCGGCATCCGTTGTTCAGCGAGCGGCGCATCCCTGAACAGGTGATCACTCAACAGCGCATGGTCGGTCGTGGTTACTGGAGCCAGGCGGAACTGGCGCGCCACGGCTTCAAGCACAGCGCCGCCACGGTGGAAAGTATGGAAGCGCAATTGATCCTGGTGCTGTCCGGCGCCTATATCGGTTACCTGCCTGAACACTACGCCCAGGCCTGGGCCGACAAAGGTGATCTACGGGTGTTGTTGCCTGCCACCTTTGGTTATCAGGCACCGTTTTCGATGATCATGCGCCGGGGCCGCAGCCGCGAACCGCTGATCCAGACTTTCCGCGATTTACTTAAAGCCCAGCTCAATCAGGCCTGATACCGCCATGCCCAGACCCCAATGTTCCCGTTGCCTCAGGCCCGCTGCGCATTGCTTGTGCGCACAGATCCCCAGCCTCGACAGCCGCACACGTGTGCTTGTTTTGCAGCACCCGAGCGAGGTCAACCATGCGCTCAATACCGCACGCCTGGCTGCTTTGGGCCTGAACAATGCGCAGCTGGTGGTGGGCGAGGTATTCGACGATCTGCAGACCTTGCTGAATCCACCCGGCTATCAGGCACGGTTATTGTTTCCCGCTGACGATGCCCAGCCGCTGCAAGCCTATGGGCCTGTCGATCAGCCGCTGTTGCTGGTGGTCCCCGACGGCACCTGGCGAAAAGCACGTAAATTGCTGCACCTGAATCCGTTGTTGGCGGCGTTGCCACGGGTGTCGCTGGCCGAGGGCGGTGTGTCGCGCTATCGGCTGCGCAAGGCACCCGGGCCGGGAGCCTTGTCGACGGTTGAAGCAATTGCGCAGGCGTTGCAGGTGCTGGAGGCACCCACTTCTTTCGAGCCGCTGCTCAAACCTTTTGAAGCGTTGATCGATGGGCAGATTGCGGCGATGGGGGAGGAGGTTTTCCAGAAAAATCATGGCGGCGGGCATTGGGAGTAGGCGGGGGGCGATGCAGCATGAAATGCGCTCGCATGTGGGTGGGGGCTCGCCCCCGATAGGGCCCTCACAGCTGCCCATTTTCCTTGCTTATTCCCATAAGCCATAAGCACCACACTTTGCGTGATATGGCCCGCCAGCCTTTCCCGGTATGATGTCCGCCCCGCAGTCTGGATTGCGAATACGCCATGACCTTGCAGTACCCAACAATCGCCGATTGCGTCGGCAATACACCTCTGGTCCGCTTGCAACGCATGGCGGGTGAAACCAGCAATACCCTGTTGCTCAAGCTCGAAGGGAACAACCCGGCCGGCTCGGTAAAAGACCGCCCGGCGCTGTCCATGATCACCCGCGCCGAGCTGCGCGGGCAGATCAAGCCGGGCGATACCCTGATTGAAGCCACCTCGGGTAACACCGGCATCGCCCTGGCCATGGCCGCCGCGATCAAGGGTTACAAGATGATCCTGATCATGCCTGACAACGGCAGCGCCGAGCGCAAGGCGGCGATGACCGCCTATGGCGCCCAGTTGGTGCTGGTGACCCAGGAAGACGGCATGGAAGGCGCTCGCGACCTCGCCGAGCGCATGGCCGCCGAAGGCCGCGGCCTGGTGCTCGACCAGTTCGCCAATGGGGACAACCCCGAGGCGCACTACGCCAGCACCGGCCCGGAAATCTGGCGCCAGACCCAAGGCACCATCACCCATTTCGTCAGTTCCATGGGCACCACCGGCACCATCATGGGCAACTCGCGTTACCTCAAGGAGCAGAACCCGGCGATTCAGATCGTCGGCCTGCAGCCGATGGAAGGTGCGGCCATCCCCGGCATTCGCCGCTGGCCCGAAGCGTATCTGCCGAAGATCTACAACGCCTCGCGGGTCGATCGCATCATCGACATGGCCCAGCGCGAAGCTGAAGACACCACTCGTCGCCTGGCGCGTGAAGAAGGCATCTTCTGCGGCGTGTCCTCCGGCGGCGCCGTGGCCGGCATGTTGCGTCTGTCGAAAGAACTGGAAAACGCGGTGATCGTCGCGATCATCTGTGACCGCGGCGACCGTTACCTGTCGACCGGCATTTTCGACGAACCCAACTGATGGCCAAGCATGAAAGAGGCCTGCGCTTCCAACCGACGGGCGGTAGCCGAGCGCCGCAGATTCCGGTGGGCAAGAAACAACGCCTGACCATCGAGCGCCTGGCCAACGACGGACGCGGCATCGTGTTTTTCGAAGGCCGCACCTGGTTCGTCAATGGTGCGCTGGCCGGTGAAGAGGTTGAGGCGCGGGTGTTGGGTGCCCACGGCAAAGTGGTCGAGGCCCGTACCGAACGGGTATTCACGGCCAGTGAACTGCGTCGTCCGGCCCCTTGCGCTCACTTCGGCCGCTGCGGTGGCTGCAGCGTGCAGCACCTGGCCCATGACGACCAACTGGCCCTGAAACAGCGCATGCTCGCCGAGCAGCTGACCCGCGTGGCCGGCGTCGAACCCCAGGAATGGGCGGCGCCGTTGAGCGGCGCCGAATTCGGCTACCGTCGCCGGGCTCGCGTGGCCGTGCGCTGGGATGCCAAGGCCAAGACCCTTGAAGTGGGTTTTCGCGCCGTGGCCAGCCAGGACATTGTCGCCATCGATGAATGCCCGGTACTGGTACAGGCTTTGCAGCCGATCATGCAGCGCTTGCCGAACATGCTGCGTCGCTTGAGCAAACCTCAAGCCCTGGGGCATGTGGAGTTGTTCAGTGGGTCGTCCATTGCTGTGTTACTGCGGCATATGGCACCGCTGTGCGAAGCGGACCTGCTGGTGTTGAAAGAGTTCTGCGCGTTCCATGACGCTCAATTATGGCTGCACGGCGAGGGGCCACCGGCACCGGTGGACCCCGATACGGCCCTGGGCTTTCGCCTGGAGGCGTGGGGTCTGGACCTGGCGTATCGGCCGGGGGATTTTGTCCAGGTCAATGCGGCGGTCAATGACGCGATGGTGGCCCAGGCGCTGGAATGGCTGGCGCCGCAACCCGACGAGCGGGTGCTGGATCTGTTTTGCGGTCTGGGCAACTTTGCCTTGCCACTGGCGCGCCAAGTGCGCGAAGTGGTGGCGGTAGAAGGCGTGCAGACCATGGTGGACCGGGCGGCGCTCAATGCCGTCAGTAACAATTTGCATAATGCGCGGTTTTTTCAGGCCGATTTGTCCCAGCCTTTGACTGACGCGGAATGGGCCAAACAGGGCTTTTCTGCGGTACTCTTGGACCCACCTCGCGACGGTGCCCAGGAGGTCGTGCGCAAGCTCGCCACCCTGGGTGCCAAGCGTCTGGTGTATGTGTCCTGCAACCCGGCGACGCTGGCGCGGGATACGGTTGAGTTGGTCAAGCAAGGCTACCGGCTAAAACGTGCCGGGATCCTCGACATGTTTCCGCAGACAGCGCATGTCGAGGCCATGGCGTTATTTGAGGCGGGCTAGGATGCCCGTTTAATCCGACTGGCCTGCATTCTCCAGGGCCATGATCCGCCAGGGAATCTGCAGGATGAGCTTTAGCGATAAAGCCGGTCGGCGATGATTTTTGACGCATCGAAGGTGCGTCGTAGGGAAGGTAAGCAAGATGGTACAGGTGAGAGCACACCAGCCGATCAACACTGACGGCAGTATCAATCTCGAGGCATGGCTGGATCATGCGGTCAGTGTCGATCCGGCATTGGACCGTGAAGCCTTGAAGGCAGCCTGCGAGTTCGCCCGTGAGTCTGAACAACAGGACAACGCGGCGAAGAATCTGTGGGCCGAAGGCACTTCAAGTTTTCGCACCGGCCTTGAGATCGCCGAGATCCTCGCCGATCTCAAGCTGGACCAGGATTCGCTGATCGCCGCCGTGCTCTATCGCGGCGTGCGTGAAGGGCATATTCCATTGCCCACGGTCAGCCAGCGCTTCGGCGCAGTGGTGGCCAAGCTGATCGACGGCGTGCTGCGCATGGCCGCCATCAGCGCCAGCCTCAGTCCGCGCCAGTCGATGGTGCTGGGCACCCAGGGCCAGGTCGAGAACCTGCGCAAGATGCTGGTGGCGATGGTCGACGACGTGCGCGTGGCCCTGATCAAACTGGCCGAACGCACCTGTGCGATCCGTGCGGTCAAGACCGCCGACGACGAAAAGCGCAATCGCGTCGCCCGCGAGGTCTTCGATATCTACGCGCCCCTGGCGCACCGCCTGGGTATCGGCCATATCAAATGGGAGTTGGAGGACCTGTCCTTCCGCTACCTCGAACCCGATCAATACAAACAGATCGCCACGCTCCTGCATGAGCGGCGCCTGGACCGTGAGCGCTTTATCAGTGACGTGATGAGCCAACTGCGCGCCGAACTGCAGGCCACGGGCGTCGATGCCGACATCAGCGGTCGCGCCAAGCACATCTATTCCATCTGGCGCAAAATGCAGCGCAAGGGCCTGGCTTTTAGCCAGATCTACGACGTGCGCGCGGTGCGCGTGCTGGTGCCGGAAATGCGCGACTGCTACACCGCGCTGGGCATCGTCCACACGCTGTGGCGGCACATTCCCAAAGAGTTCGACGACTACATCGCCAACCCCAAGGAAAACGGCTACCGCTCGCTGCACACCGCGGTGATCGGCCCCGAGGGCAAGGTGCTGGAAGTGCAGATCCGCACCCACGCCATGCACGAAGAGGCAGAGCTGGGGGTGTGCGCGCACTGGCGCTACAAGGGCACCGACGTCAAGGCCGGCTCCAACCAGTACGAAGAGAAAATCTCCTGGCTGCGCCAAGTGCTGGAATGGCACGAAGAACTCGGCGACATCGGCGGCCTGGCCGAACAGCTGCGGGTGGATATCGAACCGGACCGGGTCTATATCTTCACCCCGGACGGCCATGCCATTGACTTGCCCAAGGGCGCCACGCCGCTGGACTTCGCCTACCGGGTGCACACCGAAATCGGCCACAACTGCCGGGGCGCCAAGATCAACGGGCGCATCGTGCCGCTCAACTACAGCCTGCAGACCGGTGAACAGGTCGAGATCATCACCAGCAAGCACGGTACGCCGAGCCGCGACTGGCTGAACCCGAACCTGGGCTACATCACCACGTCGCGGGCGCGGGCCAAGATTGTCCACTGGTTCAAACTGCAGGCCCGCGACCAGAACGTCGCTGCCGGCAAGACCCTGCTCGAACGCGAACTGGCGCGCCTGGGCCTGCCCCAGGTGGACTTCGACAAGCTGGCCGAAAAGGCCAACATGAAGATCGCCGAAGACATGTTCGCCGCCCTCGGTGCCGGCGACCTGCGCCTGGCGCAGCTGGTCAACCTGGCCCAGCAGTTGGTCGAGCCGGAACGCGGCAACGAACAACTGGAGCTGATCCCACGCAAAGCCACCGGCTACAAGCCTGGCAAGCGCGGCGATATCCAGATCCAGGGCGTGGGCAACCTGATGACGCAGATGGCCGGCTGCTGCCAACCGCTGCCGGGCGATGCCATCGTCGGCTATATCACTCAGGGCCGTGGCGTGAGCATTCACCGCCAGGACTGCGCCTCGGTGCTGCAGTTGGGCGGGCGCGAGCCGGAACGCATCATCCAGGTCAGTTGGGGGCCGGTGCCGGTGCTCACTTATCCGGTGGACATCGTGATCCGCGCCTACGACCGTTCGGGCTTGCTGCGCGACGTCTCGCAGGTGCTGCTCAACGAGCGGATCAACGTGCTGGCGGTCAACACCCGCTCGAATAAAGAGGACAACACCGCGCTGATGTCCCTGACCATCGAGATTCCCGGGCTGGATGCGCTGGGGCGGTTGCTGGGGCGGATTTCCCAGTTGCCGAACATCATCGAGACGCGGCGTAATCGCACGCCATCATGAGTAACCCGATGTACAGCCTCGAAGACCTGCTGCACTTGATGAATCGCCTGCGGGACCCGCAATACGGGTGCCCGTGGGATATCAAACAAACCTACGCGAGCATCGTCCCGCATACCCTCGAAGAAGCCTACGAAGTGGCCGATGCCATCGAGCGTGGCGACTTCGATCACCTGCAAGGCGAGCTCGGCGATCTACTGTTCCAGGTCGTGTACTACAGCCAGCTGGCGCGGGAAGAGCGGCGCTTTGAATTTGCCGGGGTGGTCGACAGCATCACGCGCAAGCTGATTCGGCGTCATCCCCATGTGTTCCCGAGCGGCGACCTGTATGCGCCGCTGGACGTTCCGCGACTCAGCGAAGACCAGGTCAAGGAGCGTTGGGAGCAGATCAAGGCCGAGGAGCGTGCGGAAAAGTCCGACGCACCGCAGCAGTTGTCGCTGCTCGATGACGTGCCCAACGCCTTGCCGTCCCTGTCCCGTGCCGCCAAGTTGCAGAAGCGCGCCAGCCAGGTCGGGTTCGACTGGCCGTCCGCCTTGCCGGTGGTCGACAACGTGCGCGAAGAGTTGGATGAAGTCCTCGAAGCCATGGCCGATAACGACCCGGCGGCCATTGCCGATGAAGTCGGCGACCTGCTGTTCGCGGCGGTCAACCTGGCCCGTCACCTCAAGGTCGACCCCGAAACCGCGCTGCGTGGCGCCAACGCCAAGTTCGAACGACGTTTCCGATTTATCGAACAGGCATTGCGCGAGACCCGGCGTCCCATGGAAGATTGCACCCTCGAAGAGTTGGACGCCCTGTGGGGCGAAGCCAAACGTCAGGAAAAGAACGTGTCCAGCTGCGGTTGAGCAGTTGCCTAAGTGAGTAAGCACCATGAGCCTTTCCCTTCGCGACCAGTTGCTTAAAGCAGGTCTGGTCAACCAAAAGCAGGCCAAACAGGTCGGCAAAGAGAAACAGAAGCAGCAACGCCTGGTCCACAAAGGCCAGGCCGAAGCCGACGACACCCAGGCGCGCCTGGCCCTTGAAGCCAAGGCGGAAAAGGTCAAGCGCGACCAGGAACTGAACCGTCAGCAGCAGGAAAAAGCCGAAGCCAAGGCCCGCGCGGCCCAGGTCAAGCAACTGATCGAAACCTCGCGCCTGCCCAAGTTGACCACCGAGGATTACTACAACTTCGTGGATGACAAGAAGGTCAAGCGCCTGTCGGTCAACACGCTGATGCGCAATAAACTGAGTAACGGCTCCCTGGCGATCGTGCACCACGGCGGCGGTTACGAAGTGATCCCGCGTGAAGCCGCGCTGAAGATTCAGGAACGCGCACCCGAGCGCATCGTGCAGCTCAATATCCTCACCGAGAGCCAGGTGCCGGACGAGGATGATCCATACGCGGCTTACCAGATCCCTGACGACCTGATGTGGTAAGCGGCGCGTCCCGCTGCAAACAACAAACCCCGCTCAATGGCGGGGTTTGTTTTTCTTCTTGAAGCGCTTTTACAAGGGGAGTTTCCCTCACCAATCCACGGCGTAACTCAAGCTGAACGTGCGCCCCTCTGCGTTCGGATAGGGCGCGCGCGCATTCGCCTGGGCAAACATGTTCTGGTAGTTGCGATTAGTCAGGTTGTAGACCGCGCCTTCGAGGCGCCCCACCGGCAACCGCACCGATCCCAGCAGATCGGCCAATGTGTAGCCCTTGATATCGCGACCGTTATTGTCCTTGAACGCGACGTCGTAGTCGGCCAGGCGCATACCTTGCAGGCGCAGGCTGTAGTCGCCGCGGTCATAGCCGATAAAGGCGGTAGTCTTGGCTGGCGCGATGCGCGTGGCCGGAAGGTCAATCCATTGGCCGTTCTGGCGCGTCTCGCCCTTGGCGTAGGCGTAGGTTCCGCCGACTGACCACTCATCGGTAACGTTATACGTCAGGCTGGTTTCGATACCGCGCACGCGCTCTTTCTGGCTGACCAGGCGCAGCACACGGTCGTTGGCGTCGTAGAACTGTGTGACGTCCGAGGTGTTTTCATACGCGGTGACATTGGCCAGCCATTTGTCCCAATTGCCACGCCAGCCCAGCTCGTAGCTGTCGACTTTCAGCGCCTGGGCGTTGAGGTTCTGGATATCGTATCGACTGCTCACGTCACGCAGGAAACGCTGGATATCCGGCAGGGAAAACCCCTGGCTGAAATTGACGAACACATCCTGGTTTTCGCTCAGGTGGTACACCGCGCCCAGGTTGTAGAGGGTGTCGTCATACTTGAGGGTGCCCCCCGGCAGTGTCGCGCGATTGCCGGTCTGCACGATTTCGCCGTAGGCGATGCTGTCGTCCACATCGCTTTCGATCCATTCGCGGCGCACACCACCGCGTAGGGTCCAGTCATCAATGTCGTAGGACAGCTGCCCGAAGATGGCTTTGGTAGTGGTCTGGATGTCCGGGCCCAACTCGAAGGTAGTGCCGGTCTTGGTGTAGGTCAGGCCATTGACCCGGTACTGGTCACCGCGTTGGCGGGATGTCTCGTGATCGTAATCCGCGCCCCACACCAGGTTGCCGGTGGCGGGGCCGATGTCCGGCATTTGCGTGTCGATGGCGGCGCGTAGGCCGTACACGTCCTGCACGCTGTTATTGTCCGATACCCCGGCGCGGCCTCGAGACAGGTCCGGGAAGAACAGCGCGTCGGCGCGGCGCCAGTAACTTTCCACCTGCAGGCCCTGACCGTAGAAGTCCAGGTCGGTGTAGTTGAGGTTGACGGCCTGGTTGTGGGTGGACGGCTGGTCGTCCAGGTCCAGGCCTTTGACCGCAACAGCAGTGCTGGTGATGCGTGGGTTCTTGGTGTAGCGGGTATCCTGTTCGTCCTTGTAGTCCTGCAGCGACAGGCTGATCTTTTTATCGTCATCCAACTCGTAGCCGAAACGGCCTTGCAGGTCGTAGGTGTCGGTGTCCATGTTGCTGCCCTGGGACGTGTCCTGGGGGATGCGCTTGCCGTTGCCGTCGAACTGGTCGTTGCGTTGCACGGTATTGGCGGACAAATACCAGTCCGCCGGGCCCTGGCGGCCGGTGGCGCTCTGGAATGCCTCGTAGGCAAAGCCTTTATGGTTGAAATTGTTGCCGGAGGTCATGCCGATTTTGCTGCTGAACGCCAGGTCCTCACCTTTGTTGCGCTTGGTGATGATGTTGATGATGCCGCCGGAGGCCCCCGCACCGTAGACACTGCTGGCGCCGGAAATTACTTCGATACGCTCGATGCTCTCCGGCGCCACGCTGTTGAGCTGGCGGAAGTTGTCGCGCGTGGCGTTCTGGGACACGCCGTCGATCAGGATCAGTGTATTGCGCCCGCGCAGTGTCTGGCCGAAGTTACTCATTCCGCCGCTGGAAGGGGCGATGCCCGGCACCAACTGCCCGAGGATGTCCGCGACCCGGCGCCCGGCGCCCGTTTGCTGACGGATCTGCGCTTCGTCGATGACCTGCACCGAGCCCGGGATCGCCGCGATGCTGGTTTCATTGCGCGTGGCCGAGACCACGGTTGCCTGCAACTGCAGGTTAGTGGGAGCTGCCTGGGTTTGCTCCGCGGTATCGGCCCAGGCAGCATTGCTGAGTGAGCCGAGGAAGGGCAGTAGAAGTGCCAAGTGTGGTTTATTCATGACCTTGCCTTTGAGTTATTAGAAGTATTGACAGAAAAATCGGACGGCTCAGGCGCGCGCGCCAGCCCGCGGATCCCCCGGATGCCCACGGCCGCCACGGCATAGGTGAGCGCGACCAGCCAGAAGCTGTGCGCCAGGCCCACCATCCCCATGCCGATACCACCGATCAGCGCGCCACACAGCGCGCCGGCCTTGGCGGCGCTATTACCCAGCCCAAGGGCAAACCCTTGCTGGCTGGGGGGCACGGTGCTGGCGATTAACGTATAAGCGACAGGCAGCAATGCGCCTTGCCATACGCCCCACAGCAGCCGGCTGGCGAGGAACCCCAGCCACTCGCTGGCCATGGCGGTGAATGCCAGCGTCAGGGCACAGGCCCACGTGACCCATTCGATGGTGCGCAGCGTATGCGCCGGTGGGTGCCGGTCGAACAGGCGACCCCACAGCGGCGCGGAAAGCGCCAGGGTGAGCGCGCTGGCGGCATAGCTGGCGCCAATCAACCACGCCGGCGCGTGCAGCACATCGGCCACGTACAGCGCATAGAACGGCTGCGGCATCATTTTGGCCGCCTGGATCAACACGATGATGCCAAGCATCGCGCCGAGCCAGCCCTTGGGCAGCGCGGCGCGGGTCGCGTTGCGCGCCGGTCGTGCGCGCGGTGCATCGCTGGGCAGCCACAGGCTTAGCGCTGCGCAGAGCAGGCAGACCGCAGTGGCGCTGTAGCACAGCAGGGCGAACCCCGAGACGTCCATCAGCCAGCCGCCCAATACCGGGCCTGCCAGCGAACCCACGGCGGTCGCCGATTGCAGCCGCGCTAGGATGTGCCCGCGTCCGCCGTCGCCGCAGCACGCCAGGGCGTAGGCCTGGGCCGCTGCGATAAAGCCCGCCAACGCGCCTTGCACGACCCTGATTGCCACCAGCAACCAAGGATCCTGTGCGATCGCTGCCAGCGCCTGGCACACCGCCAGCGCCAGCAGCGCGCGCAGGATCATCGGCTTGTGACCGGTGCGGTCACCCAGGCGGCCCCACATCGGTGTCAGGAGCATCGCCGCCATCATCGGCCCGGCGTACACCAGAGATGACAGCAGCCCAGTGTAATGAGCATCGGCAACGCCGAGCAGTTTCTGGATTTGCAACGGCCAGAAAGGCCCGCTCATTTCCATGGCGCCCATCGACACCAACTGAATCATCACCAGCAACCGCAACGCCGTACGGTCAGAGCCCATTGGCGGCGGCACTCAGCGGATTGGGCAGCCGCCCGACAATATCGGCGTGGCTTTCCAACAGGCGCATGCGCATAAACGACTTGGCCGGCCATGCCTGCTCCAGCAGTGCTGCGCGTTCGGTCCGCCAGCGTTGGGGCTCGACCTGGTCGCGCAGCGCGTCGAAACACTGGCTGACCTGGGCTGACAGTTCATCCCACAGCTGCGCCTCGGGCATTTCGAAATGACGCGCGCTGAGCAGGACCAGCTCGCCCAAATGACACATGAAAACCGTGTGCAGCAACTTGTCGCGTACGAAGCTGGCGTCGTCGTACAAGGTCATTTTCGGGTCGTGCAGCTCAATGTCCAGACCCTGGCCATGCAAGGTCTTGCGGTCGATACGGATATCGCCGAAGTCGCGCAGCAACAGGCGGCTCAGTTGCCCGTCGTCGCTCATGACCATAAAGGAATTCTGCTGATGGGCCTCGAATGCGACGCCGTAGCGCAGGTACATGCCCAACAGCGCCGGCACCGTGATCGCGGCGTAATCACGGAAAAACGCGCGCATGCCTTGGGCATCGTCCCGGCCCTGGCTCAGGCGTACCCAGTGTCGCAGCAGCGGTTCGCCGTGCTGGTCGAGGGCGAACAGGCTGCCGACCGGCACAGCCATTTCCCCCGATTGCAGCTGGCTCAGCGGGTTATCGCGGTACAGCACGGCGAGGTGGCGGGAATGTTCGTCATTGGCCGGTTGCGGCTTGAAGTGCACGCCGATTCGCTCCGGTACGATGCTGAGCCGCTTGGAGATACCCGGCTCACGGGAAAGAATGCTCAACAATAACTCGCTGATACGCGGCCCCATACGCGCCGAACGTGGTGAAACGGTACGCTGCACGCTGGTCAGGCGCAGCGAGACTGGCAGCTTGACCATCGGTGCATCGCAGCGGCCGTCCGGCAATACGGTGCGAAAAGACATGGTGGGGTGGGCTGTAAACGCGACAATCTCGGTGAGCACCAGCAGCCGGTCGCTGATCTCATTGGCGAACAGCTGTGGCAACTCCTGGCGAGCCTGCCAGGGGTGAGCGGGCAGCGGTAGATAGTCGGCGGGTGCAAGGCCTTGCGCGGTCAGCACGTCGGCCAATTCCCGGGCGGCCTGGGGAAAATGCTGTTGCCACCACGGCCAGTAATCCGCAGAACCGGCCAGCGTTTCAACGTGTGCGTATTGACGGTGCAAGGCGCACAGCAACACCGGGAAGCGCGCTTCGAACTCCGGCGAGAACGCGATCACCTGCTCGGTGCTCAAGCCCAGTTTAGTTTTGTAGTTGGGGTGCCAGGGATGGCCCAGCGTGCCCCATTGCTCCAACACGCAGGTCGGGTTGGCGACCTGTGGATGCTGCTTGAGATAGCTGAGCAGGTTGCCCGCGTGGGCAGGTGGCATGGCGGCCTGAAGCTTCAGCGTCCAATGCGCGTGAAAGGCCAGGCACAGCGTGTCGTTCACGAAGCTGTCGTCAATTTCAGTGTTCAGACGATTCAGTACATCCGGCGCGGCAGGGGTTTGAAGCGTACTGTTGAGCAGCGTCAGCAATTGCGAGGGGAATTGCAGTTTGAGCGCCGGCTGACCCTCGCGCACATGCACGACGCGCCCGCGCAGGTCCCAGCTGGCCATACGGCCTGGACGCAGATGCTCGAAGCACAGGCGCGACTGGTCCGGCAACACCAGCCAGCAATGGCCATGACCGTCGTAGGTACAGGTGTCGGGAGCCAGCAGCGCTTCGCGGAACAGTGCCTGGAGCAGCCGTTGAAAGCTACGTTCAGCGGCGGGTTGCAAGGTGCCGGCAAGGTCTTCGAGGGTGATGTGATTCGCCTGGAAGGTCGAGGTGGCCAGTGCTTCGCTCCACCGTGCGAGCAGGGACGATTCAGGCGTCATGCTGTTTCCGTACATCAAGTCGAATTCCTTATCCTGGGTACTGAGTCGAAGGCGGCGCGATAGTATCGAGAACCATTATCAAATGTCTATTTTTTGTTACTCGAATAGACGCCCACGTTTATTCGCGCTTGGCTGGGGCGGGGTGTCTCAAGGCAACTGTGTCGCTTTGGAGGCGGGGAGGCGGGCTTGGGAGGCTCTGGAATGGGCCTGTTCAGGTTTTTTAACGCAGCCCGTAGTACGTAGATGCAATTTTTGTAAGACGTGTCTGGTTTTATACGGTGATTAAAAAGTACCGTCTTGACCACGCAAAACCCCGCTCGAAGGCGGGGTTTTGTTTCGCAGGTGCTCCGTGTCGTGGACGCAGCGCCTGCGCACTTTCAGCGGTTCAGGCGTTTTGTGCCTGGCGTCTCATCTCAAGGGTTTCGAGCTCGTTCTTGTAGTTCTGAGCGTCGCTCTCGTTGTGAAACATGCCGACCAGCAGGTCTTGTTGGTGTACATCCCAGATGTGAATCCCATGGCCCAAGGCTTCGTGGGACATATGTGCATCGTCGCGTTCAGTTACTTTTACAGTCATCTGCTTGCTCCAATCTCTGGTGGATCTGCGGCAAGTCGTCGCAGGCCTTCGTTATATGTTTTGTTAGCTTGCTAAGTAAACCGGTTTTGCCTGCAACAATTCATTGCGTCATACGCAACAATGCTGCAGGCCAGATAAACCAAGGCGTTGCGGTTCAGAGCGCTGGGTTAGATGACGAAAGTTTCATGTGCAAAGGCTTATCGCACGGGTGCGAGCGACAAAACCCAGGCGAAAAAAAGCCCCGCATTTGCGGGGCTCCTGGTCTTGCGTTTGGATCAGCTGCCTTTGACCTCTTTACCGTCAACTTTGCCGTCCTGCAGCATGATGTTGTATTCCTTGCCGTCGGTCTCGACCTGGCGCAGGGCAACCAGGATGCCGCCCTGGTCCTTGGCAAACCACATCTGCGTGATGCGCTTGCTTTGCGTCGGATCACGCACGCGCTCGACTTTGATCGCGTCGATGGCGCCGACCTTGGTCTGTACTTTTTCCGGGCCGATTACACGGAAGTCATAGGTGTCGACGTCGGTGCCTTCCACCACGTTGTAGCTCATGCTCTTTTTGCCGGCGGCGACGTCACGCTGCAGGGCCAACTGGTAGGTCGACTTATCGAGCATGCCGCTTTGCAGGGGCACATTGACCGCGTCCTTGTTTTCAAAGCCGGTGACTTTCTTGGTCGCCTGGTCGAAGTCCAGGTTGATTTTCTTGGCCTTGCCCAGGCCGCCGCGTTCGAAGGTGTAGCTCTTCGGTTGCAGGCTGTCCTTGTCAAACAGGATCACGCTGGTTTCGGTCAGGCTGGCGATCATCATCGAGGCCTTGAAGTTCAAGGTCCACGTGCCGTCTGGGTTCTTGGTCAGGCTGCGTTCGGCCGAACCACTCATGGGCAACTGTTTCCAGTCAGCGGTATAGCTTACGGAGAAGGGATGAAGGTCTGCCGCTTGCACGGCAGGCAAGGCGAATAGCGCAAAAGCGAAGAGCAAGGCGCGACGCATAAAATCTCCTAGGTTCGAATCAAGTGGCCGCTGGCCGCGAGTAACTGACCGTCCAATAATGCACCCTGGTCACCGAGAATCAACCGCCCCTCGGCAAACCAGCGAACCGCCAGCGGGTAAATCCTGTGTTCCTGGGTGTGAACCCGTTGCGCAAGCGTCTGCGCCGAGTCGTCAGACTCTACCGGAACCACTGCCTGTACGACCAGAGGGCCGCCATCGAGTTCCTCGGTGACGAAGTGCACGCTGCAGCCATGCTCGCGGTCACCGGCGTCGAGGGCACGCTGATGGGTATGCATGCCCTTGTATTTGGGCAGCAGGGAAGGGTGGATATTCAGCAGGCGTCCGGCGTAATGGCGCACGAAATCGCCGCTGAGGATGCGCATGAAGCCGGCCAGTACCACCAGCTTGGGGTTGAAGGCGTCGATCAGTTCGACCAGGGCGCGGTCGAAGGCCTCGCGGCCGTCGAACGCCTTGTGATCCAGCGAGCGGGTTTCGATCCCCGCATCCCTGGCGCGTTGCAGGCCGTAGGCGTCGCTGCGGTTGGAAATCACCGCAGCGATGCGCACCGGGCTGTCGCCGGTGCGCGTGCTGTCGATCAGGGCCTGCAAGTTACTGCCGGTGCCGGAGAGTAGCACCACGACATCACAGGTTGCAGGCATCAGTGCGCCTTAAGGTTCTTCAGTTCAACCTGAGCCGCGCCTTGCGCAGCGGTGGCGATCTGGCCGATGACCCAAGGCTGCTCGCCGGCTTCGCGCAATACGTTCAGCGCGGTTTCCACATGTTCCTGCGCCACGCAGATGACCATGCCTACGCCGCAGTTCAACACGCGGTGCATTTCGGTCTCGTTGACGTTGCCTTTTTCCTGCAGCCAGTCGAACACCGCAGGGCGCTGCCAGCTGGCCACGTCGACGATGGCCTGGGCGCCTTTTGGCAGTACGCGCGGGATGTTGTCCAGCAGGCCGCCGCCGGTGATGTGGGCCATGGCTTTTACCGCGCCGGTGTCCTTGATCAGCTTGAGCAGTGGCTTGACGTAGATGCGGGTTGGCGCCATCAGCAGGTCGGTCAGCGGTTTGCCGTCGAGCTGGGTGTTTTCGATGTCGGCACCGGACACTTCGATGATCTTGCGGATCAGCGAGTAGCCGTTGGAGTGAGGACCGGAGGATGGCAGGGCGAGGAGGGCGTCGCCGGCGGCCACTTTGGAGCCGTCGATGATGTCGGCTTTTTCCACCACGCCGACGCAGAAACCGGCCAGGTCGTAGTCTTCGCCTTCGTACATGCCCGGCATTTCAGCGGTTTCGCCGCCCACCAGGGAGCAACCCGCCAGCTCGCAGCCGGCGCCGATGCCGGTGACCACTTGTGCCGCGGTGTCCACGTTCAGCTTACCGGTGGCGTAGTAGTCGAGGAAGAACAGCGGCTCGGCGCCACACACCACCAGGTCGTTGACGCACATGGCTACCAGGTCGATGCCGATGCTGTCGTGCTTGTTCAGGTTCAGGGCCAGACGCAGCTTGGTGCCCACGCCGTCGGTGCCGGACACCAGCACAGGCTGCTTGTAGCCGGCCGGGATTTCGCAGAGGGCGCCAAAACCGCCCAGGCCGCCCATGACTTCAGGGCGCGCAGTGCGCTTGGCGACGCTCTTGATGCGTTCGACCAATGCTTCACCGGCGTCGATGTCTACACCGGCGTCCTTGTAGCTCAGGGAGGGTTGCTTGCTCATGATCCAGGCCTTTAGGGGGGATTTCTGGGTAACGACCGGGCGGGCGGGGGCGTTTGAAAAAGAGGCCCAGCCGTTGACGGTCTGCGAAGGCGCGCGATTTTATCAGGCTTGCGGGGCAGCGGCCATCCTCGGGCCGACGGGCAGGGCCATATCGACTAAAAAAGCGGATTAAAAAATGCTAATCGGCTCGGCTTCAGCGCGTATTAAGGTATAGCCTTGAATCCGCTAGTACTGTGACAGTACGAAAACTTACCGAGACCCCGCGAATGTTTCACCGGTTGCCATGGTCACAGCCTGGCGAAACCGAGTTCGCGCGGTTTGTTCCAGCCGCTAAATCTGTCGTTCGGGAATCTTTCATGCGTCTGTGTAATGTGTTTTTTGTGGGCTGTTTGTCGTTGGTCAGCCTGGCGAGTCATGCCGAAACCCTCAATGGTCTTTATCAAGTACTTGAACCGGTCAGCAGCCAGTCGCCCCAGGAGCGCGACCAGGCCACCCAGCGCGCGGTGCAGACGCTGGTGATTCGCCTGACCGGCGATGCCAAGGCCGCCGAAGGGCCGGGCCTGGCGGCGGTGCGCAAAGACCCGCAGCAAATCATCAGCCAGTACGGCTACGACGCCGGTCCGCCGGAAAGCCTGCAGGTGGATTTCGACCCGGTGAGTACCGACCGCGCGTTGCGTGACGCGGGCCTGTCGATCTGGGGCAGCAATCGACCTTCGATCCTGGGCTGGTGGCTGAACGACTCCACCGAAGGCAGCAGCCTGGTCGGCGATGGCCAGGCCGTTGCCCAGGCCCTGCGCCGTGCAGCGCAACACCGCGGCTTGCCGCTGCGTCTGCCCATGGGCGATCTGGAAGAGCAAGTGGTGGCCACCGCGCCGAATCTGGAAAGCGCCGATGCCACGCCGTTGCGCGCCGCTTCCGAACGCTACGGTGCCGACGCCTTGCTGGCGGTGCACGCGCGTCAGGAAGGCAATCAATGGCAGGCCAAGTGGCGCCTGTGGTTGGGCGACAAGGCCGAGCAGGGCACCGCCCAAGGCACAGACACCGCTGCGCTGGCGGATGCGGTGATGCTGGCGGTCAGCCAGAAGCTGGCGCCGCGCTTTGCGGTCAAGCCGGGTGTCAGCACTGAGCAGTTACTGGAGGTGCAGGGCATGAATCTGGAGCGCTATGCGACCCTGGGGCATCTGCTGGAGCCATTTGGCGCTCAGCCGCTGCTGGTTGATGGCAATCGCATTGTGTATCGCGTCAACGGCAACGCCGAGCAGTTGCGCACCCAGTTGAGCCTGGGCAAGTTGCAGGAGATTGCGGCAGGTGAAGCGCAGCCTGTGGGCGATGGAACGCCACCGGCCAGCGCATCCGAACCCCAGGCGCAACTGCGGTTTCGCTGGTAAATGTTCTTCCTTATATAGATAGAAGCAAATAAATGGAGTGGTTTATGGCGGATACGCGTCGTTGGGTGTGGCTTGGCGGGATCGTCCTGCTGTGCGTTTTTGTGTTTTTGCTGCATTCGATCCTGACGCCGTTCCTGGTCGCGTTGCTGTTGGCCTATCTGTTCGATCCGGTGGTGGATCGCCTGGAGAAGGCTGGCCTGTCGCGCACGCTCGGTGTTGTCACGGTGTTCGCGCTGTTCACCTTGATCATCACGGCTCTGGTGCTGGTGCTGGTGCCGATGCTGGTCAAGCAGTTGTACCGGCTGTACGAACTGGCACCGCAAATGCTCGACTGGCTGCAGCACACCGCGATGCCGTGGGCCCAGGCCAAGCTGGGGCTTTCGGATGGCTTCTGGAAGTTCGACAAGGTCAAGGCGGCGATCAGCGAACATATGGGCCAGACCGGCGACATCGTCGGGGTGGTACTCAGCCAGGCCACGGCGTCCGGCCTCGCATTGATCGGCTGGTTGACCAACCTGGTGCTGATTCCGGTGGTGGCGTTTTACCTGCTGCGTGACTGGGACATCATGATGGCCAAGGTCCGCAGCCTGCTGCCGCGTGACCGCGAAGAGCGCATTGTGTCCCTGGCCGAAGAGTGCCATGAAGTCCTGGGTGCGTTCGTGCGGGGCCAGTTACTGGTGATGCTGGCACTGGGGATTATCTATGCCGCAGGCTTGATGGCTATTGGCCTGGAGCTGGGTCTGTTGATCGGCCTGATTGCCGGTCTGGCCGCCATCGTGCCGTACATGGGGTTCGTCATCGGGATCGGCGCGGCCCTGGTGGCGGGTCTTTTCCAGTTTGGCGGTGACCTGTACCCGATGCTGGGCATTGTTGCTGTGTTTATGGTCGGCCAGGCCCTGGAAGGCATGGTGCTCACGCCCCTGCTGGTCGGTGACCGAATCGGTCTGCACCCGGTGGCGGTAATCTTCGCGATCCTGGCAGGAGGTGAGCTGTTCGGTTTCACCGGTATCCTGCTGGCGCTGCCGGTGGCGGCGGTGATCATGGTGCTGGTGCGCCATGCGCATGATCTCTACAAGGATTCGGATGTCTATACCGGGGTTGAAGACCCCGACCTGTAGTCGCTACGACCCACACCCGGCGCAACGCCGGGTGTGGCGTTCAGGCAGGCTTGGCGTCAAACAATTCGCGTAAAACCAACGGGTTAACGCAAACCTTTGATTTTGCTTGGGGTCTGCTGCATTGTGCGCCCGACGTCACGGGTATAAACTTCGCAAACTTTTCACAGAGGCCACTAACGGTTCGATGGGAGCCGTTCAGTCAGCATGAAACCGATTCAGCTGCCCTTGGGTGTGCGTCTGCGTGACGACGCCACCTTCATCAATTACTACCCAGGCGCCAACGCCGCTGCACTCGGCTATGTCGAGCGGCTCTGCGAAGCCGACGCCGGGTGGACTGAAAGCCTGATTTATCTGTGGGGCAAGCACGGCGTGGGGCGTACTCATCTGTTGCAGGCCGCGTGCCTGCGTTTCGAACAGATGGGCGAGCCGGCGGTGTACTTGCCGCTGGCTGAGTTGATGGATCGCGGTATCGGGATTTTCGACCACCTCGAGCAATACGAGCTGGTGTGCCTGGACGACCTGCAGGCCATCGCCGGCAAAGCGGATTGGGAAGAGGCACTGTTCCATCTGTTCAACCGCCTGCGTGACAGCGGCAGGCGCCTGTTGATTGCGGCTTCGACTTCGCCGCGGGAATTACCGATAAAACTCGCCGACCTCAAATCGCGCCTGACCCTGGCGCTGATCTTCCAGATGCGCCCTCTGTCCGATGAAGACAAATTGCGCGCGTTGCAACTACGCGCCTCGCGTCGCGGTCTGCACCTGACCGATGAAGTCGGGCACTTTATTCTGACCCGGGGTACCCGCAGCATGAGCGCGCTGTTCGATCTGCTTGAACAGCTCGACCAGGCCTCATTGCAGGCGCAAAGAAAATTGACGATCCCTTTTCTCAAAGAGACGTTGGGTTGGTAACTCGTTGATTTTCAATGTTTCGACATTTTACAGGCGTCAGAAAACCTGCGTTTAAGCCCGGTGAGCTAAGCAATTTTGTCGATAAATGGAATTACGGCTTAGATGTCAGCGTCTAATCGCCAAGTCACAAAAGCCACGATTGAATTTGCAAATCGATGTGATAGAGGGCATAGTCGCGGCTTCTTTATCCATCAGCCACGGTCGTGCCCATGCTAAATCGCTTCGCACCCCTCGTGCCTCTCGCACTCGTTACCCTGTTGTTTGGTTGCGCGTCCCACCCTCAACAGGTGGCGGAACAGCAGAAACCACAGGTTCAAAACCAGGCAAAATTCGTCGCAGCCCAGTCCTCCACTGTTTATGAGGAAGAAGTGGCGACCGAAAAGGAACTGGCCGACTTCTCCGGCAACAAGCCTTACCAGCTTCCAGTTCTGGCCGACAGCATCCTTGAACGCGGCATGTCCCTGATCGGTACTCGCTACCGTTTCGGCGGCACCTCGGAAGCCGGTTTCGATTGCAGCGGCTTTATCGGTTATCTGTTCCGTGAAGAGGCCGGCATGAATCTGCCGCGTTCGACGCGTGAAATGATCAACGTTAATGCACCGCTGGTCGCGCGTAACAACCTCAAGCCCGGCGATCTGCTTTTCTTCAGTACCAGTGGTCGTGGCCGCGTAAGCCACGCCGGTATCTACCTGGGCGATAACCAGTTTATTCACTCCAGCAGCCGTCGCAGTGGCGGTGTCCGAGTCGACAGCCTGGGTGACAGCTACTGGAGCAAAACCTTCATCGAGGCCAAGCGTGCCCTGGCGATGGCTCCGACCACGGTTACCGCCAGCAAGTAAAGTTAAAGTGATACTTGAAGTTTGACGTGTAAGCGCTAGAATCCCTGGACATTGTTGTAATCCGTTCGCGCGAGCCTTGCTCGCGCGTTCTGGTTTTCAACGTTCGGCAGCGAAAGCCGCATCCAGACCAGGATTGTTCTGCACATGTCGACCTCGGCCCGCCTGATTCTTATCCTCTGCGCCGCGCTGATCAGCGCCTGCGCCAACCGGCCACCGCCCGCGCCTGTTGCGGTCAAGCCCAAGCCGGTCTTCACCTATACCACCCAGAATGACTCGCCTGTCGCCGAAGACGTGCTGTTTCGCGCGCTCGGCCTGGTCGGCACGCCTTATCGCTGGGGCGGCAACACACCCGATTCAGGCTTTGATTGCAGCGGCCTGATCGGCTTCGTGTTCCGCGACGCCGCCGGCATTTCCCTGCCTCGCACTACTCGAGAGCTGATCGGCATGCGTGCGCAGGACGTCAGCGCGCAGAACCTGCAGACCGGTGATCTGTTGTTCTTTGCCACCGGCGCAGGCTCCCAAGTCAGCCATGCCGGCATCTACGTGGGCGAAGGCCGCTTTGTGCACGCCCCGCAAACGGGCGGCACGGTAAAGCTGGACACCTTGTCCAAGGCGTATTGGCAGAATGCTTACTTGAGTGCCAAGCGCGTATTGCCGGCTGAGCATCTGGCGCGCAATCCCTGAATCCGCTGTGGGAGGGTGCAACGCCCTCCCACAGGTTTTCACAGCGCCTATCGAGCGGCCGACACCCGCCACACCTTATTCCCGACATCATCGGCCACCAGCAAATCGCCTTGCCGATCAATCACCACGCCCACCGGCCGGCCCATGGCTTTCTCATCTTTATCGAGGAAGCCGGTCAGTACATCCAGCGGTTGCCCTTTGGGCTGGCCGCCCTCGAATGGCACGAAGATCACTTTGTAGCCGCTGTGGGGTTTGCGGTTCCACGAGCCGTGCTGGCCGATAAAGGCGCCGTTGCTGTAGGCGGCTGGCAACTTGCTGCCGTCGGCGAAGGTCAGGCCCAAAGAGGCGGTATGTGGCCCTACCGCGTAATCCGGGGCGATGGCCTTGGCCACCAGGTCCGGGTTCTGCGGCGTGACGCGTTCGTCCACGTGCTGGCCGTAGTAGCTGAAAGGCCAGCCATAGAAAGCGCCGTCCTTGACCGAGGTGATGTAGTCCGGCACCAGGTCGCTGCCAATTTCGTCGCGCTCATTCACTGCGGTCCACAACTTGCCGCTCTGGGGTTCCCACGCCATGCCGTTGGGGTTGCGCAAGCCTGAGGCGAAGAGGCGGTGCTGGCCGCTGGCGCGGTCGACTTCCCAGATCGCGGCGCGGCCCTGTTCGGCCTCCAGGCCGTTTTCGCCGACGTTGCTGTTGGAGCCCACACTCACATACAACTGGTTGCCATCCTTGCTGGCCACCACGTTTTTCGTCCAATGGTGATTCAGCGGGCCGCCCGGCAGGTCCACGACTTTAGTGCCGGCTTGGTTGATCGCGGTTTCACCTGGCTGGTAGGGGAAACGCAGCAGTTTGTCCGAGTCGGCCACGTACAAGTCATTGCCCACCAGCGTCATGCCGAACGGCGAATTGAGGTTCTCCAGGAACACCGTACGGGTTTCGGCCACGCCGTCGTGGTCGGCATCGCGCAGCAGGGTGATGCGGTTCGGGCTGGGTACACCGGCGCCTGCGCGACTCATGACTTTTTCCATTACCCAGCCACGCACCCCCTTCGAATCGTCCGGCTTGGGCGGCGCATTGGTTTCAGCTACCAGCACGTCGCCATTGGGCAATACGTACAGCCAGCGCGGGTGGTCCAGGCCTTCGGCAAAAGCACTCACCTGCAGGCCGGGTGCTGCGGTGGGCTTGACGCCCTCGGGCCAGCCGATGGCAGGGGCGATATTGACGGTGGGGATCAGCGTCTTGTTCGGTTCCGGCAGCTTAGGCGATGGCCCGGTGCCGTCGCTGATCTGCAACGTGGAGCTTTCGCCACAGGCGGCAAGAGTGCCGGCGAGCATGATCAGTAAGGCGAGTCTGGTTTTATGCATGGTGTTCTCCTTGATACCTTTAGGGATAGAGGAGGGCGCGGGTGCGATGGTTCAAGTACAAGGCCGGCTTTAATTGACGCTCCACCCCCAACCCACTAACCTTCGCGGCTTGTTTCAGGTGCTCTGTGACCCAAGGGTCGACGGAGTGAAACAGGGAAGCCGGTGAGTGAGCGCACTTAGACACAGTGCTGCCGCAATTCCGGCGCTGCCCCCGCAACGGTAAATGAGTCAAGACGCTGCCTTTGGCCACTGTATCGCATGCGATATGGGAAGGCGCAGCGTGGGTCCGCTCCTGGTTCGCCAGGGTACGGCCACTTATGAGCCCGGAGACCGGCCTGGACCATTCAACAGCATCACGGTGGGCGATGCTTGGCTGTCTGATTGTGTTTTTTCCTGCCCGCCGTTTTTGTCCAGCCCCAACGGAGAGCTGCCATGACCGATTCCCCCGACCGCGACGAACGCCACCTGGCGCGCATGCTGCGCAAAAAAGCCGTGATCGACGAGCGCATCGCCAATTCCCCCAATCAGTGCGGTTTGCTGCTGGTACTGACCGGCAATGGCAAAGGCAAGAGCAGCTCGGCCTTCGGCATGCTGGCCCGGGCCATGGGCCACGGCATGCAATGCGGCGTGGTGCAGTTCATCAAGGGCCGCCACAGCACAGGCGAAGAGTTGTTCTTCCGACGCTTCCCCGAACAAGTGCGCTTTCACGTCATGGGCGAAGGCTTCACCTGGGAAACCCAGGACCGCCAACGCGACATCGCCGCCGCCGAGGCCGCTTGGGCCGTGTCCCGCGCGATGCTGCAAGACCCTGCCATCGGCCTGGTGGTGCTGGACGAACTGAACATCGCCCTCAAGCACGGTTATCTCGACCTGGACCAAGTGCTCAGCGACCTGCAAGCCCGCCCTCCGATGCAGCACGTGGTGGTCACCGGCCGTGGCGCCAAGCCCGAAATGATCGAGATGGGCGACACCGTCACCGAAATGGGCATGCTCAAACATGCCTTCCAGGCCGGTATCAAGGCACAGAAAGGCGTCGAACTTTGAATCAGCCCCGTCATTGCCCGGCGGTTCTGATCGCCGCACCGGCGTCCGGCCAGGGCAAAACCACGGTCACCGCCGCGCTGGCCCGTTTGCATCGCAACCTGGGGCGCAAGGTGCGCGTGTTCAAATGCGGCCCGGACTTCCTGGACCCGATGATCCACGAGCGCGCCAGCGGTGCGCCGGTGTACCAATTGGACATGTGGATGGTGGGCGAGCAGGAAAGTCGCCGTCTGCTGTGGGAAGCCGCCGGCGAGGCCGACTTGATCCTGATCGAAGGCGTGATGGGCCTGTTCGACGGCACACCTTCGAGCGCCGACCTGGCCCGGCATTTCGGCGTGCCGGTGCTGGGTGTGATCGACGGCACCGCCATGGCCCAGACCTTCGGCGCCCTGGCCCTGGGCCTGGCGCGCTACCAGCCGGACCTGCCGTTCGCCGGGGTGCTGGCCAACCGTGTCGGCACCCTGCGCCATGCGCAACTGCTCGAAGGCAGCCTTACCGAAGGCCTGCGCTGGTACGGCGCGCTGTCCCGCGAAACCGGGATCGAGCTGCCCAGCCGTCACCTGGGGCTGGTGCAGGCCAGCGAACTGAATGACCTCGACCTGCGCCTGGACGCTGCCGCCCAAGCCCTGGGCAGCAGTTGCGAAGTCGCGGTGCCGCCGCCGGTCACTTTCGCCGCGCCGACGATCGTGGAAGCCGAGCCGTTGCTGGCCGGTGTGCGCATCGCCGTGGCCCGCGACGAAGCTTTCGCGTTTACCTACGGCGCCAGCCTCGACCTCCTACGGGCGATGGGCGCCGAGTTGCACTTCTTCTCGCCGATCCACGACCGCGCACTGCCCGACGCCGACAGTCTCTACCTACCCGGCGGTTACCCGGAGCTGCATCATCAGGCCCTGGCGCAAAACACCCCGATGCTGGCCGCGATCCGCGCCCACCATGCGGCCGGCAAACCGTTGCTCGCCGAGTGCGGCGGCATGTTATATCTGCTGGACTCGCTCACCGATGTCGACGGCAATCGAGCCGAACTGGTCGGCCTGCTGCAGGGCGATGCGGTGATGCAGAAAAAACTCGCCGCCCTGGCCCTGCAAAGCGTCGAATTGCCCGAAGGCGTACTGCGTGGCCATACCTACCATCATTCCCTGACCAGCACGGAGTGGCAGCCGATTGCCCGTGGCCAAAGCCCGAATGGTGGGCGCGGTGCCGAGGCAGTCTTCCGACAGGGGCGGATGACTGCCTCTTACGTACACTTCTATTTCCCGTCGAATCCGACGGCGGTCGCCGCCTTGTTTGCCCCGGACCTGGCTGAAACCCCCTCCACTGTGGGAGGGGGCTTGCCCCCGATAGGGTCATGACCGACAACGCTTTCCCCCAGGCCGACCGCGACGCCGTCTACCGCGCCATCGCTGAGCGCCGCGACATGCGCCACTTCACCGGTGGCACCGTCGCTCCCCAATTGCTGCAGCGCCTGCTCCAGGCCGCGCACCAGGCGCCGAGTGTCGGCCTGATGCAGCCGTGGCGTTTTATCCGCATCAGCGACCGCGTGTTGCGTGGGCAGATTCAACAATTGGTGGAGGAAGAACGCGTGCGCACCGCCGAAGCGCTCGGCGAGCGTTCTGACGAGTTCATGCAGCTCAAGGTCGAAGGCATCCACGACTGCGCCGAAGTCCTGGTGGCGGCGCTGATGGAGGATCGTGAGCGGCATATCTTCGGTCGCCGCACCTTGCCGGAAATGGACATGGCTTCCCTGTCCTGTGCGATCCAGAACCTGTGGCTGGCGGCCCGCGTCGAAGGGCTGGGCATGGGCTGGGTCTCGTTGTTCGAGCCCCAGGCCCTGGCGGATCTTTTGGGGCTGCCCGCCGGTGCCAAGCCGCTTGCGGTGTTATGCCTGGGCCCGGTGGCCGAGTTTTACCCGGCACCGATGTTGCAGCTCGAAGGCTGGGCCGAGCCTCGACCGCTGAGTGACATGTTGTATGAAAATACGTGGGGAGTGAGTCGATGAGTGTGGCTTTGCTGTGTGTCGCCGCCGTGGCGTTGGATGCGCTGTTGGGCGAGCCCAGGCGTTGGCATCCGCTGGTGGCGTTCGGCAATTTTGCCGGGCGCATCGAGCAGCGTTTCAACAGCGGCGGGCGCGGCTGGCGCAGCCATGGGGTCACCGCCTGGGTGATCGCGGTGGTGCCGCTGACGCTGCTGGCCACGGCGTTGTCGTGGGCGCCTTATATCGGTTGGGTGCTGGAGATCCTCGCGCTGTACTGCGCCCTCGGCATGCGCAGCCTGGGCGAGCATGTGCTGCCCGTGGCCCAGGCGCTGCGCAGCGATGACCTGGCAGAAGCGCGCACGCGTGTGAGTTATCTGGTCAGCCGCCAGACCAGCGAACTGGACAGCACCGAAGTGGCCCGCGCCGCTACCGAGTCGGTACTCGAGAACGGCAGCGATGCCGTATTTGCCGCACTGTTCTGGTTTGTGGTGGCCGGGGTGCCTGGCGTGGTGCTGTACCGACTGAGCAACACCCTGGATGCCATGTGGGGCTATCGCAACGAACGCTTCGAACGGTTCGGCTGGGCGGCGGCAAAAATCGATGACGTGCTCAACTATATTCCGGCACGCCTGGTGGCGTTGACCTACGCCGTGCTCGGCAAAACCGGTCTGGCGCTCAAATGCTGGCGCACCCAGGGCCCGACCTGGGACAGCCCCAACGCCGGCCCGGTGATGGCGGCAGGCGCCGGTGCATTGGGCGTCGAGTTGGGCGGTGCAGCGATTTATCACGGCCAACTGCACCAACGCCCGCCACTGGGCGAAGGCCCGGCAGCGGACGCCGACGCCATCGAGCGGGGCTGGCAACTGGTGCAGCGCGGCGTATGGTTGTGGCTGCTGATCCTATGCGCGGGGGCGCAATTCTATGCTTGAACATGGCGGTCGACTGCGTAAGGCATCCATTCAATACGGGATCGCTGAGGCCAATTGGCTGGACTTGTCCAGCGGCCTCGCGCCCTGGCCCTGGCCGATCCCCGAAATCCCGCTGCGCGCCTGGGCACGCCTGCCGGAAACCGACGATGGTTTGGAGCAGGCCGCCAGCGCGTACTACGGCGCGGCTCACCTGTTGCCGGTGCCCGGTTCCCAGGCGGCGATCCAGTTGCTGCCGCGTCTGCGCCGGGCCGGCAAGGTCGGGGTGGTGTCGCCGTGCTACGCCGAACACGCTGAGGCCTGGCGTCGCGCCGGTTACGTGGTGCGCGAGGTGCAGGAGCAGGAAGTCGACTTTTTCCTCGACGGTCTCGATGTGCTGGTGGTGGTCAACCCCAACAACCCCACCGGCCTGAGCCTGAGCCCGCAACGCCTGTTGGATTGGCACGCGCGCCTGGCCCAGCGTGGTGGTTGGCTGGTGGTGGACGAAGCGTTCATGGATGTGACGCCGCACTTGAGCCTGGCCGGTCAAACCCATCTTGTCGGTTTGATCGTGCTGCGTTCGTTCGGCAAATTCTTCGGCCTGGCCGGCGTGCGACTGGGCTTTGTGCTGGCCGAGCGCAAGTTGCTCAAGTTGCTCGCCGAGCAGGTCGGGCCATGGGCGGTCAGCGGCCCTACGCGGGTGGTGGGGCAAACCTGCCTGCGCGACACAGAAGGGCAGGCACGCCAGCGCGCGCGCTGCCTGGAGGCCGGCCAGCGCTTGTACGCATTGCTTGAACAACAGGGGTTCGAGCCCCACGGCGGCTGCGCGTTGTTCCAGTGGCTGATCACCCCGCATGCCGAGCGCATGCATGAATTCATGGCCCAGCGCGGCATCCTGCTGCGCTTGTTTGTTCACAACAGCAGCTTGCGCTTCGGCCTGCCCGACACCGAGGCCGACTGGCTGCGCCTCGATGAGGCCCTGGCTGCCTACAAGGCCCTTTCATGAGTACGCTGATGGTGCAAGGCACCACCTCCGACGCCGGCAAAAGCACGCTGGTGACTGCGCTGTGCCGCTGGCTGATCCGCCAGGGCGTCGCCGTCGCCCCGTTCAAACCGCAGAACATGGCGCTCAACAGCGCCGTGACCGCCGAGGGCGGCGAGATCGGCCGCGCCCAGGCCGTGCAGGCCCAGGCCGCGCGCCTGGCGCCCCACACCGACATGAACCCGGTGCTGCTCAAACCCAACAGCGATACCGGTTCTCAAGTGATCATCCATGGCCGTGCCGTCACGACGATGAACGCCGTGGCCTATCACGATTACAAAGCCATTGCCATGCAGGCCGTACTCGCCTCCCACGCGCGACTCAGCGCGGCTTACCCGGTGGTGATGGTGGAGGGCGCGGGCTCCCCGGCGGAGATCAACCTGCGCGCCAATGACATCGCCAACATGGGTTTCGCCGAAGCGGTGGACTGCCCGGTGCTGCTGATTGCCGATATCAACCGTGGCGGCGTGTTCGCGCACCTGGTGGGCACCCTGCAATTGCTCTCGCCCAGCGAACAGGCGCGGGTCAAGGGCTTTATCATCAACCGTTTTCGCGGCGACATCGCACTGTTGCAGCCCGGCCTCGACTGGCTGGAGGCGCACACCGGCAAACCGGTGGTCGGCGTCCTGCCCTATGTAATGGATCTGCACCTGGAAGCCGAGGACGGCATCGATCGGCGCCAGATCGACAAGGCCGCCCAGGTGCTCAAAGTAGTCGTGCCGGTGCTGCCGCGCATCAGCAACCATACCGATTTCGACCCACTGCGCCTGCACCCCCAGGTGGACCTGCAATTTATCGGCCCTGGCCAACTGATCCCGGCCGCCGACCTGATCATCCTGCCGGGCTCCAAAAGCGTGCGCGCCGACCTCGCCTACCTGCGCACCAATGGCTGGGACAATGCCGTGGCGCGACACTTGCGCTACGGCGGCAAGGTGCTGGGCATCTGCGGCGGGCTGCAGATGCTCGGCGAGCAGGTGCATGACCCGCTGGGCCTGGAAGGGCCGCCCGGTTCCAGCGCCGGCCTGGGGCTGCTGGCGTTCAGCACCACCCTGGAAGAGGACAAGCAGTTGCGCAACGTGCGCGGGCGCTTGCTGCTGGAAGATGCCGAGGTCAACGGTTATGAGATCCATGCCGGGGTGACGTCCGGCGAAGCCCTGGCAAGCCCCGCCGTGCGCTTGGACGACGGGCGCCATGATGGCGCACGCAGTGCCGACGGGCAGATCTTCGGCACCTACCTGCATGGTTTGTTCGAAACGCCGGCCGCTTGCGGCGCATTGCTGCGCTGGGCCGGGCTGGCGCAGGTGCAGGCGGTGGATTATCACGCCCTGCGCGAGCGCGATATCGAGCGCCTGGCGGATCTGGTGGAGCAGCATTTGGATACCGATTTATTGCGCACCCTGTGTGGAGTGGCCCCATGCACCAACTGATCCTCGGCGGCGCCCGCTCCGGCAAAAGTCGCCTGGCGGAAACGCTCGCCACCGACAGCGCGTTGCCGGTTATCTATATCGCCACCAGTCAACCGCAGGACGGCGAAATGAACGCACGGGTGGCCTTGCATCGCCAGCGGCGTCCGGCGCACTGGGGCCTGATCGAAGAACCGATCGAACTGTCGCGGGTGCTGCGCGAGAATGCCGCCACCGACCGCTGTCTGCTGGTGGATTGCCTGACCCTGTGGCTGACCAACCTGCTGATGCTCGAAGACTCCGAGCGCCTGGCGCTGGAACGCGACCACTTGCTTGAAACCCTGGCCACGCTGCCGGGGGAGATTATTTTTGTCAGCAACGAGACCGGTCTGGGTGTCGTGCCGCTGGGCGAATTGACTCGCCGCTACGTGGATGAAGCCGGTTGGCTGCATCAAGCCTTGGCCGAGCGGTGTCAGCGCGTGGTGCTGACGGTCGCCGGACTGCCCCTGACATTGAAAGGTATTGCGTTATGACTGACACCTGGTGGCTGGATCCCTGTAAGGCAGTCGACACCATCGCGTATGAAAACGCCTTGGCACGCCAGCAGCAATTGACCAAGCCCGCCGGCTCTCTCGGCCAGCTCGAAGCGGTGGCGGTGCAATTGGCCGGCCTGCAAGGCCAGGTCAAGCCGGTGGTGGATCAGCTGTGGATCGCGATCTTTGCCGGCGATCACGGCGTGGTAGCCGAGGGCGTGTCGGCGTTTCCCCAGGCGGTGACCGCACAAATGCTGCACAACTTTGTCAGCGGCGGCGCAGCCATCAGCGTATTGGCGCGGCAACTGCAGGCACGGTTGGAGGTGGTCGACCTGGGCACGGTGACACCCGCGCTGAACCTGCCCGGCGTACGTCACCTGAATATCGGCGCGGGTACCGCCAACTTCGTGCATGCCCCGGCGATGAGCGCCGCCCAAGGCCAGCAGGCGTTGCAGGCCGGACGCGACAGCGCACGGCGCGCGTTGGAACTGGGCACGCAACTGTTCATCGGCGGTGAAATGGGCATCGGCAATACCACCGCGGCCAGCGCGCTGGCGTGTGCCTTGCTCGATTGCCGAGTCAGCGACCTGGCCGGGCCGGGCACTGGCTTGAATGCCCAGGGCGTCAGTCACAAGGTAGCGGTGATTGAACGCGCGTTGGCACGGCATGCTGCCGAGCGCGGCGATGTGTTGCAGACGCTGTTCAACCTCGGCGGCTTTGAAATCGCCGCGTTGGTGGGCGCTTATCTCGCCTGTGCCCAGGCCGGTATCGCCGTGCTGGTGGACGGGTTCATCTGCAGCGTCGCCGCACTGGTGGCCACGCGCTTGAATCCGGCCTGCCGCCCATGGCTGCTGTTTGGCCATCGCGGCGCCGAGCCAGGCCACCGCCATGTGCTGCAACAGTTGGACGCGCAACCGTTGCTGGACATGGGCCTGCGCCTGGGCGAAGGCAGCGGCGCGGCGCTGGCGGTGCCGTTGTTGCGCCTGGCCTGCGCACTGCACGGGCAAATGGCGACCTTCGCCGAAGCCGCCGTGGCGGATCGCCCCGCATGACCTTGCATCTGGACCTGCTGCGCCACGGTGAAACCGAACTGGGCGGCGGCCTGCGTGGCAGCCTGGACGACGCGCTCACCGCCAACGGCTGGGCGCAGATGCGCGCCGCCGTAGCGCAGCAGGGGCCCTGGGATCGGTTGATCAGTTCACCCCTGCAACGCTGCGCACGGTTTGCCGACGAGCTGGGGGCCCGGCTCAACGTGCCCGTGAGTCTGGAAAAGGACCTGCAGGAATTGCACTTCGGCGCATGGGAAGGGCAGAGTGCCGCCGCACTGATGCAAACCGATGCCGACGGGCTCGGACGGTTCTGGGCCGACCCGTACAGCTTCACGCCGCCCGAGGGTGAAGCGGTTGAGGATTTTTCCCAGCGGGTTCTGGGTGCGGTCGCACGGCTGCATCGCGCGTATGCCGGTGAGCGCGTCCTGTTGATCAGTCATGGCGGGGTGATGCGTCTGCTGCTGGCGCGCGCACGAGGCCTGCCCCGTGAGCACCTGCTGAATGTCGAAGTCGGTCACGGTGGGTTGTTCAGCCTGCGTGTCGCGGCCGATGGCGTGTTGCGCGAAGGAGACTGACGATGTCGCCGTTCTGGATTGCCCTGCAGTTTCTGAGCAGCCTGCCGATTCGCCTGCCAGGCATGCCGCAGCCCCAGGAAATGGGACGTTCGCTGTTGTATTACCCGGTGGTCGGTGGGTTGTTCGGTGTGCTGTTATGGGCGCTGAGCAGCGCATTGGCGGGCGCGCCGTTGCTGCTGCACGCGGCGCTGCTGCTGACTGCCTGGGTGCTGCTCAGCGGCGCCCTGCACCTGGACGGCCTGGCGGACAGCGCCGATGCCTGGCTGGGTGGCTTCGGCGATCGCGAGCGCACCCTCACCATCATGAAGGACCCGCGCAGCGGGCCGATTGCCGTGGTCACGCTGGGCCTGGTGCTGCTGCTCAAGTTCGCTGCGCTGGTGGCCTTGATCGAACAGCACAATACCGTCGCATTGATTCTGGCGCCGCTGATTGGCCGGGCGTCGATGCTCGCGTTATTCCTGACCACGCGGTATGTGCGTGCCGGCGGATTAGGCCAGGCATTGTCAGAGCATTTACCGAGGGCTGTCGGCCAACTGGTGCTGGTCCTCAGCGGCCTGGCCTGTGTGCTGATCGGCGGGTTCAGCGGCGCAGTTGCCGTACTGCTGGCCGCCCTCGGGTTTGTGGCGCTGCGTCAGTTGATGGTCAGGCGCCTCGGCGGCACCACGGGCGACACCGCCGGCGCGTTACTGGAGCTGCTGGAAGTCGTCGTGCTGGTCGGCCTGGCGCTGTAACACTTTCTTGCATTTGTAGAATCGCGGGTATATACACGTTCCATGCTTGCCTCCCAATGTTTATGCACCAACCTGCGACGCGCCGCCCGTGGCGTCAGCAGGCACTACGACGGCGCTCTCGACGGCTTCGGGATCAACGTTGCCCAGTATTCTCTGCTGTGCAATCTGCAGCGTCTGGATCAACCCAGTATCTCCAGTCTGGCCGATGCGATGGGCCTGGATCGCAGTACGCTCGGCCGCAACCTGCGGGTGCTCGAAGGGGAAGGGTTAGTGCAATTGGTGGAGGGCGACGACCTGCGTAATCGCCTGGTGCAGCTGACCGCAGCCGGTGAAGCACGCCTGGCCGCCGCACTGCCGGCATGGGAAGCGGCGCAGCAGAAGTTGATCGATAAACTGGGCGCGCAAAAACGCGAGACCCTGTTGGCCTTGCTGGACGAACTCGCCTGAGCGCGGGTTTGTTCGATGACAAGCGGGTATATACCCGCGTACGGAGAATAAGAAATGACCTCGATGTGGCGCACCAGTGGCTGGGTTCTTGTGGGGAGTGCGCTGATCCTGGCGCTGTCGTTGGGCGTGCGTCACGGATTCGGCCTGTTTCTCGCGCCGATGAGTTCCGAGTTCGGTTGGGGCCGTGAAACGTTTGCGTTCGCCATTGCCTTGCAAAACCTGATCTGGGGCCTGGCGCAGCCGTTCACCGGTGCCCTGGCCGACCGTTTCGGCGCGACCAAGGCCGTGTTCGTCGGTGGGGTCTTGTACGCCGCTGGCCTGGTGTTGATGGGCATGTCCGATTCGGCGTGGTCGCTGTCGCTGAGCGCAGGCCTGTTGATCGGGATTGGCCTGTCAGGCACCTCGTTCTCGGTGATCCTGGGCGTGGTGGGCCGCGCCGTGGCGCCGGAGAAGCGCAGCATGGCCATGGGCATCGCCAGCGCAGCCGGGTCTTTTGGTCAGTTCGCCATGGTCCCGGGCACCTTGGGCCTGATCAGCTGGTTGGGCTGGTCGGCCGCGCTGTTGGCGCTGGGCTTGATGGTGGCGCTGATTCTGCCGCTGGTCGGCATGCTCAAGGATCGGCCGCTGCCGGTCACGGCCGGCCAGCAGACCCTGGCTGAGGCGCTCAAGGAAGCCTGCTCCCACTCCGGTTTCTGGCTGCTGGCCTTCGGTTTTTTTGTCTGTGGTTTCCAGGTGGTGTTTATCGGGGTGCACCTGCCGGCCTACCTGGTGGACCAACACCTGCCGGCCACGGTCGGCACCACGGTGTTGGCGCTGATTGGGCTGTTCAATATCTTCGGCACCTACACCGCCGGCTGGCTTGGTGGGCGCATGTCCAAGCCGCGCCTGCTGACGGCTTTGTACCTGCTGCGGGCGGTGGTGATCGTGCTGTTTCTGTGGGCGCCGGTCACAGAGCTCTCGGCTTACCTGTTCGGCATGGCTATGGGCTTTTTGTGGCTGTCCACCGTGCCGCTGACCAACGGCACGGTCGCGACGCTGTTTGGTGTACGAAACCTGTCCATGCTCGGCGGGATCGTGTTCCTGTTTCACCAACTCGGTTCATTCCTCGGCGGCTGGTTGGGCGGGGTGGTCTATGATCGAACCGGCAACTACGATTTGATCTGGCAGATGGCGATTCTATTGAGCCTGCTCGCCGCGGCCTTGAACTGGCCGGTGCGCGAGCGTCCGGTGGCGCGCTTGCAGGCGCAGATGGAGGCGGCATGAGTTCAACCTGGTATTGGCTCGGCGGCGCAGCAGCCATGGCGCTGTTGCTGGCGCTGGCCTGGTGGGGCTGGCAGCGCGGCGGCCTGGCGTTGATGCAACTGGGCATGTCGATCTGTTAAGTTCGATCCCTGAATTCTTAAAAGGACATTTCCCATGCAGATGCGCTGGCTTGCAGTACCCGTGCTGATGGCTGCCTTTGGCGGCATAGCGTTGGCAGCCGACTGTCCACCCTTGCTGGAAGGCCAATTGCCCAAGTTGCGCGCCAAGGAGTCCATCGACCTGTGCCAGCGCTTTGCCGGCAAGCCGCTGGTGATCGTCAACACCGCGAGCTTCTGTGGCTTCGCCCCGCAATTCAAAGGTCTTGAGGCGTTGTACCAGCGTTACAAGGATCAGGGCCTGGAGGTGATTGGCGTGCCTTCCGATGACTTCAAGCAGGAAGCCAAGACGGGTGAAGAGACGGCTAAGGTCTGCTACGTCAATTACGGCGTGACCTTCACCATGACTGAACCGCAGAAGGTCAAGGGCCCGGACGCGGTGCACTTGTTCAAGGTGCTGGCACAGCAGAGTAATGCACCGAAATGGAATTTCTATAAATACGTGATCGACCGACAGGGCAAGGTGATCGCCGATTTTTCCAGCCTGACCAAGCCGGACAGCCCGGATCTGATCGAGGCGGTGGAGAAAGCACTGGCTTCCAAACCCTGATCGACACCCATTGAAAAGCCCCGCCTCCTTTGCAGGAGAGCGGGGCTTTTTTACGCCTCGGTGAAATCAGAAGCGATAGGTCATGCCCAGGCCAAAACCATTGGCGCTGTTTTCGTACTTGGCGTTGTAGCTGGCCAGTTGGTTGGAGCGCGCAACCTTGACGTCTTCTTCCTTCAGGTAGGAGTAGGCCACGTCGATCGTCATGTTCGGCATGACTTCATAGCCCAGGCCCAGGCTGAAGATAGTACGGTCACCGGTAGGAATACGCGGCGAACGATCAGTGTTGTTGGTCGGCGATTGGTCGAACGTCAGGCCGGTACGCAGTACCACCTGCTTAGTCAACTGATACGAAGTACCCACGGCGTAGGCCCAGGTATCGTGCCAGTTCTGTTCTTCCTTGATGGTGCTGACCAGGGACGGGGCGAGCAGGCCGCCGCTCGCGCCACCGACAACGCCTTCGTTCTTGACCGTAATGTCCTTCAGGCGGCTCCAGCGGGTCCAGGTTGCACCGGCGTAGAGTTTCCAGGCATCGGTCAGGTCTTGAGTGACCGACAGGTCGTAGGACTCAGGCGTATCGATCTTCAGGGAGGCGTCATAACGGTTGCTGCGCAACAGGCCCGAAGTCACGGTAGGTGCGCTTACCTCGGTGTGGCCGTCCAGCTTGTAGCTGACCTTGGAGTGATAGGTCAGACCCACGCGCGTGGTATCGGTGGCTTGTACCAGCACGCCGACGTTAAAGCCCAGCGCGGTGTCGTCACCTTTGATCTTGATGTTGGTATCGGGCGCCGCCGGGTTGAACGACAGGTCCGATTCCAGGGTACCGGCGATGCGGTTGATGGTCGGGCCAAAACCTACCGAGACGCGATCATTGAAGGCGTAGCTGACGGTAGGTTGCAGGGTGATAACCTTGACTTCGCTGTTGCTGCCGAAGCTGCGGCCCTGGAAGCCTCTTTCGTAGTCGGTCACCAGGCCGAACGGGGCGTATACGCCAAAACCGACAGCCCACTGATCGTTGAGTTTATTGGTGTAGAAACCGAAAGGCACGGCGGTGAAAGGCACCATGTCGCCTTTGTTGCTGCCGCGGGAACGGCCGCTGACATCGCTGATATCGGTGGAGGCATCAATGGCTGCTACGCCGCCGGTGATTTGCTGGCCATTCAGGCGCGCCATACCGGCAGGGTTGCCGTACACAGTGCTTGCATCATCGGCAGAAGAAGAGCGACCTGCGAAACCCGTACCCATCCCGCTGACGCTCTGTTCGTTGAGTGCGAAACCGCTTGCAAACAGGTGGGAGGATGCCATGGCAACGGCGAGGCTAAGTGTGGTCTTGAGCATTACTTTTTTCATTATTAGAACTCCGTGGTGATCACCGCTGCGGAAAGTATCAATAAATTTAACATCGCGCTATAGGCTGTAATGCAGGAGATAGAGCGGTTTTGTAGGACAATCCGACCAAAATCGGCAGTTTTTGGCGAATCTTGCAAATTGCCCGGTCAGCAGCTCACGTGATTCTTGGGCGAAACACAGGTTTGCCACGCTTGGCTGAAATCTCGCAGCCTGCCTTGAGGGTGAAAAATTTCTTTCCAGATACGCGCCATGCCTAACACATCGCCGGTCGCCGGCAGGGTGACGGTGTGCTGTTCCACCAGTAGCCAGGCGATGGCCGTGGCGTAACGCAGGTTCACCGTGAGCTCAAGCTGGGGCGCGCTGAGGAATGCATGTTGGCTGGCCAGGCCGCGCACCAGGCTGGCACGTTCAGGATCGAGCGCCAGGTAGTTGTCCCAGAGGGCGCAATGGCGCGGTTTGGTGATGCCATACAGGCCGTGGCCGCGGCGTTCGTGCAGCGCCGAGCCCAGCTCCGACTGGCTGGCGGCGATGCCCAGCAGCAGGGACTCTGCCGTGGGGCTGTGCTGGCCGAGGTAGGTCAGCGTTGGCCGGATCACATAACGACACAATTCACTGGCCGCGATACCCATAGACGCCTCAATCGTGAAAAGGGTAGGCGAGTCCTGAGAGAGTCGGGCTTGGCAGCGGTGGATCGGATCTCAGGCTCGCCGTAAGCGGATCATGCCGCTTGAGTTGAAGTGTAGTGTCATATTTATGATGTAAAGGATTGTTTTTAAAACGTCTTATCCATTCAGTTATAGCGTTTATATCTATTTGTACTTAGGCGCTGGGGCTGTGAAGTAAATTTTTGGCAATAAAAAACCCTGTGTTTCAAACAGGGTTTTTTGTGCTTCGGCGACTCGGGTCGATCAGGCAACCAGTGCCTGGCGGGTACGCTCGATCACAGCCTGCAGCGGTTCCGCGCTGGAGTATTGATCGGGGTACAGGCGTTCGCTGTGACGCGCGATGCCGTGCTCGTTGACCAGCGTGAAGCTGAAGCAGCCTTTGCGAGCGGCCATGATCAGGCAGTTCATTGGGGCAAAAGCATTGGTGAGGGTGCGAATGGCATCCTGAGTATGGATTTGAGTGGACATATTATTGGTGTTCCTACAAATGACACGGTTAAGAACCGTGCAACGTTAAAACGTTCCAGTGACGTTGATCACCATTGATCAAACGAAGAACCCGACTGGAACAAAGCAGCCAGTTTGAAGCGCTATTCAATAGGCGCGCTTGGGCTGGCAGGTAGGTACTTAGGAGGGCAGGCAACACAACAGGGGCAAAGGTTCTGGGCCCGGGGTGAAGATCCTGATCAATTTGCAGGTTGGTTCGGTCAGAGTACTGGACTTCGCGACACCCTTTGCTTGTTCAAAGGCCGTGTCGTCGCAAGTGATACCTGGAAACCATCGAGGTGGTCGATCCCATGTTGTTCAAGGGAGTTGTTCGACCAGAATTGACTTTCAGCTTGGTACTAACGGGGCGGATAGTAACGGATTGAAACAGCTAAGGGAAGTGTGTTAGCCAAAAAGTTTACATCAGCCGCCGAGCAGGCCGCGATAGACCAGCACCGTCGCGGCCGCCGCCAGGGAACAGCCAAGCCCGTAGGCGGCAAGCGTCAGGCGCAGCGACTGGCCGGTTTCGACGGCTTTGAGCACATCGCTCATGTCGTTGATGCGGCCTTCACCCAGTTCGATGCACAGACTAATGGCGGTGAACGCAGCTGCCAGCAGGATCGCAATGGCGAACAAGGCGCCGTCCGGGGGAGGCAGCGCAGCATTGATCCCAAGGGAAACGCCGCAGATGGCCAGCAGTAGCACCGCGAACACCAGCATTCCCTTCATCGAGCCATTCCCCATTGCGTTGCAGGTCGGGCAGTGTGGCCAGCCTGCAATGATTTGAAAAGTCCTTGCAGGACCTGCCGGTAACATTTTTTGCACCGGTCGCTTCAAAAAAGGCCCCGTTTATAACCGCGGGATGTGTACTTGTGCACATTAGTTGTGTCGCGTGTAACCAAGCGGACGTTCGCTGCAACGCCCCGCCATTTGCCTGCAATGGAAATTTAAGTCAATGAAAAATCTGGCTTTTTTTTATTGGTGAAAAAATCGTCAGTTTGACTGCGGGCCACGTTCCATGGGGCTTTGCGAGGGTTCGAAGAGGGTTGTCCACTGAGTTATCCACAGCTTCTGTGGATTGTCCCAAGCGCTTGCTCTAGAACGGGCGTGCAGGGTTTTTTCAGCTTTACCTGTACGAAAAAAAGAGTAGAGTGGCGCGCCTTCCGTTCCGTCCCACAGTGCTTTATGAAGTTTCGCTCAGTATCACCTGCTGTTACCGATACCCTCCAGACTGTTACCGCACCCAAGCGGTTTTCCTTGAAAGTCGCGCTGTGGCTACTCGACAGCCCGCGCCTGGGGCATAACACCAACGTTAAGCACTTCGCCGGGCGCCTGCTCAAGCAGCCGGCCCGTGAAGGTGTGGTCGCGGCCCAGAGCCGCCTGGGGCAATTGATGTGCCGCGAATGCGGGAGTGCCCGTGACCGTCGCATCGGCCACGACCTGCTGCGCTCGGCCGCCCGCGCCGGCGATGTGCAGGCCCGGCGCGAACTGGGTCAGGTCGAAGACTGAGCTGTCCTCGAGCCCCGCGCTTGGTTAACCTTGCTCTTTTTCGGTGATGGCAGACATGGCTATGGCTTTTGACTGGACCAGTATTGCCCTGGGCCTTGCGGGCGCCGCGCTGCCCTTACTCGCTGTGTGCTGGCAGCTTCAACGGCGTTTGAGCGCGCGCATGGCCGGCTGGGAGTTGCTCGAAGAGCGCCTGGCCATGGCGCAACTGGCCCAGGAAGGCCTCATTGCCCAACTGGAAGCCAGCCGCGATGAAATCAGCGATCTGAGCCAGGCCAATGCCGCCAAGCAAGCCGACCTGGCAGCGCTGCGTCGCGAAGTCGAACTGCTGCAGATCGACCGCGACAACGCCCGCGATGCCGCCCACGCCTGGAACCTCGACCGCAGCGCCAAGGAAACCGAACTGCGTCGCCTTGATGCATTGGCGGCCGCCCTGCGCGCCGAGCTGCGCGAGCAGCAGGACAGCCACCAGCAACGCCTTGCCGACCTGCAGGGTTCACGCGATGAGCTGCGCGCCCAGTTCGCCGAACTGGCCGGCAAGATTTTCGATGAGCGCGAGCAGCGCTTCGCCGAGACCAGCCAGGAGCGCCTGGGCCAGTTGCTCGATCCATTGAAGGAGCGCATCCAGTCTTTCGAAAAGCGTGTGGAAGAGAGCTATCAGAACGAGGCGCGCGAGCGTTTTTCCCTGGCCAAGGAACTTGAACGCCTGCAGCAACTGAACCTGCGTCTGTCCGATGAGGCCACCAACCTGACCCGTGCGTTGAAGGGCCAGAAAACCCAGGGTAACTGGGGTGAGCTGATTCTTGAGCGGGTGCTGGAGCACGCGGGGCTGGAGAAGGGCCGCGAGTACCAGACCCAGGTCAGCCTCAAGGGGCCGGACGGCGAGCGCTTCCAGCCGGATGTGCTGATCATGCTGCCCGGTGATAAACAGGTGGTGGTGGACTCCAAGGTCAGCCTGACCGCGTACCAGCAATTCGTCGCCGCGGAGGACGACGTGATCGGCCAGGCGGCCCTGAAGCAGCACGTGCTGTCGCTGCGCAACCATGTCAAAGGCCTGGCCGGCAAGGACTATAAACGCCTGGAAGGCCTGCACAGCCTGGATTTCGTGCTGTTGTTCGTACCGATCGAAGCGGCGTTTTCCGCCGCGTTGCAAGCTGAGCCCAACCTGTTCCAGGAAGCCTTTGATCGCCATATCGTCATCGTCAGCCCCACCACGTTGCTGGCGACCCTGCGGGTGATCGACAGCCTGTGGAAACAGGAGCGCCAAAGCCAGAATGCCCGCGAAATTGCCGAGCGTGCCGGTTGGCTGTACGACAAGTTCGTGCTGTTTATCCAGGATCTGGATGAGGTGGGCAATCGTCTGCAGCAATTGGATAAAGCCTACAGCGCGGCGCGAAACAAGCTGACAGACGGACGCGGCAATCTGGTCAGCCGTACCGAGCAATTGAGGTTGCTCGGCGCGCGTGCGAGCAAAAGCCTGCCGACGGATCTGCTGGAGCGTGCGATGAGCGACTCGGATGGCGTGGCGCACCTGCCTGAATGAACGTCCCGACGCAGACCCGGCCTACAACGGCAAGTGCCGATTTAATAACGCACGCAACGCCGCGGGCTTGACCGGTTTGGCCAGGTAATCCAAACCCGCCGCATGCACTTCGGCCACGCTCTCCGGACGGCCGTCGGCACTGATGACCACGCCTGGAATCGGCTCGGCCAACTGCGCGCGCAGCCAGCGCATCAACTCGGTGCCGGTTTCACCATGATCCAGGTGGTAGTCCACCAGCGCCAGTTGCGGGCGCACCCCCTCGGCCAGCAGGGCGGCGCACTCGGCCTGGTCCTTGGCCGTCCATACTTCACATCCCCAGCGGTTGAGCAGGCTGCGCATGCCAATAAGAATGCTTTCTTCGTTATCCACGCACAGCACCTGCGCGCCGCTCAGTGGCAAACCGTTTTCCAGCGCCGCCTGGGGCTGCGCGATGGCCTGGTTGCGCGCCAACGGCACGCTTACGCTGAACACGCTGCCTTTGCCCGGCCACGAACGCACGCTCAAGCGATGGCCGAGTACGCGGCACAGGCCGTCGGCGATCGCCAGGCCCAGGCCCAGACCTTTTTCCGCGCGGGTCTGGTGGCTGTCCAGGCGCTTGAATTCCTCAAAGATCACGCTCTGTTTATCCGGCGGGATGCCCGGACCGCGGTCCCATACCTCCAGGCACAATTGGCCCCCGCGCCGGCGTACGCCCAGTAGCACCGGGCCGTCTGCATAACGGAAAGCGTTAGTCAGAAAATTCTGCAGGATGCGCCTCAGCAATTTAATGTCACTGTCCACCCGCAGGCGGCTGCCGCGCAGGCGAAAGCGCAGGCCCTGCTCCTGGGCCAGCGCCTTGAATTCGGCGCCCAGGGTATCGAACAGCTCATTGAGCACGAACGGTTGGCGCTGGGGTGTGATCTTGCCGTTTTCCAGGCGAGAAATATCCAGCAGGTCGCTGATCAGGTCTTCTGCCGAGCGCAGCGAACTGTCCAGGTGCTGCACCAACTGACGGGCCTCGTCGGAGAGTCCGTCGCTCTGGTGGGACAGCGCGGCGGAGAACAGGCGCGCGGCGTTCAACGGCTGCATCAAGTCATGGCTTACCGCCGCCAGGAAGCGGGTTTTCGACTGGCTTGCGGTTTCGGCCACCCCTTTGGCATCGGTCAGTGCCAGGTTGAGTTGGGACAGTTCATGGGTGCGTTCGACCACGCGCTGCTCCAGGCCCTCGTTGGCCTCCGTCAGCGCCTGTTCGGCTTCGCGGAACGCGGTGATATCGGTAAAACTCATGACAAAGCCGCCACCGGGCATTGGGTTGCCGATCAACTCGATGACGCGGCCGTTCGGAAACAAGCGTTCGGAAGTGTGCGCGCGGCCCTGGCGCATCCAGTGCAGGCGGCGCGCCACATGCACTTCGGCCTCGCCCGGTCCGCACAGGCCGCGTTCGGCGTTGTAGCGGATGATATCGGCAATCGGCCGGCCCACGCTGATCAGGCCCTCGGGGTAGTTGAACAGCTCCAGGTAACGCCGGTTCCAGGCCACCAGCTTGAGCGACTGATCCACCACGCTGATGCCTTGGGTGATGTTCTCGATGGCGCCCTGCAGCAGGGCGCGGTTGAACTGCAAGACTTCCGAGGCTTCGTCGGCTATTCGCACGACGTCCTCCAGCTGCATGTCCCGACCTTCAATCGCGGCTTTCACCACCGCGCGCGTCGAAGAGGCGCCGAGCACGCCCGCCAGCAGGCGTTCGGTGTGGGCGATCCATTCATTGTCGGCATTCTGGTTGGGGTTGAAGCCTTTGCCCTGGCGATACGCAAACCGGATAAAGCTCTGCTGGGCACGTTCCTCACCCACGAACCGCGCGGCCAGGCTGAGCAGGTCGCTGATCTGCACCGAGAGCATCGAACGGGCACTGGCGCGTTGACTGATTTCCTGGCCAATAAAGCGTCCGGCCTGCCAATGCTCTGACACCCGTGTGCGCGACAGCATCGAAACCCAGACGAACAGCGTGAAGTTACCCGCGAGTGACAGCACGGTGCCCAGGGTCAGTGAAGTCACGGACAAGCCCAGCGGGTGGGAATGCATCCACGTCAACCCAGGGAAAAGGCTTAAGGACCATCCCAGGCTTTTCGCGGTGACCGGTAGGACCAAGGTGTAAAACCACAGGAACGTCCCTGCGGCGAGGCCGGCAAATACACCACGCCGGTTCGCCTGCTTCCAGTACAACGCGCCGAGCATGGCCGGCGCCAATTGAGTCACGGCGGCGAAGGCGATCTGGCCGATGGTCGCCAGACTCGCGGTGGACCCCAGCAGGCGATAACTGACGTACGCCAGTAGCAGGATGATCACGATGCTCACCCGGCGTACCGACAGCATCCAGTGGCGGAATACTTCGAACGGCCGCTCGGCGCTGGAGCGGCGCAGCAGCCAGGGCAGCAGCATGTCGTTGGACACCATGGTCGACAACGCGATGCTCGCCACGATCACCATGCCGGTGGCCGCCGATGCGCCGCCGATAAACGCCAGCACCGCCAGCGCCGGGTGCGCCTCGGCCAAGGGCAGGCTGATCACGTAGGAGTCCGGCAGCACCGAGGCGGGCAGCAGCATCTTGCCACCGAGGGCGATGGGGATCACGAACAGCGCGGCCAGCACCAGGTAGGCCGGAAACACCCACTTGGCCAGGCGCAGGTCCTGGGGTTCGATATTTTCCACCACGGTCACGTGAAATTGCCGGGGTAGGCAAATGATCGCCATCATTGCCACGCCGGTCTGCACCACCATCGATGGCCAGTTAACGGTCTCCTGCCAGTATTCTTCCAGGCGTGGCGCAAGCATCGCCTGGTCGACCAGGTCACCGAAACCGTCGTACAGGCCGTAGGTCACGAACGCGCCCACTGCAAGAAAAGCGAACAGCTTGACCAGGGATTCAAAGGCAATGGCCAGCACCATGCCGCGATGGTGTTCGGTGGCGTCCAGGTTGCGCGTGCCAAACACGATAGTGAACAGCGCCAGCACCAGCGACACCACCAGCGCCGTGTCCTGGGCCCGCGTGCCGGTGGTGTCGGCACCGGCGCCGATCAACAGGTTAACGCCCAGCACAATGCCTTTGAGCTGCAAGGCGATATACGGCAGCACGCCCACCAGACAGATCAGCGCAACCACCACCGCCAGGGATTGGGATTTGCCGTAGCGCGCCGCGATAAAGTCAGCGATGGAGGTGATGTTTTCCTGCTTGCTGATCAGCACCATCTTTTGCAGCACCCAGGGTGCCAGCACCAGCAACAGCACCGGTCCCAGGTAGATGGGTATAAAAGCCCACAGCTGCTCGGCCGCCTGGCCGACGGCGCCGAAGAAGGTCCAGCTGGTGCAATAAACGGCCAGCGACAGGCTGTATACCCAGGCACGCATGCGCGGCGGCAAGGGCGCGCGACGACGGTCACCGTAGAAGGCGATGGCAAACATAATGGCCATATAGGCCAGGGCAACGGCGGCGATCAGCCCGCTGGACAGCGTCATGGGAACTCCGAGCAAGGGAACACCCGGGCATTCCAGGCCCGGTGGGACAGTCTCGCATGATGCCTGGGGTTAGTCAGTGTCGACCAAGGTCGTGTGGGATCTTATGTCGCAGGCGGCGATCAGCGCGGCGGCAGGGTTTTCTGGCGCAGGATATAGATGCTGACCACCACCGCGCTGGTCAGCATGAAACCGCGTGCCCAGGGCAGCGGCACCAGATAGCAGGAGAGGCCGATGCTCAGCCACATCAGGCCGATGGCGTAGACCTTGCCTTTGAGCGGTATGCCATTGCCATCCAGGTAGTCACGGATCCACGGGCCCAGGCGCGGGTGCTCCACCAGCCACTGGTAGAAACGCGGGGAGCTTCGTGCAAAGCAGGCGGCGGCAAGCAAGAGGAATGGGGTGGTCGGTAGCACCGGCAGGAAAATGCCGATTACGCCCAACGCCACGCTCAGCCAGCCGATGGCCAGCAGCGCGTAGCGCAGGAGCGGCGAGCGCTTGCCCATGGGTGTCACGGGCAAGCGACTCAGTGGTGACGAGGCTTGAGGATCGCCGGTTTTTCGTCAGGAGCGTTGCACAGCAGGTACAGGGCGGTGAGGGCTTCCGGAATCTGTACGATCATGTCGTCCATCAGGTTGGCGTCGGCAGCGATGTCGGAAAATTCCGCCTCTTCTTCGAACAGGCCCGAACCGACCATGATCGGCAGCAGCATCTCGCTGACCTCTTCCTCGGCGGTTTCGAACCAGGCGGCTTCGCGCAGGAACACCCCTTCCATGAAACCGATGCACCAGCCGCGCAGGTCGGAGTCGTCCGGGTCGTCGCCCAGGTCCAGCTCGCACGGCAGCTCGAACTCCTCGTCGGACGCCAGTTGGCGACCGATGTGGGCCTTGAGGGCCAGCAGGGTGGATTCGATTTCTTCGCGTTGGGCGGCATCGGCGTAGTGCGGTTCTTCGGCAAACAGCGCGTCGATCCATTCGCGGTCCGGCACAACCTCGGAACAGATGGACAGGGCGGTCAGGTAGCCGTGGGCGGCTACATAGTCCAGCGCCTCCTCATGCAGCTCATCGGCGTCGAGGAAGGCTTGCAGGCGGGTTAGTTGCTCAGCGAAGGACATGAAGGACTACCTTGGGGATAAACGATGCTGAATTCTAGGCGTTCTTGCGCCCGCAGGCCAGCCGCCATGCATATTTGCCCGGTTTTAAAGACGGGCTGCAATTCGTCAGTGGCGCCCTTTGGCGGATGACGCTCGGGTATACTGCCGCGTTTTGTGATGCCCCTGCCGGCCTGGTTGCCACCCGAGAAAACTTCGCTTACGGATTATTTCCCGTGACACCGGTTTTTTTCGGCCAGCCTGTACAGAGGGTTTCGGTACTTTTTTGGAGTTCTACATGCTCGAGCAGGCTCAACGCGTCCTCAAGGACATCTTCGGCTACGACAGTTTTCGTGGCCGTCAGGGTGCGATCATTGAGCGCGTGGCCAGTGGTGGCGATGCCCTGGTCCTGATGCCTACCGGCGGCGGCAAATCGTTGTGCTTCCAGGTGCCGGCGCTGTTGCGCAACGGGCTGGCGGTGGTGGTGTCGCCGTTGATCGCCTTGATGGACGACCAGGTGGCGACCCTTGAGGAACTCGGCGTGGCCGCCGCATCCCTGAACTCCACCCTCAGCGCCGAGCAGCAACGCGACCTGGCCGCGCGGATCAAGCGTGGTGAAGTCAAAATGCTCTACCTCGCTCCTGAGCGCCTGGTGCAGCCGCGCATGCTGGCGTTCCTGCAGAGCCTGGAGATTGCCTTGTTCGCCATTGACGAAGCGCACTGCGTATCGCAATGGGGCCACGATTTCCGTCGCGAATATTTGCAGCTGGGTCAGTTGGCGGAGCTGTTCCCCGACGTGCCGCGCATTGCCCTGACGGCCACTGCGGACAAGCGTACCCGCGAAGAAATCGTCGAGCGCCTGCACTTGCAGAACGCCGAACGCTTCCTGTCGAGCTTCGACCGCCCGAATATCTTCTACCGCATCGTGCCCAAGGAGCAGCCGCGCAAGCAGTTGCTGGCATTCCTGTCCGAGCGGCGCAGCGATGCGGGCATCGTCTACTGCCTGTCGCGTAAAAAGGTCGATGAAGTTGCTGCCTTCCTGTGCGAGCAGGGCTACCCGGCATTGCCTTACCACGCCGGCCTGCCAAACGACCTGCGTGCCTATCACCAGAAGCGCTTCCTCAACGAGGAGGGCCTGATCATGGTGGCGACCATCGCGTTCGGCATGGGGATCGACAAATCCAACGTGCGCTTCGTGGCCCACATGGACCTGCCCAAGTCGCTCGAGGCCTATTACCAGGAAACCGGACGTGCCGGCCGAGATGGCCTGCCGGCGGATGCGTGGATGGTCTACGGCCTGCAGGACGTGGTGATGCTCAAGCAGATGCTGCAGAACTCCGAAGGCGATGAACGCCACAAGCGCCTGGAGCAGCACAAGCTCGACGCCATGCTTTCGCTGTGCGAGGAAACCCGCTGCCGTCGTCAGACCTTGCTGGCCTATTTCGACGAAGATATGCCCGAGCCTTGCGGCCATTGCGACAACTGCGTGGACGGCGTGCAGACCTGGGACGCCACCGAGCCGGCGCGCCAGGGCCTGTCGGCCATTTATCGTACCGGCCAGCGTTATGGCGTGGGTCATCTGGTGGATGTGTTGCTGGGTAAGGACAACGAAAAGATTCGCAGCTTCGGCCATGAAAAACTCTCGGTGTACGGCGTCGGCAAAGCGCGCGCAGAAGGCGAGTGGCGCTCGTTGTTCCGGCAGATGGTCGCTCGCGGCCTGGTAGACATCGATCTTGAAGGGTATGGCGGGCTGCGCCTCAACGACAGTTGCCGGCCGCTGCTCAAGGGCGAAGTGAGCCTGCAATTGCGCCGCGACCTCAAGCCGCAGACCACCGCCAAAAGCAGCACCAGCCAGGCCAGCCAATTGGTGCGCGGGGAAGAGCGCGAACAGTGGGAAGCCTTGCGCACCCTGCGGCGCAAACTGGCGCAGGAACACAGCGTGCCGCCCTATGTCATCTTTCCCGACTCCACCTTGCTGGAGATGCTGCGCGAGCAGCCCACCACGCTGGCGGAAATGGCGCGTGTCAGCGGCGTGGGGGCGCGCAAGCTGGAGCGCTATGGCCAAGCCTTCCTTGAAGTACTCGGTGGCCAGGCCGAAGCGCCCAAGGAAGTGGCCGACATTCGCCATGAATTGATCAGCCTGGCCCGTGCGGGCATGACCCCTATCCAGATCGCGGGGCAGTTGCAATGCTCGGAAAAAAACGTCTACACCTTGCTGGCCGAATCCATTGGCAAGCAGCAGCTGTCCCTGGAGCAGGCGCTTGATTTACCGGAAGATTTGCTCGGTGAAATACAGGACGCTTTCCTCGACGGCGAAGGCGAATTGCCACCGGTGACGGAGATTGCACCGTTGTTTACCGGCCGCGTGCCTGAGGGTGTTCTGTACTGCGTACGCGCCGCTTTGCAGTCGGAATTCGAAATTTAGTGTGCCAATTACGACAATGTAACGAATCAGTACATGGCCACTCTTGCCTATGGGCAAGGCTCATGCTTAGCTGACTAATAATTAGCCACATTTTATTTTCAGTCTAAAACATGAGTTTTTTATGCCGTTAACCGATCAACACCGTTTTGGCATGCAACTGGCGCAAATGTCCCGAGGTTGGCGCGCCGAACTGGACCGCCGTTTGGCGGGTCTGGGCCTGTCACAGGCGCGTTGGCTGGTGCTGTTGCACCTGGCCCGTTTCGAGGAAGCCCCCACTCAACGTGAACTGGCGCAAAGCGTCGGGGTGGAAGGGCCGACCCTTGCACGACTGCTCGACAGCCTCGAAGGCCAGGGCCTGGTGCAACGCCAGGCTGTGCTGGAGGATCGACGTGCCAAGCGCATCCTCCTGTGCGACAGCGCGCGGCCGTTGATCGATCAGATTGAAACCATCGCCACCGCCTTGCGCCATGAACTGTTCGTGGGCGTGGATGAGGCGGACCTGCGAGTGTGCATGCGTGTGCACGGGCATATTCTGGCGAATCTGGAAAAGTCCTGAGCCTCAGCAGGCCGAGCTTGTTGTGGTGAGCCCGCTCACCACAAATAAATAGCTTGCCGAGCCCTTAAAAGGTCTGCCCCAGGTTCAGGTAAACCGCTCTCTGGTTGTCATCGTTAAACCCGTAACTGAAATTCAGCGGCCCCAACGGCGTGTCGAAGCCCAGGAAAATGCTGGCTGCGTTGATGTAACCGCTATCAAATTCATTGTCATTGTTCCACGCCCGTCCGCGCTCCAGGGATGCGCCCAGATACAGCGGGAAATCCAGCGGCAAGTACGAGCGCGGTGTCAGCCGGCGGTAGTACACCGCGCGCATCAGGCTGATGTTCTGCCCCGAAATCGCGTCCTGGCGAAAGCCTGAGAGCTGCCGCGCGCCGCCGAGCAGGAAGCTGGAAATCACCACGTCCGAATCGTCCAGAGTGCGTCCGTAGCGCCCGCCCAGCACCAAGGTGTCAGGGCCGTGGCTCATGGCTTTGTCCAGCTTGAATTCCCATTGGCGGTAGCGCTGGTCCGAACCCAGGCCGGGTTCGAATTCGCGGTAGGCCAGGCCGATGTCCTCCCCCGTGTGGGGGAAGTACACGTTGTCCAGAGAGTCGAAGGAGTATTTCAGTTCGTAGAAACCCTCGTTGAAGCTCACGCTCGGCAGGTCGCGGTCGCCGATGCGCACGTCGGCCTGGCCCCAGGCCTCGCCGATGCCGAAGCGGATCTCGCCGCTGTTGCCGATCTGCCGTCCCACATTCAGGCCAAAACCGTAGCGTTCCAGGCGGTATTCGGAGATCGGGTCGTTGTCCATGATCAGCTCCACGTTCTGCGCCTGGGCACTGATATACGGCGCGACGAAGTACCGCGAGCCAGCGTCCATCGGTTGGTAGAACTCGCTGTACAGTTCCTGGCGATCGCCGATCTGCACCCGCGTCAGCCATTCCGCGCCGAGGCGGTTGATACCATTGACGCGGTAGCTGGCGCCGAGGTTGAAGGCGCTGTCGCCACGCATGTCATCCGACAGGTTAAGCCCCAGGCGCAGGTAGTCGGTGCCGCTGCGTTTGCCGCGCGCGCTGATCACCAGGGTGTTGTCCTGGCCTTTCTTGATGACGCGGTACTGCACCTGGTCGAAATAATCCAGGCCATACAAGGTGCCCATGTCGCTTTGCAGGCGCCCTAGATTGAGCGGTTCGCCCAAGTCTTGGCGAATGTAATAGCGGATCACATCGTCACTGACTTTCGAGTCGTTTTCCACGCGGATGGCGGTGATCACCGGCGTGCGCTCACCCGGCGTACGTGCGGCCACCAGTTGCGGGTCAACCGGCGCAGCGGGGCGCAGGTGTGCCAGGCGCACGTCGAGGGCGCGGGTGGCGCGGTAACCGGCGTCGATCATGTCCTTGGCGCGACCGAAATCGGTCACCCCGTAGGCAGCCAACGGCGGTTGGATCAACACGTCCCTGGGTTGCAGGGCCTTGAGTTGTTCTTCGGAATTGCGCCGGGTCATCAGCGTGATGGACTGGTTGAGCACATCCACCACCGTGGCCAGTTGCTTGCGAGCGCGCAGCGGCGTGCCGATGTCCACCACGATGGCGATATCCACGCCCATCTCCCGCGCGACATCCAGCGGGATGTTATCGGTCATGCCGCCGTCCACCAGCAACCGACCGTCCAGCTCGACCGGCGCGAACACCGCCGGGATCGACATACTCGCGCGGATCACCTTGGGCAAATGGCCCTTGCGGAAGACGACTTTTTCGCCGGTGGTGATATCGGTGGCCACCGCGCGGAAAGGGATCGGCAGTTTGTCGAAGTCGCGGGTGTCGCTGCTGTGGGCGAACATGCTTTCCAGCAGCAGGGCCAGGTTCTGGCCCTGGATCACCCCCAGCGGCAGGCCGAGGCTGCCGTCGTCGCGGAAACTGAGCTTCTGCTTGATCAGGAAATCGCGGTCATCCTGCTTGCGGCGAAACGGCACATCTTCGCGCGGCGGCGCGTCGGACAGCGCCTGTTGCCAATCGATGTTGAGCGCCAGTTTTTCCAGCTCGTCGATCTTGTAGCCGGAGGCATACAGCCCGCCGATCACCGCGCCCATGCTGGTGCCGGCGATCGCGTCGATCTGGATACCTTGCTCTTCCAGGGCCTTGAGCACACCGATATGCGCCAAGCCACGGGCGGCGCCGCCGGACAGCACCAGGCCGACCTTTGGGCGTGGTATGTCGACGGCGTGCGCGAGGAGGGGCAGCAGACACAGGAACAGGCAGGACAACAGGCGGCGCATCTTGATCTCGGGGCTGGACGATAAAGGCGGCTATTATAGCCACCCGATCCTCCGCGCCCGTCATGCCAGGAACCTGTCAAATTATGTCTTCGATCAAACCCGAGGTCGTCATCACGTATTGCACCCAATGCCAGTGGTTGCTGCGCGCCGCGTGGCTGGCCCAGGAGCTGTTGAGCACATTTGCCGATGACCTGGGCAAAGTCTCGCTGGTGCCTGCAACCGGTGGGGCGTTTCAGATCACCTGCGACGGCGTGCAGCTCTGGGAGCGTAAAGCCGATGGCGGTTTTCCCGAAGCCAAGGAGCTTAAAAAGCGCGTACGTGACCAGATCGACCCGGCGCGCGACCTTGGCCACAACGACCGGACGCAATAAAAACGGTCACCGCAGCGAACGGCACGGCGACCGTGATTGCTATTTGGCGGTCATCTTTTGCTTGATGAAGCCGACCACCCAGGTCAGCACCAGGCCACCGACACCGCCGCCGGCGATGTTGCCGCCGATGGCCGCGACATCCAGCGGTTCGCCGCCTGAGGTGCCGGTCAGCGCGGCGACGACCTGGCCCAGCAGCAACCCGCCGACGCCACCGAGCAGCGTGTTGAGCCCGGTCCCCAGGCTCTGTTTGGTCATGCCGGCGATATTGCCGCCAATGATGCCGCTGATGATCTGAACCAATACATTGATGAGCATTTCCATGATCAATTCCTGCGTAGCGTTAAGGGAGCGACCCCGCGCCGGCAGCAATGGCGGAACATGCCCTGGCTGTCGTCGAGGAATCGATATCCGTTGAACGACGACAGACTGTTGCGGATGCCAGGAGTATAGATCAGGCGGCTGCGGTGGGCTGTTTTGCCGGGGCGGCGCTGCCCATCAGGCCGGAAATCACGATCGCGACGATGATCAACGCACCGCCCAACAGCATGCGCAGGGTCGGGGTTTCGGCAAACAGCAGCCATGCGGCGGTGATGCCGTAGACCGGCTCCATGGCAAACACCACCGACGCCGTGCGCGCCTTGATGACCGCCAGGCTCGCCACGAACAAACTGTGGGCCAGGCCGGTGCAGAACACCCCGAGCAGGCCGATCCACAACCAATCCAGCGCGCGCACATCCGCCAGGCCCGGAGCCGCCACCGGCAACAGGCACACCGCTACCACCAGGTTCTGGCACAGTGCCGCCTGCACCGCCGGGATGCGCCCGGAGCCGGCACGGTTGTTCAACGACAACAGGGAAAACAGCAAACCCGAAGCGATGCCCCAGAGCAGACCGCCCGTGGCCTCGCTGGCCAGGTTGAAGTCGGGTGTCACCAGCACCAGGCCGACTGTGACCAGCACCACGAGCAGCCCTTCGTTGGCGCGGATACGTTCGCGAAAAATCAACCCTTCCAGGATCACGGTGAAGGCCGGGAACGCGGTAAAGCCCAGCGTCGCCACCGCTACGCCCGCCACCTTCACCGCGATAAAGAACGTTACCCAGTGGGCCGCCAGCAACACGCCGCTGAGCAGCAGCCGCCGCCCATCGCGGCGCTCAAGGCGCTTCCATGGGGTGCGGCTGGCGAACCGGGCGAACATCGCCAGGGCAAGCACCGCGAACAGCGCCCGGCCGAATACGATGATCGCCGGCGAGGCAGCCGCCAGTTTGCCGAATACGCCGGTGAGGCCAAACATCAATGCGCCGATATGCAGGGCGCCCAGGGCTGTGCGGGGAGTCATTGCGATCCTTCAAACCACGAGAGTGACAGCTCGCAGTCTAGTGGCTTGGGGTAGCGGGCGTCTGTCGTGGGGCTCGCGCGTTTTAGCGCAGGACTCGCCCTATGACGAGCGCCGCAAGGTTCCGGGAGACGCGCCGAACTCACGCAACATGGCGGCCGCGAATGCGCTTTGCGAGGCATAGCCGACGCGCTCGGCGATTTCACCGATGGGCAGCGCCGTGTCCTGCAGCAGGCGCCGTGCCTTGTGCAGGCGACGGCTGCGGATGTAGTCCATGGGCGTCTGACCGCACTCGGCGACAAATCGCGCATGCAGGCGTGCCACCGACAGGCCGGCGATGCGCGCCAGGTCGGCCACCTGCAGAGGGTGCGACACGTGCCGCTCGATATGCGCATTGAAGGCTGCATAAGGCAGGCGTCGACCTGGCACGGGCTGGGCCTGCGGATGGTTGAGGCTGGCGAGCAGCAATACCGCGCCTTGCTGCACCATCAGCGGGTCGTCCACCGGGCTCTGGGCGAGCCACTGCACCAACTGGTGCTGGCGGGCATCCAGGGCCAGGCGCGCCGGCTGGTCAAGCAGCCGGCGGCTGGCGTCCGCGTGCTCGCCCAGAGACTGCACTACCCAGTGTTCGGTGGGTACGTCCAGCACCAGGCAGCGACTGCCATCGCGACTGCCACAGGCATGGTGGGCGGAGTAGGGCAGCACCATCACGCTGCTCTCGCGCACCTGGCTGCCATGACCATCGACCTCCAGGTCCAGATGGCCGGACAGCCCGAATACCAGTTGCGCATGCTCATGGCTGTGGGCGATGGGCGCTTCGAGGTAGTGGCGTAGGGTGAGGGCCGGTCTCATCACGGTCTCCTGGGCGGCGAGGCGCCAGTCTACAACGCATCGCGGGCGCCGGTCGCTGTCATCAGACTGACCCACACTTGTCATAGGGCATTAACCGCCATGGCGCAAGCTCGCGAAAACACCGTCGAGGGATGCCCATGACCAGTGCCGAGTTCGCCAAGCCCAGCCGCAAGCAACGGGTGCGTACCCTGTGGATTTCCGATGTGCATCTGGGCACCCGGGATTGCCAGGCTGAACATCTCTCGCAGTTTCTCAAGGGCTACCATGCCGACAAGGTCTATCTGGTGGGCGACATTATCGACGGCTGGAAAATGCGCGGCGGCATGTACTGGCCCCAGGCGCATACCAACGTAATCCGCCGTCTGCTGACCATGGCCAAGCGTGGCACCGAGGTGATCTACGTCACCGGCAACCACGATGAATTCCTGCGCCGTTATTCCAAGCTGATCCTGGGCAATATCCAGTTGGTCGACGAAGCCGTGCATGTGACCGCCGATGGTCGCCACCTGCTGGTGATTCACGGCGACCAATTTGACGTGATTACCCGTTATCACCGCTGGCTGGCGTTTCTCGGCGACTCGGCCTACGAATTCACCCTCACCTTGAACCGCTGGTTAAACCACTGGCGCGCGCGCTATGGCTATGGCTACTGGTCGCTGTCGGCGTACCTCAAGCATAAGGTCAAGACGGCGGTGAGTTTCATCAGCGATTTTGAAGAAGCGATCGCCCACGAAGTGACGCGGCGTGAACTGCATGGGGTGGTGTGCGGGCATATCCACCACGCGGAGATTCGCAAGGTGGGCGAGGTGGATTACCTCAACTGCGGGGACTGGGTGGAGTCGTGCACGGCGTTGATTGAACATTGGGATGGCAGTATCGAGTTGTATCGATTGGCGGATGCCCAGGCCAAAGAAGCGCAACTGAAGGCCGAGGTGGCTCAGGCACACATTCTGTAACTTCAGATCGCTATCGGGGGCTTGCCCCCGATAGCGGTGTATCAGTCAACCGGTGACTGACTTAGATGCGCAGTGTTCAGTTGCAGACGTCGGCAATCGCCTCGGCCAGCAACGCCAAGCGTGTCGCATCAATCCCAGCCACATTGGCCCGCCCCGAACTGACCATATACACGCTGTGCTTCTCGCGCAGTTGCTTGACCTGCTCGGCACTCAGGCCGGTATAGGAAAACATCCCGCGTTGCGCGCCAATGTGCGCGAACCGCTCGGATAAACCGTGAGGTGTCAGAGCCTCCACCAGCCCGGAGCGCAACTGCGCAATGCGCGCCCGCATGGCTTCGACTTCCTCACTCCACTGCTGTTTCAGCTTGGCATCGCCGAGGATGGTCGCCACCACCGCCGCGCCGTGATCCGGCGGGGTCGACCACAGATTGCGCGCGATGTTGGCCAATTGGCTGCGCACATCCGTGAGTTTCTCGGCATCCGCCGCACACACAATCAGCGCGCCGACACGGTCGCGATAGAGGCCGAAGTTCTTCGAGCAGGAACTGGTGATCAGCACTTCCGGCAGTTCGGCGGCAAACAGGCGCACGGCCCACGCGTCCTGCTCCAGGCCATCGCCGAAGCCCTGGTAGGCGAAGTCGATCAGCGGCAGCAGGTGCCGTTCGCGCACGATCTCCAACACCCGGCGCCAATCGTCGTGGGACAGATCGAAGCCGGTCGGGTTATGACAGCAGGCGTGGAGCAGCACCACATCGCCTTGCGGCACGGTGGCGAGGGTGGTCAGCATCGCCGCCACATCCAGGCGGTTATCGGCGCCCACGTAGGGGTAATGGCTGACCTTGAGCCCGGCCTTGGCGAAGATGGTTTCGTGGATCGGCCAGGTCGGGTTGCTCAGCCAGACGCCGCGGCCCGGCAGGTTGGCGGCGATAAAGTCGGCACTCAAACGCAGCGCGCCGGTGCCGCCCGGCGTCTGGGTCGCGCCCGCACGCCGCCCGTGCAACAGCGCGGAGTCGGCGCCCAGCACCAGCTCGCTGATCAGTTGGCCGAACGCGGCGTCACCGTGACCGCCGATGTAGGTCTTGGTGGTTTGCCGGTCTACCAGGCGCTGTTCGGCAAGTTTTACCGACGGCGGAATCGGCGTCAGGCCCTGGTCGTCCTTGTACACGCCCACGCCCAGGTCGAACTTGTTCGGATTGGCATCCTGGGCGTACAGGTCCATCAGCCCCAGGATCGGATCGCCGGGCACGCGGCCAATGGCGTCGAAATGCATTACTTGCGGCCCTCGGCGGTCTTGGCCACTTCATCGGTGCGCGCGGCCATGATGAAGTCGTTGCGGTGGAGGCCCTTGATGGAGTGGCTCCACCAGGTCACGGTGACTTTGCCCCATTCAGTCAGCAGGCCAGGGTGATGGCCTTCGGCTTCGGAGATCTCACCCATGGCGTTGGTAAAGGCCAGGGCAAACTTGAAGTTCTTGAACAGGAAAACCTTTTCCAGCTGCATCACGCCGTCACGCACCTCGATGTTCCAGTCGGGGATCTGCTTGATCAGCACCGGCAGTTCTTCGTCGCTGACTTGCGGGGCATCGGCGCGGCAGGCTTCGCAGTGGGCTTGGTTCAAGGTGGTCATGTGCAAGTGTCCTGAATTCGAATAGGTAGAGGTCAGTGGCGTTACCCTAAAGCAACGCGCGGCCAGGGAACAGACTCACCTGGCCTTAAAAGGCGCGGTTCAAGCGGCCTTTGGTTTGGGCGCAAATTTCGGCGCATGCAGACCCAACTGCATGCCGCGCTCGACCATGCCCATGATGTCTTCCTGCGCCACCTCGAACAGACGCTTGAGGTCGGGCAGCACGAAGTACAGCGGTTGCAGGATGTCGATGCGGTACGGCGTGCGCATCGCTTCCAACGGGTCGAAGGCTTGATGCTCGGGCTCGGAGGACAGGCTGTACACCGTCTCCTTGGGCGACGACAGAATCCCGCCGCCGTAGATGCGCCGGCCGGCCGGGGTATCTACCAGACCGAACTCGATGGTCATCCAGTACAGGCGCGCCAGGTAGACCCGTTGCTCCTTGGTCGCCGCCAGGCCGAGCTTGCCGTAAGTGTGGGTGAATTCGGCGAACCAGGGGTTGGTCAGGAGCGGGCAGTGGCCGAAGATCTCGTGGAAAATATCCGGCTCTTGCAGGTAGTCCAATTCTTCACGGGTGCGAATAAAAGTGGCCACCGGAAACCGTTTGCTGGCGAGTAATTCGAAAAAAGTCTGGAAGGGAATCAGCGCCGGCACGCGGGCGACTTGCCAGCCGGTGGTCTCGGCCAACACCTGGTTGATCTCGCCCAGTTGCGGAATGCGGTCAAGGGGCAGACCGAGCTTGTCGATGCCGTCCAGGTATTCCTGACAGGCGCGGCCCTCAATCACCTTCAACTGACGTGTGATCAGGGTGTTCCACACCGCATGTTCTTCCGGCGGATAGTGGATAAAACCTTGCGCGTCGGGCTCGCGGGCCACGTAGTGCGTCTGCTTCATACGGCTCTCCTGCTAGGCATTCATTCTTGTTATGTCCTGCGATGGGTCTATTGATAACCCGTTCAGGCTTGCGTGCCAGCCACCTGCCGCGCGCCTGCGTAGGAATATTTACTGATATTCGTAAACTAATCGTTACGCACACGCCGTTGCGCGCAGTGTTGGGCTGGGAAATGTGCCTGGACTGTCACATAATCTTGACGACTATCTGCGCCCAGCAACAAAAAGCCGCGGCGCCTCCCCACTTTTCGGGCCTCTTTCATGCGTATCAAAGTGCATTGCCAGAACCGCATCGGCATCCTGCGGGACATTCTCAACCTGTTGGTGGAATACGGCGTCAACGTCGCCAAGGGCGAGGTCGGCGGCGAGCACGGCAATGCCATCTACCTGTTTTGCCCGAACCTGGTGAATATGCAGTTTCAGGCCCTGCGCCCGCAGTTCGAAGCGATTGCCGGGGTGTTCGGCGTCAAGCGGGTCGGGCTGATGCCCAGCGAGCGGCGACACATGGAACTCAACGCCTTGCTGGGCGCGCTGGAGTTTCCGGTGCTGTCGATCGACATGGGCGGCTCCATCGTGGCGGCCAACCGCGCAGCGGCGCAGTTACTCGGCGTGCGGGTCGATGAGGTGCCCGGTATCCCGCTGTCGCGCTACGCCGAGGATTTCGATTTGCCGGAACTGGTGCGCGCCAGCAAGTCGCGGATCAACGGCTTGCGGGTCAAGGTCAAGGGCGACGTGTTCCTGGCGGATATCGCGCCGCTGCAATCCTCCGAGCACGATGACAGTGAAGCCATGGCCGGTGCCGTGCTGACCCTGCACCGCGCTGACCGCGTCGGCGAGCGTATCTACAATGTGCGCAAGCAGGAGCTGCGCGGCTTTGACAGTATTTTCCAAAGCTCCAAGGTCATGGCTGCGGTGGTGCGTGAAGCACGCCGTATGGCCCCGTTGGACGCCCCTCTATTAATAGAAGGCGAAACCGGTACCGGCAAGGAACTGTTGGCCCGCGCCTGCCACTTGGCCAGTCCGCGCGGGCAATCGCCGCTGATGGCGCTCAATTGCGCCGGCCTGCCCGAGTCGATGGCCGAGACCGAACTGTTCGGTTACGGCCCCGGTGCCTTCGAAGGCGCGCGGGCCGAAGGCAAGTTGGGGCTGTTGGAGCTGACTGCGGGCGGTACGTTGTTTCTGGATGGCGTAGGTGAAATGAGCGCGCGCCTGCAGGTGAAATTGCTGCGCTTTTTGCAGGACGGTTGCTTCCGTCGTGTCGGCAGTGACGAGGAGGTCTACCTGGATGTGCGGGTGATCTGCGCCACCCAGGTGGATCTGTCCGAACTCTGCGCGCGCGGCGAATTCCGCCAGGACCTTTATCACCGCCTCAATGTGCTGTCGCTGCACATCCCGCCGCTGCGCGAATGCCTCGACGGCCTCGCGCCCCTGGTGGAGCACTTTCTCGACCAGGCCAGCCGCCAGATCGGCTGCCCGCTGCCCAGGTTGGCGCCGGCGGCGATGGATCGCCTCAGCCATTACCATTGGCCGGGCAATGTGCGGCAGCTGGAAAACGTGCTGTTTCAGGCGGTGTCGTTGTGCGAGGGCGGCACGGTCAAGGCTGAGCATATTCGCTTGCCGGATTACGGCGTGCGTCAGCCGCTTGGCGATTTTTCCCTGGAGGGCAGCTTGGAGGCGATCGTCGGGCGTTTCGAGAAGGCGGTGCTGGAGAGCCTGTACGCCGAGCACCCGAGCAGTCGGCAATTGGGCAAGCGACTGGGGGTATCGCACACCACCGTCGCCAACAAATTGCGCGATTACGACATCTTCAAGACCGAAAAATAATCAACTGGCACAGCGGGGGCACAAATGAGGGAGGGGCAAGCCTCCTCCCACATGGGTTCTCTGTCACCCATAGCCCGGGTACTTGCCGTAAGCGGCATAAGTCCGCCGTTTTTTCGACTCCCACCCCGGCGCCTTTATTGAGGCTTGCCGCCAAACCCCCGTCCCGCCTGGACTTTCCTGACTTTTCAAAAGTTGGTTCGCTAATTGCTTAAGCCTCATCAGTACAGCGGTGGGCGGCAAGCGTCCGTCAGAAAGAGGAAAGAGCGTGGACAAGTACCTTTACGTGGCAATGACCGGCGCCAGCCAGAATGCTCTGGCGCAGAAGGCCCATGCCAACAACCTGGCGAACATTTCCACCAACGGTTTCCAACGTGACCTTGAGCAGGCGCGTTCGATGCCGGTGTTTGGTGACAGCTTTCCGGCGCGGGCTTTTGCCATGACCGAGCGTCCCGCCACCGACTTCAGCCCCGGCGCGATGATCGAGACAGGGCGCGACCTCGACGTGGCCGTCAACGGCAACGGCTGGATGGCCGTGCAGACCCCGGACGGCGGCGAAGCTTATGTGCGCAGCGCCAGCATGAACGTGGACGCCCTGGGCGTGCTGCGTGCCGGTAACGGCATGCCGATCATGGGCAACGGTGGCCCGATCGCGGTGCCGCCGCAGCAGAAAATCGAAGTCGGCGCCGACGGCACCATCAGCATCCGCGCCATGGGCGAAGGCCCGCGGGTAATGGCCGAAGTGGACCGCATCAAGCTGGTTCAGCCGGACTTGAAGAACATGAATAAAGGCCTGGATGGCACCATCCATACCAAGGATGGCCAACCGGCCCAGGCCGATGCGGGCGTCAGGCTGACCTCGGGGTTCCTGCAGGCGAGCAACGTCAATGCCGTGGAAGAGATGACGGCGGTGCTGGCGCTTTCCAAACAGTTCGAGCTGCACGTCAAGATGATGAACAGCGCCAAGGAAGACGACCAGGCCATGACGCGCGTCATGCAGATGAGCTGATTGCGGTTTCACTGAACCACTAATTTTGCAGCGCAGCGCCAACAAACAGGCGCACGAAGGAGAACGATATGCTTCCGGCTCTATGGGTTGCCAAAACCGGTCTGTCCGCCCAGGACACCAACCTGACCACCATTTCCAACAACTTGGCCAACGTGTCGACCACGGGTTTCAAACGTGACCGCGCCGAGTTCCAGGACTTGCTCTATCAGATCAAGAAACAGCCGGGCGCCCAGTCGACCCAGGACAGCGAGTTGCCGTCGGGCCTGCAACTGGGTACCGGTGTACAGATCGTCGGCACCCAGAAGAATTTCAGCGCCGGTAACCTGCAACAGACCGGCCAGCCGCTGGACATGGCCATCAACGGCCGTGGCTTCTTCCAGATCCTGCAACCGGACGGCACTACTTCCTACACCCGTGACGGCACATTCCACCTGGACTCCAACGGTCAGATCGTTACCGCCAACGGGTTTGCCCTGGAACCGGCGATTGTGGTGCCGGCCGATGCCAAGACTTTCACCGTCGGCAACGATGGCACCGTGTCCATCACCGTGGCCGGCAACCCGGCCTCGCAGGTGATCGGCAACCTGCAGACCGCCGACTTCATCAACCCGGCGGGCCTGCAGGCAACGGGCAACAACCTGTTCCTGGAAACCGCCTCCAGCGGCGCGCCACAGATCGGCACCCCTGGCCTGAACGGTTTCGGCACCACGCTGCAAAGCACCCTGGAAACCTCCAACGTCAGCACCGTGGAAGAGATGGTCAACATGATCACCACCCAGCGCGCTTACGAGATGAACTCCAAGGTGATCTCCACCGCCGACCAGATGCTCTCGTTCGTAACGCAGAATCTGTAATCAAGTCTATGGGGCGCCCTGACGGCGCCTGCAACACCGTGAGGTAAGGGTCATGAATCGCTATGTTTCCGTTCTGGCATTGAGTGGGATCGCCGTGCTCGCGGGCTGTGTCGCCCCGACGCCAAAACCCAATGACCCGTACTACGCGCCGGTGTTGCCACGCACACCGCTGCCGGCGGCGGCCAACAACGGCTCGATCTACCAGGCCGGTTTCGAACAGAACCTGTACAGCGACCGCAAGGCCTTCCGGGTCGGTGACATCATCACCATTACCCTGAACGAGAAGACCCAGGCCAGCAAGAACGCCAACTCCCAGGTCGGCAAGACCAGCAAGGCAGGGATTGGCCTGACCTCGTTGTTCGGTGCCATTCCCAACACCAACAACCCGCTGGGTGACGGCGACCTGAGCCTGAATGCCGGCTACAGCGGCGATCGCGCCACCAACGGCAAGAGCGCGGCGGGGCAGGGCAACAGCCTGACGGGGTCGATCACCGTGACGGTGGCCGACGTGTTGCCCAACGGCATCATCGCCGTGCGCGGTGAGAAGTGGATGACTCTCAACACCGGCGACGAGCTGGTGCGGATTGCCGGCATGGTGCGTGCCGACGATATCTCCACCGATAACACGGTGCCGTCGACCCGCATTGCCGACGCGCGTATTACCTACTCCGGCACCGGCGCGTTTGCCGACGCGAGCCAGCCGGGCTGGTTCGACCGGTTCTTCCTCAGCCCGCTGTTCCCTTTCTAGGTGGCCACTTTGAAATTCAAACAGCTGATGGCGGCGGCACTCCTGCTCTCCTTGAGCGCTGTCGCCCAGGCCGAGCGCTTGAAGGACATCGCCAGTATTTCCGGCGTGCGCTCCAACCAGTTGATCGGCTATGGCCTGGTGGTGGGGCTCAACGGTACGGGTGACCAGACCACCCAGACCCCGTTTACCCTGCAGACCTTCAACAACATGCTCTCGCAGTTCGGCATTAAAGTGCCGCCGGGGTCGGGCAACGTGCAGCTTAAAAACGTCGCGGCGGTGTCGATCAGTGCCGATTTGCCGGCTTTCTCCAAGCCGGGCCAGGTAGTGGACATCACGGTGTCGTCCATCGGTAACTCCAAAAGCCTGCGCGGCGGTACCTTGCTGATGACGCCCCTCAAGGGTATTGACGGCAACGTCTACGCCATCGCCCAGGGCAACCTGGTGGTGGGCGGGTTCGACGCCGAAGGTCGCGACGGTTCCAAGATCACCGTCAACGTGCCGTCGGCCGGTCGCATCCCTGGCGGGGCCACGGTGGAACGCACCGTGCCCAGCGGTTTCAACCAGGGCAACAGCCTGACCTTGAACCTCAACCGCTCGGATTTCACCACCGCCAAGCGCGTAGTCGACAAGGTCAATGACATGCTCGGCCCAGGCGTTGCCCAGGCCATCGACGGCGGTTCGATCCGCGTGACCGCGCCGCTGGACCCAAGCCAGCGCGTGGACTACCTGTCCATTCTGGAAAACCTGGAAGTCGATCCAGGCCAGGCGGTGGCCAAAGTCATCATCAACTCGCGTACCGGTACCATTGTGATCGGCCAGAACGTCAAGGTTTCGCCGGCGGCGGTGACCCACGGCAGCCTGACGGTGACCATCACCGAAGACCCGATCGTCAGCCAGCCTGGGCCGTTGTCCAACGGCCAGACGGCGGTGGTGCCACGCTCGCGGGTCAACGCTCAGCAAGAAGCCAAGCCGATGTTCAAATTCGGCCCCGGCACCACCCTGGACGAAATTGTCCGCGCGGTGAACCAGGTGGGCGCGGCGCCCGGCGACTTGATGGCGATCCTTGAAGCTTTGAAACAGGCCGGCGCCTTGCAGGCCGACCTGATCGTCATCTGAGGCCATGGCCATGGATATGCATAAAAGCGGAATCAGCAGCACGGCGGACTCGGGGTCTTACTCCGACCTGAACCGGCTTAACCAGCTCAAGGTCGGTGACAAGAACAGCGAAGGCAACATGCGCAAAGTGGCGCAGGAGTTCGAGTCGCTGTTCCTGAGCGAAATGCTCAAATCCATGCGGTCGGCTACCGAAGCGCTGGGCAAAGACAACCCGATGAACACCCCGGCGGCCAAGCAGTACCAGGAAATGTACGACCAGCAACTGGCCGTCTCGCTGTCCCGCGAGGGCGGCGGCATTGGCCTGGCCGACGTGCTGATGCGCCAGATGCAGAAGAACAAACCGGTGGACGCGCAGGCGGCTACATTGCAGGGGCCTGCAGCGGCCGAAGCGGTCAAGAAAGTCGATGTGCCGACCGAGATCGCCGCCGGTACCCAGGCCGACGGTCCGCTTGGACGCTCCAATGGCCAACGTCCGCTGTGGGCGTTCCGCGTCGCCGAGCCTCAAGCCGGCGCCGCAGCCAGCCACGGCAACGACATGGAACTGATGAACCAGCGCCGCATTGCCTTGCCGAGCAAGCTGACCGATCGGCTGTTGGCCGGCATCGTGCCGAGCGCCCAGGTTGCCACTGAGGCCAAGGCCGCGCCGCTGCGCAACAGCGCCTTGCAGGACAACGTGATCAACAGCGGCGCACGCAGCGTTGCCGCGGCCAACGGCAGCATGCAGGTCTATGGCCGCGCCGTGGCCCAACCACCGTTGGCGCCGGCCAAGAAGGCGTTCAGCTCCCAGGACGAATTTGTCGCCACCATGCTGCCGATGGCCGAAGCGGCCGCCAAGCGTATCGGCATCGATCCGAAGTATCTGGTGGCCCAGGCCGCCCTGGAAACCGGTTGGGGCAAATCGGTGATGCGTGCCCAGGACGGAACCAGCAGCCACAACCTGTTCGGCATCAAGGCCGGCAAGAGCTGGCAGGGCGGCCAGGCACGTGCGATTACCAGCGAGTTTCGCGATGGGGCGATGGTCAAGGAGACCGCGCAGTTCCGCTCCTACGATTCCTATCAGGACAGCTTCCACGACCTGGTGACGTTGCTGCAAAGCAATGATCGCTATAAAGACGTGGTGAAATCGGCCGATAACCCAGAACGCTTTGTACGCGAGTTGCAAAAGGCGGGGTACGCCACCGACCCTAACTACGCCAACAAGATTTCGCAGATCGCCAATTCGATGAACAGTTACCAGAATTACGCCGCCGCGGGCGCGACCACTCTTTTATAAGGTCTGAACCATGAGTTTGCTCAATATCGGGATGTCGGGGCTTAACGCCGCTCAAGGATCGTTGTCGGTCTTGAGTAACAACATCGCCAACGCCAATACCGCAGGCTATTCGCGTCAGCAGACCACGCAAAGCGCGAACGCCGTGAACCAGTTCGGCGGCGTGTACATCGGCAGCGGTACCACTCTGGCCGATGTGCGCCGGGTGTATAACGAATTTCTGGACACTGCTTATCAGAACAGCACCGCGCTCAACGGCGATGCCAAGGCTTATCAGGATCAGGTCAGTGCTATCGACAAGACCTTATCGGACAAGACGACCGGCATGTCGGCGGTGCTCAGTTCGTTTTTTGCCGCGGTGCAGACGGCGGCAAGCAACCCAAGCGACGTGACCGCCCGCCAGGTGATGATCACCAACGCTCAGACGTTGAGCAATCGCTTCAACGCGATTTCCTCGCAGTTGAGCCAGCAGAAAGAGACCATCAATGGTCAGTTGACTTCAATGAGCGATCAGGTCAACCAATTGACTGCCTCGATTGCCTCGCTCAACAAGCAGATCAATCAGGCGCAGGGTTCGACCAACACCACACCCGCCAACCTGCTCGACTCCCGCGCCGAGGCCGTGCGTTCTCTCAACGAATTGATCGGCGTGACCGCAGTCGAAAAGAATGGCGTGTTCAGTGTCAGCACCGGCAGTGGCCAGTCCCTGGTCCTGGGCGACCAGTTCAGCACCATTTCCGCCGTGCCGAGCAGAGGCGATACCAGCCAATACACCATTGAGCTGAATGCACCCGGCGGCACCAAGCTCGATCTAGGCAACGTGATCAGCGGCGGTAGCATCGGTGGCCTGTTGCGTTATCGCAGCGATGCGCTGATCCCGGCGATCAATGACCTGGGCCGCATTGCAGTGACGACGGCTGATGTGGTCAACAGTCAGCTGGGCCAGGGCCTGGATCTCAACGGTGAGTTCGGCTCCTCGTTGTTCACGGACATTAACAGTGCGTCGGCCGTTGCCCTGCGCAGCCAGGCTGCCCAAGGCAATCTCGGTAATGGCGCCTTGGGTGTGACGATCAAAGACACCAGCAAGCTGACCAATTACGATTACAAGGTTTCCTTCAACGACAGCACCGACCTCACCAAGGCGACCGTGCTGCGTTCCGACGGCAAGGCCATGGGGGTTTACGACCTCAGTGCCACGCCGCCGCCGGTCATTGATGGGTTCACGCTGGCGGTCAAGAGTGGTGCGGTCCAGGCCGGTGACAGCTTCAAGGTCAGCCCCACAGCTAACGGCGCGAAGGAAATCGGCACCGTTCTCACCGACCCTACCAAGCTCGCTTTTGCCGCGCCGCTGCTGGGCGAAGCCAGCAAAACCAACCAGGGCACCGGCAACTTCACACCGCCAGCGCTGACCGTACCCCTGGATATCCAGGGCGGCGCCGCCACTGCTCAGTTGCGCGTCGGCATTGAAAACTCGATGCCGGTGAAGATGGTGTTCGGCAAGCCCGCGGCAGATGGCACCCAGCCGTATAAGCTCAATGATTCCCAGGGTAATCCGATCGGCAGCGGGACTATCGTTCCGGGGCAGGGCAACAAAGTCACCATTAATGTGCCGATGCGCGATGCCAGCGGGGCATTGGTAGTGCCGGCCACCAGTTTCAGTTTTGATACCACGGTGGGCGGGGTGCCAGCGGATGGTGACAGCACTTCCTTCTCGTTCAATGCCGGCGGCAAGTCGGACAACCGCAATGCGTTGCAACTGTTGAATCTGCAGACCAAGGCAACCATTGGCACGGCGGCTGATGGCACCGGCGGCACCAGCCTGGTAGGGGCCAACAGTAAGCTGGTGTCGACCGTCGGTGCCAAGGCTGCTGCGGCCGGCACCGACACCAGCGCCACCGGCGCGCTGTTAACCGCCAATAAAAACGCGCGCAATTCGGTGTCCCAGGTCAACCTGGATGAAGAGGCCGGTGACATGATCAAGTTCCAGCAGTACTACACCGCGTCGTCGCAGATCATCAAGGCTGCGCAAGAAACCTTCAGCACGCTGATCAATAGTCTTTAAGGGAGCCAGGGACGATGCGCATTTCTACCCAGCAGTATTTCGAGACCAGTTCCACCAAGTACTCGAACAACTATTCCGGCGTGGTGAAAGCCCAGGACCAGGCCAGCAGCGGCGTGCGCGTGCAAACCGCCGCGGATGACCCGGTGGCGGCGGCACGTTTGTTGATGCTGCAGCAGCAGAAAGACATGCTGACCCAGTACAACGGCAATATCACCAGCCTCAAGGACAAGCTGACCAACGAAGAGAGCGTACTGGGCGCGATCAGCGATGCCATGCAGCGCGCCACTGAATTGGCGCTGCGTGCCGGTGGTTCGGTCAGCGACGCGGATCGACGCTCGATCGCCAGCGAAGTGGGGGCGATCGAGGATCAGGTGCTGGGTTTGCTCAACAGCAAAGACTCTTCCGGTAACTATCTGTTTTCCGGCTCCAAAACCCAGACTCCGCCTTATACGCGTAACAACGATGGGACCTACAGCTATCAGGGTGATGAAACACCGCTGAGCCTGCAGGTTTCCAATACGCTGACGATCAACGCCGGCGATACCGGCAAGACTGTCCTGGAAGGCGCGGCCAACTCGGGTCGTACCCAGGCCCCGTGGCTGGCGCCGGTGCCTCAGACGGTGCCGCCGACTGTCAACGACAACAAGGTGGCCCTGTCCGCCGGCCTGGTCACGTCGAGCGCTGACTACTCGAATAAATTTGCCGATGGCCAGCCATACAAGCTCACGTTCACCAGCAGTACGCAATTTAAGGTGGAGGATAAAAACGGTACCGATATCACTTCCGAGATCCCCGGCAACGGCACGTTCGATGCCTCCAAAGAAGGCAGCTCCAGCGTTGCGCTGCGTGGTGTGAAGTTCGATATCACCCTGAAGCTGGGCGACGATGTCGCGCCAGGCGCGCCCTCCGATGCGCTGGTCAAGGACCGTACGTTCAGCCTGGAGTCCAAACCCGACACCTTCAGCGTCTCGCGCACGCCGAGCAACGCCTCAAACGCCCAACTGACCGGGGCTCGTGTGTCAAACCAGACGGACTATGCCAGCACCTTTCCGACCAACAGCGGCGCGATCATCAAGTTCACCAGTGCCACGGCCTATGAGGTGTATGCCCAGCCGTACACCACCGACAGCAAGACCATTGCCACCGGTGATACCGGTGGCGGTACCACGGTGACAGCGGCCGGCGTGACCTTCGATGTGAGTGCCGGGCCACCGCAGCCGGGTGATCAGTTCTCCGTCGGGGCCAACACCCAGAAGACCCAGAATGCACTCGATACCCTGGGGCAGTTGCGTCATGCCCTGGAGCTGCCGGCCGATGGCAACCCGGCGGCGACCGTCAAGCTGAAGGACGTACTGGATACGTCCATCGCCAACCTGGCCAATTCGACGTCCCAGATCGTCAACGTGCGGGGCTCCATCGGTGCGCGAGGCCAAGCGTTGACTATCCAGTCCGACGAAAACGCCAGCATTGGTATCGCCAACACCAGCACGATGAGCGACTTGGCCAACATCGACATGGGCGAGGCGGCAATCAACCTGTCGCTGCAGCAGACCATGCTGCAAGCCTCGCAACTGGCATTCGTGAAGATCTCGCAGTTGAGCCTGTTCAATAAGATGTAATTTCAGCGCGTGAACGCCGCGGCCCAGCCTGGAAACAGGTTGGGCCGCAGTCGTTTTCGCGGCTCAATTGTTTAAAGGTTTTCATAAACCGCAGAAAATTGAGTGACCTGTGAGTCATAAAGCGCATCTTCACTGTATCGTGTGAAAAGGATAAGTCGTCACAGGGTCCTTGCGGGGCGGCTTTCAGCGAGATTTTTATGGGGTTACCCCCTTTATTGTCAGCACCCCAGGCGTCGGCCTTGGGGTGTTCTCCAGCTATTTAGTATTGGGAAGCCACAATGATTGGCATAAAAAGCATCGCCAGTTACGTGCCGGCGGACGGTATCGATAACTACGCCCAGGGTGCCAAATTCGCCAAGGATGAAGAGTTCATCATTGGCAAGATCGGTTCGGCGTTCCTGCCGCGCAAGGAAGCAGCGCAGGAAACCTCCGATCTGTGTGTCGAAGCGGTCAACGCCTTGTTTGCCAACAACCCGGATCTCAAGCGCGAGTCGATTGACGCGCTGATCGTCGTGACCCAGAACGGCGACGAGGAGGGCTTGCCCCATACCGCCGCTATCGTCCAGGACAAACTGGGCCTGCCGACCCACGTCGCCGCGTTCGATATTTCCCTGGGCTGCTCCGGTTACGTCTACGGCATCTACGCGATGAAGGGCTTCATGGAAGCCACCGGCCTGAAAAACGGTCTGTTGATCACCGCCGACCCGTATTCAAAGATTGTCGACCCGGAAGATCGCAACACCACCATGCTGTTCGGCGATGCCGCCACCGCGACCTGGATGGGCGAAGACGCTTCGTGGCAGCTGGGCAAGTCCAAGTTCGGCACCGACGGTTCCGGCGCGCCGCACCTGAAGGTCAGCGACGGCGTGTTCTTCATGAACGGTCGGCAGGTGTTCAACTTTGCCCTGCTCAAGGTGCCGGCGCATTTGCACGAGCTGCTCAATGAATCGGAGCTCAAGGCCGATGACATCGATGCGTTCTGCATTCACCAGGGCAGTGCGGCGATTGTCGACGCGGTGGCCCGTCGTTTCGAAGACGCACCGGTGGACAAGTTCATCAAGGACATGGTCGAGACCGGCAACACTGTGTCGTCGAGCATTCCGTTGCTGCTGGAAAAGCACGTGATGGACGCCACCTGGAAGCGCGTGGCGATCAGTGGTTTCGGTGTGGGCCTGTCGTGGGGATCGGCGATTCTCTATCGACCGTGACGTTTCAGTAGACGGCTTCTCTGGTAAATGCAAACGCCGATGATTGAAAAATCATCGGCGTTTTTTATTTGGCGTCAAAAAAGCCCGTGAAATCGACGCTGGGGCTCGGGCTAAACCCTTGAATTGCAAGGGGTGGCACCACGCCAGTAAAAAAAATCAAAAAAACCCTCAAGCAACCGGCTACCACGACGATAACTATTACGTAGGTTCTCTAGGCCACACCCGGCAGTTGCCAGGGCCGGAAGCCGCAGTATCCATCCAACGAGGATTTCGTCATGGCTTTAACAGTAAACACCAACATTGCTTCCGTCTCCACTCAGGGCAACCTGAACAAAGCTGGCACCGCCCTGGCCACTTCCATGCAGCGCCTGTCTTCGGGCCTGCGTATCAACAGCGCTAAAGACGACGCTGCCGGCCTGGGTATCGCTACCCGTATGACCAGCCAGATCAACGGCCTGGGTCAAGCAGTGAAGAACGCCAACGATGGTATCTCCATCGCGCAGACCGCTGAAGGCGCAATGCAGGCTTCGACCGACATTCTGCAAAAAATGCGTACCCTGGCTCTGTCCTCGGCTACCGGCTCCCTGAGCACCGACGACCGTAAGTCGAACAACGACGAATACCAGGCTCTGACTTCGGAACTGACCCGTATCTCGCAAACCACCACTTTCGGTGGCCAGAAACTGCTGGACGGTTCGTACGGTACCAAAGCCATCCAGGTTGGCGCCAACGCTAACGAAACCATCAACGTAAGCCTGGACAACGTTGCGGCCAACAACATTGGTTCGCAGCAAGTCAAGAGCATTGGTATCACCCCAGGTGCCGGTGTTGCTGGCGGCGCAATCGCTGTAACCGGTAACGGCCAGACTAGCAGCGTCACCGTAGCGGCTGCTGCTTCGGCCAAAACCATCGCTGCCCAACTGAACGGCGCCATCGGTGGCCTGGGCGCTACCGCCAGCACAGAAGCTCAGTTCGTGGTCGGCGCAGGTGCTGCTACTGCTCCTGCTTCGTTCACCATGACCGTTGGCGGCCAAGCCACTACGTTCGTCGGCGTGACCGATACCGCCAGCCTGGCTGACCAGCTGAAGTCCAACTCCGCCAAACTGGGTATCAGCGTTAACTACGATGAGTCCAAAGGCACCCTGTCGGTTAAATCCGACACCGGTGAAAACCTGGCCTTCAGCGCTTCGACCGCTGCCGGTACCATCACTGTCGCCACCAAAGACGGTTCGGGTACCTACGGCACTGCTACCGCCCTGGCTGACGGCATCATCGCTACCGGTGCTGTGAACCTGAACTCCTCCAAGGGCTACTCCCTGGAAGGCGCTGGTGTGACTGGTATCTTCGGTGCCGGTACTTCGGCTGCTTCGGCCAAGACCACCGTGTCGCAAACCGACGTGACCGACGCCACCAAGGCACAGAACGCTGTGTCCGTGATCGACCAGGCTATCGCTTCCATCTCCAGCGCCCGTTCGGGTCTGGGTGCTGTTCAGAACCGTCTGACCAGCACTGTGGATAACCTGACCAACATCCAGAAAAACACCACTGCTGCCCGTAGTACTGTTCAGGACGTCGACTTCGCTTCCGAAGCCGCTGAACTGACCAAGCAGCAAACCCTGCAGTCGGCTTCGACCGCGATCCTGTCGCAGGCTAACCAACTGCCATCCGCTGTACTGAAGCTGCTTCAGTAATTCAAGCGCTTGGTAGCTGACGGAAGGGCGCGTTTACGTGCCCTTTCGTCTTTTCCAATCAGAGGAGATTGGGCATGGACATGAACGTAAATTTGAACTTGTCTTATCCGTCGCTCGCCCCTCAAGGCGCTGTGGCACCTGTGGTTGTGGATAAAGACAAAAGCAAGGTTGAAGCGACTGCACCAACCCCGGATAAGGCCAAACCTGGCGATCTGGAAAAAGCGGTCACCGACATTAAAGAATTCGTACAAGCGGCCCAGCGCAATCTGGATTTTTCCATTGATGATTCCACTCACAGGGTCGTGGTCAAGGTCATTGCCACCGACACCGGTGAAGTGATCCGCCAGATCCCATCGGAAACGGCCTTGAAATTGGCGCAGAGCTTGTCCAGCGCCAGTCATGTGCTGTTTGACGACAAGGCTTGAGCTGGCATGAAACTTGTTGCTGCTACTGTCTGATGCGTAATTCGTCAAGATAACGGCAGCCACCGGACTAGGAGAAAGATGATGGCGGGTACAACGATTACTGGCGTGGGGTCTGGTTTCGACACCCAGGCAATTGTGAAATCCCTGGTGGATGCCGAACGCGCGCCGAAGCAGGCGCAGATCAACGCACAGTCGCAAAAGGCAACGACCCAGCTGTCGTCGATCGGCAAGATCCAGGCCGCGCTGGATGCGTTCCGTGGCGCGCTGGACAGCATGGTGACCGATAACAGCTTCAGTGGTTTGACCGGCACGTCCTCGGACGAAAAAGTCGCCACCATGACGGCCAACCAGGGCGCGGCCAACGGCAGTTTCTCGCTGGTCGTCAACCAGCTCGCAAAACCCTCGAAGCTGTCGACCGCCAGTTTTGCCGGTGGTCAATCCACGGTCGTCAACAGCACGGGCAAAGCGACGACGCTGACCATCAGCCAGTCAGGCAAGAACTTCGACCTGAGTGTGCCGGCCGGTGCGACCTTGCAACAGGTGCGCGATTCGATCAACTCGCAGTTCGGCACTGCCGGTCTGAGTGCCAACATTCTCACCGACTCCAACGGTTCGCGGATGATCCTGACGTCCACCAACGGCGGGGTAGGGTCTGACCTGACCATGTCGGGCAACTCCGGGATCGACACGGGCTACAAAGTGGTCGAGGTGCCGCAGAACGCCAAGTACACCATCGACAACATTCCGGCGGAATCCAAGTCCAACAGCATCACTGATGCCGTGAGTGGTGTCAGTATCAAATTGCTGACCGTGTCGCCTACAGTCGTTGCTAACGATCCGGATACTAATAATCCGGCTCGTACCGCCCTGACCATCTCGGTAAGCACCAGCACTACCGCACTGAAGTCCGGGGTCAAGGGTTTTGTCGACACCTACAACGCTCTGCTCAAGGCCATGAACGCTGAGACCAAAGTGACCAAGGATGCCGCCGGTAACTCAGTCGCGGCAACGCTGACCGGCGACTCGACCATGCGCACCCTGCAATCGGCGATCCGCAACGAGTTCAATATGTTGTCCGGCAACGGCACCTTGAAATCCCTGGCGCAGTTCGGCGTGAGTACCGATCAGGACACCGGTGCACTGAGCATCGACGCCAAGCAATGGGACAAGGCGGTGCTGAGCAATCCGGCGGATATCAACAGCATCTTCAGTGGCAAGTCAGGCCTGCTGGCGCGTATGAAGGCGGCGACCGAGCCCTACGCGAAGGCGTCCACTGGCATCCTGGCCACGCGCACCGCGTCGTTGTCCGAGAGCCTCAAAGACCTGAACAAAGACCAGATCAGCCTGGATGAGCGCATAACCACCATGCAGGATGCGCTGACTCGTAAGTACACCGCCATGGACACCTTGGTGGCGCAGCTGCGGCAGCAGAGCAACAGCATTCTCGGCACGCTCAATGCGATCAGTAATTCAAAAAGCGATAACTGATTGAATGGTCGAAAAAAAGCCCAGGTTCATTGACCTGGGCTTTGTTCTTCAAGCCGCCGACGGGTTAAAGTTTCCTGCAACCCAGTCGACATATTAGTTAGTGAAATCCTTCTCGCTGTTGCTTGTCACGAGGTAGAAACATGAATCCCATGAGAGCCCTTCGCCAATATCAGAAGGTCAATTCCCACGCCCAGATCTCCGAAGCCAGCCCGCATCGCCTGGTACAGATGCTGCTTGAAGGCGGCCTGGACCGTATGGCACAAGCCAAGGGCGCCTTGGCGCGCGGTGATATTGCTCAGAAGGGTCTGATGCTGGGCAAGGCCACCGATATCATTATCGGCCTTCGTGATGGCCTGAATGCGGAAAAAAGCGACAACAAGGAATATGTCCAGCGCCTGGAAGGCCTGTATGTGTACATGAGCAACCGCCTCATGGAGGCCAATCTGCACAACGATGCCGACATGATCGACGAAGTCGCGCAACTGCTGATTACCGTGAAAGAAGGCTGGGATGCCATCGGGGCGCCGCAGGGCGTCGCACAATAAGACCACGGGTCTTGAGGAACACGTCATGAGCCACGCACTGCAACGCATTGATGAAACCCGCGAAGCCTTGATCGGCGCGCTGGCGGAACGTAACTGGGAAGCCATCGGCGAGCTGGATATGGGCTGTCGCAGCGTGATCGACGAAGTACTCAATGAGGCCCCGGTGGATGAAAGTGCGCTGCGGGAGAAGCTGGAGAGTCTGCTGGCGGTGTACCAGCAGCTGCTGACGGTAACGACGGGCGAGCGCCAGGCGATTTTCGAGGAGATGTCGCAGATCAACCAGGCGAAGAATGCGTCCAAGGTCTACCATCTGTTCGGGTGAACAGACGCAGTTAATCCGACCGGCGCGTCATAAATTTGACCGTGCCAGCTTTTTTCACTTAACTAGTGCTGTTTTCAGAGTTCAGACGTCTATAGAGTACGAAGTCCTACGGCCGTCTCGATTGTCCCTACACTGGGGCAGGAAGTTTTACTAGGGAAGTTGCTATTGCATGTGGCGTGAAACCAAAATTCTGCTGATTGATGACGATAGCGTCCGCCGCCGCGATTTAGCGGTGATTTTGAATTTTCTCGGCGAAGAAAATCTGCCCTGCGGCAGCCACGACTGGCAGCAGGCGGTCAGCTCGTTGTCGTCGAGCCGTGAAGTCATTTGTGTGCTGATCGGGACCGTAAACGCTCCTGGCGCTATTTTGGGCTTGTTAAAGACACTGTCGACCTGGGATGAGTTCCTTCCCGTGTTGCTGATGGGTGAAAATTCTTCGGCGGACCTGCCGGAAGACCAGCGCCGCCGTGTGCTGTCCACCCTGGAAATGCCGCCCAGCTACAGCAAATTGCTCGACTCCCTGCACCGTGCCCAGGTCTATCGCGAGATGTACGACCAGGCCCGCGAGCGCGGTCGTCACCGCGAACCCAACCTGTTCCGCAGCCTGGTCGGCACCAGCCGTGCCATCCAGCATGTACGCCAGATGATGCAGCAAGTGGCCGACACCGACGCCAGCGTGCTGATCCTCGGCGAATCGGGCACCGGCAAGGAAGTGGTCGCGCGCAACCTGCATTACCACTCCAAGCGCCGCGACGGGCCTTTCGTGCCGGTCAACTGCGGGGCGATCCCGGCAGAGCTGCTGGAGAGCGAACTGTTCGGCCACGAGAAGGGTGCCTTCACCGGGGCGATCACCAGCCGTGCCGGACGGTTCGAACTGGCCAACGGCGGCACTCTGTTCCTCGACGAAATCGGCGACATGCCGCTGCCTATGCAGGTCAAGCTGCTGCGCGTCTTGCAGGAGCGCACGTTCGAGCGCGTCGGCAGCAACAAGACCCAGAGCGTGGACGTGCGCATCATCGCCGCGACCCACAAGAACCTCGAAAGCATGATCGAGATCGGCAGCTTTCGTGAGGACTTGTACTACCGCCTCAATGTATTCCCCATCGAGATGGCCCCGCTGCGTGAGCGCGTGGAAGACATCCCGCTGCTGATGAATGAACTCATCTCGCGGATGGAACATGAAAAGCGTGGCTCGATTCGCTTCAACTCCGCCGCGATCATGTCCCTGTGCCGTCATGGCTGGCCGGGCAACGTGCGAGAACTGGCCAACCTGGTAGAGCGCATGGCGATCATGCATCCCTACGGTGTGATCGGCGTGGTCGAGCTGCCGAAGAAATTCCGCTACGTCGACGACGAAGACGAGCAGATGGTCGACAGCCTGCGCAGTGACATGGAAGAACGGGTCGCCATCAACGGCCACACCCCGGACTTCGGTTCCACCGCCATGCTGCCGCCGGAAGGCCTGGACCTGAAGGACTACCTCGGCAACCTGGAACAAGGCCTGATCCAGCAGGCCCTGGATGATGCCGGTGGCATCGTCGCCCGTGCCGCCGAACGCCTGCGCATCCGTCGCACCACCCTGGTGGAGAAGATGCGCAAGTACGGCATGAGCCGACGGGAAGGAGACGAACAGGCGGATGATTGACGCCTGTTTTTCAACTGACTGAAAACTAAGCCTATTTTTTTAGGCACGGGTATTGCTACAGCCCTCGCAACGTTCCGTTTAACTGACGGTCAGCCAAGCGAGAGAGCATCATGCCCCACGCCGCCCAATTAGCCTCAGCCCCTGCCATCCAGGGGCTTGTTCCATCCGCAGAGCCGCTTGCCCGGCAGGGTCTTGAACAGGCGTTCTCGCAGTTCAGCCAGATGTCCAGCCAACTGAGCGACTCCTACAGCCTGCTTGAAGCGCGCGTTTGCGAGCTCAAAGGCGAGCTGGCGGTAGTCAGTGCCCAGCGCATGCAGGAACTGGCTGAGAAAGAGCGCTTGGCCAACCGTCTGCAAAACCTGCTCGATTTGCTCCCTGGCGGCGTGATCGTGATCGACGATCAGGGCCGCGTACGCGAAGCCAATCCGGCCGCCTGCGACCTGTTGGGCCTGCCGCTGGAAGGCGAGCTGTGGCGTCACGTCATCACCCGTTGCTTCGCCCCGCGTGAGGATGACGGCCATGAAGTGTCCCTCAAGGACGGGCGGCGCCTGTCGATTTCCACCCGTTCCCTGGACGCCGAACCTGGCCAATTGGTGCTGCTTAACGACCTGACTGAAACCCGTCACCTGCAGGACCAGTTGGCACGCCATGAGCGATTGTCGTCCCTGGGGCGCATGGTCGCTTCTTTGGCGCACCAGATCCGCACGCCATTGTCGGCGGCATTGATCTACGCCAGTCATTTGACTGACGAGCAATTGCCGGCCGCCACCCACCAGCGTTTTGCCGGGCGCCTCAAGGAGCGCCTGCATGAGCTGGAGCATCAGGTTCGCGACATGCTGGTGTTTGCTCGCGGCGAATTGCCGCTGACCGACCGCATCACGCCGGCCGAACTGATGCACGCGCTGCAGGCTGCGGCCGCCCCCCACATTCAGGACGCGCAGGTGCGCTGGCAGTGCGACAGCCACCAGGGCGAGCTGCTGTGCAATCGCGACACGCTGGTAGGTGCGCTGCTCAACCTGATCGAAAACGCCACCCAGGCCAGCGCGTCCGGCGCGCGGCTCAAGGTGCACCTGTACCGTCGCGAAGACACGCTGCGCCTGTGCATCAGCGACAGCGGCAGCGGCATCGACCCTGAGGTGCTGCGGCGCCTGGGAGAACCCTTTTTTACCACCAAGACCAACGGAACCGGCCTGGGCCTGACCGTGGTCAAGGCTGTGGCACGCGCGCATCAGGGACACTTGCAACTGCGTTCCCGACTGGGGCGCGGCACCTGTGCATTGATGAGCTTGCCGCTGTTTTCAGGCGCGGCCGGCACGGAGTAACGAACGATGGCTATCAAGGTTCTATTGGTCGAAGACGACCGCGCCCTGCGTGAAGCATTGGCTGACACGCTGCTGCTGGCGGGCCATGACTACCGGGCGGTCGGTTCGGCCGAAGAGGCCTTGGAGGCAGTGGCCCGGGAGGCGTTCAGCCTGGTGGTCAGCGACGTCAACATGCCCGGCATGGACGGTCACCAGTTACTGGCCCTGTTGCGCGCCCGTCAGCCGCAACTGCCGGTGCTGTTGATGACTGCCCATGGCGCCGTGGAGCGCGCGGTGGATGCCATGCGCCAGGGCGCGGCGGATTATCTGGTCAAGCCGTTCGAGCCCAAGGCATTGATCGAGCTGGTGGCGCGTCACGCCCTGGGCGTGATCGCAGCGAGCGAAGGCGAGGGGCCGATCGCCATCGAGCCGGCCAGTGCCCAGTTGCTGGAGTTGGCGGCCCGCGTGGCGCGCAGTGATTCCACGGTGTTGATATCCGGCGAGTCGGGCACCGGTAAAGAAGTGCTGGCGCGTTACATCCATCAGCAATCGACCCGCGCCAGTCAGCCGTTTATCGCCATCAACTGCGCGGCGATCCCCGATAACATGCTGGAAGCCACGCTGTTCGGTCACGAAAAAGGTTCGTTCACCGGCGCCATCGCCGCGCAAGCGGGCAAGTTCGAACAGGCCGACGGCGGCACGCTTTTGCTCGATGAAATTTCAGAAATGCCCCTGGGTCTGCAGGCCAAGTTGTTGCGGGTGCTGCAGGAGCGCGAAGTGGAGCGCGTCGGTGCGCGCAAGCCGATCCAGCTGGATATCCGCGTGATTGCCACCACCAACCGCGACCTGGCCGGCGAAGTCGCGGCGGGGCGTTTCCGTGAAGATTTGTTCTACCGCCTGTCGGTATTTCCCCTGGCCTGGCGCCCATTGCGCGAGCGCCCGGCGGACATCGTGCCGCTGGCCGAGCGCCTGCTGCATAACCACGTCAAAAAAATGAAGCACGCCCAGGCGCGGCTGTCGGCCGAGGCGCAGGCGTGCCTGATCGCTTACCCCTGGCCGGGCAATGTGCGAGAGCTGGACAACGCCATCCAGCGCGCCCTGATCCTGCAGCAGGGCGGCTTGATCCAGCCCCAGGATTTCTGCCTGGCCATGGGCAGTGGCGCGGCGCCGCTGCCGACACTGGCCCCCGCACCGTTGGTCGCCGAGGTGGAAACCGTCAGCGCTTTGGGCGATGACCTGCGTCGCCGCGAATTCCAGATGATCATCGACACCCTGCGCGCCGAGCGCGGCCGCCGCAAAGAGGCCGCCGAGCGCCTGGGCATCAGCCCGCGCACGCTGCGCTACAAGCTGGCGCAGATGCGCGACGCTGGCATGGATGTGGAAGCGTATCTTTTCGCCACCTGAAATTTCCTAAGGCGTACAGGGTTTGTCGCCTTTTCTTACGAGTCGCCACGGATCTGGCACCCTTGTTGCTACCTCCCCTAGTAACTGCTGCGTAGTGTCAAATTTTTGCGGGTCGGAGAGAGAAGGTCATGAGCCAGGGTATTGAGTTCAATCGGTTGATGTTGGATATGCGCTCCATGCAGATGGATGCCATGGCTCAACCGAAATCCGTCGCGCCAGCGCCGCAACTGGGCCAAAGCAGCTTTGCCGACATGCTCGGCCAGGCCATCAACAAAGTCAGCGACACCCAGCAAGCCTCTAACCAGTTGGCCAGCGCGTTCGAAATCGGCAAGAGTGGCGTGGACCTCACCGACGTGATGATCGCGTCGCAAAAGGCCAGCGTTTCGTTCCAGGCTCTGACCCAGGTGCGTAACAAGCTGGTGCAGGCCTATCAAGACATCATGCAGATGCCGGTTTAAGGGCGAGATTTAAGTCATGGCAGAAGCAGTCGTGGACAACGTACCCGCCAAGACAGACGGCAAGCCGCCGCTGTTTGGCCTGTCGTTCCTGGAAAACCTCTCGGAAATGACCATGTTGCGTCAGGTCGGCCTGTTGGTCGGTCTGGCCGCCAGCGTGGCGATTGGTTTCGCTGTGGTGTTGTGGTCGCAGCAGCCCGATTACCGGCCGCTGTACGGCAGCCTGGCGGGCATGGATTCCAAGCAGATCATGGAAACCCTGGCCGCGGCCGACATCGCCTACACCGTAGAGCCCAACTCCGGCGCGCTGCTGGTCAAGGCCGACGACGTCGCCCGTGCGCGCATGAAGCTGGCCGCTGCGGGTGTCACGCCGTCTGACAGCAACATCGGTTTCGAGATCCTCGACAAGGACCAGGGCCTGGGTACCAGCCAGTTTATGGAAGCCACACGTTATCGTCGTGGCCTGGAAGGCGAACTGGCACGCACCATCTCCAGCCTGAATAACGTCAAGGGTGCCCGTGTGCACTTGGCCATTCCGAAAAGCTCGGTGTTTGTGCGCGATGAGCGCAAGCCCAGCGCGTCGGTGCTGGTGGAGCTGTTTTCCGGCCGCTCCCTGGAGCCGGGCCAGGTCATGGCGATCATCAATCTGGTGGCCACCAGTGTTCCCGAACTGAGCAAATCGCAGATCACCGTGGTGGACCAGAAGGGCAACCTGCTGTCCGACCAGGCCGAGAACTCGGCGCTGACCCAGGCCGGCAAGCAGTTCGACTACAGCCGCCGCGTGGAAAGCATGCTGACCCAGCGCGTGCATAACATTCTGCAACCGGTGTTGGGCAACGACCGTTATAAAGCCGAAGTTTCCGCCGACGTGGACTTCAGCGCCGTCGAGTCGACCTCCGAGCAGTTCAACCCGGACCAGCCGGCCCTGCGCAGCGAGCAGTCCACCAGCGAACAACGCACCGCCAGCAATGGCCCGCAAGGCGTACCGGGCGCCCTGAGCAACCAACCGCCTTCGCCGGCTTCGGCTCCGCAGACCACCGGTGGCGCCGCCGCCACTGCCGGCGCGATCCAGCCTGGCCAACCGCTGCTGGACGCCAACGGCCAGCAGATCATGGACCCGGCGACCGGCCAACCGATGCTCGCGCCGTACCCGGCGGACAAGCGTAACCAGTCCACCAAAAACTTTGAGCTGGACCGTTCCATCAGCCACACCAAGCAGCAACAGGGCCGTGTCAATCGCCTGTCGGTGTCGGTGGTGGTCGATGACCAAGTCAAGGTCAACGCGGCCGACGGTGCGGTCACCCGTGCCCCGTGGAGCGCCGACGAATTGGCGCGCTTCACCCGTCTGGTGCAGGACGCCGTCGGTTTCGACGCCAGCCGTGGCGACAGCGTCAGCGTGATCAACATGCCATTCTCCGCCGAGCGTGGCGAAGTGATTGCCGAGCCTGCGTTCTACTCGCAGCCCTGGTTCTGGGACATCGTCAAGCAAGTGCTGGGCGTGTTGTTCATCCTGGTGCTGGTGTTCGGCGTACTGCGTCCGGTGCTGAACAACATCACCGGCAACGGCAAGAAACAACTGGCCCTGGCCGGCGGCAGCGATGTCGAATTGGGTGGCATGGGCGGCCTGGACGGCGAACTGGCCAACGACCGCGTCAGCCTCGGCGGTCCGCAAAGCATCCTGTTGCCGAGCCCGAGCGAAGGCTATGACGCTCAGTTGAACGCAATCAAGAGTCTGGTAGCAGAAGACCCGGGCCGTGTGGCCCAGGTCGTGAAAGAGTGGATTAACGCAGATGAGTGATCGAGCCGCTGTTGCCAAGCTCTCCCGGGTCGACAAAGCCGCAGTCCTGCTGCTGTCGCTGGGGGAAACCGACGCCGCCCAAGTGCTGCGGCACATGGGCCCCAAAGAGGTTCAACGGGTGGGCGTGGCCATGGCGCAAATGCGCAATGTGCACCGCGAGCAAGTCGAACAGGTGATGAGCGAGTTCGTCGAGATCGTCGGCGACCAGACCAGCCTGGGCGTCGGCTCCGACAGCTACATTCGCAAAATGCTCACCTCGGCCCTGGGCGAAGACAAGGCCAACGGCCTGATCGATCGCATCCTGCTGGGCGGCAACACCAGCGGCCTGGACAGCCTCAAGTGGATGGAGCCGCGCGCCGTGGCCGATGTGATCCGCTATGAGCACCCGCAGATCCAGGCCATCGTGGTGGCTTACCTCGACCCCGACCAGGCCGGTGAGGTGCTGGGCCACTTCGACCATAAAGTGCGCCTGGACATCATCCTGCGGGTGTCGTCGCTTAATACCGTGCAGCCGGCGGCGTTGAAAGAATTGAACACCATCCTGGAGAAGCAGTTCTCGGGCAATTCCAATGCTTCGCGCACCACCCTGGGTGGCATCAAGCGCGCGGCGGATATCATGAACTTCCTCGACAGCTCGGTCGAAGGCCAGTTGATGGACTCGATCCGCGAGATCGACGACACCCTGTCCGGCCAGATCGAAGACCTTATGTTCGTGTTCAACAACCTCTCCGATGTCGACGACCGTGGCATCCAGGCGTTGCTGCGCGAAGTGTCCTCCGACGTGCTGGTGTTGGCACTCAAGGGTTCCGACGACGGGGTCAAGGAAAAGATCTTCAAGAACATGTCCAAGCGTGCCTCCGAACTGTTGCGCGACGACCTGGAGGCCAAGGGGCCGGTGCGCGTCAGCGACGTGGAAACCGCGCAAAAGGAAATCCTCACCATTGCCCGCCGTATGGCCGAAGCCGGAGAAATCGTTCTCGGTGGGAAGGGCGGCGAAGAAATGATCTAAGGCGTTGTCCATGTCGAACAAAGATGAGGCTCCCAGCGATCTGATTCGCGCGCGGGATGTCGGCGGGTTCGACATCTGGTCGTTGCCCAGCTTCGATCCGCACGTGCCTGAGCCCGAGCCGGAACCGGTGGAAGAACTTCCGGTGGAAATGGAAGAAGTGCCGCTGGAAGAAGTCCAGCCACTGACCCTGGAAGAGTTGGAAAGCATCCGCCAGGAAGCCTACAACGAGGGCTTTGCCGCCGGTGAAAAAGACGGTTTTCGCAGCACCACCCTCAAGGTGCGCCAGGAGGCCGACGCGGCGCTGGCGGTCAAGCTGGCCAGCCTGGAACGCTTGATGGGCAGCCTGTTCGACCCGATCGCCGAGCAGGACACACAGCTCGAAAAGGCCATGGTGCGCCTTGTGGAGCACATCGCTCGCCAGGTGATCCAGCGTGAGCTGGCGCTGGACTCCAGCCAGATCGAAAGCGTGATGCGCGAGGCCCTCAAGCTGCTGCCCCTGGGCGTCGGCAATGTGCGGTTGTACATCAACCCGCAGGATTTCGAACAGGTCAAAGCCCTGCGCGAGCGCCATGAGGAAACCTGGCGCATCGTCGAGGACGCGGCGCTGCAGCCCGGCGGTTGCCGCGTCGAGACCGAGCACAGCCGTATCGATGCCACGGTGGAAACCCGTATCAGCCAGATCATGGCCAAGTTGCTCGATCAGCAGCACGAACAGGTCCTGAATCCTGCCGAACCTGACCTGAGCATCGACCTGGACACCCCAGATGCGCCTTGATCGCACCAGCTTCGCCAAGCGCTTGAGCGCTTACACCGAAGCCACCGAGTTGCCCGGCCAGCCGATCCTTGAAGGTCGCCTGCTGCGCATGGTCGGCCTGACCCTCGAAGCCGAGGGCTTGCGCGCCGCCATGGGCAGCCGTTGCATGGTCATCAATGACGACAGCTATCATCCGGTACAGGTCGAGGCCGAGGTGATGGGCTTTTCCGGCAGCAAGATTTTCCTGATGCCCGTGGGCAGCCTGGCGGGCATCGCTCCCGGCGCCCGCGTGGTGCCGCTGGCCGATACCGGTCGCCTGCCGATGGGCATGGGCATGCTCGGTCGCGTGCTCGACGGCGCCGGCCGCGCCCTGGACGGCAAGGGCGGGATGAAGGCCGAAGACTGGGTGCCGATGGACGGCCCCACCATCAATCCCCTCAACCGCAACCCCATCAGCGTGCCGCTGGACGTGGGGATTCGCAGCATCAACGGTTTATTGACGGTCGGCCGCGGCCAGCGTCTTGGCCTGTTCGCCGGTACCGGCGTGGGTAAGTCGGTGTTGCTGGGCATGATGACGCGCTTTACCGAGGCCGACATTATCGTGGTCGGGCTGATCGGCGAACGTGGTCGCGAAGTGAAGGAGTTCATTGAACACAGCCTGGGTGAAGAGGGCCTCAAGCGCTCGGTGGTGGTCGCGTCGCCCGCCGACGATGCGCCGCTGATGCGCCTGCGCGCCGCCATGTATTGCACGCGCATCGCCGAATATTTTCGCGACAAGGGCAAGAACGTGCTGTTGCTGATGGACTCACTCACGCGTTTCGCCCAGGCCCAGCGGGAAATCGCCCTGGCCATCGGCGAGCCGCCCGCGACCAAGGGCTATCCGCCGTCGGTATTCGCCAAGCTGCCCAAGTTGGTGGAGCGGGCCGGTAATGCCGAGGCCGGCGGAGGATCGATCACTGCGTTCTATACCGTGCTGTCCGAAGGTGACGACCAGCAGGACCCGATTGCCGACTCGGCGCGTGGCGTGCTCGATGGGCACATTGTGCTGTCACGGCGCCTGGCGGAGGAGGGGCATTACCCGGCCATCGACATCGAAGCGTCCATCAGCCGGGTGATGCCGGCGGTGGTCACGCCCGAGCACATGGTTCGCGCGCAGCAGTTCAAACAGTTGTGGTCGCGCTATCAACAGAGCCGCGATCTGATCAGTGTCGGTGCCTACGTGGCCGGCGGCGATCGCGACACCGACCTGGCCATCGCCCTGCAGCCGCAGTTGGTGACCTACCTGCGCCAGGGCCTGAACGACAAGATCAGCATGGGCGAAAGCGAAGCGCACCTGCAGTCGATCTTCGCCCCGGCGCCAGGCGGCTAAGCCATGGCCAGCAGCCGCGCGTCACGCCTGGCCCCGGTGGTGGAAATGGCCGAGAAGGCCGAAAAAACCGCCGTGCAGCGCCTGGGGTATTTCCAGGGCCAAGTGCGCCTGGCGGAAAGCAAGTTGGGCGACCTCGAACGTTTTCGCGGCGAGTACCAGCAGCAATGGATCGAGCGTGGCACCAAAGGCGTGTCGGGCCAGTGGCTGATGGGTTATCAGGGTTTTCTCAACCAATTGGAAACAGCAGTCGGCCAGCAGCGCCAGAGCCTGGCCTGGCATCAGAACAACCTGGAAAAAGCCCGCGAGAGCTGGCAACAGGCATTCGCCCGCGTCGAAGGCCTGCGCAAGCTGGTGCAGCGTTACATTGACGAAGCACGCGCGATCGAAGACAAACGCGAACAGAAACTGCTCGATGAACTGTCGCAGCGTCTGCCGCGTCCGGAGCAGTTCTAAATCAGGGTGCGCTGTTGCTCACATCCCGTTCACCTGCTAAACCTTGTGTGTAGTCCCACGACAAGGAAGCAGTCGCATGGCAGTCGAGTCAGAAGTATCCCCGGACGGGAAGAAGTTGACGATCGTGATCAAAGGCCGGTTCGATTTCGGCCAGCATCAGAAGTTTCGTGATTCCTACGAGCGTTTCTACAAGGTCCCGCAGGCCTATATCGTGGACCTCAAGGAAACCACTTACATGGACAGCTCGGCGCTGGGGATGCTCCTGCTGCTGCGCGACCACGCCGGTGGCGACGAATCGCAGGTTACTGTGATCAACAGCAACCCTGACGTGCGCAAGATCCTCGCTATCGCCAACTTCGATCGGCTGTTTGACATCAATTGAGCGCTCTGGCCCCCGCCCATGAGGCGCTCACGATCCTGATCGCCGACGACAGCCCCGCCGACCTGCTGTTGCTGTCGACCATTGTGCGACGCCAGGGCCATCAGGTGCTCACCGCTGCCGATGGTCGCGAAGCCGTCGAAGTGTTTACCCGTGAGCGCCCGCAACTGGTGCTGATGGATGCGCTGATGCCGGTGATGGATGGCTTCGCCGCTGCGCGCTGGATCAAGCAGCTGTCGGGGGAAGCCCTGGTGCCGATCATCTTCCTCACCTCCCTGAGCGACAGCGCCGACCTGGCCGAGTGTCTGGACGCGGGTGGCGATGACTTCCTGCCCAAGCCCTACAACCCGCTGATCCTGGGCGCAAAAATCAACGCCATGGACCGCCTGCGTCGGTTGCAGGCCACGGTGCTGCAGCAGCGCGATCTGATCGCCAAGCACAATGACCACCTGTTGCATGAGCAGCGGGTGGCCAAGGCGGTGTTCGACAAGGTCGCCCACTCCGGTTGTATCAATGCCGCGCCGAATATCCGCTACCTGCAGTCGCCTTACGCGCTGTTCAATGGCGATCTGTTATTGGCGGCCTACACGCCGTCGGGCGATATGCATGTGCTGCTGGGGGATTTTACCGGCCACGGCTTGCCGGCGGCGGTGGGGGCCATGCCCCTGGCGGACGTGTTCTACGGCATGACCGCCAAGGGCTATGGCCTGGCGCAGATCCTGCGCGAGATGAACGCCAAGCTCAAACGCATCCTGCCGGTGGACATGTTCTGTTGCGCCACTTTGTTGTGCCTGAGCACCGATCGCCATGTGGTGGAGGTATGGAACGGCGGCATGCCCGAGGGCTATGTGCATCAGGTCGCCACAGGCAAACGCACATCGCTGGCATCGCGGCACTTGCCGTTGGGTGTGCTGTCGGCCGAGCTGTTCAATGACTGCACTGAAGTCTGGCCTATGGCGTTGGGGGATCGCGTGTTTCTGTTGTCCGACGGCGTGCTGGAGACCGCCGACGCGAATAACCAGTTGTTCGGGGTCGAGCGCTTGCAGCAGGTGTTCGCTGCCAACCGCGAGCCTGATCGCTTGTTCGAAGATGTCGAGCAGGCCCTGGCGGCATTTCGCGGGGAGGCGCGCGATGACGTGAGCATGGTGGAGATCACCTTGCAGTCCGGCCCCGCGTTGCGTGCGAGTGGGCCGCTTTATGCCGACAGCGGCCAGTCGTGCCCGCTGGACTGGTCGGTGAATTTCGAGTTCCGCGCCGAGACCCTCAAGCGCTACAACCCGCTGCCCTACCTGTTGCAATTGCTGCTGGAGATCCATGGCCTGCGCGCGCAGAGCGGCGCACTCTACAGCGTGATGGCCGAGTTGTACTCCAACGCGCTGGAACATGGCGTGCTGGGCCTGGACTCACGGCTCAAACGCGATGCCCAGGGCTTTGCCGAGTACTATCGCCGGCGCAACGAACGATTGGCCGAGTTGAACAGCGGTTACGTGCGAGTGCAGGTACAAGTGGTGCCGACCGACGCCGGCGGCACGATGACCCTGCGCATCGAGGACAGCGGGCCGGGATTTGATGTGGACAAGGTGTTGGCGCAGCCATTGGATATCGACCGTCTGTCCGGTCGCGGCTTGAGCCTGGTACGTCGGCTCAGTCACGACGTGCGTTGGTCCGACGGCGGGCGGTGTGTGTGCGTGGAGTTTTCGTGGGAGGCTCTGGCATAATCCGCCGATTCTTGATCAAGGAGCGAGCAAGTGGTTGATGTTCATCTGGACCCGGTAGTGTTGTCGGGTTTGCAGGAAGTCATGGAAAGCGAGTACCCCAAGTTGCTCGATACTTTTCTTGACGATTCGCAAAAGCGCATCGAAGCATTGCGCCAGTCTCGGGGCGACGCGAAGGCGCTGGGGCGTATTGCCCATAGTTTCAAAGGCAGCAGCGGCAACCTCGGAGCGGTGCGCTTGGCGCACTTGTGCCAGCGCTTGGAGGCCGAATCCGCCGAGGCGGCCGGCGATCTGGAGGCACTGGTGGATCAGATCGATCTTGAGTTTGCGTTGGTCAAGCCGCTGTACGAGTCGGAGCGTCAGCGCTTCCAGATGTGACGGTGGCAACCAACCCTCACTCAGCCGAAACCAAACCTGGCCCGACTCTTGCTCTATCTCCTCATACTGCATCCCCGATCCCCATGCAGTGGAGACCTTTACCATGCCAGTCGCCCCGAATTCGCTTCTTCAGGCTGCCCCCGCGGCCAAGCCTCAAGCGCCCGCCGCCAATCTACCGGCGGTGGCTGCGGAGCCACGGGACAAGGGCCCTGGCTTCGCTCAAGTGTTCGCCAGCCAGGGTTCAAAGCCTGCCTCCAAAGGCGACGACAACTCCACCAGACCCAGCCGCGACAAGCCCGTCGATGCCAGCGCCAAGCCGGCTGCCGGGAGTGACAAGCCTGCCGCCAAGGCACCGGCGGTTGCCGATAGCGGCAATCCTTTGCCTGCCGGCCCGCCTGCGGCCAAGGCGGACGACAGCGTCGGTTCGGACGATGATGCCCCGGTTGATCCGGCCCTGGTGCAGCAGCTCCCGGCCGACCCGGTGGTCGACCCGGCGCTGATCGCGGCCGTTACCCCGGTGGCCGTGCCGGTGCCGGTGGAAGCCCCGACACCGGTCGCCGACACGCCGGATGATCACGTCCAGCCATTGGTTGCCGCGCCGCCGGTGCCGGTGGCCGCGAGCGAAGAGGCCAAGCCCGCGTTCGACCCTGCGGCCGACCCGCTGGATGCAATGCCGGCCGTGCGCCTGGCCATGGAGCAGGGCGGTCATGTGTCGGCCAGCAGCCAGGCGCCAGCCAAAAATGCGTCGACGCCGACCCTGGACCAACCGACCGCCGCGCAGAATTTCGCTGCCGGCCTGGCCACCCTGGTCGACCAGCAGGCTACCAAGGACAGCACCGACCAAGGGGGCGACAAGGCCTTTGGCGGTTTGATCGACGACGGCCTCAAGGACCTCAAGAGCGCTGGCAGCGACACGCGTGTCGATGACTTCGCCAACCGCCTGGCCGCCCTGACCCAGGCCGCCACACCGAAAACCGCCAACGCTTTGCCGCCCGTCGCGAATGCGCCGCTGGCCATGCACCAGAGCGGCTGGACCGATGAGATCGTCAACCGCGTGATGTACCTGTCGAGCGCCAACCTCAAGTCGGCGGAAATCCAGTTGCAGCCGGCCGAACTCGGGCGCCTGGATATCAAGGTCAACATGACCGCCGACCAGCAGGCCCAGGTCAACTTCATGAGCGCCCACCCAGTGGTGCGTGAAGCGTTGGAAAGCCAGTCCGGCCGCCTGCGTGAAATGTTCGCCCAGCAAGGCATGGGGCAGGTGGATGTGAACGTGTCCGACCAGTCCCGTGGTCAGGAACAGCAGCAACAACAGGCGCAGACGGGGGGCGTTAGTCGCAGCGGGCGGGGCGGCGACAGCGGTGACAACGGCAGCCACATTGATGTGGCCGAAGCAGTGGCGCCCGTCACTTCGACGGTGATCGGCTCCAGCGCCGTCGATTACTACGCCTGATGTAGGTCTGGCATAGGACAAAATGGGGCAGGGGGCTTGCTGTGGTGAGCTGGCTTTGAAGTGGTGAGCGGGCTTTGATGTGGTGAGCGGGCTTGCCCCGCGCCGGGCTGCGAAGCGGCCCTATTCCAGGCGATGTGGTTTCAGCTGACACTCCGAGGTGCCTGGGTTTGGGGCCGCTTCGCAGCCCGGCGCGGGGCAAGCCCGCTCACTACAGAGTTATGTGTCAGCCTTTAAGGTCTGTGTAGATGCCCATGCTCATCGGGGCAAGCCCCCTCCCACTCGAATCGCATTCCAACTTAATTACCCACTGACGAAACCAGATCACAATGTGGGAAGGGGCTTGCCCCCGATGAGGATGTGTCAGTTCATACATCGGTTGGCTGATACACCGCTATTGGGGGGCAAGCCCCCTGCCACACTTGATTTGTGGTGTTCCTTTGTCTGTGTTCAGCCAGACAACTCTGGCATAACACTTGCTCTTGCCTTCCCGTAGATCTATGAATCCCCGAATAGTGACGGATTATTGGCATGGCGAAGAGCGAAGACGCAGCAGCAAAACCACCCGCGGGCAAAGGTAAGCTCAAGCTTATTCTGTTGATAGTCGTGGGCCTGCTCCTGGCCATTGGCGCGTCGGTGGGCGGCACCTGGTACATCATGCACAGCAGTGCCAGCAAACCGGCTCCCGCCGCCGAAACCGCTACCAACGTCAAGCAACCGGCAATCTTCGAGCCCATGCTTCCGGCGTTTGTCGCCAACTTCAATCAGAACGGCCGTCAGCGTTACCTGCAGGTGAGCATCACCTTGCTGGCGCGCAACCAATCGGACCTGGATGCCCTCAAGGTGCACATGCCGGTGATCCGCAATAACCTGGTGATGCTGTTCTCCAGCCAGAGCTTCGACACCCTGGCCACCCCGGTCGGCCAGGAAATGCTGCGCCAGAAGGTCACCGCCAGCGTGCAGGAAGTGGCCCAGAAAGAGCTCGGCAAAGTAGTGGTCGAACAGGCGCTCTTCACTAACTTCGTATTGCAGTAGGATCACGACATGGCCGTGCAGGACCTGCTGTCCCAGGATGAAATCGATGCGCTGTTGCATGGCGTCGACGATGGTCTGGTACAGACCGAAATGGCTGCCGAGCCCGGCAGCGTCAAAAGTTATGACTTGACCAGTCAGGATCGCATCGTCCGTGGACGCATGCCGACCCTGGAAATGATCAACGAACGTTTCGCCCGTTATACGCGCATCAGCATGTTCAACATGCTGCGCCGTTCGGCGGACGTGGCGGTGGGTGGCGTGCAGGTGATGAAGTTCGGCGAGTACGTGCATTCGCTGTACGTGCCCACCAGCCTCAACCTGGTCAAGATCAAGCCCCTGCGCGGCACCGCGCTGTTCATCCTCGACGCCAAACTGGTGTTCAAGCTGGTGGACAACTTCTTCGGCGGCGACGGCCGTCACGCCAAGATCGAAGGCCGTGAATTCACCCCCACCGAGCTGCGGGTGGTGCGCATGGTGCTTGAGCAGGCCTTCATCGACTTGAAGGAAGCCTGGCAGGCAATCATGGAAGTCAATTTCGAGTACATCAACTCGGAAGTGAACCCGGCCATGGCCAACATCGTCGGGCCCAGCGAAGCCATCGTGGTCTCCACCTTCCATATCGAACTCGACGGCGGTGGCGGCGACCTGCACGTGACCATGCCGTACTCGATGATCGAGCCGGTGCGCGAGATGCTCGACGCCGGCTTCCAGTCCGACCTGGACGACCAGGATGAGCGCTGGGTCAAGGCCCTGCGCGAAGACCTGCTGGACGTCGACGTGCCGCTCAGCGCCACCGTGGCGCGCCGCCAGCTGCGTCTGCGCGACATCCTGCACATGCAGCCTGGGGACATCATCCCGGTGGAGCTGCCGGAACAAATGATCATGCGCGCCAATGGCGTGCCGTCGTTCAAGGTCAAGCTCGGTTCCCACAAGGGCAACCTGGCATTGCAAGTGGTTGAGCCGATCACCCGCCGCTGACCCCTAATTTATAAATGTTTGCTTCGCCGAGGACATGTAATGGCTACCGAACACGAAAACACTTCCGCCGAAGACCAGGCCCTGGCTGATGAATGGGCGGCTGCCCTGGAAGAAACCGGCGATGTCGGCCAGGACGATATCGATGCCCTGCTGGCCGCTGATGCCGCCACCGCGCCAGCCGGCAACCGCCTGCAGATGGAAGAATTCGGCAGCGTGCCGAAGAACAACGACCCGGTGACCCTCGACGGTCCGAACCTGGACGTTATCCTGGATATTCCGGTGTCGATTTCCATGGAAGTGGGCAGCACCGAAATCAACATCCGCAACCTGCTGCAACTCAACCAGGGCTCGGTGATCGAGCTGGATCGCCTGGCCGGCGAGCCGTTGGACGTGCTGGTCAACGGCACGCTGATCGCCCACGGCGAAGTGGTAGTGGTCAACGAAAAGTTCGGTATCCGTCTGACCGACGTGATCAGCCCGAGCGAACGCATCAAGAAGCTGCGCTGATATGAACCGGCTCACGGTGGGACTGTTAATCGCGCTGCCCCTGCCGGCCTGGGCGGCCGAGCCAGTGGCTCAGGCCGCTGCCGCGCCGGTGGTGGGCAGCGTGGGCGGGCAACTGACCCAGTTGGTGCTGGGCCTGTTGCTGGTGGTGGGTTTGATCTTTGTGCTGGCCTGGCTGATGCGCCGCGTGCAGCGCGTGGGGCCGGGCAACGGCCAGGTCATCGAGATGATCGGTGCCCGCGCCCTCGGCCCGCGTGATCGCCTGGTGCTGGTGCAAGTGGGCGAGGAGCAGATTCTGCTGGGTATCACACCCGGCCGCATCACCCCATTGCACGTGCTCAAGACCCCTGTGAATGTCGACAAGACCCAGTCCGCCACGCCGGAATTTGCCCAGCGCCTGATGGAGTTGCTGGGCAAGGACCAGAAGGATAATAAGTAATGCGCGTTTTATTGACGCTCATGCTGTGGCTTGCGGCGCCGCTGGCGTTCGCCGCCGACCCGCTGTCGATCCCGGCTATTACGCTGGGCACTAACGCGGCCGGCGCGCAGGAGTATTCGGTCAGCCTGCAGATCCTGCTGATCATGACCGCGCTGAGCTTTATCCCGGCGTTTGTCATGCTGATGACCAGCTTCACGCGGATCATCATCGTCTTCTCGATCCTGCGGCAAGCGTTGGGCCTGCAGCAGACGCCTTCGAACCAGATCCTCACCGGCATGGCGCTGTTCTTGACGCTGTTCATCATGGCGCCGGTGTTCGACAAGGTGAACACGCAAGCCCTGCAACCTTACCTGGCGGAGAAAATCACCGCCCAGGACGCCATCGACAAGGCGCAGGGCCCGATCAAGGATTTCATGCTGTCGCAGACCCGCTCCAGCGACCTTGAGCTGTTCATGCGCCTGTCCAAGCGTACCGACATCGCCAGCCCCGACCAGGCGCCGCTGACCATTCTGGTGCCGGCGTTCGTCACCTCGGAATTGAAGACCGCGTTCCAGATCGGCTTCATGATCTTTATCCCGTTCCTGATCATCGACCTGGTGGTGGCGAGCGTGCTGATGGCCATGGGGATGATGATGCTGTCACCGCTGATCATCTCGTTGCCGTTCAAGATCATGCTGTTTGTGCTGGTGGATGGCTGGGCGTTGATTATCGGCACCTTGGCCAGCAGTTTCGGAGGGGTATAGCGCTATGACCCCAGAAGTCGCCGTCGACCTGTTCCGTGAAGCGCTGTGGCTGACCACCGTGATGGTCGCCGTGCTGGTGGTGCCCAGCCTGTTGGTGGGCCTGCTGGTGGCGATGTTCCAGGCCGCGACCCAGATCAACGAACAGACCTTGAGCTTCCTGCCGCGCCTGCTGGTGATGCTGGTCACGCTGATCGTCGCCGGGCCGTGGCTGGTGCAGTCGTTCATGGAATACATCCTGCAGTTGTACGGCAGTATTCCGCAGTTGATCGGCTGATTCGATGCAATCCTTGCTGGCCTTGACCGACACGCAGATCAGCACCTGGGTGGCCTCGTTCATCCTGCCGCTGTTTCGCGTGACGGCGATGTTGATGGCCATGCCGGTGTTCGGCACGACCCTGGTACCGCGGCGGGTGCGCCTGTACTTCGCGGTGGCGATCACCGTGGTGATCGTGCCCGGGCTGCCGCCGATGCCGCCGGTAAATGCGCTGGACCTGAGCGCGCTGCTGCTGATCGCCGAGCAAATCCTAATCGGCGCCTTGCTCGGCTTTTCCCTGAGCCTGTTTTTCCAGGCCTTCGTGATCGCCGGGCAAATCATCTCGGTCCAGATGGGCATGGGCTTTGCCTCCATGGTCGACCCCACCAACGGTGTGTCGGCGGCGGTGATCGGGCAGTTCCTGACCATGTTGGTGACCTTGCTGTTCCTGGCCATGAACGGTCATTTGGTGGCGTTCGAAGTCATGACCGAAAGCTTCATCACGCTGCCGGTGGGCTCAGGATTGGTGGTGAACCATTTCTGGGAAATCGTCGGGCGCCTCGGCTGGGTGCTGGGCGCGTCACTGTTGCTGGTATTGCCTGCGATCACGGCGCTGCTGGTGGTCAACATCGCGTTTGGCGTGATGACCCGTGCGGCGCCGCAACTGAACATCTTCTCGATCGGTTTCCCATTGACCCTGGTGTTGGGCATGGGGATTTTCTGGATCGGCCTGGCCGACATTCTCAATCAGTATCAACCGCTGGCGACCGACGCCTTGCAGTTTTTACGTGATCTGGCACGGGCGCGCTGAGCCATGGCCGAGAGCGAGAGTGGTCAGGACAAGACAGAAGACCCCACGGAGAAACGCAAAAAGGACTCCAGGGAAAAGGGCGAAATCGCCCGCTCCAAAGAGCTCAATACCGTCGCCACCATGATGGCCGGCTCCGGTGCGCTGCTGATCTATGGCGGCGGCCTGGCCCTGGATCTGATGGAGCTGATGAAGCTCAACTTCGCCTTGCCCCGCGAGGTACTGCTCAGCCCCGGCGCGATGGGCCAGTACCTGCTGCACTCGGGCAAGATCGCGATCCTGGCGGTACAGCCGATTCTGATTACGTTGCTGCTGGCCGCGCTGATCGGCCCGGTGTCCCTTGGCGGCTGGCTGTTCGCCGCCAGCAGCATGGCGCCCAAGTTCAGCCGCATGAACCCGGCGGCGGGGCTCAAGCGCATGTTTTCGGCCAAGGCGCTGGTCGAGCTGCTCAAGGCCTTGGCCAAGTTCATATTGATTCTGTTCGTGGCCATGGCGGTGTTGTCGTCCGATATTGATGACTTGCTGCGCATTGCCCATGAGCCGTTGGAGTCAGCGATTATCCATAGCGTGCAGGTGGTGGGCTGGAGTGCGCTGTGGATGGCGGCCGGGCTGATCCTCATCGCTGCGGTGGACGCTCCGATTCAGCTGTGGGAAAGCCATAAGAAACTGCTGATGACCAAGCAGGAGGTGCGCGACGAGCACAAGGACCAGGAAGGTCGGCCCGAGGTCAAGCAGCGCATCCGTCAGCTGCAGCGCGAGATGTCGCAGCGCAAGATGATGGCTTCGGTGCCGGATGCCGACGTGGTCATCACTAACCCGACCCACTACGCGGTGGCGCTCAAGTACGACCCGGAGAAGGGCGGGGCGCCGATGCTGCTGGCCAAGGGCAGCGACTTCACCGCGCTGAAAATCCGCGAAATCGCGGTGGCCAACGACATCCTGCTGCTGGAATCGCCGGAATTGGCGCGCTCGATTTTCTACTCCACCGACCTCGACCAGGAAATTCCCGCCGGGCTTTATCTGGCGGTGGCCCAGGTGTTGGCGTATGTCTATCAGATTCGCCAGTATCGCGCCGGCAAGGGCAAGCGTCCTGATCCGCTCAAGGATCTGCCGATTCCGCCGGATCTGCGCCGCGATTCCTGAGCCGTCGGGTGATCAGTCGTGCTGTGGCAGGCCTGCTCTCACCGCAAGGTCTCCTCATCCATAAGTCCTCCCATTGGCCGTTACCACTCGTCGCTGATCAGTGTCTACCTGTCAACTTTGACAGTAGCCAGCATCGCTTTCTCGCGGTTCCATAACCTCGCTGCGCATCAAGATGCAGGGAGTGGGAAATGCAGGTTTTTAAAGGCTGGGTTCAAGCGTATGACCCACAGACCGGCAAGGGTTTGATCGCTCCGGAGGAGTGGGGTGAGGTGGTGGCGGTCGATCTGCTCAGCTCAGGCGGTCGTTTGCTTTCGCAGGGCCAGAGAGTGGCATTTCAGAAAATCCATCGTCCTGATGGAGTCTATGCGTGCGAGATCAAGCTGATCTGCGTTTAATTGAAGTGTACGGAGAACGGCAATGGCAACAGGTACTGTGAAGTGGTTTAACGCGGAGAAGGGCTTTGGATTTATCACTCAGGACGGTGGGGGCGATCTATTTGTCCACTACTCGGCCATAAAGAGCGACGGATTCAAGACCCTTGAAGAGGGGCAAAAAGTGGAGTTCGAGGTTACCCAGGGGCCCAAAGGTGCTCAGGCTGAAAACGTTCGCGCCCTTTGAGCTTCAGTTCTTCGGTGTTGGACTAGCGAGCGGGCCTCCTAGAGACGGTCCCCAATTCTTGCAATAAATGTCCTCAGCAGCGCTGGCTGCACATAGCGCAAATGTGGGAGGGGGCTTGCCCCCGATGGCGGTGTATCAGGCACCTGATCCAGGCCAGACAGACTGCAATCGGGGGCAAGCCCCCTCATTACATTTGGATGACAACATCCGATCCCCCGAGTGTTTGTGAGGTTCTCCAGGCACAAAAGTAAAGTTGGAAGGCTTCTTGCAATACCGCCTGCAAGTCGCCAGCTGGCGTCAAAAGTTTGCTTCAAGGAAACGAGGAATACCGGTGGTGGATCGCTCTCAAATGCTCAGCACGGCCCGTGGCACCCTGACTGACCTGTCGCGGGGCAATCTGGGTGTGCCGTTGTTGTTGCTGGTGATGCTGGCAATGATGATGTTGCCGATGCCACCGTTTCTGCTGGACGTGTTCTTCACTTTCAACATCGCGCTGTCCGTGGTGGTGCTGCTGGTCTGCGTGTACGCCCTGCGTCCGCTGGATTTCGCGGTGTTCCCCACCATCCTGCTGGTGGCGACCCTGTTGCGCCTGGCGCTCAACGTCGCGTCGACCCGCGTGGTGATGCTGCACGGTCAGGACGGCCACGCCGCCGCCGGTAAGGTGATCCAGGCCTTCGGTGAAGTGGTGATCGGCGGTAACTACGTGGTCGGTATCGTGGTGTTCGCCATCCTGATGATCATCAACTTCGTGGTGGTGACCAAAGGCGCCGGGCGTATTTCCGAGGTGAGCGCGCGTTTCACCCTCGACGCCATGCCCGGCAAACAGATGGCCATCGACGCCGACCTCAACGCCGGTCTGATCGACCAGAACCAGGCCAAGTCGCGCCGCCTGGAAGTCGCCCAGGAAGCCGAGTTCTACGGCTCCATGGACGGTGCCAGTAAATTCGTGCGCGGTGACGCCATCGCTGGCCTGTTGATCCTGTTCATCAACCTGATCGGCGGCATGGCGGTCGGTATCTTCCAGCACGGCATGAGTTTCGGCGATGCCGGTAAGGTGTACGCCTTGCTGACCATCGGTGACGGTTTAGTGGCGCAATTGCCATCACTGTTGTTATCCACAGCGGCGGCGATCATGGTGACCCGTGCGTCGGGCTCCGAAGACATGGGCAAGCAGATCAGCCGGCAGATGTTTGCCTCGCCCAAGGCCCTGGCCGTGGCGGCGGGCATCATGGCGATCATGGGCCTGGTGCCGGGCATGCCGCACGTGTCGTTCCTGAGCATGGCAGCCATGGCCGGTGGCGCGGCTTACCTGTTCTGGAAAAAACAGAACATGGTCAAGGTCCAGGCCCAGCAAGAGATCGCTCGCCAGCAGGAACTGCTGCCATCCCCGGCCCGCGCCCAGGAAACCAAGGAATTGGGCTGGGATGACGTGACCCCGATCGACATGATCGGCCTGGAAGTCGGCTACCGCCTGATCCCATTGGTGGACCGCAACCAGGGTGGCCAATTGCTCGCGCGGATCAAGGGCGTGCGCAAGAAGCTGTCCCAGGACCTGGGCTTTTTGATGCCCACCGTGCACATTCGCGACAACCTCGATTTGGCGCCCAGCGCCTACCGCCTGACCCTGATGGGCGTGATCCTGGCCGAAGCCGAGATCTACCCCGATCGCGAACTGGCGATCAACCCCGGCCAGGTGTTCGGCAGCCTCAACGGTATTACCGCCAAAGATCCGGCTTTCGGCCTGGAAGCGGTGTGGATCGAAATCAGCCAGCGCAGCCAGGCCCAATCCCTGGGCTACACCGTGGTCGACGCCAGCACCGTGGTTGCCACGCACCTGAACCAGATCCTGTACAAGCACTCTCACGAGCTGATCGGCCACGAGGAAGTCCAGCAATTGATGGGGTTGCTCGGCAAAGCCTCGCCAAAACTCGCCGAAGAGCTGGTGCCGGGCGTGCTGTCGCTGTCGCAATTGCTCAAAGTGCTGCAGGCGCTGCTGGCCGAACAAGTGCCGGTGCGCGACATCCGCAGCATTGCCGAAGCCATCGCCAACAACGCCGCCAAGAGTCAAGATACCGCCGCGCTGGTGGCCGCGGTGCGCGTCGGATTGTCCCGCGCAATCGTGCAAAGCATTGTAGGGCTTGACTCCGAGCTGCCTGTTATCACCTTGGAACCAAGGTTGGAACAAATATTGCTCAATAGTATTCAGAAGGCAGGGCAAGGCCAGGAAGAAGGCGTTCTGCTGGAGCCAAGCATGGCTGAAAAACTGCAGCGTTCGTTGATCGACGCCGCACAGCGCCAGGAAATGCAGGGCCAACCGGTGATTCTGCTGGTGGCGGGTCCGGTCCGAGCGATGTTGTCGCGGTTTGGACGCCTGGCAGTACCGAATTTGCACGTGTTGGCTTATCAGGAAATTCCTGACAACAAGCAAGTGACTATCGTCGCGACAGTAGGGCCCAACGGCTGAGGGTAGTGGGTTATGCAAGTGAAGCGTTTTTTCGCCGCCGATATGCGTCAGGCCATGAAACTGGTCCGTGATGAGCTGGGCGCCGACGCCGCGATTATCGGTAACCGTCGTATTGCCGGCGGTGTCGAGCTGACGGCTGCCCTGGACTACACCCCCTCGGCGCTGGCGCCACGCGTTCCCAACATGGAGCTCGAGGACGAGTTGCGCAAGACCGCTTCGCGCATCGTCTCGGCCCAGGCCGAACTGAGCATGCGCGGCGACAGCGATGCCACCACCAATCGCCAGTTGTTCGCCGGCCTGCCGCTGACCGCCGCCGAGCCGCTGGTTGAGCCTACGTTTGTCGAACCGCCGCGTCCCGCCGCGCCAGCCCCGGCCGCCGCCGTCGACCAGCGCATGTTCGATTCGATGCGTTTTGAACTCAATGGCCTGCGTGAATTGCTGGAAGTGCAACTGGGCTCCCTGGCCTGGAACCAGTTGCAAGGCAGCAAGCCGCAGCAAGCCAACCTGTGGCGTCGCCTGCAACGCATCGGCCTGTCCGGCCCGTTGTCCCGCGACTTGCTGGCGTTGACCACTGAAATCGACGAGCCACGCCAGGCCTGGCGCATGCTGCTGGCGCACCTGGCCCGCATGATCGTCACCCCGGAAATCGAACCCCTGGAAGAGGGCGGCGTGATCGCCATGGTCGGTCCTGCCGGCATGGGCAAGACCACCACCCTGGCCAAGCTGGCGGCGCGTTATGTGCTCAAGTACGGCGCGCATAACATCGCGCTGGTGAGCATGGACAGCTACCGTATCGGTGCCCAGGAACAGCTCAAGACCCTGGGGCGCATTCTTAACGTGCCGGTAACCCATGTCGACCCGGGCCAGTCCCTGGCCAACGCCCTGGACCCGCTGCTGCGCAAACGCGTGGTGCTGATCGACACCGCCGGCCTGCAAGCCAGCGATCCGGCGCTGCGCATGCAGCTGGAAAGCCTGGCCGGGCGTGGGATCAAGTCAAAAAATTACCTGGTGCTTGCAACCACCAGCCAGAAACAGGTTCTTACCGCTGCCTACCACAGCTACAAACGCTGTGGGCTGGCCGGTTGCATCCTGACCAAATTGGACGAAACCGCCAGCCTGGGCGAAGTGTTGAGCCTGGCTATCGGTCATGCATTACCGGTCGCCTACCTGACCGACGGGCCGCGGATTCCGGATGATCTGCATCTGCCGCGCCGTCATCAGTTGGTCAGCCGTGCCGTCAGCGTGCAAATGCAGGACGAGCCTAGCGAGGAAGCGATGGCCGATATGTTCGCTGATCTGTACCACAGCCCGGCAAAACGGGTGGGCTGAGCAACATGAACACAATGCAATGTACCTACATTGATGGTCTGCAAGCGATTCACGCGGCCAAGCCATGTAGCCTGCGTCTAAGCAAGACAAGGTAAAGAAATAAAATGGGCAGCATGCATCCCGTACAGGTGATCGCGGTGACCGGCGGCAAAGGTGGCGTCGGAAAAACTAACGTGTCAGTGAATTTGTCCCTGGCGCTGGCAGAGCTTGGCCGTCGCGTCATGCTGCTGGACGCCGACCTGGGGCTGGCGAACGTCGACGTTCTGCTGGGGCTGACGCCCAAACACACCCTGGCCGATGTGATCGAAGGCCGGTGCGAGCTGCGCGATGTGCTGCTGCAAGGCCCCGGTGGGATCCGCATCGTGCCGGCCGCTTCCGGCACCCAGAGCATGGTGCACCTGAGCCCCGCGCAGCATGCCGGGCTGATTCAAGCGTTCAGCGATATCGGCGACAACCTCGACGTGCTGGTGATCGACACCGCTGCGGGGATCGGCGAGTCCGTGGTCAGCTTTGTGCGCGCCGCGCAGGAAGTATTGCTGGTGGTCTGCGATGAACCCACCTCGATCACCGACGCCTACGCCCTGATTAAACTCCTTAACCGTGACTACGGCATGAACCGCTTCCGCGTCCTGGCCAATATGGCCCAGAGCCCGCAGGAAGGGCGCAACCTGTTCGCCAAGTTGACCAAGGTCACGGATCGCTTTCTCGATGTCGCCTTACAATACGTCGGCGCAGTTCCCTACGACGAATGTGTGCGCAAGGCCGTGCAGAAACAGCGCGCGGTCTACGAAGCATTCCCTCGTTCGAAATGCGCCTTGGCGTTCAAGGCTATTGCCCAGAAGGTCGATACCTGGCCGCTGCCCGCCAACCCGCGTGGGCATCTGGAGTTTTTCGTCGAGCGATTGGTGCATCAGACGAGCGCAGGGCCAGTGCTATGACATCGAGCGGTTACAACCTCTACAAAAAATCGGCGCGTGACAGCCAGGGTGAACTGATCGAGCGCTATGCGCCCCTGGTCAAGCGCATTGCCTACCACTTGCTGGCCCGGTTGCCGGCCAGCGTGCAGGTGGAGGATCTGATCCAGGCGGGCATGATCGGCCTGCTGGAGGTGTCGACCAAGTACGACGCCACCAAGGGTGCGAGTTTCGAGACGTATGCGGGTATCCGTATTCGCGGCGCGATGCTCGATGAAGTGCGTAAAGGTGACTGGGCACCCCGTTCGGTGCATCGCAATACGCGCATGGTCAGTGACGCAATTCGAGCAATTGAAGCAAAAACCGGTCGTGACGCTAAAGATCATGAAGTTGCGGCCGAACTCCAATTGAGTCTCGACGATTATTACGGGATTTTGAACGATACCTTGGGCAGCCGCCTGTTCAGTTTCGACGACCTGTTGCAGGACGGCGAGCATGAAGGGCTGCACGAGGACGGCGCGAGCGCTCACATGGAGCCGTCGCGCGACCTGGAGGATGAACGCTTCCAGGGGGCATTGGCGGACGCAATCGCCAATTTGCCGGAGCGTGAACGTTTGGTGTTGGCGCTGTACTACGACGAAGAGCTGAACCTCAAGGAAATCGGTGAGGTGCTGGGGGTCAGCGAATCGCGGGTCAGCCAGTTGCATAGCCAGTGCGCCGCCCGCTTGCGGGGACGTCTGGGAGAGTGGCGAGCGCGCTGACAGGCAGTGTGGGGACACTGCAGAGCGATACCGCGTGGGCCATGGGCCTGCGCGGGTTCGGCCCGTGGTGGCCCCGGCAGTCCTTTTTGTGTAATGCCTGTTGATTGAAATGGCGCGTCCAGGTGCTGGGCGCGTTTAAGACTGCTTGGAGGTCGAATTGGACAAGAACATGAAAATCCTCATCGTTGATGACTTCTCAACGATGCGGCGGATCATAAAAAACCTGTTGCGTGACCTTGGGTTCACCAACACGGTCGAGGCGGATGATGGCATCACGGCGCAGCCGATCCTCAACAGCGGAGGCATCGACTTTCTGGTCACGGACTGGAACATGCCCGGCATGACCGGCATCGACTTGCTTCGCTGGGTGCGCGCCGACGAAAAGCTGCGCAACCTGCCCGTGCTGATGGTGACCGCCGAAGCCAAGCGTGAACAGATTATCGAAGCTGCCCAGGCCGGCGTTAACGGTTATGTGGTCAAGCCATTCACTGCACAGGCGTTGAAAGAGAAGATCGAAAAAATCTTCGAACGCATCCACGGCTAATGCCATCGCGGGGGAGCTATGGAGCAGAAAGAAACGTCACAGGGAGACTTTGAGTCAACCCTGAAAAAACATGCTCACCAACTGGTCGACAGCCTTGAAAAAGGTCATTTCGGCGACGCGGTGCAGTTAATCCATGAGCTCAATCAGACCCGTGACCGAGGCCTGTACCAGGAAGTGGGCAAGCTCACGCGCGAGTTGCACAGTGCAATCGTCAATTTTCAGATTGACCCGCACATGCCCCAGGCCGAAGAAATCTCGCAGATTACCGATGCCACCGAACGCCTGTCCTACGTGGTCAGGCTGACCGAGGCGGCGGCCAACCGCACCATGGACCTGGTGGAAAACGCCACGCCTCTGGTCAACGGCATGGCCAATGAAGCCCAGGCCCTGAATGCCGACTGGGGCCGCTTCATGCGTCGGGAAGTGGGGGCTGAAGAGTTCCGCGAGCTGGCACGCCGGGTCGAAGGGTTCCTGTCACGCAGCGAGCAGGACAACCGCACGGTGTCCAGCAACCTCAACGACATTCTGCTGGCCCAGGACTACCAGGACCTGACCGGTCAGGTGATCAAGCGTGTGACGCAGTTGGTCACCGAAGTGGAAAGCAATTTGCTCAAACTGGTGCTCATGGCAGGCCAGGTTGACCGTTTCGCCGGCATCGAACATGACCGCGAAGCGATCCTCTCGGAAAAAGATCCACAAAAACATCTCGCCAAGGGTGAAGGTCCGCAGATTCATGCCGATAAACGTGAAGACGTTGTGTCAGGTCAGGATGACGTAGATGACCTGTTATCCAGTTTAGGCTTCTAAGGAGCACCCACATGAGCTTCGGCGCCGATGAAGAGATCCTTCAGGATTTCCTTGTAGAGGCCGGCGAAATTTTAGAGCAACTGTCCGAACAACTGGTCGAGCTGGAAAGCCGCCCGGATGATGCGAACCTGCTCAATGCAATTTTTCGCGGTTTTCATACTGTAAAAGGGGGCGCCGGCTTCCTCCAGCTCCATGAGCTGGTGGAGTGCTGCCACATCGCCGAGAACGTGTTCGACATCCTGCGTAAGGGTGAGCGGCACGTCGACTCGGAGTTGATGGACGTGATTCTCGAAGCACTCGATGCGGTCAACGGCATGTTCAGCCAAGTGCGCGAACGTGCCCCGATCACCGCTGCCACCCCGGAACTGCTGGCCGCCCTGGCGCGTTACGCGGAGCCTGCCGACCTGGCGGCCGAGCCCGTGGCTGAGGCGGTGGCGGAACCTGAGCCGGCGCCGGAACCGGACGTTACCGACAGCGAGTTCGAACAGCTGCTCAGCTCTCTCAGCGCGGTCAAGGCCGAAGCTGAAGCTCCTGCTGCAGCGGCCCCGTCGCAGGCGCCGACCAGCGAAGACATCACCGACGCCGAGTTCGAGTCGCTGCTCGATCAGTTGCACGGCAAGGGCCAGTTCGCCGCCGACGCCGTGGCACCCGCCGCCGCAGCGCCGGCGCCGGCCGCTGCCACTGCCAGCACCGATATCACTGACGACGAATTCGAAGCGTTGCTCGACCAGTTGCATGGCAAGGGCACCTTCGCCGCCGATGCGCTGCCGGAAGTGGCCGCCACCGCGGCAGCCCCTGCGGCACCGGCCGCCGCCAAACCGGCGACACCGGCCCAACCCGCCGGCGACGGCCTGATCACCGATCATGAGTTCGAAGCACTGCTGGACGATCTGCACGGCAAAGGCAAGTTCAGCGAAGTGGCCCCGGCCGCCGCAGCGACGGCCGCCGCCGCCAAGCCTGCACCGGTAGCCGCGAAGGCCGCCGCCCCGGCCGCCAAGCCTGCGCCTGCTCCGGCCGCCGCGGCTGCCCCTGCACGAGCGGCCGCCGCCGCGCCGGTGGCCGACAAGCCTGTGACTGAAGCCGAAACCACCGTGCGGGTCGATACCGCGCGCCTGGACGACATCATGAACATGGTCGGCGAACTGGTATTGGTGCGTAACCGCCTGGTGCGCCTGGGCCTGAGCAGTGGCGATGAGTCCATGCAAAAGGCCGTGTCGAACCTCGATGTGGTGACCGCCGACCTGCAGACCGCCGTGATGAAAACGCGGATGCAGCCGATCAAGAAAGTCTTCGGCCGCTTCCCGCGCCTGGTTCGCGACCTGGCGCGCCAGCTGAAGAAAGAAATCAACCTGGAACTGGTAGGCGAAGAAACCGACCTCGACAAAAACCTCGTCGAGGCCCTGGCCGACCCGCTGGTCCACTTGGTGCGCAACGCCGTCGACCATGGCGTGGAAACCCCGGAAGAACGTGAAGCCTCGGGCAAGTCCCGTGGCGGCAAGGTGATCCTGGCGGCCGAGCAGGAAGGCGACCATATCCTGCTGTCGATCACCGACGACGGCAAGGGCATGGATCCGGCCATCCTGCGCAACATCGCGGTCAAGCGTGGCGTGATGGACAAGGATGCCGCCGACCGCCTGACCGACACCGAGTGCTACAACCTGATCTTCGCCCCAGGCTTCTCGACCAAGACCGAGATCTCCGACGTGTCGGGCCGTGGCGTGGGCATGGACGTGGTCAAGACCAAGATCAGCCAGCTCAACGGCTCGATCAATATCTACTCGACCAAGGGCCAGGGTTCCAAGATCGTCATCAAGGTGCCGTTGACCCTGGCGATCATGCCGACCCTGATGGTGATGCTGGGCAACCAGGCCTTCGCCTTCCCGCTGGTCAACGTCAACGAGATTTTCCACCTCGACCTGTCGCGCACCAACGTGGTGGACGGCCAGGAAGTGGTGATCGTGCGCGACAAGGCGTTGCCGCTGTTCTACCTCAAGCGCTGGCTGGTGGCATCGGCGGCGCATGAAGAACAGCGCGAAGGCCATGTGGTGATTCTCTCCGTGGGCACCCAGCGTATCGGCTTTGTGGTCGATCAACTGGTCGGCCAGGAAGAAGTAGTCATCAAGCCTTTGGGCAAAATGCTGCAGGGAACCCCGGGCATGTCGGGTGCGACTATCACCGGTGACGGTAGGATCGCGCTGATTCTCGATGTTCCGAGCATGCTCAAGCGTTACGCCGCTCGGCGTATTTGATTCTGGCGGGGCAGGGCGGTCAGCCCGCCCCGCCTAACGGAGTGTTTATGGCAGTCAAGGTCCTGGTGGTGGACGATTCGGGTTTCTTCCGCCGCCGCGTCTCGGAAATTCTTTCCGCCGATCCAAGCATCCAGGTGGTCGGCACGGCCACCAACGGCAAAGAGGCGATTGATCAAGCCATTGCGTTGAAGCCGGATGTCATCACCATGGACTACGAGATGCCCATGATGGACGGCATCACGGCGGTGCGGCACATCATGCAGCGCTGCCCGACTCCGGTGTTGATGTTCTCCTCGCTGACCCATGAAGGCGCCCGAGTGACCCTCGACGCGCTGGATGCGGGGGCCGTGGACTTCCTGCCGAAGAATTTCGAAGACATCTCGCGCAATCCCGAGAAGGTCAAGCAACTGCTGTGCGAGAAAGTCCACAGCATTTCCCGCAGCAACCGTCGCAGCCTGTTCAGCGCGCCTTCGCCTTCGCCGGCACCTGCTCCGGCTGCTCCGGCGGCGCCGAGCAGTTCGACGTTCGGGCGTCCGGCCCCCGCGCCGGTTGCCCGGCCGGCGGCGGCTCCCGCGCGGGCATCGGCGTCGACAAGCCACTCGCCGGCGCCCAAGCGCAAAGCCTACAAGCTGGTGGCCATCGGCACGTCCACCGGTGGCCCGGTAGCGTTGCAGCGCGTGCTCACTCAGTTGCCGGCCAACTTCCCGGCGCCGATCGTGCTGATCCAGCACATGCCGGCGGCATTCACCAAGGCCTTCGCCGAGCGCCTGGACAAGTTGTGCCGCATCAGCGTCAAGGAAGCCGAAGATGGCGACATCCTGCGTCCGGGCCTGGCGCTGCTGGCCCCGGGCGGCAAGCAGATGATGGTCGACGGGCGTGGTGCGATCAAAATCCTGCCGGGTGACGAACGCCTCAACTACAAGCCCTGCGTTGATATCACCTTCGGTTCGGCGGCCAAGTCCTACGGCGACAAAGTTCTGGCGGTGGTGCTCACCGGCATGGGCGCCGATGGTCGCGAAGGTGCGCGGTTGCTCAAGCAGGGCGGCAGTGCGATCTGGGCTCAGGACGAAGCCAGCTGCGTGATCTATGGCATGCCCATGGCGATCGTCAAGGCCGACCTGGCCGATGCGGTCTATAGCCTGGATGACATCGGCAAGCACCTGGTGGAGGCCTGCCTCTGATGGATGTCTTGAGCCTGATCGGCATCACCATGGCGTTCGTCGCGATCATTGGCGGCAACTACCTTGAGGGCGGCCACCTCGGCGCCCTGGCCAACGGGCCGGCGGCGCTGATCGTGATCGGCGGCACGGTGGGGGCCGCGTTGCTGCAGTCGCCATTGAGTTCGTTCAAGCGCGCCATGCAGATCCTGATCTGGATTATTTTCCCGCCGCGCGTCGACCTGGCCGGCGGCATCGACCGCGTGGTCAACTGGAGCCTTACCGCCCGCAAGGAAGGCCTGCTGGGCCTGGAGGGCGTGGCCGATGCCGAGCCCGACAGCTACGCGCGCAAAGGCCTGCAGTTGCTGGTGGACGGCGCCGAGCCGGAAGCGATCCGCAGCATCCTGGAGGTGGATTTCTTCACTCAGGAAAGCCGCGATATCAACGCCGCCAAAGTCTTTGAAAGCATGGGCGGCTACGCGCCGACCATCGGCATCATCGGTGCGGTAATGGGCCTGATCCACGTGATGGGTAACCTGGCCGATCCGTCGCAATTGGGCAGCGGTATTGCCGTGGCCTTCGTCGCCACCATCTACGGGGTGGCGAGCGCCAACCTGGTGCTGCTGCCGGTGGCCAGCAAGCTCAAGTCGATCGCCATGCGCCAGTCGCGTTACCGTGAAATGCTGCTCGAGGGCTTGCTGTCGATTGCCGAGGGCGAGAACCCGCGCTCCATCGAATTGAAGCTCCAGGGCTTCATGGATTGATGGGAGGTATGGGTTGTGAGCCGTCGCCGTCGCGAGCCTGAAGAACACGTTAACCACGAACGCTGGCTGGTGTCCTACGCGGACTTCATCACCCTGCTGTTCGCGTTTTTCGTAGTGATGTACTCCATCTCGTCGATCAACGAAGGCAAGTACAAAGTGATTTCCCAGGCGCTGATCGGCGTATTCAACGACGCCGACCGTTCGCTCAAGCCGATCCCCATCGGTGAGGAACGGCCCCGCACCGTGACCCCGGCCAAACCGCTGGTCAACGACAGCGATGAAACCGCCGCCGGGGTGGGGGGCACCAGCGACCCGCTCAAGAGCATCGCCGATGACATCAGCGCCGCATTCGGCGACCTGATCAGTTCCAACCAGATGACCGTGCGCGGCAATGAGTTGTGGGTCGAGATCGAGCTTAATTCCAGCCTGCTGTTTGCCAGTGCCGATGCGATGCCCAGCGACCAGGCGTTCACCATCATCGATAAAGTGGCGGCTATCCTCAAACCGTTCGAGAACCCGATCCACGTCGAAGGCTTCACCGACAATATTCCGATCAGCACCGCGCAGTACCCCACCAACTGGGAACTGTCGTCGGCGCGCGCGGCAAGCATTGTGCGCATGCTGGCGATGCAGGGTGTGAACCCCGGTCGCTTGGCGTCGGTGGGTTATGGCGAGTTCCAGCCGGTGGCCAATAACGCCACGCTGGAAGGACGTGCGCGCAACCGTCGGGTGGTGCTGGTGGTGTCGCGCAACCTGGATGTGCGCCGCAGCCTGACCGGCACCGGCACCGCCAATGCAACACCGGATGCGGCCTTGAGGCGTGCTGGCACACAAACTGCACCGCCAGCGATTAAGCCGCCGGTTCGTCAGAGCGCCGTCAATTCTCCGTCACCGGCTCAATAACTTTATGCAATGTCTCGGTCGCGCCTGTGCCTGCCGGGAGGAACCATCCGAATGAGAGTCTGGGCAGTTGCCAATCAAAAAGGTGGAGTCGGCAAGACCACCACCTCCATCGCTCTGGCCGGTTTGCTGGCCGAGGCGGGCAAGCGCGTGGTCGTGGTCGACCTGGACCCCCACGGCTCGATGACCAGCTATTTCGGCTATGACCCGGATGCGCTGGAACACAGCTGCTTTGACCTGTTCCTGCACAAGGGCAACGTGCCCGGCGACCTGCCTGGGCAGTTGCTGTTGCCCACCAGCGACGAGCGTATTTCGCTGTTGCCGTCCAGCACCGCACTGGCCACTCTCGAGCGCCAGTCGCCAGGTCAGAGCGGTCTGGGCCTGGTCATCGCCAAGACCCTGGCGCAACTGTGGCAGGACTTTGACTACGCCGTCATCGACAGCCCGCCGCTGTTGGGGGTGTTGATGGTCAACGCGTTGGCCGCCAGCCAGCAACTGGTGATCCCGGTGCAGACCGAGCACCTGGCGGTCAAGGGCCTGGAGCGCATGGTCAGCACCCTGGCGATGATCAACCGCTCGCGCAAGCAGCCGCTGCCGTTCAGCATCGTGCCGACCCTGTTCGACCGCCGCACCCAGGCGTCGCTCGGTACGTTGCGTGTATTGCGCGATGCGTACCCGGACACCATCTGGCAAGGCTACATTCCGGTGGACACGCGCCTGCGTGACGCCAGCCGCGCCGGGCTCACCCCTTCGCAGTTCGATGGCAAGAGCCGTGGCGTGCTGGCTTATCGCGCGTTGCTCAAGCACCTGTTGTCTCAGCAACTCGTGGCGCAGGTGGCATGATGAACCGTCCCGTCGACCTCAAGACCAAGACCCGGCCGCAGCTGGCGCTGGAATCCTACCTGGATGCCCTGCTGCAGGAAGCAACCGACGAAGATCTGCCGGAACCGGTGCTGGTACTGGAGCCGATAGTCGAAACCAGCAGTGCGCTGGATGAATTCCAATTGGCCGTGCTGGAAGAGCAGGCACGGGACGCCCGGATCGTGGTGCCTGTCGCCGCGCCGGCCGTCGTTGTGGTGCCGGAGCCTGTGGTGCCGGCGCCCGTGGTCGTCGAACCGGTGGTGCAAGTGCACCTGCCACCGAGCATCACTCCGCCTCCGGCAAGCGGCGATGGCCGCCCGGCATGGGCCGCCGAGCCGTTCGAATGCCTGTTGTTCGACGTCGCCGGTCTGACCCTGGCGGTGCCCCTGGTGTGCCTGGGTTCGATCTATTCGCTCGAAGGTCACGAGCTTACGCCGCTGTTCGGGCAGCCGGAATGGTTCCTCGGCATCCTGCCCAGCCAGGCCGGCAACCTTAAGGTGCTGGATACCGCGCGCTGGGTGATGCCCGACCGCTACCGCGACGATTTCCGCCAGGGCTTGCAGTACGTGATCTCCGTTCAGGGCTATGAGTGGGGGCTGGCGGTGCATCAGGTCAGCCGCTCGTTGCGCCTGGACCCCAACGAAATCAAATGGCGCAGCCACCGGGGCCAGCGGCCCTGGCTGGCCGGCACCGTGATCGAACACATGTGCGCGTTGCTTGACGTCGCCGAACTGGCCGAGTTGATCGCCAGCGGTGCCGTCAAGTCGATGCCCGGTAACAAACGCAGTTGATTGAACACGCCGGCCGCACGGGTGTGCGGTCGCCGAACGAAGCACACACGCCGTATCCAACGGCATTTGAAGGGGTCATGGGTATGAATATGTCAGCATCAGCACAAAAAGGCTCGGACGATCCGATTCTGCAATGGGTGACCTTCAAGCTGGACAACGAGACCTACGGCATTAACGTGATGCGCGTGCAGGAAGTGCTGCGCTACACCGAGATCGCCCCGGTCCCGGGTGCGCCGAGCTATGTGCTCGGCATCATCAACCTGCGCGGCAACGTCGTGACCGTGATCGACACGCGCCAGCGTTTCGGCCTGGACACCGCTGAAGTCACCGACAACACGCGCATCGTCATCATTGAAGCCGACAAGCAAGTGGTCGGTATCCTAGTCGACAGCGTCGCCGAAGTGGTCTACCTGCGCCAATCGGAAGTGGAAACCGCGCCGAACGTGGGCAACGAAGAGTCGGCCAAGTTTATCCAGGGCGTGTGCAACAAGAACAACGAACTGTTGATTCTGGTTGAGCTGGACAAAATGATGAGCGAAGAAGAGTGGTCGGAACTGGAGAGCATCTGATTGTTCCTTGAGGTCGCGGTGATCGTCCTGGCCCTGTTGTGGGCCGGGACCCTGGGTTTTCTGCTGCGCTACATGGCCCAGCAGCGCGAATTGGCACTGCAGCAGGCCGAGCGCGAGGCTGTGCGCGATCGGCGCATTCTGGAACTGGTCAAGCGCGTCGACCATTACCAGAAGAGCGCGGTGCGGGTCGGGGATGAGGTGCATGAACTGCGCGCGATCCTCGCTCCGATGCCGGACAAGCTCGAGCAGCTGGAGCAGCGCGATCCTGCCAACCTGTCGTTTGCCCAGGCGGCGAAGCTGGTGGGGATGGGCGCGACGGTGGACGACCTGACCCAGTCGTGCGGCTTGACCCAGGCTGAGGCGCAGTTGATGAGTAAGTTGCACAAGAGCTGATTGCGTCTGTGCCGAGCAGGGCAAGCCTGCTCACTACAGAACCAGGTGTCAGGCGTTAAGGAGCGTCGCGCCTGCGATGGGGAGCGCCCGGCCGCCCAATTAATTTCCAATCCCACTGACTTTTTTCTTCTCCTCCAAGGTCCACATCCTTCAAGCACCTTTGAATCAGGAGATTCCCCGCATGAGCACCCCCAAGGCACTGTTGATCCTTCACGGCAAGCAAGCCCTCAACGAGGACGTGCGCAGCGCCGTGCTGGCCCGGCGTGAGCAGGGTTGGGAGCTGGCAGTGCGGGTGACGTGGGAGGGCGGCGACGCTCGGCGCCTGGTGGGCGAGGCGTTGGAGCAGGGCTATACGCACATCATTGCCGGCGGCGGCGACGGCACCTTGCGCGACGTGGCCGAGGCGATGGCCCAGGCCAGGGCCGATGCCAGCCTGGTACTGATGCCGCTGGGCACCGCCAATGATTTTGCCAAGGCCGCCGGGGTGCCGTTGGAACCGGCCCAGGCCCTGGCACTGCTGGACGTGGCGCCGCGGGCGATCGACCTGGGCCAGGTGGGCGGCCAGGTTTTTCTGAACATGGCCACCGGTGGGTTCGGCAGCCAGGTCACCGCCAATACCTCCGAAGACTTGAAGAAAGTCCTGGGCGGCGCGGCGTATCTGTTTACCGGCCTCACGCGTTTCAGCGAGTTGAAGGCTGCCTACGGCGAGCTGGAAGGCCCGGATTTCCAGTGGAAGGGCGAGATGCTGGCGCTGGGCATCGGCAACGGTCGCCAGGCCGGCGGTGGGCATGTACTGTGCCCGCAGGCAATGGCCGATGACGGTTTGCTCGATGTGAGCATTCTGCCGGCGCCGCAGGAAGTGGTCGGCACTTTGCGCGAGCTGATGAGCAATGGCTGGGGGTTGGACAACATGTTCGTGCGCGCGCGCCTGCCGTGGGTGCAGATCAAACAGGCCGAAGGGCTTTACATCAATCTGGACGGCGAACCGCTCAAGGGCGACGACCTGCGTTTCGAAACACTGCCCAAGGCGCTGCGGGTGCACCTGCCGCTGGGCTCGCCCCTAGTCGTCCAGGCTGATGATCTTCTCGCGCACCGCGAATAACACCAGCCCCGCCACGTCGAATATCTGCAGGCGCTTCATGATCTGCGAGCGATGGGCTTCCACGGTCTTGATGCTCAACCCCAGCCCGTGGGCGATCTCGCGGGTGGACTTGCCGCGTACGATCAGGCGCAGGATCTCCAACTGGCGCGGCGTGAGGTTGTGGCTGTGGCCGACCGGCACGGCGGGCCCCTGGCTGCGTACCAGCGCCTGGCTGATCACCGTGTGGGCGATCGCCGGGCTCAGGTAGCGCTCATTGTTGCGCAGCGCGCGCAGGGCGTGTTCCAGCTCGTTGGCGCTGGTGTCCTTGAGCAGGTAGCCATGGGCGCCGGCTTCCAGTGCGCACATGATCAGTTCCGGGTCGGTGTGCATCGACAGGATCAGCACCTTGCAGCGGGGATAGGCGCTTTTGAGCTGCTGCAGCGCGTCAAGGCCGCTGGTGTGCTTCATCGACAGGTCCAGCAGCACCATATCGGGTTGCAGCACGTGGAATTGCTCCAGCAACTGCGCGCCGTCGCTGGCTTCGCCGATCACCGTATAGCCGGGAATATCCTGGATCAACGCACGCACGCCGGCCCTGATCAGTGCATGGTCATCCACCAGGAGTAATGTGCAGGTCACTCGAGAACCTTAGGGGAGCTGGCCCGTTCGAGGGCGCGCGGCGCCCAGGGAAAAAGTGCGTCGATGCGTGTGCCATGACCAGGCTGACTGTTGACCGACAGCGTGCCGCCCAGTTGATCAATGCGTTCGGCCATGCCGGCCATGCCCCGCTGGCCTTCGCGGCCTGGGTTGCCGGCGGGCAGGAAGCCCTGGCCGTCGTCACTGATGCTCAGCGACAGCCCTTCGGGCAGGCGTTGCAGGCGCACCAGCAGGTTATGCGCGTGAGCATGACGCAGCATGTTGGTTACCGCTTCCTGGGTGATGCGAAACGCCGCCACGGCCATCTCTTCCGGGATGCCGGTAAGCCGCTGCTGGCATTCCAGGCTCCAGTGCACAGGGGTGTTTTCAAGGGTCTTGAGCAAATGCGCGCGCAGACTGGCTTCCAGCCCCAGGCTGGTCAGTTGCCGGGGATTGAGGATGGCCGACACGTCGCGCACCTTGGCCAGGGTCTCGTTCAGCGTATTGCATAGCACCGCGCATTGGCTTTGCAGGTCTTGCGGCAGGCGACGCTTGAGCCATTCACTTTGCAGCTTGGCGGCGGTCAGTAATTGGCCGATGTCGTCATGCAGTTCGCGGCTGAGGCGGTGACGTTCGTTTTCCTGCACCTGCAGCAGGCGATCGGCCAGTTCCTGCGGCTGCAGGCGAATGGACTTGCGCGAGCGCCACTGTTGCAGGCCGAGTACCAGCAGCGTGGCCAGGTTCAGCAGCAATACGCTCAGCGGCAACGGGGCGGCGTGGTTAAAGGCCCACAGGCTGATCAGCAGCGAGGCAAGGCACAGGCCAAAGATCAGGCGGCGAGCATGGCTGCGGGACGCGGACCTGGCGAGGAGTGACTTGAGGCTGGCGTACATAGCGGATGGAGCCAATGAGAAGTCGTTGCGAAAGTTCGGACACGTCTGACGAGGCTCAGTCTGAAGTGCATGGCCGAAGCGTTTATATACAAGAAGTTCAATGACTTCGAGCGGCGCATAGTACCACCCCTGTAACCGTTGGTCGCCTGGCACCAGGCGGCGTTGGTCGATTATCCCGGTTGATGGACAGAGACAGTCTCAACGCATTAACTCAGAATGTTTTACAAGTTATGCGAACTTGTATAGTTATTCTGTCGTTGATGGCTAAATGATATTTTGCGTATGTCGCTTTTAGATAATCCGTCGCCTTAGAAGACCGCTGCCCATCACCACATATGATGCAAACGTTGCTGCGGCTTGTGGCTGAATGTCTTCTGCGGAATCTGCAGCGTAACCGTGGCGATGAGGGTGGTTTGTTCGGTGTCATCCAGCGCCAATTCGCCGGTCCTGGTGTCGATCAACTCCAGCTGCCACGCCAGCAAGGTCAGGCAGGCATGCAATGCCTCCAGGGCCTGGTCATGCAGTTGCAAGGGGTTCTGCGCGTTGGCGATCAGGGTCTGGATATGCCGCGAGAATTCACCGATCGCCTGCAGGGCCAGGGCGTCTGCCTTTTCGGCGAGCCTGCTGAGGCTGATTTTCATGCAGTCGATCGCGTCGCTGTCATTGCGAATCAGGTGCAGGTGGCTCAGGCATTCTTCCGATTTGTTCAGCAGCTTTTCTGCTTCGAGCAGAAATTCGGGCAGTGCGCGCTGCCATTCTTTACCGTCGTTCATCATGCAAGTCTCCACAACATACGGTCGGGTGATGAGATGTCGCTGCGGGTGAATGGCTTAAAACTAGCGCTGAAATTTGACTCGTACCTGTAGGTGGCTTCTGAGTTTTGAGTAGGAAACTTATTGAAATGGCGGTGACGGCGCGGCGCAGCCGCCATGCGCGGGCTTGATTGCACACCTTCTGTTGTCGCGACGTGGACGCCTGGAAGACCCAGGGGGCGAGGACTTGGGATGGCAAACAAAAGCCTGACTCCATTCATGCAATGAGAATGGCGTCACATTAATGGCTATTAGATATTGCGAATATCAGGTTGGGCCTGATTGCGTATAGGGGAATCCCTTACACGATGGAACCTTACGTCGATTTGAGTGTCGCGCAATGGGCTCATTTGCCGTCATGAAGAGGCAGGCCCAGTAAAGCATGATGTCAGTGTGACATCAATTAATTTACGTGGCATGTTAACGGGGTCAAGATCTGGCGCTCGCCGCCGATAAACCACTTAGTGAACTGCACAATCCCCAGGCGCAGCACTTACCAGCGCATTTCAGGAGCTCTTAATGGCCGGCATTCTCGACACGGTAGATCAACGCACGCAATTGGTGGGTGAGAATCGCCTGGAGATCCTCATGTTTCGCCTGGCCGGGCGGCAGCTGTTCGCCATTAACGTGTTCAAGGTGCAGGAAGTGCTGCAACTGCCCAAGCTCACGTTGATGCCCCAGCGCCACCCGTTTGTCTGCGGCGTGGTCAACCTGCGGGGCCAGACCCTGCCGGTGATCGACCTGTCCCAGGCGATTGGCATGCGCCCGCTGGTGCCGGGTCCGAACAGCACCATTATTGTGACCGAGTACAACCGCTCGGTGCAGGCGTTCCTGGTGGGCGGCGTGGACCGCATCGTCAACATGAACTGGGAAGCCATTCTGCCGCCGCCGACCAGTGCCGGTCGCCAGCATTACCTCACCGCCATCAGCAAGGTCGATGACCAGTTGGTGGAAATCATCGACGTGGAAAAAGTCCTCGCCGAGATCGTCCCGTACAACGCCAAGGTCTCGCGGGAGAAGCTCGAAGACCCGGTGCTCGAACGGGCCCGTGGCCGCGAAGTGCTGCTGGTGGACGACTCCAACGTGGCGCTGTCGCAGCTGCGTGACACCCTCGGCCAGTTGGGGATCAAGATGCACATCGCCAGCGACGGCCTCAAAGCGCTGAACATGCTCAAGTCCTGGGCCGACGCCGGGCACGTGATGACCGACAAGCTGCTGATGATCTTCACCGACGCGGAAATGCCGGAAATGGACGGCTACCGCCTTACCACGGAGATCCGCAACGACCCACGCCTGCGCAAGCTGTACGTGGTGCTGCACACGTCGCTGTCGGGCAGCTTCAACGAATCGATGGTCAAGAAGGTCGGGTGCGACAACTTCCTGTCCAAATTCCAACCCGACAAACTGGTGGATGTGGTGCGTCAGCGACTGATGCTGGACGAACAGCCGGCTTGACCTTAGGGTGACGGCTTCGTCTCCCAGGAATGCAGGCCCATGCTTCGTCTCAGCGCGTTGTACCGTTATCCCTTGAAATCCGGCAAGGCCCAGTCCTTGCCGCATGTCGGCCTGGATAAACTCGGGCTGGACGGGGATCGACGCTGGATGCTGGTGGACGAACCCAGCGGGCGCTTCCTGACGCAGCGCACCGAAAACAAAATGAGCCAACTGTCGGCATTGTGGAACAGCGCCGGCGGCCTGACCCTGAGTTCCCCCGGCCACACCTCCCTCGACGTTGCGTTGCCCGGCGAAGACGCCAACTTGCGTGGCGTGACCATCTGGCGCGACACCGTGCGCCTGCCGGACGCCGGCGACGCCGCGGCGGCGTGGGTCAGCGAATTTATCGGCAAGCCGACCCGACTGGTGCACATGCCGCCGCAACGTGCGCGTACCACGCAGTCCGGCTATGGCCGGGACGATGATCAGGTGGCGCTGGCCGACGGTTATCCCTTGCTGCTGATTGGCCAGGCCTCCCTGGACGACCTGTCCGAGAAGGTCGGCCGCCCCATGGAGATGCTGCGCTTTCGGCCCAACCTGGTGATCGAAGGCGCCGACGCGTTTGCCGAAGACAGCTGGAAGCGCCTGCGCATCGGCGACGTGGAGTTCCGGGTGGTCAAGCCGTGCTCGCGGTGCATTCTCACCACCATCGACCCGCGCACCGGTGAGCGCAGCGCCGATCGCGAACCGTTCGCCACCTTGAATGGTTACCGCAAGACCGAAGCCGGCGCGATGTTTGGCCAGAACCTGGTCAACGATGGCGTGGGCCGCCTGGAAGTCGGCATGCCAGTGACAATCCTCGAATAATTCAGCGCCCATACAAAAATGCCCGTCTCCAGGAGACGGGCATTTTTTTGCCGGGCGGAATCCTCAGCCGCGGTATTCGCACAGGTAAGCGGTGTCGACCTCGACCTTCAGCTGGAATTTGCTGTTGGCCGGTACGTTGAACTGGCTGCCGGCGGCGAAGGTCTGCCAGTCGTCGGCGTCCGGCAGTTTGACGGTCAGGGCGCCCGAGACCACGTGCATGATTTCACGCTGGGCGGTGCCGAACTCATATTCACCCGGGGCCATCACGCCGATGGTCGCCGGGCCTTCAGCGGTGCCGAACGCGATCGACTTGACGGTGCCGTCGAAGTACTCGTTGACTTTGAACATGGGCGAATCCTCGGAAAAGTTGCCTTCCCTGCAGGAGCGAGGGCAGCGTTATGGAAAAGGTCGGCCAGTATGCCCAAGCGTGGCAAGGCTGCCTAGACCGGCAAAATCAGCGGCAACAGGCGGGCAGTGTTGCGTGCGTCTTCCAGTGCCCGGTGCTGCTGGCCATGGAACTGCATGCCGGCCAGTTGCAGCGCGCCGTTGAGCCCCAGCGGTTTGTCCAGGCGCCGGGCCTTGGCGAAGCGTTGCTTGAGGTTGATGTGGGGTGTGTGGGCCAGGGCGCTGTCCAGGCCGTGGCGTTGCCACTCCAGTTCCAGTTGCTGGCGGTCGTAGTCGCCCCAGCTGGCCCAGCCTTCCAACCGCGTCTGGTGCTGGCCCAGCCAGCGTTCGAACAGCGGCCACACCTCGCTCAGCGGCGTCGCCGCGTCGATATTGGCCTGGGTGATATGGGTGAGCTGGCGGCAGAACGGCGTCAGCAAAGGGCGGCGCTGCGGCCGTACAAAGCGCTGGAAATGATCCACTTCGCGGCCCTGGCGGTTAACCAGGCTCGCGCCGATCTCGATGACTTCCATCTCCGTCACGGGCCAGCCGCCTTCATCCGTCGTGGCTTCAAGGTCAATAATCAGCCAATGAGGCATGGTGCAGGTTCCCGTACTCTTCCCGTCCTGGGGGATAGAGCGTAGACGGCTCTTGTAGTTCCGCGCTGTTTTTTCGTGGGGGCCTGGTGTCTTTGCCTGCCTCGTCGGGTCACCGCCTCGGCAATCCACCATACCGGCTACCAGGCAAGCACTTGGTTTGTACATTGCATTTGCACGTTAAGCCCGAGCGCTTGCTTGGGTGGCCGGCACCGCCTAAATTGCCGGCCAAGACGTTCGCGAGCGGGAAAGGAGAGAAACATGGATGAGCAAAAAGCCCTGCGGGTGATGCGCACCCTGGTCGACGGCGGCCAATTGACCGACCCCGACAGCGCCCGGGGCAAGTTGCTGCAGACGGCGGCTCACCTGTTTCGCAATAAGGGCTTCGAGCGCACCACGGTGCGCGACCTGGCCGGCGCCGTGGGCATCCAGTCCGGCAGTATCTTTCATCACTTCAAGAGCAAGGACGAGATTCTGTGGGCGGTGATGCAAGAGACCATCCACTACAACACCGCATTGATGCGTGCGTCGCTGGAAGAGGCGGGTGACGTGCGCGAGCGTGTGCTGGCGCTGATCCGCTGTGAATTGCAGTCGATCATGGGCGGCAGCGGCGAAGCCATGGCGGTGCTGGTGTATGAATGGCGTTCGTTGTCGGCCGAGGGCCAGGCGCACGTGCTGGCGTTGCGAGACGTGTATGAACAGATCTGGCTGCAGGTGCTGGGTGAGGCCAAGGCCGCCGGCTACATTCGCGGCGACGTGTGCATCACCCGGCGTTTCCTGACGGGTGCACTGTCGTGGACCACCACGTGGTTCCGCGCCGAGGGAAGCCTGACCCTCGAGCAGTTGGCGCAGGAAGCGTTGTTGATGGTTTTAGAGGGGGTTTGAGGCGCAAGTGGTTAATTTGCCGATGGTTAAGTTGTCTCTGTGGGCAAAAACGCCTAGCTTAATGCCATCAGAGTATTGAACGGTGTGTGCCTTGATGTTATCGCCATGGCGGTTGGCTGCAGGAGTTACTTTATGGGCACTGGGCACCGCGGGGTGGATGCCCGCTTCGGCTGCGCAACTGGTGCGGATCGGTGCGGCGCATTTCCCACCCTACACCGTGCGCCCCGAGCAGGGCGCCGACACGGGGTTGCTGCCCCAGCTGGTGGAAGCGTTGAACGGCGCCCAGGGCGATTATCAGTTTGTGCTGGTGCCCACTTCCATTCCCCGGCGTTTCCGTGATTTCGAGCAAGGCCGGGTCGATATGGCGATCTTTGAAAACCCCGATTGGGGTTGGCAGGGCATTCCCCACATCAGCGTCGACATGGGCCTGGAAGACGCGGAAATCTTCGTCGCCCAGCGTGAGGACGGGCGCGACCAGCGCTATTTCGCCGATCTGACCGGCAAGCGTCTGGCGGTGTTCAGCGGGTATCACTACGCTTTCGCCAACTTCAACGCCGACCCCAAGTTCCTGGCCGAACGCTTCAACGCCACGTTGACCTATTCCCATGACAGCAACCTGCAGATGGTCGCCCGCGACCGCGCCGACATTGCGCTGGTGACGCGTTCGTACCTGAGTGACTTCATGGTGCGCAATCCGAAAGTCGGCGAGCAGTTCCTGGTCTCCGAACGTATCGACCAGGTGTATCACCACTACGCGCTGCTGCGCCCCAATGCGCCGATCACCGGCGAGGCCTTCGCCGCTCTGCTCAAGGGCCTGCGCGACAACGGCCAGATGCTGAAAATTTTCGAACCTTACCGCATCGATGTGATGCCGGTGCCTTGAACGGCGGCGCGTTGCTCGGCGGGCGCAACCTCCATCAAACCCGCCGCGCAAACGTATCGCTGTGGTTTCCCGACACCTTGCGGCAGTGCACCAGCGCATCGCGAATCATAAAGTTCACCAGGGTTGGCGAGACGCCCAGCTCCTTGGCGATGTCCTTTTGCGGTACCCCGTGCAAGCGGTACATCTCGAATGCATAGCGGGTGCGCTGGGGCAGTTGCGTCAGCGCGTCGGCGATGTTTTCCAGGGTGTTGAAATTAATGTGGGACGTCTCCGGCGAAGCACCGTGAATCACCACATTCAAGCCTTCCTCTTCGGTCCCGGAGTATTTGAGTTCCAGCGCCTGCTTGCGGTAGTGATCGATCGCCAGGTTGCGCACGATCTGGAACAGGTAACTGAGCTGGGCCTTGAACGATGACGTAATCGTCGGCGCCGACTGCAACCGGAAGTAGGCGTCCTGCACTACGTCTTCGGCCCGCGAGCGGCACCCGGTGATACGTGCCGCGATCTTCACCAGGATCGTTCGATTGTCGACGAATGCCTGGAGAAGGGGTGAGTCGCACCTGCCTGTGGTTACTGGTTCCGTCATGGAAATCACCTTGTCGCTGAGAGGTTAGGGGAGGGCTTCCTTGCTGAGGCCTCCTACACATCGGGCAACAAATTATGCTTAATGATAATGATTGTCAAATGAGAAGACGAACTAATCTTATGCCTCTCGGCGCGGCATAGGCACGCCTCGTGTGCGCCGCCGGCGACTAATTATTTGCCGATGCCGTCCGTTCTCTTGGGTGACAGGTCCGTTAGCGCAGCGGCCAAGGATCAGCACCCGCAGGAGGGCGAGATGGGTTTTTATCGTGCACACAGCGTGTCTCACATCGGAGTGCTCCAGCGATGAGCGCACCGAGCCGAATGCGTCTGTATTGCCTGCCCTATTCCGGCGCCAGCGCCATGGTGTATATGCGCTGGCGGCGCGCGCTGCCGGACTGGCTGCACATCTGTCCGCTGGAGTTACCCGGCCGTGGCATGCGCATGGAAGAGCCTTTGCAGCGCGACATCAAGGCCCTCGCGGCGCAACTTGCGCAGGAGATCAGCCACGACCTGAGCGCCCCCTATGCGTTGTTCGGCCACAGCCTTGGTGGCCTGCTGGCCTTCGAACTGGCCCACGCGCTACATGCCCGCAACCTTCCCGCGCCGCTGGCGCTGTTCGCCTCCGGCACCGCCGGGCCGGCGCAGCGCGACGTCAGCGAATACGCGATTGAAAAAACCGATGAGCAACTGATCGCCCGCCTGCGCCAATTGCAGGGCACCACTGAAGAAGCCCTGGCCAACCCCGAATTGATGCAGCTGATGCTGCCGATCCTGCGCGCCGATTTTCTGCTCTGCGGCAGTTTCAATTATGGCGAGCGCCCGCAGCTGGGCATGCCGATCCATGTGTTGGGCGGCAAGCAGGACAGCGTACGCGCCGACCAATTGCTCGACTGGCAGCGCGAGGCCGCGAGCGGCTTCTCCCTGGACTGGTTCGACGGTCACCACTTCTTCCTGATGCAGCAGGAAAGCGCAGTGCTGCGCTGCGTGCGGCGCTATGCCGAGGCGCACCTGGCGCGCTGGCGCAATGGCGCGGCGCGGCAACTGGCCGCCAGCTGAACGCCCTCAATTTTTCCGATTTCCCCGTAAGCCGATTTCAGGCAGGAACCCCATGATGGACGCCTTCGAACTTCCCCGTACCCTGGTCCAGTCCCTTCAACGTCGCGCCGCGCACACCCCGGATCAAGTGGCGCTGCGCTTCCTGGCCGAGTCGGTCGAGCACAACGTGGTGCTCAGTTACCGCGACCTGGACCTGCGCGCCCGCACCATCGCCGCCGCCCTGCAGGCGCACGCGAGCCTGGGCGACCGCGCGGTGCTGTTGTTCCCCAGCGGCCCGGATTACGTCGCGGCGTTCTTTGGTTGCCTGTACGCCGGCGTGATCGCGGTGCCTGCCTACCCTCCGGAGTCCACGCGTCGTCACCATCAGGAGCGCCTGCTGTCGATCATCGGCGACGCCGAGCCGCGCCTGTTGCTGACCATCGCCAGCCTGAGCGACGGCCTGGCGCAACTCGACAACGCGCCGCCGGTGCTGAGCGTCGACACCCTCGATGCGCAGCTCGCCGAGCAGTGGGTCGCCGCCGACCTGCAAGCCGATGACATCGCCTTCCTGCAATACACCTCCGGTTCCACCGCGCTGCCCAAGGGGGTGCAAGTCAGCCACGGCAATCTGGTGGCCAACGAAGTGCTGATCCGCCGCGGCTTCGGCATCGACCTCAACCCGGACGACGTGATCGTCAGCTGGTTGCCGCTGTACCACGACATGGGCCTGATCGGCGGTCTGCTGCAACCGATCTTCAGCGGCGTGCCGTGTGTGCTGATGTCGCCTTCGTACTTTCTTGGCCGGCCCTTGCGCTGGCTGCAAGCGATCAGCGAATACGGCGGCACCATCAGCGGCGGCCCGGATTTCGCCTACCGCCTGTGCAGCGAGCGGGTCAGCGAGTCAGCCCTGGAGCGCCTCGACCTGAGTCGCTGGCGCGTGGCGTATTCGGGTTCCGAACCGATCCGCCTCGACACCCTGGAGCGCTTCGCCGAGAAGTTCGCGGTGTGCGGCTTCACCGCGAACCATTTCTTCGCCTCCTACGGGCTGGCCGAAGCTACGTTGTTCGTGGCCGGCGGTACTCGCGGCCAGGGCATCGCGGCACTGCGGGTCGACGACCAGGCGCTGGCCGCCAACCGTGCCGAGCCGGGGCAGGGCAGTGCGATCATGAGCTGCGGCACCAGCCAGCCGGAACACGCGGTGCTGATCGCCGATCCGCACACCTTGAGCGAACTGCCCGACAGCGCCGTCGGCGAGCTGTGGGCCAGCGGCCCGAGCATCGCCCACGGCTACTGGCGCAACCCCGAAGCCACCGCCAGGACCTTTGTGCAGCACGCCGGACGTACCTGGCTGCGCACCGGCGACCTGGGCTTTATCCGTGACGGCGAGGTGTACATCACCGGCCGTCTCAAGGACCTGTTGATCGTGCGCGGTCACAACCTCTATCCCCAGGACATCGAACAAACCATCGAACGCGAAGTGGAAGGGGTGCGCAAAGGCCGGGTGGCGGCGTTCGCCGTGAGCGACCAGGGCGTGGAGGGTATTGGCATCGCCGCCGAAATCAGCCGCAGCGTGCAGAAAATCCTGCCGCCCGAAGCGCTGATCAAAGCGATCCGCCAGGCAGTAGCCGAGGCCTATCAAGAGGCGCCATCGGTGGTGGTGCTGCTCAACCCCGGCGGTTTGCCCAAGACCTCCAGCGGCAAAGTGCAGCGCGCGGCCTGTGGGCTGCGCCATGCCGACGGCAGCCTCGACAGCTATGCGCAATTCCCCGGTCGGCAGGTGCCGGCCGCTCAGGCCGCATTGGAATCCGATCTGCAGCGCCGGATCGCCGCGATCTGGTGCGAGCAATTGCAGGTCCCGAGCGTTGCCGCCGACGACCACTTCTTCCTGCTCGGCGGCAACTCCATCAACGCTACCCAAGTGATCGCGCGTCTGCGTGAAAGCCTGGGCCTGGAGCTGAACCTGCGCCTGCTGTTCGAGGCGCCGACCTTGCACGGTTTCGCCACGCAGGTCGCGCGCCTGCAACAGGATGGCGGTGTGGCCCAGGGTGCTATCCGCGTCTTGTCGCGCGACGATGAACGGCCCCAATCCCTGGCGCAGAACCGCCTGTGGATTACCTGGCAACTCGACCCACGGAGCAGCGCCTACACCATCCCCGGCGCTTTGCGCCTGCGCGGCGAGCTGGATGAACACGCCGTGCGCGCCAGCTTCGCGCAGTTGATCCAGCGCCACGATGCCCTGCGCACACGCTTTTACGAACGCGACGGCCAGGCCTGTCAGCGCATCGATGCCGAGGTGGTGTTCGACCTGCCGCTCATCGACCTCGGCGACCTGCCCACCGCCGAGCGCGAGGCTCGCGCGGCGCGGATCCGCGAGGACCAGGCGCACACCCCGTTCGATCTGGAAAAAGGCCCGCTGCTGCGGCTGACCCTGGTGCGCCTGGATGATGAGGATCACCAGTTGCTGGTGACGCTGCACCACATCATCGCCGACGGCTGGTCGCTGACTATTCTGCTCGACGAGTTTTCGCGCCTGTATGCCGCCGCCGTCCAGGGCCAGGCGCTGACGCTGGCGCCCCTGGCCGTGAGCTACGCCGATTACGGCAGCTGGCAACGCCAATGGCTGGCCGACGGTGAGGGCCAGCGCCAACTGGCGTACTGGAAGGCGCAATTGGGCGATGAGCATCCGGTGCTGAGCCTGGCTACCGATCATCCGCGTTCCGCGCAGCACCGCCGCAGCGCGGCGCGGCACAGCGTGCGCTTGAGCACGCCTCTGAGCGAAGCCATTCGCCAGACCGCCCTGGCGCACGACTCCACGCCATTCATGTTGTTGCTCGCGGCGTTCCAGACCCTGCTCTATCGCTACAGCGGCCAGCGCGATATTCGCATCGGCGTGCCCAACGCCAACCGCCCGCGCCAGGAAACCCAGGGGCTGGTGGGCTTTTTCATCAATACCTTGGTGCTGCGCGCCGAACTGGACGGGCGTATGCCGTTCAGTGAGCTGCTGGCCGCCACCCGCCACACCGCATTGGGGGCCCAGGCCCATCAGGACCTGCCGTTCGAGCAACTGCTGGAAGCCTTCCCTCAGGCCCGCGAACAGGGCCTGTTCCAAGTCATGTTCAACCATCAACAGCGCGACTTGAGCGCCCTGCGCCGCCTGCCTGGGATGCTCGCCGACGAATTGCCGTGGCACAGCCGCGAGGCCAAGTTCGACCTGCAGCTGCACAGCGAAGAGGACCGCAATGGGCGCCTGAGCCTGTCGTTCGACTACGCCGACGAACTGTTCGACGCGGCGACTATCCAGCGTATGGCCGAGCACTTTATCCACCTGCTGAACGATGTGTGCGAACAGCCGCGACAAGCCCTCGGCGACCTTCCATTGCTGCCACATGACGAGCAGCAGGCGTGGAACGCCGCGCCCTGCGCACCGGCCCGGCAATGGCTGCCCGAAGCCCTCGGGCGGCACACCTCGCACGCCACTGCGTTGGTGTGGGACGGCGGCAGCCTGAGCTTCGCCCAACTGCACACCCAGGCCAACCGCCTGGCCCATTACCTGCGCGACAAAGGCGTCGGCCCGGATGTGTGCGTGGCCATCGCCGCCGAGCGTTCGCCGCAGTTGCTGATCGGCCTGCTGGCGATCATCAAGGCCGGCGGCGCCTATGTGCCGTTGGACCCGGACTACCCGGCCGAGCGCCTGGCCTACATGCTTAAGGACAGCGGCGTGCACTTGCTGCTGACCCAGACCGCACTGCTCGACCGGGTGCCGAGCGCCGACGGCGTGTGCGTGATCGCCATGGACAGCCTGCACCTGGACAGCTGGCCGACCCAAGCGCCGGGCCTGCACCTGCATGGCGACAACCTCGCCTACGTGATCTACACCTCCGGCTCCACCGGCCAGCCCAAAGGCGTGGGCAACACCCATCGGGCCTTGGCCGAGCGCTTGCAATGGATGCAGGCCACCTATCGGCTGGACGCCAGCGATGTGCTGATGCAAAAGGCACCGATCAGTTTCGATGTATCGGTATGGGAGTGCTTCTGGCCGTTGATCAGCGGCTGCCGCCTGGTACTGGCCGGGCCCGGCGAACACCGCGACCCGCACCGCATCGCACAGTTGGTGCAGACCTACGGCGTGACCACGCTGCACTTTGTGCCGCCGCTGTTGCAGCTGTTTATCGACGAGCCGCTGAGCGCCGAATGCACCAGTCTGCGTCGCCTGTTCTGCGGTGGCGAAGCTTTGCCCGCCGAGCTGCGCAACCGCGTGCTAGCGCAGTTGCCGGCGGTGCAGTTGCACAACCGTTACGGGCCGACCGAAACCGCGATCAACGTCACCCACTGGCACTGCCAGGCCGAGGATGGCGAGCGCTCACCGATCGGCCGGCCGCTGGGCAATGTGATCTGCCGCGTGCTCGACGAACACCTCAACCCGCTGCCGGCCGGGGTGCCGGGCGAGCTGTGCATCGCCGGCATCGGCCTGGCGCGCGGTTACCTGGGACGCGCCGGACTGACCGCCGAACGCTTCGTCGCCGACCCGCTGGGGGATGCGGGCACGCGCCTGTATCGCACCGGCGACCGGGTGCGCTGGGGCCGCGACGGCGTGCTGGAATACCTTGGTCGTCTCGATCAGCAGGTCAAGCTGCGCGGGTTCCGCGTGGAGCCGGAAGAAATCGAAGCGCGCCTGCTGGCCCTGGACGGCATCGCCCAGGCCGTGGTGCAGGTGCGTGACGCGCAATTGATCGGGTACTACACCGCGCACACCGCATTGGATGAACACGCGGTCAAAGCCGCCCTGGCCGCCGAGCTGCCGGAGTACATGGTGCCCGCGCAGCTGATGCGCCTGAACGCGATGCCCCTGAGCCCCAGCGGCAAACTCGACCGCCGCGCATTGCCCGAGCCGGTGTGGCATACCCGCGAACACGTGGAACCCCAGACGCCCTTGCAACAGCAGATCGCCGCGATCTGGCGTGAGGTGCTCGGTATGCCGCAAGTGGGCCTGCGCGATGATTTCTTCGCCCTCGGCGGGCACTCGCTGCTGGCCACCCAGATCGTTTCCCGCACCCGGCAGGTCTGCGATGTCGAGCTGCCGTTGCGCACCCTGTTCGACGCCAGCGAGCTGCAAGCATTCGCCGCGCAGGTCGCGCTGATCCAGGCCGCCGGCCAGCGCAATCAACACACGGCCATCGCCAGGGTCGACCGTCGCCAGCCGGTGCCGCTGTCCTATTCCCAGCAGCGCATGTGGTTCCTCTGGCAGATGGAACCGGACAGCCCGGCCTACAACGTCGGTGGCATGGCGCGTCTGCGCGGCGTGCTGGACGTGGGGCGTTTCGAGGCCGCGTTGCAGGCCCTGATCATGCGTCACGAAACCCTGCGCACCACGTTCCCCAGCGTCGACGGCGTGGCCTGTCAGCAGGTCTCGGCGCAGACCGGCGTGCGCATGGATTGGCGGGACATGTCCGCGCTCGATGCCACCGAGCGCCAGCAGCGCCTGCAGCAGTTGGCCGATCACGAAGCCCACACCGCGTTCAACCTGGAAACCGGGCCATTGCTGCGTGCATGCCTGGTCAAGGCCGGCGAGCAGGAGCATTACCTGGTGCTGACCCTGCACCATATCGTCACCGAAGGCTGGGCCATGGACATCTTTGCCCGTGAACTCAGCGCGCTGTACGAAGCGTTTATCGACGAGCGCGAGTCGCCGCTGGCGCCGTTGCCGGTGCAGTACCTGGACTACAGCGTGTGGCAGCGCCAATGGCTGGAAAGCGGCGAGCGTCAGCGCCAGCTGGATTACTGGACCGCGCAACTGGGCAGCGAACACCCCTTGCTGGAATTGCCCGCGGACCGCCCACGGCCGCCGGTGCAAAGCCATCGAGGCGAGCTGTATCGCTTCGACCTCAGCGATGAACTGGCCGCGCGCGTGCGGGCGTTCAATGCCGAGCACGGCCTGACGCTGTTCATGACCATGACGGCGACCCTGGCCGTGTTGCTCTACCGCTACAGCGGCCAGACCGACCTGCGCATCGGCGCCCCTGTGGCCAACCGCATCCGGCCGGAGAGCGAGGGGCTGATCGGCGCGTTCCTCAACACTCAGGTGCTGCGTTGCCGGCTCGATGGGCAGATGACTGTCCACCAATTGTTTGAGCACGTCCGCCACACCGTGATCGAAGGCCAGTCCCATCAGGACCTGCCGTTCGATCACCTGGTCGAAGCCCTGCAACCGCCACGCAGCGCGGCATACAACCCGCTGTTCCAAGTGATGTGCAACGTGCAGCGCTGGGAGTTCCAGCAGAGCCGCCAACTGGCCGGGATGACCGTCGAGTACCTGGCCAACGATGCGCGCGCCACCAAGTTCGACCTCAACCTGGAAGTCACCGATCTCGATCATCGCCTGGGGTGCTGCCTGACCTACAGCACCGACCTGTTCGACGAACCACGCATCGCGCGCATGGCCGAACATTGGCGCAATCTGCTCGAAGCGCTGATCGCCGACCCGCGTCAGCGCTTGAGCGAATTGCCGTTGCTGAGTGCCGCCGAGCGGGGCCAACTGCAACGCAGCCTCGGCGCCGAGCCCGGCGTGCATCGCCTCGACCAGTGCCTGCATCCGCTGTTCAGCCAACAGGCTCAGCGGCGTGGCGACGCCCCGGCGTTGACCTTTGCCGGCGAAACCCTCGGCTACCGCGAGCTGGATGCGCGCGCCAATCGCCTGGCCTGGATGCTGCGCGAGCGTGGCGTGGGGCCGCAGGTGCGCGTTGGCCTGGCGCTGCCCCGTTCCCTGGAGATGGTGGTCGGGCTGCTGGCGATCCTCAAGGCCGGCGGCGCCTACGTACCGCTGGACCCGGAATACCCGCTCGACCGTCTGCATTACATGATCGAAGACAGCGGCATCGGCCTGCTGCTCAGCGATGCGGCGATGTTCCAAGCCCTCGGCGAATTGCCGGCGACGGTGGCCCATTGGTGCCTGGAAGATGACCTTGCCGCGCTTGCCGATTACCCGGCTGATGAACTGCCCTTTATCAACCTGCCGCAGCACCAGGCGTACCTGATTTATACCTCCGGCTCCACCGGCAAACCCAAAGGCGTGGTGGTGTCACACGGTGAAATCGCCATGCATTGCCGGGCCGTGATTGAGCGTTTCGGCATGCGCGCCGACGACTGTGAGCTGCATTTCTATTCGATCAACTTCGACGCCGCCACCGAGCGTTTGCTGGTGCCGTTGCTCAGCGGCGCCCACGTGGTGCTGCGGGCCGAGGGGCAATGGGACGCCGAGCAGATCTGCGCGCTGATCCGCACCCATGGCGTTACGGTGCTGGGCTTTACTCCGAGCTACGGCAGCCAGTTGGCGCAGTGGCTGGCGACCCAACGGCAGACATTGCCGGTGCGCATGTGCATCACCGGCGGCGAAGCCCTGACCGGCGAGCACTTGCAGCGCATCCGCGCGGCGTTCCAGCCCCAGCTGTTTTTCAATGCCTACGGCCCCACCGAAACCGTGGTGATGCCGCTGGCCAGCCTGGCGCCGCCGCAGTGGGAGGAGGGCACCGGCAGCGTGCCGATCGGCAGCATTGTCGGTGAGCGTGTGGCGTACATTCTGGATGCCGATCTGGCCCTGGTGCCCCAGGGCGCGAGCGGCGAGTTGTACATCGGCGGGGCCGGGCTGGCCCAGGGTTACCACCAGCGTCCAGGCATGACCGCCGAGCGTTTTGTCGCCGACCCGTTTGCCACCGATGGCGGGCGCCTGTACCGCACCGGCGACCTGGTGCGCCAGCGCGCCGACGGCCTGGTGGAGTACCTGGGGCGCATCGACCATCAGGTGAAGATTCGCGGTTTCCGCATCGAGCTGGGGGAAATCGAAACCCGCCTGCTGGAACATCCTCAGGTGCGCGAAGCGGTGGTGCTGGCACTGGAGGCCCCGAGCGGCCATCAACTGGTGGCGTACCTGGTCGGGGACGCCGACCACGCCGCCTTGCGCGAGGCGCTCAAAGCCCACCTCAAGGCACAACTGCCGGATTACATGGTGCCCGCGCACCTGATCATCCTCGACAGCATGCCGTTGACCGCCAACGGCAAGCTCGACCGCCGCGCCTTGCCGCAACCGGACCCCGAGGCCAATCGCCAACACTACGTGGCGCCACGCAACGCCTTGGAAAGTACCCTGGCCGCGATCTGGTGCGCGGTGTTGAACGTGCGGCAAGTCGGCCTGGACGATAACTTCTTTGAACTGGGCGGCGATTCGATCCTGTCGATCCAGGTGGTCAGCCGCGCGCGCCAGGCGGGCATTCACTTCAGCCCGCGCGACCTGTTCCAGCACCAGACCGTGCAAAGCCTGGCCGCCGTCGCCACCCGATCGGAGCGGGTCGTGGCCGAGCAAGGTGTACTCACCGGCAGCTCCGGGCTGACGCCGATCCAGCACTGGTTCTTCGACACCGACATCCCCGCGCGCCAGCATTGGAATCAGGCATTGCTGCTCAAACCGCTGCACCTGCTCGATCCCCGACGCCTGGAGCAGGCATTGCTGGCGGTGCTGGAGCACCACGATGCCCTGCGCCTGAGCTTCAGCCAGCGCGGCGCGCAGTGGCATGCCGACTATCGGGATGTGCCGAAAGCCGGCGTGCTGATGCAGGCGCAGGTGCGCGACATGGCGCAGTGCAGCGCCTTGTTCACCGACACCCAGCGCAGCCTCGACCTGGAGCACGGGCCGCTGCTGCGTGCCCTGCTGGTCGACGGCCCGCAAGGCCAGCAGCGCTTGCTGATTGCGGTTCATCACTTGGTCGTCGACGGCGTGTCGTGGCGCGTGCTGCTGGAAGACCTGCAAACCGTCTATCGCCGACTCAGCGACGGCCAACCCGTCAGCTTGCCGGCCAAGACCAGTGCGCTGCGCGATTGGGCTGCGCGGTTGCAGGCCTATGCCCAGAGTGAATCCCTGCGCGAAGAATTGAGCGTGTGGCAAGCGCAGTTGGCCGGCCCGGCCGTGACATTGCCGGTGCAGCGCCCCCAAGGCGCACGGCGCAATCGCGATGCCGAGACGGTCAGCGTGCGCCTGGATGCCGAACACACCCGCCAGTTGTTGCAACAGGCACCGAGCGCCTATCGCACCCAGGTCAATGACCTGCTGCTGACGGCCCTGGCGCGGGTGCTGTGCCGTTGGAGCGGCCATGACTCGGCACTGATCCAGCTGGAAGGCCATGGCCGCGAACCCCTGTTTGACGATATCGACCTGAGCCGCAGCGTCGGCTGGTTTACCAGCGCTTATCCATTGCGCCTGACACCGCAGGCGGAGCTGGGCGAATCGATCAAGGCAATCAAGGAGCAACTGCGCGCCTTGCCCCATAAGGGCCTGGGGTTTGGCGTGCTGCGCTACCTGGCCGATGACTTGTGCACACAGCGCATGGCCGCACTGCCGAGCGCGCAAATCACGTTCAACTACCTTGGTCAGTTCGACCAGAGCTTCGGCGCCGATGCGCTGTTCCATCCGCTGGAGGAGTCCACCGGCCTGGCCCATGATCCGGATGCGCCGCTGCCCAACGAACTGAGCGTCGACAGCCAGGTGTACGGCGGCGAGCTGGTGCTGCGCTGGACCTTCAGCCGCGAACGCCATGATCAACAGGTGATTCGCGAGCTGGCCGACGCCTACCTCGCCCAATTGCACAGCCTGATCGCGCATTGCCTCAAGACCGATGCCGGCGGCCTCACGCCGTCCGACTTCCCCCTGGCACGCTTGACCCAGGCGCAACTGGACAGCCTGCCGGTGCCTGCCCAGGCGATCGAGGACGTCTACCCACTCACGCCGATGCAAGAGGGCCTGCTGCTGCATACCCTGCTGGAACCGGGCACCGGCCTCTACTACATGCAGGACCGCTACCGCATCAACAGCGCGCTGGACCCCGAACGTTTCGCCCAGGCCTGGCAAGCGGTAATCGCCCGCCACGAAGCCCTGCGCGCCTCGTTCTGCTGGAACGTCGGCGAAGACATGCTGCAGGTGATCCACAAGCCGGGCCGTGCGCCGATTGAATACCTGGACTGGAGCCACGACCCGCAAGCCGAGCACGAGCCGCGTCTGCAAGCGTTGCTCAAGACCGAGCGCGAGGCCGGGTTCGATCTGCTCAACCAGGCACCGTTCCACCTGCGCCTGATTCGCGTGGGTGAGGCACGCTATTGGTTCATGATGAGCAACCACCATATCCTCATCGATGCGTGGTGCCGTTCGCTGCTGATGAACGACTTCTTTGAAATCTACCTGGCCCTCGGTGAAGGCCGCGATGCGCAACTGGCCACGCCGCCGCGCTATCGCGACTACATCGCCTGGCTGCAACGCCGCAACCTGGATGAGGCGCGTCAGTGGTGGCAGCAGAACCTGCAAGGGTTCGAACGAACCACGCCAATCCCCAGCGACCGGCCATTCCTGCGCGAACACGCCGGCCACAGTGGCGGCATGGTGGTGGGCGATTGCTACACCCGCCTCGATGCACGTGACGGCGCACAACTGCGGGAGCTGGCCCAGGCCCATCAACTGACCGTCAATACGTTCGCCCAGGCGGCCTGGGCCTTGGTCCTGCGCCGGGTCAGCGGCGATCGTGACGTGGTGTTCGGTGTGACAGTGGCCGGTCGCCCGGTGGACATGCCCGAGATGCAACACACGGTCGGCCTGTTCATCAACAGCATCGCGCTGCGGGTGCAACTGCCCGAAGACGGCCAGCCCTGCAGTGTGCGTCAGTGGCTGAGCGGCCTGCTCGACAGCAACATGCAATTGCGCGAGTACGAATACCTGCCGCTGGTGACTCTGCAGGAACACAGCGAACTGCCCAAGGGCCAGCCGCTGTTCGACAGCCTGTTCGTGTTCGAAAACGCCCCGGTGGACACCACGGTGCTGGACCGTGCCCACAGCCTTAATGCCACCTCGGACTCCGGCCGCACCCACACCAACTTCCCGCTGACCGCCGTGTGCTACCCCGGTGATGACCTCGGTTTGCACCTGTCCTACGACCAGCGCTACTTCGACGAGAGCACCGTGCAAGGCTTGCTCGCCGAGTTCAAACGCCTGCTGCTGGCGCTGGTGCAGGGCTTCCATGGCGACATGGCCGAGTTGCCGCTGATCGGTGAGCAGGAGCGCGAGTTTCTGGTGGAGGGTTGCAACCGGAGCGCGCACGCCTACCCGCTGGAGCGCAGCTATGTGGAGCTGTTCGAAGCCCAGGTGGCCGCGCACCCGCAGCGTATCGCCGCCAGTTGCCTTGATCAGCAATGGAGCTATGACGAGTTGAACCGCCGCGGTAATGGCCTGGGTCATGCCTTGATCGCAGCGGGTGTCGGCCTGGATCAACCGGTGGCGTTGCTGGCTGAACGCAACCTGGATCTGCTGGGCATGATCATCGGCAGCTTCAAGGCCGGTGCCGGCTACCTGCCATTGGATCCGGGCTTGCCGAGCCAGCGTCTGCGTCGCCTTATCGAGCTGAGCCGCACGCCGCTGCTGGTGTGCAGCGAGGCCTGTCGCGAGCAGGCCATCGCGCTGCTGGACGGGATTGACTGCCAGTTGCTGGTGTGGGACGACGTGCCGTCGCGAGGCGAAAACCCAGGGGTGTATAGCGGCCCGGACAACCTCGCCTACGTGATCTACACCTCCGGCTCCACCGGCTTGCCCAAAGGCGTGATGGTGCAACAGCGCGGCATGCTCAATAACCAATTGAGCAAGGTGCCGTACCTGGGTCTGACCTCGGCGGATGTGATTGCCCAGACCGCGTCCCAGAGTTTCGATATTTCCGTGTGGCAATTTCTCGCCGCGCCGTTGTTCGGCGCACGGGTGGACATCGTGCCCAATACCCTGGCCCACGATCCGCAAGGCTTGCTGATGCATGTGCAGGCCCAGGGCATCAGCGTGCTGGAGAGCGTGCCGTCGCTGATCCAGGGCATGCTGGCCCAGGACCGTATCAGCCTGGACGGCCTGCGCTGGATGCTGCCGACCGGCGAAGCGATGCCGCCGGAGCTGGCGCACCAGTGGCTGCAGCGCTACCCCGAGATTGGCCTGGTGAATGCGTACGGTCCGGCGGAATGTTCCGATGACGTGGCGTTCTTCCGCGTCGACCTGGCCTCCACCCGTGGCACCTACTTGCCGATCGGCACACCCACCGACAACAACCGTTTGTACCTGCTCGATGGCGCGCTGGAACTGGTGCCTCAAGGCGCCGTCGGCGAGTTGTGCGTGGCCGGCACCGGGGTAGGGCGCGGCTATGTCGGCGACCCGCTGCGCACCGCGCCGGTCTTCGTACCCGACCCGTTCGGCGCGCCGGGCGAGCGCCTGTACCGCACCGGTGACCTGGCGCGGCGGCGCAGCGATGGCGTGCTGGAATATGTCGGGCGTGTCGATCATCAGGTGAAGATTCGCGGCTACCGCATCGAACTGGGGGAAATCGAAGCGCGCCTGCATGAGCAACCGCACGTGCGCGACGCGGCCGTCGGTGTACAGGAAGGCGCCAACGGCAAGCACCTGGTGGGTTACCTGGTCGCTGCGGATACGGCGCTCAACCCGAGCGAACGCCTGGACCGCATCAAGCAACGCCTGCGCGCCGAACTGCCGGAATACATGGTGCCGCTGCACTGGCTATGGCTTGAGCGCCTGCCGCTCAACGCCAACGGCAAACTTGACCGCAATGCCCTGCCGGCCCTGGACATCGGCCAGTTGCACCGCCAGGACTACCTGGCACCGCGCAATGAACTGGAAACCACCCTGGCCGCTATCTGGGCCGAGGTGCTCAAATTCGAACGGGTAGGCGTACAGGACAACTTCTTTGAACTGGGCGGGCACTCGCTGCTGGCCACGCAGATTGCATCGCGCGTGCAGAAAACCCTGCAACGGGACGTACCGCTGCGCGCGATGTTCGAGTGCAGCACCGTGGCGGAGTTGGCCGAGTACATCGAAGGGTTGGCGGGTAATGAGATCAGTGTGGAGAAGGTGGATCGGTTGAGTGATCTGATGGCCGAGTTGGAAGGGCTCTGATCTGCGATGCTCGTTGCATCTACTTAAGTCCTGAAGACTGACACATGTGGTGAGCGGGCTTGCCCCGCGCCGGGCTGCGAAGCAGCCCCATTCACCATAAAAGCTCACGTTTTCAGGCTGTGTTTTTATCGAGGATGTGTAGATACCGATGCCCCGATGGCGCCTATCTTGGCCCGAGTTTCTTCAGTCATTTTGAGGGGGCCGTTCATCCGAAAAAAAACGGAATTCTGCTAAATACCTGTCAAATCTGACAGTAGCCGCGCTCCTGATCCAGGCGTTAGATAGGTGTCTCAAGTACCTGGCCCTAAGGTCAACCTTGCTGGTCATTTAACGCTGGAAAGGAGTTTTATCATGGCTTAACCACCCTCACGAAAACGCCCACCTTCCGCCCTGGGCCTGGACGCTCAGGTATTGATGACTACCGGAATATCTCATCTCCATTCATAGTAGGGCCAGCACTCACAATGGTGTTCAGTGTCGTCAGTGTGCCTATTCCTCAGGTGTTAAGGTTGGTCTTGAATTTCTCATGTTCTCGAATAAAGTTTGGCATTGGACCTCTTAACACGTTGCTTACCGTTTCCTTTTCAAATGCCAACGGCGTTCTAGGTATTGCTTACTTCAAAGGGCGAGATAACGGAGGTGCGCTTAATCAGTGGGCTGACTATTCAGCTCCTGCAGGGGAGCAGGTAACTACGATAAGTTTTGAGTGCTCTGATTCTGTATATATGGATAATTTTGAATTTCACCCATAGACGTTCATTGAGGATAACGTGCCTGTAGATAAATACGGGCACGCTTTTCCTGAATGCTTAAATTCTTATTCCTTACGCCGAAATATCAACCTGACTACTTCTTTCGACAGCGCAGCCTATTTTGCCCCCAGTATCTTCACCAACTTCTCCGCCGAAGGCGCCCCCTGTTGCTGCTGCAACCCGCCCTTGTCATCCAGATAGAAAATCGCCGGCGTCGCCGACAACTCCAGTTCATCCATCAACTTCATATTGGCATCGAGCTTGGCTTCGATATCCGCCGGGATCTTGGCCAGCGCCTGCAACTTGCTGCCTTTGCCGGCGGCTTCGTGTTCTTCCAGGGCTTTTTGCGGGTCTTTGGCGGCAAACAGCGCGGCGGATTTGCCGGGGCTGTCTTCGCGGATGATACCGACCATGATGTGGCGCAGTTGCACCTTGCCGGCCTTCACCCAAGGTCGCGCCTGTTCCCAGAACATGTTGCAGTAAGGGCAGTTGGGGTCGCTGAACAGGTAGACGATGCGCGGTGCCTTAACGTCGCCATCCTGGATCCAGCTGCTTTTTTCCATCTTGGCCCAGACTTCCTTGGCCATTGGCGCATACACCAGTTTTTCCAGGGGCGCGTTGCTCAGGTCGTTGCCCTGGGCATCGTAGAGGCTGCCGGCGATCACATGTTTGCCGTCGGCGGTCAGGTACAGCGCCATGCCGCGGTTCTGGTACTGCGCGGCATAGCCGGTGAGGCCGCTGGGAGCGTCGAATTTGCCGATGATTTTGGCGCCTTTGGCTTCGATCTGTTTGATCGGCGCGGGCCAGTCTTCGGCGTGCGCCAGGGCGGCCGCCAGCGTCAGCGGCAGCAGGGTCAGCAGGTGGCGGAGGCGGGGCATGTCGGTTTCCTTGTGGCGGCGGGGACGGTGTCGAAAGGTTCCAGGGCACGGGCCAGGCTGGCTTGGGACAACTCCCCCAGATGGCTGTTGATAAGGCGTCCGTCGGCGGTATAGAACAGCGTGGTCGGCAGGGCCATGGAGCCCACGGCCTGGCCCAGGCGGCCGCTGGCATCGAACAAGACGTTGTCCAGGGTCAGGCCCTGGGTGATGAGAAAGATACTGACGCTTTGCATACTCTCGGCCTGGTTGACGAACAGAAAGGTCACGTCGGGGCGCATGCGTTGGGCGCTTTCCAGTACCGGCATTTCACGGCGGCACGGCGGGCACCAGGTGGCCCACAGGTTGATCACCAGCGGGCCGCCCTGATAGTCGGCCAATTGCACCACGTCGCCATTGGCATTGCGCAAGGTGATGTCGGGCAGCCGCGTGCCTTTTTCATACACGTTCAACGACAGGCTGGTCATGCCCCAGAACAGCAGGCCGGTGATAACCCCGGCGCTCAGCGGTTTGCGCAGTGACGGGCGTCGCCAGCCGTAGAGCAGGGCGCCTAGGATCAGCACGATCACGCCCGGCCAGGCCAGGAAACCGCCGTCGCGCAGATCGATCATCTGCAGTGGGTCGTTACGGTAATAGCCCCAGTACGCCAGCACGAAACTGATGCGCGCGGCCAGCATCCCCAGCAGGAACAGGCTGAACAGCACCGACTCCGGATTTTCACCGCCACGCTTGGCCACGCGCCAGCCCACCAATGTGGCGAGAATCAGCGCGCCGATCAGCAGGATGTGGTTCAGGGCGATGGCGAAGGTGCCGATGGTCAGGGTCAGCATCAGAGGGCGTCCCGGGCTTGGGTCCAGCGTTGCAGGAAGGTCATGGCATCGACCTCACCGGTAATGCGGTGGGCGCGGCGCTCGTGACCGTCCGGGCCGATCCACACAAAACTCGGCGGCCCTGGCACCTGATAGCGGCCCAGCAGTTCGCGGCTGGCGGCGTTGTCGGCAGTCACGTCAAGGCGCAGCAGGCGTACGTCCTTAAGCGCCGCGAGGACTTCGGGGCGGCCGAACACCTGTTTTTCCATGACCTTGCAGGCCACGCACCAGTCGGCGTAGTAATCCACCAGCACCCACTGGCCCTGGGCCTTGGCGCTGTCGAGTTGGGTTTGCAGCGCGGCCGGGTCGTTGAGCGTGAGGAACGCGTCGTGGGCCGTCGGCGCGCCGGCAATACCCGAGCCGCTGTAGACCTTCAACGGTTGCCACGGATCGTCGCTGCCACCGGCGGCGCCCACCAGCATCAACGCACCCCATAGGCCCAGCACCACGGAGCCGGCGCCGAACAGCATGGCCACCCGCCCGAAGTCCTGAGCCAGGCGCCAACCGCAATAAGCCATGGCAATCGCCAGGGCGCCCCACAGGCCGAGCCACAGGCTGTCATCCACCACGGGACGAATCATCAGCACGGCAGTGCCCAGGAACAGGAAGCCGAAGACGCCCTTGAGCACGTTCATCCAGGTGCCCGGCTTGGGCAGGAAACGATTGCCCACGGTCACCAGCAGCAACAGCGGGATGCCGATGCCGATGCCCATGGCGAACAGGATCAGCCCGCCGTGCAGTGCATTGCCGCTCTGGGCGATATACAGCAAGGCGCCGGCCAGGGGCGCGGTCATGCACGGCCCGACCAGCAGGCCGGATAACGCGCCGAGCATCCCGGCGCCGAGCAGGCTGCCACCGCGCTGGTTGCGGCTGACGTTATCCAGGCGGTCGCGCAAGGCCACCGGCAGTTGCAGCTCGAAGAACCCGAACATCGGCAGGGCCAGGATCACGAACAACGCTGCAAAGCTGCCGAGGATCCAAGGGGTTTGCAGCAGCGCCGCCAGGTTGGCGCCGAGCAGGGCGGCCAGCACGCCCAGGCCTGCATACACCAGCGCCATGCACACCACATAGCTGCCGGCCAGGGCCAGGCCGCGACGTGGGCTGGCGCCACTGCCGACCACCAGGCCGGCGAGGATCGGCAGCATCGGCAACGAGCACGGCGCGAACGCCAGCAGCAGGCCCAGGCCGAAGAACACCAGCAGGCTCCAACCCAGGCTGCGTTGTTGCAGGCCGCTGGCCAGGCTTTGATCCTGCGCCTGCGCAGTGGCGGCGACGGCCGGGTTGCCGCCCAGGTCCACGGTGATCGATTGCGGCGGGTAGCACAGGCCCGCGTCGGCGCAGCCCTGCCAGCCCAGCTTGACCTGGCCGGTGGTGCCCGCCGGCAGCTTGACTTCCAGGCCCTGGCGATACACTTGCTGCTCGCCGAAGAACTCGTCGCTATGGGCTTCACCCGGCGGCAGCGCGGGCTTTTCGGCGAGGCCGTCGAACTTCATGCGTTGCTGGTACAGGTAGTAACCGTCGGCAATCTGCCAATACAGCTGGGTCTCACCGCTTTCAAGCCGCTCGGAGGTAAAGGTGAATGCCTTGCCCACCGGCAGGAACTCGGGTTTGGTGTCGAAGGGACTGCCCGGCGCGGCCTGGGCGAACCCGGCGAACAACACCAGCAGAAAGGTAAACAGATGCCGCATGGTCAAGCCTTAGTTCGATGCAAGTGAGGCCACAATGTGTGGCGTTGATTAACCGATGATTAACCGGGCGCTATTCTAGAGTGTAGGGATTATCTTGGGGCGGCCTCTTTTCGCGGCATAATCGGCGCTTAATCGGCTGTGTTTCTAATCGCCCCATCTTTCATGAAGGGTTCAGCATGCACGTACTGGTCTGCGAAGACGACGAACTGATCGCCAGCGGCATCGTGGCCGGCCTCACTGCCCAGGGTTTTACCGTCGAGCGCGTGGCCTCGGCCGCCGCCGCGCGCGCGATGCTCAAGGCCGCGACCTTCGACATCATGGTGCTCGACCTCGGCCTGCCCGACGAAGACGGTCTCAAGCTGCTGCAGCAACAACGCAGCCAGGGCCTGGAGATTCCGGTGCTGATCCTCACCGCCCGGGACTCGGTGACCAACCGTGTCGATGGCCTGCAGGCCGGCGCCGACGATTACCTGCTCAAGCCCTTCGACCTGCGCGAATTGGCCGCACGCCTGCAAACCCTGCTGCGCCGCGTGGCGGGCCGCAGCGTCAACCTGATCGAGCACGGCTGCCTGACGTACGACCCCAGCAGCCGTGAAACTTTCCTCAGCGGTCAGCCGGTGGACCTGTCCCGCCGTGAACAGGCGCTGTTGCAGGCCCTGCTGCACAACAAGGGCCGCGTGCTCTCCAGCGAGCAGCTCAAAGACAGCGTCTACGGTTTTAATGACGAGCTGGAAAGCAACGCTCTCAATGTGCATATCCACCACCTGCGGCGCAAGTTGGGCAACGGTATCGTCGAAACGGTGCGCGGTCTCGGTTACCGCCTGGGGCCGGCGGGCACGGCAAAGGACGCGTCTTGAAAAGCCTGCGTCTGCGCCTGACGTTCAAGTTGGGCGTTGCATTTGTGTTGATCTGGGCTCTGGCGGCGGCCTGGATGCTCAATGACCTGCGCAACCAGATGATGTTTTCCCTCGACCAGCGCCTCGTGGCGTCTGCGCGCATGGTGGCCGGGCTGACCGAACAGATGCCGGGCCTGGCCAGTGTCAGCGGTGGTGCGCATTTCAGTGCCGAACAACTCAATGTGCCGGGCGGCATGGCCTGTCAGGTCAGTTCCCTGCGCGGGGAAGTCCTCGCGCGTAGCCATACCACCCCGGATGAGGGCTTGGAGTCGCGCAAGAGCGGCTTTCGCGACCAGGTCATCGATGGCGTGGGTTGGCGCAGCTTTACCTTGTCCCGTGGCGACCTGCTGATCACCACCGCCGACCGCCAGGTGGAGCGCGAGGCATTGAACCTGTCGATCCTGCTGGCAGCCTCGGTGCCGGTGGGCGTGGCGATGCTGGGGTGCCTGTGCCTGCTGTGGCTGGGCATCGGCCAAAGCCTGTTGCCGCTCAACCGTATGCGCGACGCGCTGATGCGGCGCAGCGCCGATTCCCTCGAACCGCTGCAGATCCACCCGCTGCCCAGCGAACTCAAACCGCTGCTCGACACCCAGAACCAACTGTTGCAGCGCATCGCCAAGACCATCGAGCGCGAACGCCGCCTCACCGGCGATGCGGCCCATGAGCTGCGCAGCCCGCTGACGGCGATCAAGACCCACCTGCAGGTGGCGCGCATGACCGACGGCGCCGCCCGCGACCAATCCCTGGCCCACGCCGAGGAGGGCGCCGACCGCCTGCATCGCACCCTGGAGCAATTGCTGCTGCTGGCGCGGGTGGAAGGCAGTCTTTCGTTTGACGATGGGCTGCAGTCCAGCGCCGAAGAAGTCGCGCGTCTGGCCATCCAGGACGCCAACGCCGGCGACAACGCGCGCATCGACCTGAGCCTGTCGGACAACCTCTGCGGCGCCCCGGTAGACATGCCGGTGGGCCTGGCGGTCGCCGCATTGCGCAACCTGCTGGACAACGCGTTGCGCCACACTCCGGCGCACACCCGCGTGGAATTGAACGTGTTCAACCACGCCGACAAGGTGGTGTTTCGCGTGCGCGACCATGGCAAGCAGATCTCCAGCGAAGACCTGCAATACCTCACTCAGCGCTTCTGGCGCAACGGCAGCAGCGAAGGCTGTGGCCTGGGCCTGGCGATCGTGCAGGCGATCGTGCAGCGCTGCGCCTGCTCGCTGACCTTCGACAGCCTCCCCGATGGCCTGCGCGTCGAGCTGAGCATGCCGCTGCGGCGCTGATCGCTTTTCTTTGAGAGCCAAATAGTTACCGCCCGCCTGGCGTCCGAACCTTCAGGATGGCGGTAATTTTTTTGCGTTTGAACGGGCCGAACGACTTGGCCTGTATTGAAAAGGACGGCTCTCATGTTGGTCATCGACACCAGTTATCCCGCCACCGGCTTCAACGGGCGCAATGGCGAGCCCGTGCGCCAGGTCATCGTGCATTACACCGCGGCGCCGTTTGCATCCTCCCTGCGCACGTTGACGCAGGATGGGGTGAGTGCGCATTACCTGCTGCCCGACCCCGATGATCCCGGCTATCGCGCCGTCGGCTATGAGGAATTGCGCGTGTTTCGCCTGGTGGACGAGACCCAGCGCGCCTGGCATGCCGGCGCGAGCCATTGGGACGCAGGGGACAACCTTAATAGCCGCTCGATCGGTATCGAGCTCGTCAACCTGGCGCGGGACGACGCGGGCGTATTCAGCTTTCCCGCCTACGCCGAGGAACAGATCGAAGTACTGATCGCGCTGCTGCACGATGTCCTGGGGCGCTATCCGCGGATTACGCCGACCGATATCCTCGGCCACTCCGACGTGGCCTACTGGCGCAAGAGCGATCCGGGGCCTCGGCTGCCCTGGGAGCGACTGCACAGGGCAGGTATCGGCGCCTGGTTCGATGAGCCGACGCGGGCCATGTACCAACGACGCTTCTGTGTCAGTCTGCCACCGGAAGTCGAAGTGGAGCGGGCCTTCCAGCGCTATGGGTACAAACCGGCGCAGAATCGCCAGGCGTTCGAACTGAGAACCCGTGCGTTGCAAATGCATTTCCGGCCACGGGATTACTGCGGCGTGCTGGACGCCGAAACCTGCGCGATTCTGTATGCCTTGAATGAAAAATACCGCGGGCTCTGAAGCCCGGCGCAGGGCAAGCCTGCTCGCCACCAGAACCTCATTTTTTCAGGTTATGTTTTCACCGAAGTTGGGTAGATGCCTAGGGTCATCAGGGGCATTCATCACTGCCGCCTAAATCCTCTTCTCGCTGGTGCGTTTCCAGAACAGGAAATCCGTGCGCATGCCCTTGGGCCAGACGCCAACGGATCGGCAGTTTGGTCACCATCATCCAGCGTATTGAGGGATCCAGAGATGTCAGTCGCTACCAGCCGTATCGAAGATACCCAGGTGCATGAAACGCTCTATCAGTTCGACGAAACCCCGCTGCTGGCGCGTCAACGTCAGCAGGAGTCCAACGCGCGCAGTTACCCACGGCGCATCCCCCTGGCGCTCAAACGCGCCAAGGGTATTTATGTGGAAGACGTGGAAGGTCGCCGCTTTATCGATTGCCTGGCCGGTGCGGGGACGCTGGCGCTGGGGCATAACCACCCGGTGGTGATCGACGCAATCCGGCAGGTGCTGATCGATGAGCTGCCGCTGCACACCCTCGACCTGACTACGCCGGTCAAGGATCAATTCGTGCAGGACCTGTTCGGCCTGTTGCCGGCCGAACTGGCGCGCCAGGCCAAGATCCAGTTCTGCGGCCCCACCGGTACCGATGCGGTGGAAGCCGCGCTGAAACTGGTGCGCACCGCCACCGGACGCAGCACCGTGTTGTCGTTCCAGGGCGGTTACCATGGCATGAGCCAGGGCGCGTTAAGCCTGATGGGCAGCCTGGGCCCTAAGAAACCCTTGGGCGCCTTGCTTGCTCATGGCGTGCAGTTTCTGCCGTACCCCTACGACTACCGTTGCCCGTTCGGCCTGGGCGGCGCGGAGGGGGTGCGGGTCAATCTGCATTACCTCGAGAACCTGCTCAACGATCCCGAAGCCGGCGTGTTGTTGCCGGCTGCGGTGATTGTGGAAGTCGTGCAGGGCGAGGGCGGCGTGATTCCGGCCGACCTCGACTGGCTGCGCGGTCTGCGGCGTATCACCGAACAGGCGGGCGTCGCGTTGATCGTCGACGAGATCCAGAGCGGCTTCGGTCGCACCGGCAAGATGTTTGCCTTTGAACACGCCGGCATCATTCCGGACGTGGTGGTGCTGTCCAAGGCCATCGGCGGCAGCCTGCCGCTGGCAGTGGTGGTGTACCGCGACTGGCTCGACACCTGGTTGCCGGGTGCTCATGCCGGGACCTTTCGCGGCAATCAGATGGCCATGGCGGCAGGCTCGGCGGTGATGCGCTACCTCAAGGCCCATGACCTGCCCGGCCACGCGGCAGCGATGGGCGAGCGCCTGGGCGAACACCTGCGCCTGCTGCAGCGTGACTTCCCGCACCTGGGGGACATCCGTGGGCGCGGGCTGATGCTCGGCGTCGAGCTGGTGGACCCGCACGGCGCGCTCGACCAGCAGGGCCACCCTCCGGTGCATCGCCAGTTGGCGCCGTTGGTGCAACGCGAATGCCTCAAGCGCGGGCTGATCCTGGAGCTGGGCGGTCGCCACGCCAGCGTGGTGCGCTTTCTGCCCCCGCTGGTGATCACCGCCGGCGAAATCGACCAGGTGGCCGAGATTTTCGGTCGCGCCCTCGCGGCAGCCGTCGCCAGCCTCTAATTTTTTGTAGGCGCGCTACGTTTCTACAGATATCGACGCTGCGCACGCTGCGCAGCCAGCCCATGAACGACGGAGAACCGCAATGACCTCAGTATTTGACCGCGACGACATCCTGTTTCAGGTGGTGGTCAACCACGAAGAACAGTATTCCATCTGGCCCGACTACAAGGCCGTGCCCGAAGGCTGGCGCACCGTGGGCAAGAGCGGCTTCAAGAAAGAATGCCTGGCCTACATCGAAGAAGTCTGGACCGACATGCGTCCCCTGAGCCTGCGCCAGAAGATGGACGGCGCGGCACTGGCCGGTTGATCTGCGCCGCTCCCGATCCTGCAATGGGATCGGGAGTCAGACGGTTTTGTCTTTTTCCTGCCCGGATGCCGCCGTCACTACCTGCACACTCAAGCGCGGCGTGGCCAGGTCCAGGCCCGCTTCGTCCAGCTGGCGCTTGAGCGACAGGTTGAACGCCCGCGACACTTCCCACTGTTTGATCGGCGCCGTCTTGAACCGCGCGCGCAGAATGGCGCTGCCGGACTCAAAGCTCTCCACGCCCTGGATCTCCAGCGGCGACCAGATATTGCGGCGCTGCATGGGGTCGTTGCGGATTTTCTGGCCGACCTCGCGGATCAGTTTGATCGCGTCGTCGATGTCCATGTTGTACGGGATCGCCACGCGGAAGATCGCGTAGCCGAACTCCCGCGAGTAGTTCTTGATGCTCTTGATTTCGCTGAACGGGATGGTGTGCACGATGCCGTCGATGTCGCGCAGGCGCACGGTGCGAATGGTCAGGCCTTCGACCGTGCCCAGGTGGCCGCCGACGTCGACGTAGTCGTCGATGGCCAGGGAGTCTTCGATGATGATGAACAGACCGGTGATCAAGTCCGCCACCAGCGATTGTGCACCGAAGCCGATGGCCAGGCCGATCACACCGGCACCGGCCAGCAGCGGCGTGACGTTCATGCCCATGTTCGCCAGTGCGACGATGGCGGCGATGATGAAAATGGTCACGAACAGCACGTTGCGGATCAACGGCATCATGGTCTGGGCGCGGGCATTGGCCAGGCCTTTGCGCGAGCGCGTCAGGGCGTGGTGGATCGCGGTGTCGCTGAGGATCCAGATCAGCCAGGCAAACAATAGCGTACCGCCCAGGCCGAACAGCTTGACGCTGATTTCATGGCCGTCGCCTTCGGTAAACCGAATCAAGGAAAGGCCCCACACCCGCAGGCCCAACTCGATAAACGCCAGCCACACCAGCAGATGGGCGAGGGTGTAGAAAAAACTCTTCAGGCGCTCGGAATACAGTGCATGACGCTTGTGCCCGCGCTGCGGCTTGAGCGCATGGCGACGCACCAGGCCGTTGATCACCATGCACAACACCAACAGCACCGTGCACAGCAGCGACTGGCGCAGGGCGGTGCTGGTGTCGCCGGCTGACAGGAAGGTGGCGAACAGCGAAATGCCCACCAGCAACAACGCCGGCAGGTACCAGAAGGTACCGATAATCGAGAGGGTGTCGCTGAGGGCGCGGCGAGTGAGGCGGCGCGACAGCGGCTGGTTGCGGATCAGGTGCGCAATCGGCCGGCGAAAGCGCAGGATGAACACACCGGTGGAGAGGGCCGCCATCACATTGGCCACGGTCGCGGCGGTATGGGCCAGGTGCGGTCCCAGGGATTGCATCATGCGCGGGTCGCTCAGGGCTTCGCCGAAGGCGGCGAAACTGCCGATCAGCCACAGCGGGCGAAAGGCCTGGTGGCGCAGGATGTACAGCGCACGATGGCGGTGCGGACCGTCGAGCAGGGAGAACGCAATCACGCAGATCGCCGAAAAACAGGTGCCCACCACCAGCGCATAGGCCAGCACCATCGCCAGGGATTTGCCCAGGGACGAAGGCAGGGCGTAGCTCAGGTACACGGTGATGACCAGGGCGATCAGCCACGGCCCGAGTTTGCGCAGGGCGAAGCGCAGCATGTCCCAGGTGCGTGGATGTTGCGGCAATTCTTCGGGCAGGCCGAAACGTTCGCGCACGCGGTGGCTGAGCCAGATCAGCGCGGCGGCCAGCAGGCTCCACACCGCCAGGATCAAGGCAAAGCCGAAAATGATCGGCAGCCATTCGCTGGCTGGCAGCATCAGGGCTTCAAGTTCGTCCTTGGCCTGGTCGACTTCATCGGACCAGCGCCCCAGTGGGCTGTCGCTGCCGGAGAATTGCTGTTCCAGGCCTGACAGCGTACTGCCGATCAAGCCGAGCACGCCTTGCTCGGCGACCGGCTGGGCCTTTTGCGTCGCGGCGCGCAGCTTTTTCAGGTCGCTGAGCAACTGGGTGCGCTGCTGGTCGTTCTCCAGGGTCTTGATCACCTCGTCCAGCGATTGCCCCAAGGGCACCTCGGCCTGTGGTTGGGGCTTGCTGGAGCCTGCGAGTAACCCGGGCAGGCCCGCCGCGTGGGCGGGCGAGGTCGGCAGCAGAATGAGCAGGGCGAGCAGCAGGCAACAGGGCAGGGCAAACAGACGGAAAAGCACGAGGCGGTCAACCTTGGAGACGACGAATTGACCGAGTGTACGAGGGCGCTATGCCAGATGCGAGTGCAATTGTCATTCGGCCAGCTTGGCCAGGATTTTGTACACCACGGTGCCCAGAATCAGCAGCATGCCGATCCACATGCCGAACACGCCCAGAGGCTTGTCGCGAAAGTTGAAGCCTACCGCCAGCAGGATCATGCCGATCAGGATGGGAATCAGCATGGCGTGGAACGAGGACATGGGGATCATGGAGCGACGGCCTTGTCTGAGGGGAATATCGACCAGTCTAGGTCGGATTGCGCAAAGTGCAGGTGATGCAGGTCAGGGGGATGCAAAACCAATGTGGGAGGGGGGTGTCCCCTCCCACCTACAGGCAGTCCTGGTTTCAGGGCAGGTCGTGGCTGGCGTAGAACGCGCCCAACACCTTCACCAAATGCGCCAGGTCATGGCTGCCGCACAGTTCACGGATCGAATGCATGGCAAACGTCGGCAGGCCGATGTCCACGGTGCGCACGCCCAGGTGGCTGGCGGTGATCGGGCCGATGGTCGAGCCGCAGCCCATGTCGCTGCGCACCACGAAGCTCTGCACCGGCACTTCCTGGGCCATGCACAGGTGGCGGAAGAAACCGGCGGTTTCGCTGTTGGTGGCGTAGCGCTGGTTGCTGTTGACCTTGATCACCGGGCCGGCGTTGAGCTTGGGGCCGTGGTTGGCGTCGTGCTTGTCGGCGTAGTTGGGGTGCACGCCGTGGGCGTTGTCGGCCGACACCAGCAGGGATTTCTGGATGGTGCGCACGAATTCATCACCTTCGGGCAACAGGCGACGCAGGGTCTGCTCCAGCATCGGGCCATCGGCGCCACAGGCCGAGCAGGAGCCGACTTCTTCGTGGTCGTTGCACACCAGCACGCAGGTTTCCTCGCTGTCGCTGGTCAGCAGGGCCTGCAGACCGGCGTAGCACGACAGCAGGTTGTCCAGGCGCGCGCCGGCGATGAAGTCGCCGTTGAGCCCGATCACCGCGGCGCTCTGGGTGTCGTAGAAGCTCAACTCATAATCGAGTACGACGTCGGCATTGAGCCCGTGTTCGCGGGCCAGTTGGTCGGTGAGCACGGCGCGGAAGTCTACGCGCTCGTCACCGGCGAACTGCGCCAGGATCGGCGGCAGCTCGGTCTGGGCATTGATCGCCCAGCCCTGGTTGGCTTCGCGATTGAGGTGGATGGCCAGGTTGGGGATGATCGCGATCGGCAGTTTGAAGTCGATCAATTGGCTTTCGACCTTGCCATCGCGGCGGAAGGTCACGCGCCCGGCCAGCGACAGGTCGCGGTCGAACCACGGTGCCAGCAGGGCACCGCCGTAGACTTCCACGCCCAACTGCCAGAAGCCCTGGCGTTGCAATTCCGGCTGCGGCTTGACCCGCAGGCACGGGCTGTCGGTATGGGCGCCGACCAGGCGAATGCCGCCCTGCAGTGGTGAATGGCGGCCGAGTTTGAAGGCGATGATCGAGGAGTCGTTACGGGTGAGGTAGTAGCGCCCGTTGGCTTCGGTGGTCCAGGTTTCGCGCTCGTCGAGACGCTGGTAACCGGCCGCTTCCAGGCGCTGGGCCAGGGCGGCGGTGGCATGAAAAGGAGTAGGGGAGGCCTTGAGAAAGTCGATCAGGCCTTGATTCAACGCTTCGCGCATAAATAGCTCCAGACAGCAATGCGCGGAGTTTACCGTTCGATGGCGGCAAGTGCACATAACAAATGTGGGAGAAGGCTTGCCCCCGATTGCAGTGTGTCAGTCAGTACATCTGTCACTGATACGCCGTCATCGGGGGCAAGCCCCCTCCCACATTTGCCTGTGTTGACCACTTAAAAGGGTGCAGGGCACTCGAAGCGCAGGCGCTCGCCGCTTTGCGGATGGGTAAAGCTGAGCATGCTCGCGTGCAGGCACAGGCGCGGCCACGCAGCCAGGGCTTGTTCGTGGGCGTACAGGCCATCCCCCAACAGAGGGTGGCCGATGGATAGCATATGCACACGCAATTGGTGCGAGCGTCCGGTGATGGGTGTCAGCTCGACGCGGCACCAGTCGCCGCAGCGCTCCAGCACCTTCCAGAAGGTCAGTGCATGCTTGCCGAATTCGTGGTCCACCACATGGCGGGGCTTGGTGGGTGGGTCGTAGCGCAGGGGCAGGTCGATGCTGCCGCTGTCCAGCGTCGGTTGGCCCCAGGCCAGGGCAGTGTAGGCCTTTTCGGTTTCACGGTCGTGAAACTGGCGCGACAGCTCGCGATGAGTATCGGCGTCGCGGGCCAGCAGGATAATGCCCGAGGTTTCCCAGTCCAGCCGGTGGACGATGCGAGCTTCAGGGTAGCCGTTTTCCTGCAGGCGCGTGATCAGGCAATCCTTGTTGTCGTCGGCGCGCCCAGGCACCGAGAGCAGCAGGGTCGGCTTGTTCACCACCAGGACAGCGGCGTCCTGGTAAAGGATATGAATGTTGGACAACGGCATTAAACAGCCTCGTAACAAACGCCAACGGCGGCTGGGCCACCCGGCTCCCGCGAAGGGAGCCGAATGACCGAGCCGCCGTGGCGACCGCCCGTTCGATCAACGATCGGGCAGGGTGATGTTGAGTTCCAGAATCGAGCAGCTGCCGTCGTTTTCCAGGGCGACATGCACGTCATCGTTGCCGATATTGACGTACTTGCGGATCACCTCGACCAGTTCCTTCTGCAAGGCTGGCAGGTAATCCGGGGTGCTGCGTTGGCCGCGTTCGTGCGCCACGATGATCTGTAGACGCTCTTTCGCGACCGACGCGGTGCTTGGCTTTTTGTTGGCGCGAAAGAAGTCGAGAAATTTCATTGTTCAATTGCCTCCAAAGATACGCTCGAAGAATCCCTTCTTCTTGACATCGAGGAAGCGATGTTCCACGGACTTGCCCAGCAGGCGATCGACCGCATCGCTGTACGCCTGGCCGGCGTCGCTCTGGTCATCGAGGATCACCGGAACACCCTGGTTGGAGGCCTTGAGCACCGCTTGGGATTCTGGAATCACGCCCAGCAGGGTCACGGCAAGGATTTCCTTCACGTCTTCAACGCCGAGCATTTCGCCGTTGCTGACGCGCTCAGGGTTGTAGCGGGTGAGCAGCAAGTGCTCCTTGATCGGGTCCTGGCCTTCTTCGGCGCGCTTGGATTTGCTGGCCAGCAGGCCGAGCATGCGGTCCGAGTCACGTACCGAGGAGACTTCCGGGTTGGTCACGACGATGGCTTCGTCGGCGAAATACATCGCCAGGTGCGCGCCGGTCTCGATACCCGCAGGGGAATCGCAGACCACGTATTCGAAGGTTTCCTTCAGCTCGGCAAGAACTTTGCCTACGCCTTCCTTGGTCAGCGCGTCTTTGTCGCGGGTCTGGCTGGCGGCCAGCACGTACAGGTTCTCAAGACGCTTGTCCTTGATCAGAGCCTGTTGCAGGTTGGCTTCGCCGTTGACCACGTTGACGAAGTCGTACACCACGCGGCGTTCGCAGCCCATGATCAGGTCGAGGTTACGCAAACCCACGTCGAAGTCGACGATGACTGTCTTGTGGCCGCGCAACGCGAGACCGGTACCGATAGCGGCGCTGGTGGTGGTCTTACCCACACCACCCTTGCCGGATGTAACCACGAGAATCTTGGCCAAGGTGTTTCACCCCTAAGGAAAAAGGACTTTTCAGCCCCTGAAAAACATCTCTTGAAACTCGCTGCAGGCGGACAGCCCTTGTAGGAAAAAAGCTGTGGCTCCCATGGGGAACGCCAGCTTTCAGTTATTCCTACGCAAGTCTTGCCGGTTTCGCTGTGCTATCAGAGTCTAGAGATGCTTGGAAAATGCGGCAGTATCCGTTAAAGGCGGACGATGTTCAACACATCGCCCGACAGGCTTATCTGCACCCCGGCGCCCCACAGCGGATCGCGGCGCAAATCTTCGGAAACCTTGTACTGGCCGGCGATGGACACCAGTTCAGCGGTCAACTGCTGACAGAAAATACGGGCCTTGGTGTCACCCTTGATCCCGGCGAGGGCGCGTCCGCGCATCGGGCCGTATACATGGATATTGCCATCGGCGAGAAGTTCCGCGCCGGGGCTGACGGAGGAGACGATCACCAGGTCGCCGCCCTGGGCGTAAATCTGCTGCCCGCCGCGTACGGGCGTGGTGATGATCTTTGTAGGCTTGGTCGTCGGCTCGGGTGGTTTTTCCGGTTTTTTCTTCAGCTCGCCTTCGGTCGGATCGAGCGGTCGCTCGCGTGCACCCGACGGCGGCAGTACTGGCAGTTCAATGGCGATTGCCGCGGCAATGTCTTCGATCCGGCTGGCCCGGATGGCCAGGGTGCGCAGGCCATGGGAGCGGCACACACGCATCAGGCCGGGCAGGTCGATGGCGCCTTGACCGGCGGGCAGTTTGTCCAGGGCCAGCACCAGCGGGGCGTTGTTGAAGAAGTTGGGGGCCAGGGCGACCTTGGCGGCGAGCTGGCGGTCCAGGGCCTCGAGGTCGTTGCGCGCCAGTTCCAGCACGGTGATGGCGAGCATGCTGCCTTTCAACTGGAACACGGGATCTTGGTCTAGCGGTTCGGTTTGGCTCATGGTCGGCATAAAGCGGCTTGTCACGAAAAGTGTCGAGACTTATAACGAGAACACTCACCCGCCGCAAGCCGAGTCGAACCGTTGTAGAATGCGCGGCCCTTGTCTTTACCGGAATCTGTAATGGATCGCCCGCGTTTTCGAGCTGTATTTTTTCACCCGCGATTTTGGCTGTTATGGCTGGGACTCGGCCTGCTCTGGCTGGTGACCCAATTGCCGTACCGCGCGCTGCTGGCCATTGGTCGGCTGCTGGGCGCGGGCATGTACCGTGTGGCCGGCGAGCGCCGCCGCATTGCCGCGCGCAACCTGGAGCTGTGCTTCCCGGAAAAATCCGCCGAGGAGCGCAAGCGGCTGCTCAAGGAGAACTTCGCATCCACCGGCATCGCCTTCTTTGAAATGGCCATGAGCTGGTGGTGGTCGCGCCAGCGCCTGGCGCGGCTGGCCCATGTCGAGGGCCTGCAACACCTCAAGCAGGCGCAGTTGGACGGCAAGGGCGTGATCCTGATGGCCCTGCATTTCACCACCCTGGAAATCGGCGCGGCGCTGCTCGGCCAGAAGCACACCATCGACGGCATGTACCGCGAGCATAGCAACGCGTTGTTCGACTATGTCCAGCGCCGTGGCCGCGAGCGGCATAACCTCGACTCCCTGGCGGTGGAACGCGAAGACGTGCGCGGCATGCTCAAGCTGCTGCGCGCCGGCCGCGCCATCTGGTATGCACCGGACCAGGACTACGGCGCCAAGCAAAGCATTTTTGTGCCGCTGTTCGGCATTCAGGCCGCCACCGTCACTGCCACCAGCAAGTTCGCCCGCCTGGGTAAGGCGCTGGTGGTGCCGTTCACCCAGGAGCGCCTGGCCGATGGCAGTGGCTATCGCCTGGTGATCCACCCGCCGCTGGTTGACTTCCCCGGTGACAGCGATGAGGTCGACTGCCTGCGCATCAACCAGTGGATCGAAGCCTGCGTGCGTGAATGCCCCGAGCAATACCTATGGACCCACCGCCGCTTCAAGAGCCGGCCGGCGGGTGAACCGAAACTGTACGAAAAACGCCGTCGATAAGACCGACCTTTCCCCACGTGGAGTGACGCGATGCGCCCAGCTGAACCGGTTACAGGCTTGATTCTTTCCGGCGGCGGGGCGCGAGCGGCGTATCAGGTGGGGGTACTGGCGGGGATTGCCGAGCTGTTGCCCCCGGGGGCGCCCAACCCGTTTCCGGTGATCGTCGGCACGTCGGCCGGGGCGATCAATGCCGTGAGCCTGGCCAGTGGCGCCATGGATTTTCGCGCGTCCATCGAGCGCCTGACCGCGTTCTGGCAGGGCTTTCGCAGCCACCTGGTGCTGCGCAGCGATTGGCCCGGCGTGGCGCGCCAGGCCGGGCGCTTCCTGATTCACAGCCTGTTGGGTCTGGGCCGCCAGGTGCCGGTGGCGCTGCTCAACAGCTCGCCATTGCGTGACCTGTTGCAGGACAAGCTGCACCTGCCGGGGATCGATGAAGCCATTCGGCAAAAGCACCTGCATGCGGTGGCGGTCACAGCCTTTGGCTATGAGTCCGGGCAAGCCGTGACCTTCTACCAGGGCGGCGGCACCATTGACGCCTGGCTGCGCCATCGACGCATCGGCGTGCCGACCCAACTGACGGTTGAGCACCTGCTCGCCAGTTCGGCGATCCCGCTGCTGTTTGCCCCGGTGAAGCTCGACCAAGAATATTTCGGGGACGGTGCGGTGCGCCAGTCGGCGCCCATCAGCCCGGCACTGCACCTGGGTGCCAGTCGCGTGCTGGTGGTTGGCGTCAGCGGCAACCCGCGTGGCAACGAGCCGGTCGTGCAGCGCGTCTACACCGGGCAGCAACCGACCTTGGCGCAGATTGGCGGGCACATGCTCAACAGCACCTTCATCGACAGCCTGGAAAGCGATATCGAATTGCTGGAACGCCTCAATCAGTTCAGCCATCTGCAACCGGCCGACAGCGCGGCGCGCGGTCTGGCGCCGGTGGAGGTGCTGGTGATCGCCCCCAGCCAGCCCATCGACGAAATCGCCGCGCGGCATCGCCAGGAAATGCCGGCGGCGTTGCGTGTGTTCCTGCGCGGGCCGGGTGCGACCAAGACCAGCGGGGCAGGGGTGCTGAGCTACTTGTTGTTCGAGGCGGGGTATTGCAGCGAATTGATCGAGTTGGGCAGGAAAGATGCGCTGGCCAAGCGTGAAGAGATCACCCGGTTCCTGGGTTTGCAGCCTGTCTGACTGTGGGAGGGGCGAGCCCCTCTCACACGCGCACCTGCGGTGTTCGATCAGAAGTGATACTTGACCAGGAAGCTCGCCGTGTCCTGAGTCGTCTTGAACGCGCCGGAATCTTCGATGCCGTACTTGTTCTTCCAGTAGTCGTATTCGAAACCGACGTACAGCTGTTTCTCGCCCCAGTTCATGGCTTTGCCCAGGTCGTATTTGACCTGAGGGTTGAAGTGCAGGTTGGCGTGGTAGGTGCCGCGGGCGTTCTTGTCGTTGTCCACCACCCAGTCCATGAAGCCGTCGATCAGGATGTTCGAGTTGCCCACCGGGATCGTGTACGACCATACCGGGGTGATCTGCCACACGCCGTCACCTGGCCGATTGCCTTCGGTCTGGCGCTGGTAGAAGTTCAACTGGAAGTAATCGAAACCGGGGATGTTCAAATCGAAGCCGGGGCCGACCAGGTACGACTCGTTGTCGCCTTCGCCGAACTCGTACGTCATTGCCAGCAATACGTCTTTTATCGGGCCGAAGGACAAGTCCTGGTCGAAAATCTTGCCGAACGACAAGCGCGGGCTGAACTCACCGTAGTAGGTGTTCGGGCCGACGTTGCCGTCTTCCTTGCCGTTGTAAAAGATGCGGTCGAGGAAGAAGAAGTTGTCGCCGTACTTCCACGCGTCGGCATGTTCGAACGTGACTGTCTGCTGGATCTGCGGGTTGACGGTGAAGTTCTTGCCCCACAAATACGTCAGGCTGTTGTTCTGCCACTGCAACAAGTCACCGGCCACGGCCTGGCCGCCGGCCAGCAGGGATCCCGCCAGTACCAGGCCTTTGAACATAGGTTTCATTCGGTTGCTCCCGAGTTAAAGTTTTATGTTTTTCTTTTAGTGCAGGCGCTCTGATGCGGCGCCTTTGGTTCGCTGTGAATATCGTCTGATCGGTCAGCTTTTATGGGTTTAGCAAGAGCCGCGCCAACGCGTTGAAGAGCAATCGATTCGAGCGGGCGCGGAGAATACTGATAACCCTGCCTGGCCTCAAGCGCGCTGTTACAGGGCGTACAGCGCGATGATGGGGCATTCAGGTGTGCGCGTGCTCGACCACCGCTCGCTCGGCGCCCCCGAGGATGTTGAACAGCACATTCAACGACAACGCGCTGAGGGTGGCCATGGCGATGCCGCTGTGAGTGATCGGGCTCATCCACAGCGGCAGTTGGGCGAAGAACTCCGGGCGCACCACGGGAATCAGCCCCATGCCGATGCTCACCGCCACCAGCAACTGGTTGCGGCGGTCGGCGATATCGGCTTCCTGCAGAATCTTGATGCCGGTGGCCGCCACCATGCCGAACATGGCAATCGCCGCGCCGCCCAGCACCGCCGGCGGAATCGACGCCACCAGGTAAGCGGCTTTGGGCAACAGGCTGAGCACGATCAGAAACGCCCCGGCCATGATCGTCACCGAGCGGCAGCGCACGCCGGTCATCTGCACCAGGCCGATGTTCTGGGCGAACGAGGAATGGGTGAAGGTGTTGAAGAACCCGGCCACGAACGACGCGCCGGCGTCGCACAGCAGGCCACGACGCAGCATCTTTGGCGTGACCTCGCGGTCGGTGATCTTGCCCAGCGCCAGGAACATCCCGGTGGACTCAACGAAGATGATCACCACCACCAGGCACATCGACAGAATCGGCGCCAACTCGAAAGTGGGCATGCCGAAATGCAGCGGCGTCACCACCTGCACCCACGGCGCCAGCGCCAGGCCGCTGAGGTCGACCATACCGAGGACGCCGCACAGGGCGTAACCCAGGCCCATGCCGATCAGCACCGAGATATTGACCCAGAAGCCTCGCATAAAGCGGTTGATCAGCAGGATGGTGGCCAGCACCAACGCGGCAATCGTCAGGTAGATGGGGGAGCCGAAGGTGGCCGCCGCGCTGCCGCCACCGGCCCAGTTCACGGCCACCGGGAACAGCGACAGGCCGATGGCGGTGATCACGGTGCCGGTCACAAGCGGTGGGAAAAAGCGCACGACCTTGGACATGAACGGCGCGATCAGCATGCCGAAGAACCCGGCGGCGATGGTGGCGCCGAAGATCCCCTGCAAGCCGATACCGGGCATGCCGGCCATGGCGACCATGCTGCCGACAGCGGCGAAACTGGCGCCCATCATCACCGGCATGCGAATGCCCAGAGGGCCGATGCCGAACGACTGCACCATGGTGGCGACGCCGGCCACCAGCAGGTCGGCGTTGATCAGAAAGGCGATTTCTTCACGGCTCAGGCCGGCGGCCTGGCCAATGATCAGAGGCACGGCGACGGCGCCGCCGTACATCAACAAGACGTGTTGCAGGCCGACCAGAATCAGTTGCAAGAGGGGCAGCCGCACCATGGCGGGCGCGGCAGGAGTCTGCGGTTCTAACGGGGACATGCAACACCTCGAATCTTTTTTATTTTTGTATTGTGTGGAACGCAATCTCTAAACCACTGCAAGTCACCTGTGGGAGGGGGCAAGCCCCCTCGCACATTTTGGAGTTGCACCAGGCTGTTAGTTGGTATGCGCCCCCTGGTTGATCCAGGTGCCGATCAGATCGCGCTCCTGCTGGGTCATCTGGGTAATGTTGCCCAGCGGCATGATCTGGCTCGCCACGGCCTGGGCCTGGATGCGCGCCGCCTGCTGCTGGATCTGCGCCGGTGTATCGAACATCACGCCGGCCGGCGCGGTGCTGAACAGCGGGCTGGTGGGCTTGGCCGAATGGCATACGGCGCAGCGCTCCTGGATCACCCCATGCACCTTGTCGAAATCCACCGTCGCCTGGGCTGGCGCAGGCGCAGGCGCCGGTGCCGCAGCAGGCGCGGCGGGCTTGGCACCACCGCCCAGGGCGGTTTCCGGCAGTGGCTGGTACTCGATGGCCGCCGGTGCCTTGGCCACTTCCGCGACCGGCTTGGGACCGGTCACATACGCCAGGCAAATCATCGCCAACGCGCCCACCGGCAGGGTCCATGCGTATTTCTGACTGTTGTGCCGGGTGTTGAAGTAATGCCGCACCAACACCGCCGCCACCGCGATACCGGCCAGGATCAGCCAGTTGTAGTGGCTGCCGTAGGTGCTCGGGAAGTGGTTGCTGATCATGATGAACAGCACCGGCAAGGTGAAGTAGTTGTTATGGCGCGAGCGCAGCAGGCCCTTGGCCGGCAAGGCCGGATCGGGTGTGCGGTTCTCGGCGATGGCCGCCACCAGCGCGCGTTGTGCCGGCATGATGATGCGGAACACGTTGCCCACCATGATGGTGCCGATCACCGCGCCTACGTGCAGGTAAGCGCCGCGTCCACTGAACACTTGGCTGAAGCCATACGCGGCGCCAATCAACAGCACGAACAGGATGAAGCCGAGCAGGGCAGGGCGCTTGCCCAGGGCCGAGTCGCAGAGGAAGGAGTAGATAAACCAGCCGACGAACAGCGAGCCGATGCCCAGCAAAACGCCTTGCGGACCACTGAGGCTGCTACCCGGTGCCAGCAGGTACAAGGTCGGGTTGGAGTAGAACACCACACACAGCAGCGCGACGCCCGACATCCAGGTGAAATAGGCTTCCCATTTGAACCAGTGCAGGTTTTCCGGCATGGTCGGCGGGGCCAGTTTGTATTTTTCCAGGTGGTAGATGCCGCCACCGTGGATCGCCCACAAGTCGCCGGCCAGGCCGTCCTTGGGGTTGACGCGGTTGAGGTTGTTTTCCAGCCAGACGAAGTAGAACGAAGCGCCGATCCAGGCGACGCCAGTGATCATGTGAACCCAGCGCACGCTCAGGTTCAGCCATTCCAACAGATGTGCTTCCACAGTCTTTACCTCTCGCCTGTCACCCTTGTTGTCGGGTGATCCGGCCTTCTCTTATTGGTGGGGGGCGAGGATCAACCGCTCATCCTCTTGGAAAAAATGCTCATCGCAGTTATTGCCTGTGCCACTGCGATCAACCACCAGGAAGTCATCCCGCTTTTCGATCGTCAGCACCGGGTGGTGCCAGACGCCGCGATGGTAATTAATGCCCTGCCTGCCGTTGGTGACGAAGGCGCGGACCAAGCCTGATACAGGTACATCGCCAAGTGGCGCGACCACGATCAGAAAGGGGTTGCCGAGCAGCGGAATGAAAGCCTGGCTGCCCAGCGGGTGTCTCTCCAGCATGCACACGGTCAGCGGCATGTCCTGCGCGTCGGCGCGGAAGATGCTGATGATGGCGTGGTCTTCCGGCTTCGCGGTTTCGACCGTGGCCAATTTGTGAAAGCGCATGGTCGACCCGTTGTTGATCATGAAGTGATCGCTGCCGTCGGTTTCGATAACGTCTCCGAAAGGGGCGAAGGCTTCTTTGGTCAGGGGTTCGATCATCAGTGTGCGCATGGCTGTCTTCTTATCCGAGTTCTGTGTTGTCTGGTCTATTGCTATCGCGGGCAAGCCCGTTCCCACAGGGGAATGCATTCCAAATGTGGGAGCGGGCTTGCCCGCGATTGGGTTCACCGCTTATTTAGCGACCTTGCCCAGCACGCGCAGGCGGCTTACACCCCCATCCGGGAACACGTTGAGGCGGATGTGGGTAATCGGCCCCAGCGCCTTGATCTGCTCGGCAAAGGTATGTTCGGCGTGCATTTCCAGCTTCTGCGCCGGCAGCAGTTCGCGCCAGAACAGCGACTGGGTTTCGATCTGGCTGTCGGTGCCGCCTTTCACGAAAGCACCCTGGATCGAGCAGGTGTCCGGGTAGTTGCCCTTGAAGTGCAGGGTGTCGACGATGATTTTTTCGATCTCGCCCGGATGACCCAGGGCGACAATCACCCAGTCATTGCCTGGCGTGCGGCGACGCGCGGTTTCCCAGCCATCGCCCATGTTGATGCCACGGCCTGGGTTGAGGATGTTGCTCATGCGGCCGAAGTGTTCGTCGGAGCACGCCAGGGCGCGACCGCCGTTGAGCGCCGCCGCCAGGTCGACTTGTTCGTTGTCGCCCACCGCCGACCAGTCGCGGAACGGCACGCCATACACACGCAGACGCGCCACGCCGCCATCCGGGTAGATGTTGAAACGCAAGTGGCTGAACGCCTGGTCGTTGTTGATCTCGTGGTAGTGGTGGCTGTTGCCCTGCAGCTCTACGGCCGACAGTACTTCGGTCCACTGGGTATTTGCGTCCGGCTCGCCGGAGGCCAGGAAGCAGGCTTCCAGGGAGGCCGACGGCGGGTAGTTGCCGGTGAAGAATGAAGTGTCGATGTCCACGCCCTTGATCGAACCCGGCACGCCCAGGCGGATCACTGCGCTGTCGTAACCTTCGAAGCGTTTGCGGCGCGACTCCCAGCCGTCCATCCACTTGCCGTTGTCATCGAACACGCCCTCCTTCCACACGGCCGGGGTCGGCTGGAACAAGCGGTTGGCGTCGGCGAACCAGTCATCGGTTACGGAGATGATCTTGGTGCCCAAGCGGGCGTCGGCCAGGTTGACGAACTTTTCGAAAGGTACGGGTTGCGCTTTCATTCTTCTTGTCTGCCTTAGATAGAGTGGCTGGGGATGGTGTTTAGAGGGTCAGTAAACGGAACAACGCGATCTTGTTGATCTCGTCCAGGGCGCACTTGAACTCGGTGTCTGCCGAATTGTGGATGCGCGTTTCGAACGCGGCGAGGATCTGATGCCGGTTGCTGCCTTTTACCGCCATGATGAAGGGAAACTTGAACTTGGCTTTGTAGGCCTCATTCAGCTCGGTGAAGCGCGAGAACTCTTCGGCCGTGCATTGGTGAATACCCGCGCCCGCTTGTTCATCGGTGCTGGCTTGGGTCAGTTGGCCCTGGACGGCAGCTTTTCCGGCCAGGTCGGGGTGAGCATTGATCAGCGCCAGTTGCGAGGCGTGATCAGCACTCAACAGGATATCGCTCATGCGCTGGTGCAGGGTTTCGATCTGATCGATCGACGCGTCCTGGCCCAGGTCGAAGGCCTTTTCGGCCACCCATGGCGAGTGTTCGTAGATATCGGCAAAGGCCTGCACGAAAGCATCACGGCTTAAGGTCGAGGGTTGCAGGGTTCGGAACGCAGTCATTTCGCCGCTCCCTTGTAAGGGTGAGTGGCTTGCCAGTGACGGGCGATGTCGACGCGGCGGGTGAACCACACCTGTTCGTGGCTTTTGGCGTATTCGATAAAGCGTTTGAGCGAGGCCAGGCGCGCCGGGCGACCGATCAGACGGCAATGCAGGCCGATGGAGAGCATTTTCGGCGCTTCGGCGCCTTCGGCATAAAGCACGTCGAACGCATCCTTGAGGTACTCGAAAAAGTCATCGCCCTTGTTGAACCCCTGCACCTGGGTGAAGCGCATGTCGTTGGTGTCCAGCGTGTAGGGGATCACCAGGTGCGGCTTGCCGGTGGGGGTGTTCGGTTCCCAGTAAGGCAGGTCGTCGTCGTAGGTGTCGCAGTCATAGAGAAAGCCGCCTTCCTCCATCACCAGCCGCCGGGTGTTGGGGCCGGTGCGCCCGGTGTACCAGCCCAGTGGCCGTTCACCGGTCAGTTCGGTAAGGATGCGGATGGCTTCGAGCATATGCTCGCGTTCCTGCGCTTCGTCCATGTACTGGTAGTCGATCCAGCGGTAACCGTGGCTGCAGATCTCGTGACCGGCGGCGACCATGGCGCGGATCACGTCCGGGTGACGCTGGGCGGCCATGGCCACGGCGAAGATGGTCAGCGGGATATCGAATTGTTTGAACAACTTAAGGATGCGCCACACCCCCGCACGGCTGCCGTATTCATACAGCGACTCCATGCTCATGTTGCGCTCGCCTTGCAGCGGCTGGGCCGAGACCATTTCCGAAAGGAACGCCTCCGACTCTTCATCGCCGTGCAAAATGTTGCGTTCACCGCCCTCTTCGTAGTTGAGTACGAACGACAAGGCAATGCGCGCCTTGCCCGGCCAGTGGGGATGAGGAGGGTTACTGCCGTAACCGATCAGGTCGCGTGGGTAGTCAGCGCTCACTGCAGTCTTCCTTCTTGTGCGTGGTAGCGAGTGTGTGGCGGCCAGCGGAAAGACTGGGTGGCGTCACAGCGATGGGCTGATTGTATACAACTTGATAGCCACTTTGTAAGCCTGTATTTCCGCATTTTTTCCAGACCGCTTGCACAGCTTAGCACTGCAAGAAACTTGCCCGGTCGGTCAGTAAATGTCTAAAAGGTCGTTCAAAAGCGAGGATTACCAAGAATTCAAACACCAGCACTGGGCCAAGCGGCGCAGGCTGAAATTTGTCATTTTTATTGTGTACAATTTTCGTTGAAAGTGTCTTAATCAGCCATCGCCACGTTTTTCTCGCCCTGAAAAAGTGCGGCCTCATTGACCTGACTGAACGGAGCCCCGACCCATGGGACGACTGACCACACACGTACTCGACGCGGCCCACGGCTGCCCCGGCAGCGCCATCAAGGTCGAACTGTACCGCGTCGAAGGCACGCAACTGGAACTGGTGGCCACTGCGGTGACCAACAGCGACGGCCGTTGTGACGCGCCGCTGCTGCAAGGCGACGACTATCGCAGCGGCGTCTACCAAGTGCAGTTCAGCGCGGGCGACTACTACCGCGCCCGCGGCGTGCAACTGCCGCAGCCGGCCTTTCTGGACGTAGTGGTGCTGCGTTTCGGCATCAGCGCCGAACAGGATCACTACCATGTGCCCTTACTGATTTCGCCTTACAGCTACTCGACCTATCGCGGTAGCTGAGTCGTCACCGCGCATCACCCCCAAAGCTCTTCGTTGGTTTCGCCCGCCCACACTGCGGGCTTTTTTTCGTTCGTCACACATTCAACTATCTAGCGCCCCTTGAGGCGCTGCGGTGCATAGGCTTGGCCTTTTCATCATAGAGACGAAAACGCTATGTCCTCACCGCCCTTCAGCCTGTCACCACCCGACGGCGCTGATTCCGACGCCGCGGTCGAAGCAGCGTCGCAGTTCATTCGCGACCAGTTGACCCGACGAGTCAACACCTGCGCCCATCCCAGCCGCCTGATAAATCAGATCGGTCTTGCCGAGCGCCGTTGCCGAGAGTCGACCCAAGCCCTCTCTCGTCTGATAGGGCGTTCGCCCAAGGTGTTGACGGTGATCCGCGCAGAGCTGCGCAAAGCGTTCGAGGTTGACCCCGACCGCCTGTTGTTTACTGAGACCAAGGCGCCTGGGGTGGTCCACAAAGTGGACAGTTTGACGGAGCGGGCTTTGTTGCTGCTGGTGCTGCCTTCGGTGTCGATCAATGTCAATCAATTTACCGTCCTGAGCATCGAAGGAGAGCCGCAACGTCGGTTGCCGTATACACCGCTGCAAGTGCTGCGACGAGTTATCGCAATGCGGCTTTTCGAGCGCCTGGCCCACGCGGTGAGCGATTATTGGGACACGCCGGCCCAGGGTTCCTGGCGCACACGGCGGGAGCGTTGGGTCGATTTATACACGCAGCTGTTCGCCGATCAGGCGTTTATGGCGCGCCAACTTGATGAACTGTCAAGTGCAGGTATTGCCATGGTAAAGGCGCTGATCGATGCGCCGACCGCCGAGGCGCGCCAGCGCGCGGGCGGTGACTGGGCCAGTGTGCGCGTGGCTCAGTTGATGTGGCCAGGTACCTCGGCGGTAGCGATCCCGGGCGCACTGCACCTCTATCGTGAAGGCGACCCGGTGGATGCGCCCCATGTTATTCACCTGCCGGGTGCGGCGCGCAATTTCTACGAGTATCGCTCTTTCGCAAGCCTTCAGTGCGGCTTGCTGGAGCTGGAATCGTCTCGGCTCCACGACCTGTGGCAGTGCCTGCCGTTAAACCGTCGTAACGGGTTATGCAGGCCTGCTGACTTGTCGGCAGCCTCCACGGTCATGCGCGGCCTTGAGGTGATGAGCAATGCGTTAGAACTGGGCGCGCAGGCCTTGCTCACAGGGCAATCGAGCAACGAATTGGCCTGTGCGGTCAGTGTCAACCACGCGCACGTGTTTTCCAGTGATCGGCCCCGGCCACCGCCGCTGGACGCCGTGCGTCTGCTCGCATACGCGGAGGGGTTCAGGAAGCAAATGGTCGGCAGCGCTCGACTCGGTGCCCTTGGCGATCAATTGCTTGATTGGGATCATCGACGACGGCGCGCGGAAATTATCTTCGCCAGTACCACGTCCGGGCTGGCCTTGCGCACCGTACAGGAACGGGCAAAGCGCTACGAACAACGGGTGCTTGCGTTGCTTGACCCCTCCGACCCAGGCGCCGACACGCCGACCTATCAGGCGCTCACGACGCTGGTGGAACAGCTTAAGGCCCATACGCAGGCGTTGGACACGTTGATGAAGGGCGCGCGGGCCCGCTTGCTCGAGCTGGGTTTTTGGGCTGAGCGCCCAGGCGGTGCGTGGACTGCGCGGCGTGTGACGTTGTTCATGAACGCGCAAACCGAGGCCCTGCGTTGCGAAGTTCACCTGCAGCACCAGCTCAAGCTTCTAAGCACGGCGCATCGCGACCTGGTCATTGATGTGGTGGAGCAGCCCTGGGCCTACAAACGCACCGACAGCGATGCCCAGGTGTATTGGATCGCGGTGGGCAGTGAGCCGGACGCCTTCTATGCGTTGCATAACGTCTGGGTGGTGACCACGGCGCCCGCGATGAGGGTTCCGACCCGCCAGCATCCGGTGGTGCTGTACGCGTTTGGCATGGACGGTGGGGTGGTGGCTTTTTCCGGGGTGGAGGCACTGACCCGAAGCCTCAAGGCAAGCCTGGGCAGTCGGGACGACTCCCCGCTGTGGGGTTATATCGAGCGTGACAAGCGTCGCGATCTGCGTGCCCATGCGACCAATCGAACATTGGCTGTACGCTACCTGAACATCAAGGGCAAGCCTGCGCTGGCCGCGCTCAAGAAACTGCTTGGTAGCTACGACCGCCTGCAAACAAGCCACGAAGAGCTCGTGCGTCTTTTCAGTGAGGTCAAGGATGCCGAGTTGAGTCGCGCGCTGTTGACCGTCGAGCTGGAACAACAGTTGAAGATTCCTGCCAACGTCGCCCTGAGCCAGGCCCAGGCCGCCATTGAGCTGGTGCGCAAGGCCGCGTCCGAAGCCAAAACCATGCCGGCCTGGCTGACGCGCGCAACGCGTGGTCAGCGTAAACGTTTCAGGCGCTCGCTAAAACTTTATCTGAGCGGCACCTTTGCTTTTAGAACCGGGCTTGAACACGAGCTGCCTGACTTGTACACCTTCGCCCGGCGCGTTTTGACTGCCCGATTGCGCGAGGACGGCATCTCCCCAGAGCTTGATATCGACCAACCCTTTATTGAACTGCCTGATGACGTTCAGGGCAGCTTTTGTGGCTGGACAAGCGGCTGTACCGCAGGCGACCGCAATATCCAATTGACCCCGACTGTCACGCGTACCTCCTTCAGTCTGTTACAACTGGCGATGCATAACCTCGACCCGCTGGCGCCCTGGACACGCTGGCGACTCAATCGCGCACGCTTTCTGCAACCGGAATGGAAACAATCGCTGAATGCCGATTATCTGATCCGCATGGTGTCCTCGCTGGATATCGGCGGGCAATACGACGCATCGATTCTTCGGGTCTTTTATCCGCGTGTCGCAGGCAGCCAGGCACCCGGCGCGGGACGTGTTCCGGCGTTATTGAATCGCGCATTGCGCACAGGCTATGAACATCATCTTTTGTCGGCGATCCAGCGGGGGCTCACTGCTGCGGCACAAAGCGTCTTCAGCACGGCTATGGCGGCACGCACGCCGCAAGACTTGCTGAAAAACCAGCATGAGCTGCAGCTGTACGTGGTGCATTTGATTGGGCACACGATGCTGCATGATCGCTACATTGCGGGAATAGTCGTGGTACAGGACAAGCGCACCGGGCTCTGCGTGGTGTATTGGCCCGAGGCTGCGCACGATTTGGTTCTTACCGAATACGGCAGCCTGCAGCATGCCCATGACGAGCTGAACCGTCTCGGTGCGTCGCCGGCCAACGTCAAGGCACTGGCGCGGCAGGTCGCACCCGGCTGGGCATTCGAGGCAGTCGTCCACCATCCCGATGGCGCTGACCAGTCTGGCCCGACCCTTGATTATCTTGACCTGATACCGGCGTTCGTCATGGCCAAAGGCATTTGGCAAGGTATCGAGTTCATTCGCTCATTTGGCACTCGACATCTGGAGCCAGTGCCGTTTTTGGATGAGATCGAAAAGCAAGCCCTCGAGCAGATTGCCAGTGACCCGCTTGACTGGCTGGCCCTCGTTGCCACGTCCCACAGCGACGCCCAGGCATTGCTGTACCGCGCCAGTGTGCTTGAGCTGCAACGCACTACCCAGGCCGCCAGCCAGTCCGGCAAAGCGTTGCAAGCCTACCGCACTCGCCGTCTTGGTGAGCAGAGCGATACCCGCGACCGGGCGGTGAAGGCTTTTTTCTCTCCGCTCTTTGGAATGTTCAACGATTTCTACGAGTTGCTGCTGGCGGCGCGACGTTTTCATCGTTTTGGTGACGCACGAGATGCACTGGATGTGGGCTTTATGAGCACCGTGTTGGCGATTGATTTGCTACTGAATTTTGTACCCGGCCCGAAAAAGGTGGGCGGCTCTGCTGCGCGCGCGATACGGCCCAGATCGAGGACAGCGTTGGCGCGGATGCGTCGCTTGCCGGTGACGACAAGTGGAGGCGCCCGTGTGGTGCCGTCACCCGTGACGCAACTTGACGCCCTGGCGCGCTTCAAAACCAAAGGGTTGCCTGACGAAGCGGTGGCGTTAAAAGCGCCGGGCGAACACGGTATCTATGTGAAAAATGGCGAATCCTTCGTGGCGGATGGCGTGCACCATTACCCGGTGTACCGACGCAGCGACGAACCGATGTATCGCCTGAAGAATCAACACGCGCCAGGGCAAGACGAACTGATTCTGAACATCCGCCACTCCAGGGAGTGGTTGCTCGACGCGGACGCTCCTCAACCTGCGCCGGGCAGCAGCGCGGGGGCGCTGAGCCCATGGCGCGCCCCCGTGTCACCGGCGCCGGACTGGCGGCCGCCAGTGGTGCGCGCGGCGACCGAAAACCGCATCCGTCAATCACCGGCGCCGACGACCTATTGGTGTGATTGGAAAGTGCAGCTCTCCACGACGCAGTTGTCTGCTACGTCGTCCATGGGGACGTTTCATGTGCATATGGAATCCCCGAATTTTCCCTTCGATGTCATCTATGTGGGCAGAACGTACGACAGTCCGACGACGGCAGGGGCGGGGTACTACCGGTTGCTCCACCAGGGAGCCAATGCACCGTTGGATGGCATTGCGTTTATCACCAGGAATGAGCCGCTGGTTTCACGCGCGCATGTAGATATTGATCGGTGGACAACCACTGCGCTTGGAGAGCAGCCCATTCCGGTATCACGCAGCGCAACCGGTGAGTGGAGGCTGCACAGCGTACAGTTCGACAGGCCCTTGGCTAATTATGTCGGCATCGCTTTCCCTGAGATGACCTCTCAAAGCCGAGTCTTCACCGCGCAGAGGCTGATTGAACTGGCAGATTCGTCTCGCCCGGCCACCGCCACTCACCTGCTCAATATCCGCGCGACGCTGGATAATTGGTTGACCCCGACCGCTAATGGGCTTGGCCAGACGGATGATCTGCTGAGGCTGCTTCGGCCTACCGAAAGGCAGGACACAATAAACATCGGCTATGAAGGCAAGGCACCTGGCTTCACTCGCGTTGACTTCAACGTATCCGGATTGGCCCCTGCGCTGCGGGATCGCGCTCGCGGTCGCGGTCTCGGCCGTGGGCGTGCCGCTGAGCGAAGCGCTGCGCAGAGCGCGCGCATCGAGCGCGTATTGCAACAGCAAGGTTTCAACGTGCAGCGCCTGCAAGTCCTGCGCGGGCGAAGGACTGTTGATGAATTGATCGCGACTCATCCTCTGTCCAGTTCAAACAGGGTGTACTACATCTCCCCGCATTGGCTGGAGCGATCGGGTATTCCTTTGAATACGAGGCTTACGGACAGTTGGGTGAATGTCGCGATCAAAAAAAATCCGAATTCGCTTCTATTGGCGGGCGTCGAGAGCGCCATGAGAGAAAACCGCCTGGTTCGTATCGTGGCGGGCGTTCAATGGCCTACCCTCGGTACGCTTGCACCGACCGTCTATTTTGTCAAAGTAAACCCGTCCTAGCCTTGATCAGCGCCGCCACGCCGGCGGCACCGAACAGCGCCGCACTGATGCGATTGAACCAGCTCTGGCCATGGCCGCTGCGCAGATAGCCCGCCGCACCATGGGCACCGAGGCCGTAGGCCAGCTTGCACAGCAGGTCGAGCACGGTCCAGGTGGCGATCATGACCAAAAGCTGCGGCACAAACGCCTGCTGGCTGCTCAGGAATTGCGGCAGGAACGCGGCAAAAAACAGGATGTCTTTGGGGTTGCTGGCGCCTAATACGAATGCGCGGCCAAACAGCGTGCGAAAGCGCGGCACAGCTGCCGTCCGCGGCACGTCGGCACCTTGGGCCGGCTGGCGCGACTGCTGCCAGCTTTGCCAGGCAAGGTAGAACAGATACAGCGCACCTACGATTTTCAGGGCGCTGAACAGCTGCTCCGAGGCCAGCAACAATGCGCCAAGCCCCAGGGCCGAAGCGCTGAGCAGGCAGATCGAGGCAAATACCCCGCCCAGGAATGCCGGGTACGAACGGCGCACGCCATAGTTGAGGCTGTTGCTGATCATCAACAGCGACAACGGGCCGGGAATCAGGATCACGATCAAGGCAGCGCCGCTGAACAGCAGCCAGGTTTCAAGGGTCATTTCATTGCTCCAGGGGCGGCGGCAAACGACAAATCATCCTCTTGTCCCTTGCCGCTGTTTCATAAAAATATAAATTTGGCGACGAAGATCGCGCACAGCACCCACAGGCTGACGGAAATCTCGCGGTACTTGCCGGTGCCGGCCTTGAGCGCCACATAGGTGATAAAGCCCAGGGCGATGCCGTCGGCGACCGAAAACGTCAGCGGCATCATGATCGCCGTGACGATCGCCGGAATGCTGTCGGTGGCTTCGTCCCAGTTGATATGAGCCATGCTCGCCATCATCAGCATCGCCACATAGATCAGCGCGCCGGCGGTGGCGTAGGCCGGTATCATGCCCGCCAGCGGCGCAAAAAACATCGCCGCTACGAACAGCGCGCCCACGGTCACGGCGGTCAGCCCGGTGCGTCCACCGGCCGCCACGCCGGCGGCACTTTCCACATAACTGGTTACCGGCGGTACGCCGACCATGGCGCCAAACACGCTGGAGGCGCTGTCGGCCTTGAGTGCGCGTGACAGGTTATCGATCCTGCCGTCGGCATTCACCAGCCCGGCCCGTTGCGCGACGCCCATCAGCGTGCCGGCGGTGTCGAACATGTGCACGAACAGAAAGGCGAATACCACGCTGATCATGCTGACGTTGAACACGCCTTTGACGTCCATTGCCATCCAGGTCGGGGCCAGGCTCGGCGGGGTGGAGAGGATGCCGTTGTAATGCACCAGGCCCAGGCCCCAACCGGCCAGCGTCACGGCAATGATGCTGATCAGGATCGCGCCGAACACACGGTGGTAGCTGAGGATCGCAATCAGCAAAAAACACACCGCCGCCAGCAACGGCGCCGGCTCGTGCAGTGACCCCAGCTTGATCAGGGTGGCTGGGCTGTCGACGATGATGCCGGCGGTTTTCAGGCCGATCACCCCGAGAAACAGGCCGACACCGGCGCCCATGGCATGGCGCAGGCTGACCGGAATGCTGTTGAGCAGCCATTCGCGGATGCGTGAGAGCGTCAACAGCATGAACAACACCCCGGAGATAAATACCGCACCCAGCGCGGTCTCCCAGTGATAGCCCATGGTGCCGACCACCGTGTAGGTGAAAAATGCATTCAGGCCCATGCCCGGCGCCAGGCCCACCGGCCAGTTGGCATACAGGCCCATCAGCAGGCAACCGAGGGCGGCGGCGCTGCAAGTGGCGACGAATGCCGCGCCATGATCGATGCCGGCGTCGGCCATGATGTTGGGGTTAACGAAGATGATGTAGGCCATGGTGATAAAAGTAGTCAGGCCGGCGATCAGCTCGGTCTTCACTGTGGTGCCATGCATGCGCAGTTTGAACAGGCGTTCCAGCCAACCGCCCTGGGAGGAGGGCGACAGGTCCAGCGTAGGGGCTTCGGATTTGCGGCTATCCACAGCGAGTACTCCTCAAGCATTTTATTGTTATGGCCAGCGCGAAGCGCTGTGAGGTTACCGGCGGGTTTTGTTGACTGATAGGTCAGGAACTCGCACGAAGCGAATTATGCTTTTGTATACAAAGAAAGCAAATAATGTTTTCCATTTTGTGTGCGAAAGGGATGGAAGGCAAACCTCTAGTTATTCGCGCTCAGCGCCATATTCACCGCCAGCCAGCCTTTCACCGCCTCTTCGCCGGCTTCACTGAAAGCGCGCTGCAGCAACTTCACCTGCTCGCGGCGCAAAGACTGTTCGAACCGCCGGCCTTCTTCGCTGAGCTCCAGCAGGCGTTTGCGCTTATCGGTCTGCGACGCCACGCTGCTCACCAAGTGCATTTCCTGCAATTGGCGCAACGGCATGTTCAGCGCCTGCTTGCTTACCCCCAGCAATGCCAGCAACTGCGTCACGCTCAGGGCCGGGTAGCGGGCGATAAAAAACACAATGCGCTGATGTACCCGGCTCAGCCCGCGACGTTCGAGCATTTCATCGGCCTTGGCGGTGAACGCCTGGTAGCCGAAGAAAAACGCTTCCATGGCTTGTTGCTGGCTGTTTTGGTTTTTAAGGTCAAGCATGTTGACGTATCCAGGTGAGCTGTCGTAATTTCGGTCAACCAGTTTGACGTATTTCCCACAGTTTTCGCCAGCGGTGACCTTATGGCCTTCTCCGAACGTGTTACGCGCCTTAAAAGCTCTTTGATCCGTGAAATCCTCGCCGCGGCGCAGCGCCCGGAAGTGATGTCGTTCGCCGGCGGGCTGCCGGCCGAAAGCATGCTGCCGGCGTTGAACTGGGATGATATGCCATTAAACATCGGCCAATACGGCATGAGCGAAGGCGAGCCGCAGTTGCGGGAATTGCTGGCGGCCGAGGCGCGCGCCCTGGGCGTGCCGTGCCAGGCCAGCCAGGTGCTGGTGGTCAGCGGGTCCCAGCAGACCCTGGACCTGGCGGCCAAGCTGTATATCGATCAAGGCACACCCATCCTGCTCGAAGGCCCGACCTACCTGGCCGCGTTGCAGATCTTCCAGCTGTTCGGCGCCGATTGCCTCACTGTGCCCCTGGAGGACGACGGCCCCGACCTGGCCGCGTTGCGCACCAAGCTTGAGCGTCATCGCGCGGCGTTCATCTACTTGATCCCCACCTTCCAGAACCCGTCGGCGGTGCGCTATAGCGAGGCCAAGCGCGACGCCGTCGCCGCGTTGCTCGACGAATTCGGCGTGACCCTGATCGAAGACGAACCCTACCGCGAACTGACCTTCGACGGTGCCAGCGCGCGGCCCATCGTCAGCCGCCTGCACAAGGCCAGTTGGATCTACACCGGCACCGTGTCCAAAACCCTGCTGCCGGGCCTGCGCGTCGGTTACCTGATTGCCAGTCCCGACCTGTTCCCGCATCTGCTCAAGCTCAAGCAATCGGCCGATCTGCACACCAATCGCGTGGGCCAGTGGCAGGCGATGCAGTGGATCGGCACGCCAAATTATCAGCAGCACCTGGTTGAACTGCGCCGTTTTTACCGCGAGCGCCGCGATGGGTTTCAGGCCGCACTGGAACGGCATTTCAGCGAACTCACCGACTGGCAGGTGCCCCAGGGCGGATTATTCTTCTGGCTGACCTTGAAACAGCCGCTCGATACCCGCACCTTATTGGCGCCCGCGCTCGCTGAGAACGTCGCCTTCATGCCCGGCGAACCCTTCTTTTCCGAGCCGGACCAGCACCTGGGCTCACTGCGGCTCAATTTCAGCCATATCGACCCGTCCCGCCTGGACGAAGGTCTGATGCGTCTGGCCGCCGTGATCCGTCAAGCACAGCACGCGCAAGCGGCATAAGGGGAACCCCATGTACAAGGTTTATGGCGATTACCGCTCGGGCAACTGCTACAAGGTCAAATTGATGCTCAACCTGCTGGGCATCCCGTATGAATGGGTGAATGTCGACATCCTCAACGGCGACACCCAGACCGCCGAATTCCTGGCCAAGAACCCCAACGGCAAAATCCCGGTGCTGGAGCTGGAAGACGGCACCTGCCTGTGGGAATCCAACGCAATCCTCAACTTCCTCGCCGACGGCAGCGCGTTTCTGCCGACCGAGCCGCGTTTGCGTACGCAAGTGCTGCAATGGCAGTTCTTCGAGCAGTACAGCCACGAGCCCTACATCGCCGTGGCGCGGTTTATCCAGTACTACCTGAACATGCCGCAAGACCGTCTGGAGGAATACAAAACCACCCATAAAGGCGGCTACAAGGCACTGCGGGTGATGGAGCGTCAACTGCAAGCCACGCCGTATCTGGTGGGTGATCAGTACTCGATTGCCGATATCGCGTTGTATGCCTACACCCATGTGGCGCACGAAGGTGGCTTCGACCTGGCGCCGTACCCAGCGGTGCAGGCTTGGCTGGCGCGGGTAGCCAGTCATCCCCAGCATGTGGCGATGCTGGACTGATTGCCCCATTCAGTTCGATGACGTGCCAGATAACTCATCGTTCAGCAGGTCGAAACAACGCTGCGCTGCCGGGCTCAGTGTTGTCCCACTGCGACAGATCAAACCGATCTCCCGGCTCACCCCGGGATGATCGATGGCGATCCGTTGTAACCCCTCCAGGCTGTCCGCCGCCGATTCCGGCAACACACTGATCCCCAATCCCTGACGCACCAAAGCCAGCACCGTCGACATGTAGTTAGCCTCCATGCCGGCCGTCATGCTCAGCCGCGTCTGGTCGAACAGGGCGTCCACCTGCTCGCGCACACTGCTGTCGCGGCCGGTGAGGATGATCGGCTGGTCCGCCAGCTGTTCAAGGGTCAGGCGTGGCAAAGCCGCGAGGGGATGATCCAATGGCACGAACGCACACAGACGGTCATTGAACACCGGCACGAAATCCAGCCCATGGCTTAACCGGGCCCGCACGCCGATGCCAAAGTCCACGTCGCCGGTGCGCACCCGAGCATGAATGCGGTGGGCCACCACATCGTGCAGGCGCACTTCGATCCCGGCAAAGCGTTCGCGAAACAGCCGCAGCGCCGGGGGCAGGCTACCGGCACACACCGAGGGCAGGGCGGCAATGGTAACCACGCCCCGGCGCAATGCAGCGAGGTCGCGCGAGCCGGTGACGATGTTATCCAGGTCCAGCAGCAGTTTTTCCATAGGGCCGCGCGCTTCCTGGCCGGCAGTGGTGAGGCTGACGTGGCGCGGGCTGCGGTCGAGCAGCGCAATGCCCAGCCACTCTTCCAGTTGCTGCACTTGCACAGTGAGCGCCGAGGGCGACAGGTTCAGTTCGCTGGCGGCCCTGGTAAAGCTGCCGGTGCGGGCGACGGCGAGAAAGGCCTGGATATGCTGGATCGAATTTTTCATCGTTTTGTTTTTCCGAACGTGCCGGGCTGAATATTCCAATTTACAAAGACTACCGCGCTTCCAATACTCCGGGGAAAACAATAACCGGCCACCAAAGGCCGCTCTGGAGTCCCCATGCTCGCTACCCTGGGTGTCATTACCATCCTGTGCCTGCTCGCTGCCGTCATGAGCAAACGTCTCTCGCCGCTGGTGGCGCTGATTGCCTTGCCGATCATCGCCGCGCTGCTCGGTGGGTTCGGCCTGCAAACCAGCGCCTTCATCATCACCGGTATCAAGAACGTCGCCCCCGTGGTCGGCATGTTTGTCTTCGCGATCCTGTTTTTCGGGATCATGACCGACGCGGGCATGCTCGATCCCATCATTGACCGCATCCTGCGCACGGTGGGCACGCGCCCGACACGGATTGTCGTCGGCACCGCGACTCTCGCGTTGCTGGTGCACCTGGACGGTTCCGGCGCGGTGACGTTCCTGGTGACGGTGCCGGCGATGTTGCCGCTCTACACGCGGCTGGGCATCGACAAACGTATCCTTGCCTGTGTATGCGCCATGGCCGCCGGGGTCAACTTTTTGCCGTGGACCGGCCCGGTGCTGCGCTCCTCGGCCGCGCTGCATGTGCCGGTGGCGGATCTGTTCCAGCCGCTGATTCCGGTGCAGATCGTGGGGTTGATCTTTGTGTTCGCCTGCGCCTGGTGGCTGGGCCGCCGCGAAGAAAAACGCCTGGGCCTGGGCGCGGGGTCCACGGTGGACGCCGTGCCGCAACGCGTGCTCAGCGAGGATGACCTCAAGCTGCGGCGCCCACGCCTGTTCTGGCTCAACCTGATCCTGACGGTGCTGGTGATGGTGGTGATGATTGCCGGTTGGGTTGACCCGGTGGTGATGTTCATGCTCGGCACCGTCGTGGCGCTGTGCATCAATTACCCGAACGTGGACGCCCAGCGTGCGCGCATCGATGCCCATGCAAAAACCGCGTTGACCATGGCCAGTATCCTGCTCGCCGCCGGAGTGTTCACCGGCATCATGCAGGGCACCGGCATGCTCAAGGCCATCGCCGAAGTAGCGGTGGCGCAGATTCCTGCGGGCCACGGCAAGCTGATCCCGGCGGTGGTGGGCTTTATATCCATGCCGCTGAGCATGCTCTTCGATCCCGATTCCTACTATTTCGGTGTGATGCCGGTGATTGCCGAAGTCGGCAAGGCCCTCGGCGTCGACCCCCTGCAAGTGGCCCAGGCCTCGCTGTTGGGCGTGCACACCACCGGTTTCCCGGTCAGCCCGTTGACCCCGGCGACGTTCCTGTTGGTGGGCCTGTGCAAAATCGAACTGGCCGATCACCAGCGCTTCACCATTCCGTTTCTGTTTGCCGCGTCAGTGTTGATGACCCTGACCGCGTTGCTTTTGGGAGTGATCTGACATGAACACTTTGCGCATCGGTTCCGGCGCCGGCTATTCCGGCGACCGCATCGAACCGGCCGTCGAATTGGCCGAGCACGGCGACCTGGATTATCTGGTCTTCGAATGCCTGGCCGAACGCACCATCGCCCTGGCCCAGCAAACCCGCATCAGCGACCCCCAGGGCGGCTACGACCCGCTGCTGGGCGAGCGCATGCGTCGGGTGCTGCCGTTTGTGGGCGCGCAGTCGGGGCGTCGGCGTCTGCGGGTGATTACCAATATGGGCGCGGCCAACCCGCTGTCGGCGGCTGATGAGGTGCGGCGCATCGCCCATGAGCTGGGCCTGGATCTCAAAGTACTGGCGGTGGTCGGCGACGACGTATTGCCGCTGCTGCGTCCCGAGCAGGTGCTGGACAACGGCCAGACCCTTGCCTCACTCGGCGCGCGAGTGATCTCGGCGAACGCCTACTTGGGCGTCGACGGCATCCTTGAGGCCCTGCGCGCCGAGGCCGACGTTGTCATCACCGGTCGCGTGGCCGACCCATCGCTGTTCCTTGCGCCGCAGATGTTTGAATTCGGCTGGGCCGCGCACGATTGGCCGCGTCTGGGGCGTGGCACGCTGGTCGGGCATTTGCTCGAGTGCGCGGGGCAGGTCAGCGGCGGCTATTTTGCCGATCCGGGGTTCAAGGACGTGGAGGATCTGGCGCGGCTGGGTTTTCCGTTGGCCGAAATCGATGCCGAGGGCGGCGCGGTGATCACCAAGGTCGCAGGTTCCGGTGGGCGAGTCAGCGCTGCCACCTGCACCGAGCAGTTGATCTATGAGGTGCATGACCCGGCGGCCTATCTCACCCCCGATGTGACTGCGGACTTTTCCCAGGTGAGTTTTGTCGAGGAGGGCGTGGACCGTGTGCGCGCTCTGGGCGCCGATGGCCGTGGGCGACCATCGCAGTTGAAGGTCAGCGTGGGCTATCTGGATGGCTGGATCGGGGAAGGGCAGATGTCCTACGGGGGCCCCGGCGCTGTCGCACGGGCGCAGTTGGCGCGGGATGTGGTGCTCAAGCGTCTTGAATTGATGGGAGTGAAGATGCAGGACGTACGCGCCGAATTGATCGGCATGGATTCGCTGCACGGTCCGCGCAATAGCGTGGAGCCCTGGGAAGTGCGCCTGCGCGTCGCCGCTCGCTGTGCAGAACGCAGCGACGCCGTGCGCGTCGGTAACGAAGTGGAAACCCTGTACACCAACGGCCCGTCCGGCGGCGGCGGTGCCAGCAAAAGCGTGCGCCAGGTGGTGGCGGTAGCGTCGCTGCTGCTGCCGCGCGACGCTGTCAACCAGAGGATCCGGGCATGAAACTGCACACTCTGGCCCATTCCCGTACCGGCGATAAGGGCGATACGTCGAACATCTCGATCATTGCCTACCGCGCCGAGGATTATCCGTTGCTGTGCGAGCAGCTCACCGCCGAGCGGGTCGCCGCGTTTTTTGCCGGGCTGCTCACGCCGGGCGCGGCGCCGGTGCGGCGCTATGAACTGCCCAACGTGCACGCGCTGAACTTCGTGCTGCCGGGGATACTGCGCGGCGGCGTGACCCGCTCACTGGCACTGGATGCCCATGGCAAGTGCCTCGGCTCGGCGCTGCTGGACCTGGATGTGCCAATACCGAACTGACGGTGGGGGCGGTGCAGGCGTGTCAGATCGCCGCAAACCGCTTGTCCAGGTAATCGATGATCACCTTGGAGTCGTACATCCAGGTGGTCTGGCCGTTTCCTTCGATACGCAGGCACGGCACCTTGATCTTGCCGCCTTGCTCCAGCAGGGTCTGACGGTCCTGCTCATTGTTCTTGGCGTCCTTGAGCGCCACCGGCACATTCAGGCGATGCAGGGTGCGGCGGGTCTTCACGCAGAACGGGCAGGCGTGGAACTGGTACAGGGTCAGGCCCTTGGCCGCTTCGTTGACCTGTGCCTGCTGCTCGGCGGGGCGCTGCTTTTTGCGAGGACGGGTCAGCAAATCGCCCGCGATGATGACGTGGCCGAGGCCCACTCGAAGTGCTTTGACGAACATGGCTGAAACCTCTTGCCGAACACAGAAGGGGCCGCAGCTTACCTGATTTGTGCAGGCGAAAAAAAAACCGGCGATGAGCGCCGGTTTTTTTTACGCAGCCCGTTACTTGATCAGACTGAGGAATTCGCTGCGAGTGGCCGCGTTTTCTCGGAATTCACCGAGCATCACCGAGGTGATCATCGACGAATTCTGCTTCTCCACACCGCGCATCATCATGCACATGTGCTTGGCTTCGATCACCACCGCCACGCCCAGCGCGCCGGTCACCTGCAACACGGCATCGGCGATCTGGCGGCTGAGGTTTTCCTGGATCTGCAGGCGGCGCGCGTACATATCGACAATCCGCGCCACCTTGGACAGGCCCAGCACCTTGCCGCTCGGGATGTAGGCCACATGGGCCTTGCCGATGAACGGCAGCAGGTGGTGTTCGCACAGCGAGTACAACTCGATGTCCTTGACCAGCACCATTTCGCTGTTGTCGGAACTGAACAGGGCACCGTTGGTGACCTCTTCGAGCGTCTGTTCATAGCCGCGGCAAAGGTACTGCATCGCCTTGGCGGCACGCTTGGGCGTATCGAGCAGGCCCTCGCGGGAAACGTCCTCGCCGAGTTGGCCGAGGATCGCGGTGTAATTCTGTTCCAGGGACATGAAACTACCTGTGGGATTTTCGCAAAGCGCAAGGTTACGGTGGCGGGCACATCGCTGCAAGCACGACGACGGCACTTGTTACTCGTCGCGCCCTTCCATCATGGTCCGCTTGAGCATCACATACACCGCCCCCGCGCCGCCGTGGCGGGCCTGGCACGAGGTAAAGCCGAGTACCTGGGCATGCTGGCGCAGCCAGGTGTTGACGTGGCTCTTGATCATCGGCCGCTTGCCGTCCAGCCGCACGGCCTTGCCGTGGGTGACGCGCACGCAGCGGATTTCGAACTTGGTCGCTTCGGCGAGAAAGGCCCACAGGGTTTCCCGGGCTTTTTCCACGGTCATGCCGTGCAGGTCCAGGCTGCCTTCGAAGGGGATCTGGCCGGCCTTGAGCTTGCGCACCTGGCTTTCCTGCACGCCGTCGCGGGCCCACATCAACTCGTCTTCGGGGCCGACGTCGATCACGAACTGGTCCGACAGGCCATCCACCGTGGTGGCGTCGGTGCGCACGGTCGCGGCCTGGCGCAGTGTGGCGATCTGCGCGCGGTCGGCCTTGGGTTTACCGGTGTCGGCACGATCGTGTTTGATCGGCTTGACGCCGCGCAGCTCGTTTTTGAACAGGGAAAAATCGTCGTCTTGCATGTCAGCCTCCGCGAAGGGCGGGCAGTTTACCTAAATCGCGGCGGCCGGGCGCAGGAAACGCTATCCAAGCGCCACTAGTCGTGCTTCTTCATCAAGTGCGAGGCAATGTTCAATGACAGCGGCTGCCGCATGCGGCGTCGGCTGCGGCGCCACAACCACACGCCCAGCCACAGCACCAGCAGGCCAATGCCCAGCAGCAGGGCCGAACCGCCCGGGCTGGCATTCAATTCGCCAAGCGCCGGTGAGTGACCAAACAGACCGGCGCCACCAGCGCCCGCCAACAGCACACCTACAATCGCCAGCAACGCGGCAATGCCGGCCACCAGGCGCAGACGCCAATTGCTCGGGCCCTTGGGGCGCAAGCGACGAGCGTCAAAACCATCGGATATCTTCATCCCGACCTTTCCTCCAGGGTATCGGCCCTTCGACCGGAAGATACCCAGGTTGTTCCGGCGGGAGGGGTAAATGCGCCAAATGAAAGGGCGTGGCGGATGAGCGGGGGAATAAACCCGCTCATCCCGGCAGCGATCAGATCAGATCTTTGGTCAGGGCGAGGGTGGCGAAGTTGTCGGCCATGATCGCCATTTCGGTTTGCTGCACCTGCTCGGCACCCAGCACGCCGCCTTTGTAGGGCAGGTCGCGGGTGGCGCAGGCATCTTCCACCAGGGTGCAGCGAAACCCCAGGTTCTTGGCTGCGCGCACCGTGGTGCTGACGCTGGAGTGGCTCATGAAACCGCAGACGATCAGGTCCAGGGAACCCAGGTTTTGCAGTCGGTCGAGCAGTTCGGTGCCATGGAAAGCGCTGGGCAGCAGTTTGCCGATGATGGTTTCGTCAGCGGCAGGTTCCAGGCCCGGGATGAATTCACCGCGCTCGCCTTGTGGGTCGAACAGGCCGCCCACGGTGCCCAGGTGACGCACATGCACGATCGGGCGCCCGGCTTCGCGCGCCGCCGCGACCAGTTGCTTGATATTGGCCACGGCCGCGTCCATGCCCGAGAGGGCGAGTGGGCCGCTGAGGTACTCCTTCTGGGCGTCGATGATCACAAGGGTCGCATGGCTGAGGTTGGCAGCTGCGTAACCACGACCGCTGAGTTGAAACATCGTCTTTGGAACGGACATTCTGGGGGCTCCTGTGAGGGGGGCATTTGCGACATTGTCCACTGGCTGAGCGCTTCTGTGAATCGCTACCATCGTAAGGTACGCCGTTGCTGGCGTGCAGCCATGTCAAGAGGCGAACTCGTCTGGCGCAATACTGGCAATTTGGATGAAATCCGACGTATGGCACCAGGTTTTTCGTACATCGTCGGTACAGGCGAAGGCTGTTAGAATCGCCAGTTGTTTTTTCCAGGAGTCTGCCCCAGTGATCACTTCCCGCCTGCGCACCTTGCGCGACCATATCCGTTGGGCTGTCAGCCGTTTCCATGGGGAAGACCTGTTTTTTGGCCATGGCACCGACAATGCCTGGGATGAAGCCCGTCAGTTGGTGCTCGGCGCCCTCCATCTGCCATGGGAAATGGCCGACAGCTACCTGGACTGCAACCTCGAAGAAGAGGAAATCTCTCACGTCCAGCGCCTGCTGCATCGCCGCATCCATGAGCGCGTGCCCACGGCTTACCTGCTGGGCGAGGCGTGGTTCTGCGGCATGTCGTTTATCGTCGACAAGCGGGTGCTGATCCCGCGCTCACCGATTGGCGAACTGATCGAAAACCGCTTCGAACCCTGGCTGGCCCAACCCCCGGCGCGCATCCTCGACCTGTGCACCGGTTCCGGTTGCATCGGCATCGCCTGTGCGTACGAGTTCCCGGATGCCGAAGTGGTGCTGGGGGATCTGTCCTTTGAAGCCCTGGAAGTGGCCAACCAGAACATCGAGCGTCATGGCCTCGATCAGCGTGTGTACACCGTGCAGGGCGACGGTTTCGACGGCCTGCCGGCGCAGCGCTTTGACTTGATTGTCTCCAACCCGCCGTATGTAGACGCCGAGGATTTTGCCGACATGCCGGACGAATACCAGCACGAGCCGGAGTTGGGCCTGGCCTGCGGGGATGACGGCTTGAACCTGGTACGGCGCATGCTCGCCGAAGCGGCGGACCACCTGACCGAAAAAGGTTTGCTGATCGTCGAAGTGGGCAACAGCCAGGTGCATGTCCAAGCGCTGTACCCGCAAGTGGACTTTGCGTGGCTGGAGTTCCAGCGCGGCGGGCACGGGGTGTTCATGTTGACTGCCGAACAGTGCCGCGCCCATCAAGCGGTGTTCGCCGCCAAGGTTTAAAGGCAGGGGCACAGGTAAAAAGGTGGGAGGCAGGCTTGCCTCCTCCCACATGGATCGCCTTTCAAACGGCTACCGGTGCGTGGCAATCCAGATCAACAACCCCGCTTGAAACACCGTAAACGCCACCAGGCAGGTGATGGTAAAGCGCAAGCCGCTGTCTTCGCGTTTGAACTTGGTGACCTTTTCTTCTTCCTTGCGCAGCTTCACTTCCTGTTCCAGCAGGTTCTGCTCCGCCTGTTGCAGCATTTGCGCGGCTTCAAGGATTTCCACGAACTGCACCTTCTCGGTGTTCCAGCTGTCCAGCACGGCGCTGACCTTGCCGGGTTGCACATTGCCTTTGAGGTGCTGCACGTCGGCGTAGGCCACGTCGAAGCCCTGGACGCGCAAGAAGTGATCGCGGCGCAGGCGTGTGGATTCGTTGAGGGCGTCCTTGTTGGCCAGGTCGACGCCGTCGACGCGGTAATGGCCCCCGTGCTTTTTCGCCCACGCCGCAGCCTGGGCCACCAGGAATCGACCGATGCCACGGTTGGGCGGTTCGATTTCCAGGCTGTTGCCGGGGCCGAAATGCACGCGATGTGTATCGTGGTCCACCCACACATCCAGATGGTTCTGCTCACGGCGCACGCGCTGGCCGGGCAGTTGGATAACCATGCGCAGCAAACTGCGGTGCTTGTCGTTGCGCTCGGCATAGCCGAACTGCACGAACCGCAGCGGCCGTGCACCGGTGGCGCGGTCGGTGGCCAGGGGCGCCAGGCGCAGCATCTTGAAATGTTCGGCTTGAACATCCGCCCACGGCAAAGGCGCCGCGTCGGCAACCTCGGGTGGCGCGGCCGAGGCGTCGGCGGTCGGTTCGGGTAGTACTTCAGTGGTTGTCATGCGGTGCGATCCTGTCCAGGCCCAGCGAGCCGACAGTCTTTTTACTGTCGACCCTGGGCTTATCGGCCGGATTTGCCAGAACTGGAGGTAATTTGTCGCTTATCGGGTTTGAAGTCCGTCGATAAAGCGCACTATGCGGTTGCCCAGCTCTGCGGCAAGCGGCAGTTGCGGGTCGTTGTAGGATGCCAGCTGCTGTTTCACCTCCTTGGGCACGATGCGCATCACATGATTCATGCCGTCGATCACCACCAATTGCGCGTCAGGTTTGGCCTGCTTGAGTTGCTGTGCGTCGCTCACGCCCACCTGGATGTCGTGGGTGCCCTGGATAATCAGTGCCGGCATGCTCAGCTTGGCGAACGCGGCCGACGGGTCGGCGCGGAACAGGCTGATCAGATACGGCTGCACGCTCGGTCGGAAAATACCTTCCAGCGGAGCAGGGACATCGGCGTCCACCTGGCCGGCCTTGAGGTGGTCGAGGATCTCATTGCTGCGCAGCAGCAGCGCAGGGGGCAGGTGATCGGCCAGTTGCTGGCGGATCACCTGGTCGACCGGGCGCGCACTGCCCGATAAGGAAATCACGCCAGCCGGTTGCAGCTGCGGCGCCGCGAGCGCCGCCACCAGTGCGCCCTCGCTGTGACCCAGCACGATCACCGGGCCCATGCGCTTGTCGGCCTTGAGCAGCTTGCCCCAGGCTACAGCGTCGGCGACATAGGCATCCAGAGTCAGGTTGCGTTCGTCCGGGGTGGCGGCCAGGCTGGCGGCCACGCCGCGCTTGTCGTAGCGCACGCTGGCAATGTTGTGCCGGGCCAGCACCCAGGCCAGGCGCTTGAGGCTGTCGTTGCGTGCGCCGTCGGCGCTGTTGCCGTTGCGATCGGTAGGCCCGGAACCGGCAATGATCAACACCACCGGCACCGGGCGGTCCGACTGCGGCAGCAGCAGCGAGCCGAACAACTCGCCATTGCCCGTATCGAGGCTGATAGGCCGTTGCAGTACAACGGGGGAGGCGGCGTGAGCCAGGGTGGTCAAGAGGGTGAGGGTGAACAGCAAAACTCGCAGCATCATCGCGCCATCATCAGGGAGGTGCCGGTTGGACCCATGCCGACCGGTAAGGTTTCGAGGATGAACTAGTCGGTGGGCCCGCGTATACTGGCGCGCTTGGTTATCACCCCTGAGTGATTACAACTGATTTCACGGAGCGCCCTGCATGTCCGGCAATACCTTCGGCAAGCTGTTCACTGTCACCACCGCGGGCGAAAGCCATGGCCCGGCGTTGGTCGCCATTGTCGACGGCTGCCCGCCCGGCCTTGAGTTGAGCCTGGACGACCTGCAGCGTGACCTCGACCGCCGCAAGCCCGGCACCAGCCGCCACACCACCCAGCGCCAGGAACCCGATGAAGTCGAGATCCTCTCCGGCGTGTTCGAAGGCCGCACCACCGGCTGCGCCATCGGCCTGCTGATTCGCAATACCGATCAGAAGTCCAAGGACTATTCGGCGATCAAGGACCTGTTCCGCCCGGCCCACGCCGACTACACCTACCACCACAAATACGGTGAGCGCGACTACCGTGGCGGCGGCCGCAGTTCGGCGCGGGAAACCGCCATGCGCGTGGCCGCCGGGGCTATTGCCAAGAAATACCTGGCAACCCAGGGCATCCTGATCCGTGGCTACATGAGCCAGCTTGGCCCGATTGAAATCCCGTTCAAGACCTGGGACAGCGTGCAAGACAACGCGTTTTTCTGCCCCGACCCGGACAAGGTGCCCGAGCTGGAGGCCTACATGGACCAGCTGCGCCGTGACCAGGATTCGGTCGGCGCCAAGATCACCGTGGTCGCCGAAGGCGTCAAGCCGGGCCTCGGCGAGCCGATTTTCGACCGTCTCGACGCCGAACTGGCCCACGCGCTGATGAGCATCAATGCGGTCAAGGGCGTGGAGATCGGCGCCGGTTTCGCCTGTGTCGCCCAGCGCGGCACCGAGCATCGCGATGAGCTGACGCCGCAAGGTTTCCTCAGCAACAACGCGGGCGGTATCCTCGGTGGTATTTCTTCCGGCCAGCCCATCGTTGCGCACCTGGCACTCAAAGCCACGTCGAGCATCACCACCCCGGGCCGCTCGATCGACGTGCACGGCAACCCGGTGGACGTGATCACCAAGGGTCGTCACGATCCCTGCGTCGGCATCCGCGCCACGCCGATCGCCGAAGCAATGATGGCCATCGTGCTGATGGACCATCTGCTGCGCAATCGCGGGCAAAACGCCGATGTGCGTGTGAGTACACCGGTGCTGGGCCATCTGTGACGGGCTGGTTGTGACAGCCCTTCCGTATTGGCGCCTCTCCAGTTTCTATCTGTTCTACTTCGCCCTGCTGGGGGCGACGGCACCGTTCCTGGCGCTGTACTTCGATCACCTGGGGTTCTCCAGCGCGCGTATCGGCGAGCTGGTGGCCATCCCCATGCTGATGCGCTGCGTGGCCCCGAACCTGTGGGGCTGGCTGGGTGACTACACCGGTCGTCGCCTGGCCATCGTGCGTTTTGGCGCGGTGTGTACGTTGCTGAGTTTTTCGCTGATTTTCGTCAGCCACAGCTACGCCTGGCTGGCGCTGGTGATGGCGCTGCATGCGTTCTTCTGGCACGCGGTGTTGCCGCAGTTTGAAGTCATCACCCTGGCTCACCTGCAAACACAGACTTCACGCTACAGCCAGATCCGCCTGTGGGGCTCCATCGGTTTTATCCTCACCGTGGTCATCATGGGCCGCCTGTTCGATTGGCTGAGCCTGGACATTTACCCGGTGGTGGTCGTGGTGATCATGGCCGGGATTATCGGCGCCAGCCTGTGGGTGCCAAATGCGCAACCGGCCAGCCACGGCAATCGCCTGGCCGGGGATGGTTTCCTCAAGCAACTGCGCAGCCCCGGCGTGCTGGCGTTTTACCTGTGCGTGGCGCTGATGCAGATGAGCCACGGCCCGTATTACACATTTCTGACCTTGCACCTCGAGCACCTGGGCTACAGCCGTGGGGTGATCGGGTTGCTATGGGCGCTGGGGGTGGTGGCCGAAGTGCTGATGTTCCTCGGCATGAGCCGTATCCTCACGCGTTTTTCGCTGCGCCGGGTGCTGCTGGCCAGCTTTGTGCTGGCGGCGCTGCGCTGGTTACTGTTGGGCAGCTTTGCCGAATTCTTCTGGGTGTTGCTGCTGGCGCAGGTGATGCACGCCGCGACCTTCGGCAGTTTCCATGCCGCCGCGATTGCCTTCGTGCAGCGCAGCTTCGGCGCCAGACAACAGGGCCAGGGCCAGGCGCTGTACGCTGCGTTGTCCGGCACCGGCGGTGCCTTGGGCGCGCTGTATGCCGGTTACAGCTGGAACCTGTTGGGCCCGACCTTCACCTTTAGTCTTGCCAGCGTCGCCGCCCTGGCCGCGGCCGTTATCATCGGCTTTCGATTGCACGAGCAGAACCAAGGAACCCCTCAATGAGCTATGTCGCCGTCTACCACGTCGCTGCACCGGATACGCCGAACAAGGTCCTGACCCATGTCGAAGATATCGCCAGCACCCTGGCCGAGCACGGTGTACGGTTCGAGCGCTGGCAACCCGGCCCGATCGAGAAGGGCGCCAGCGACGCCGTGATGATCGAGGCCTATCGCGCACCGATCAATGACCTGGGCTACAGCAACGTCGAGGTACTCAACATCACACACCCTTTCCCGGCACGCGCCGAACAGCGTTGCCGAGACACCCACGGCTATTTTTTCATCGCCGGCCAAGGACTCTTCGGCCTGCACATGGGCGAGGACGTCTACATCGTGCGCTGCGAGAAAAACGATCTACTGATCGTGCCGGCCGACACAGCGCACTGGCTGGACTTCGGTGAGCATCCCCATGCCGTGGCGCTGCGCATGTTCAACAGCGCCGAGGGTTGCGTGCCGGTATTGACCGCAGACGCCATCGCCGGCTGTTTTCCCGGTTTGGACGATTAGGCCCTTGCGTCAGAATCTTCAATCCCGAAACGTTGTAAGTTTGTGTGGGAAGTAGCTGAGTCAGTTGTAGGGCGCTGCTGTTTATCCTGAGCCCTGCCCATGGGCGCTCCTGGTTGTGTAACTCTTCTGCGGCCTCAGTGTTTGTATCGCCTGTCAATAGGAGGAATCCGAAGGGTGATAAGGCATTAGCCAATAAAAGGAGAGAACCGATGAATCGCCCAGAGGAGCCGTTTGAAGCGTCGTATTCCGTGCCTAATGCTGTCAGAAGGCGCCTTAACCTGTCCGGCAAAGCGCTGACCTGTTCAGAGTTGGAGATCCTGCGATGGGCCTCGGAAGGCAAGACTGTCTGGGAAATCAGCCAGATTCGCGCCACGTCCGAGGCCACAGTGAAATTTCACCTGCGCAATATCTACGGCAAATTGCAGGTCAACAATCGCGTGCAAGCGATGAACGAAGCCGCACGCCGGGGCCTATGTTGAACCCACAAAAAAGGGCCGCGACGCTCAACGGCGTCGCGGCCCTTTTTTTGCGCTGCTGACTTACGCGGAATGGTAAGTCGGCAGGGCGAAGCGATTCTGGCTTTGCAGCATGGAAATCTGCGGCAGCTCGCTGGCTTGCTCGGCCAGGTCACGGCGGATCGCGCTGATCACCCAGGTCAGTTGGTCGGCGGTGTGCAACTGCTGGTAAGAGATCGAACGCTTGACCTGCTTGCCTTCACTGTTGCGCAGGGTCAACAGGATGCCGCCGTCCGGACGAGGCTGAGTGGTGACGTCGTAGTTGGAGAATACCGAAGCGAATTTATCTTGGATCAGGCTCATGTTTATCAGCTCCATTGGCTCAAGTGGGCAAGCATGGAGTGATAGGTGCAGCGATTGTGCCAGCTAGCAGAAATTAAAAAACTCTTTATAAATCATAGGCTTGCAAAAAATCAGAATTTTCGATTTCGTGCAATTTGCATGAATGGCCATCATGCATCCTGCATTTTGCGTTACTCGATGCGGTGCAATCGGCATCTGGTTATGTTTAAAGACTGCGCAGGCGCCGCTAAATTCCCTTTTGCCGAGCACGCCTGTCGGGATACAAAACTTTTCAAATCCCGCGTGTACAGCTGAAGAGGGGCTCACGTATTTTCCCGCTAGGTATCTGGCAGCGTCCTACGGTGAAGCTGCTGCCTGTGCATCATTCGAAGAATAAGAAAAAGGACGTTCCACCATGAACCCTCCGCACGGCGACATGATCACCTGGGGCAAGATGCTGCGTAAGGTGCCCGCCATTGTCCGCGCGCTGCCGCGCGTGGTGCGCGGCCTGCGCGCGGCGAATGTCACCGACCCCGGCCAACCGTGCGGGCTGGGTTGGCACTTCGAGCAAGCCACCTTGCGCAACCCGCACGGCCACGCGGTGCTGTATGGCGACCGCGTGCTCAGTTACGCCGACGTCAATCGGCAGGCCAACCGTATCGCCCATTACCTGCAGGCCCAAGGCGTGGGCAAGGGGGACGTCGTTGCGCTGTTTATTGAAAACCGCCCCGAGTTGCTGCTGTGTGTGCTGGCGGTAGCCAAGCTGGGTGGCGTCTGCGCGATGGTCAATACCGCGCAAACCCAGGCAACGTTGGTGCACAGCCTCAACCTGGTCAGCCCGGTGGCGATTGTGGTCGGCGGGGAATTGATGGGGGCCTATGACGCTGTGCGCGATCAGGTATCGATCCAGGCCGCGCGCACCTGGTTCATTCCTGACCAGCCCGCACCAGAGCCCGAGGGCTATATCGAACTGATCGCGGCCAGTGCCGACTGCCCGGAGGGCAACCCGGCCAGCACTGCCCAGGTGTTCTTCAACGACCCCTGTTTCTATATCTATACCTCCGGCACGACTGGCCTGCCCAAGGCCGGCATCATGAAACACGGGCGCTGGACCAGGACCGCCGTGAGTTTCGGCCGTATCGCCCTGGACATGGGCCCTGACGAAGTTCTCTATTGCACCTTGCCGCTGTACCACGCCACCGGCCTGTGTGTGTGCTGGGGCTCGGCGATTGTCGGCGCGTCGGGGTTCGCTATCCGCCGCAAGTTCAGCGCCAGCCAGTTCTGGGACGATGTGCGCACGTTCAACGCGACCACCCTGGGCTATGTGGGGGAGTTGTGCCGTTACCTGCTCGACCAGCCGCCGAGCGAAAGCGATCGAGCCCACCGTGTCACCAAAATGGTCGGCAATGGCCTGCGCCCCGGTGTATGGGCCCAGTTCAAGGCGCGATACGGCGTGGCGCATGTCTGCGAGTTATACGCTGCCAGTGACGGCAATATCGGTTTTACCAACGTGCTGAATTTCGACAACACCATCGGCTTTTGCCTGCAGCATTGGGCACTGGTGGACTACGCCCATGACAGCGGCGAACCCATTCGTGGCGGCGATGGTTTCATGCGCAAGGTGCAGACGGGCGGGCAGGGGCTGTTGCTGGCCAGGATCGATGACAAGTCGCCCTTCGACGGTTACACCGACCCGGAAAAGAATCTCAGGGTCATCCTCACCGACGTCTTCGAACCGGGTGATCGTTACTTCAATACCGGCGATCTGTTGCGCAGCATCGGGTTCGGCCATGCGCAGTTCGTCGATCGCCTGGGGGACACTTATCGTTGGAAGGGTGAAAACGTCTCCACCACCGAGGTCGAGAATGTGCTGCTGCAGCATCCGCAGATCGCCGAAGTGGTGGCCTATGGCGTTGAAATCAACAACACCAACGGGCGCGCCGGCATGGTCGCGATCACCCCAAGCGAGTCCCTGGCCGCACTGGACATGCGTGAACTGCTGCAATTTGCCCACAGTCAGTTGCCCCCCTACGCAGTGCCGCTATTCCTGCGGATCAAGGTGCAGATGGAAACCACCGGCACCTTCAAGTACCAGAAAGTACGGCTTAAGGAAGAAGCCTTTGACCCGGCCAGGGCGGGCAACGACCCGGTGTATGCCTGGCTGCCGGGGTCGCAGGGGTACGTACCGGTCACCGGTGAGTTACTGGCGCAAATCCAGGGCGGCCATTTTCGCTATTGATTGTGGCTATGGGGGCTTTTGACAAAAAAGCCATGACAGTGGGGAACTCCGTCGCGACACTGGGCGCCCTATGAGTACTTGAATTCGCACCCGCTAAGGAGCCCCGCATGTCCACCCCTCGACAAATGACCGAAGACGAAGCCGCCGAATTTGCCGAACAGGTCTTCGATGTGGCCCGCAAAGGCGACGCCGCCATGCTCGCCGCGCTGCTGGCCAAGGGTTTGCCGGCCAACTTGCGCAACCACAATGGCGACACCTTGCTGATGCTCGCCGCGTACCACGGCCATGCCGAAGCGGTCAAAGTATTGCTGGAATTCAAGGCCAACCCGCTGATCGCCAACGACAAGAATCAATTACCGATCGCCGGCGCGGCGTTCAAAGGCAATCTGCCCGTGGTCAAGGCCCTGATCGAAGGCGGTACACCGGTGGAGGCCGCATCTTCGGACGGTCGCACCGCGTTGATGATGGCGGCGATGTTCAATCGCGTTGAAATGCTCGACTACCTGCTCGCCCAGGGCGCCAACCCCAACGCCACCGACGCCCAGGGCGCTACGGCGCTGGCGGCGGCGCAAACCATGGGTGCGATGGATACGGCGGCGCGCTTGCAGAATCTGGTGTAGGCTTTGCGCCCTCGAAAATCACACCGCTGCAGGAATGCCCCATGAAAACCGCCCTCGTCGAACTTATCAGTCACATCAGCGCCGGCGTCATGGGCGAGGATGAGGTGGCGCGCATCGCCGAGGAAGCAGCCCAGGCCTACGCCGATCCGGCAGCGTTTCTGGCGGCCAACCCGGATATCAACTACGACGACACCTTCCCGATTCCGCTGGGAGAGTGGGTCGTAGTCGGCAGCCTGCCCGACACGGTGTTGTTCCAGGCCGACACTTATGGCGACCTGTTTGCCCAGATCGTCGCTTCGTTCGGCCCCGGCGTGGCGTTCAACCTCAAGCCCAAGCAACTGGCCAAGACCGAGGCGCTGACCGCGCTCAATCGTATCCAGGTGCAAATGAGCGCCTTGAGCCGGGAAGACGGCGGTTATGTGCTGGTGAACTTCAGCCAGTTGCTGGACGACGACATCCAGGTGGTGCTGGTCCACGGCAATGCCTTGCCGCGCGTGCTGGCGTTGTGCGCCGAGATCGGGATCAAGGCCGAGCCGTCCCTGGAAGCCCTGAAAATCGCCGTACATGTCTGAAATAAAACGGAACCCTGGCAGGGGCTGACTATCCTACAAGGGCATGCCCTCACTTAGGAGCGACACCATGGGTTCCACTTTCAACGGCCTGATCGGCCTGATCATCCTCGCGCTGGATATCTGGGCGATTATCAACGTCTTCAAAAGCGGCGCCAGCACTGGGGCCAAGGTGTTGTGGATCCTGCTGATCCTGCTGCTGCCGGTGCTGGGCCTGATCATCTGGGCGATCGCCGGGCCGCGCGGTAACGTGCGGATCTGACAGCTCGCTCAGCGGCACGGTAAGCGTGGGAGGGGGCCTGCTCCCTCCCAGCCTGGTTTCAGCGCATTGCACAGATTTGTGTGTCCAAATATTCGCTGCACAAAATTTTCACATCCCATTCAAGACAATCCCCCGGCTCCATCTCCCGGCCAAGGCCCCTGCCTCAGGCGCTTTTAAAGGCGGCGCAGCGGTGCTCGTTCAGTAATTAATAGCCTTGATGGCATTGATCGGGCACCATTCGCGCCACTGCAATACTTCGTCACTTCAACTTCCAATGGGTCCTGAAACGACATGGCAAACCCGGACGCCCTGAGCCAGCAGCGAGCCTCGACTCGCCTGCTGCAACCGACCGTCAAATCCCATCTGGCCTACACGCTGCTGTGCGCACTGATCATGATGGTGATGTTCTCCCTGCTGCGCCTGGCGCTGCTGGTGTACAACCGCGAGATGATCCTCGACACGCCGGCCTCGACGTTCCTCGAAGCGTTCGGCAACGGCCTGCGCCTGGACCTGCGCCTGGTGGTGTACCTGAGCATCCCGCTGTTGCTGGCGCTGTTCAGCGTGCGCGCGATGGCTGCGCGGGGGTTCTTCCGTTTCTGGTTGACCGTCGCGTCCAGCATTGCCCTGTTCCTGGGCCTGATGGAAATGGACTTCTATCGCGAGTTCCACCAGCGTCTCAACGGCCTGGTGTTCCAGTATGTGAAAGAAGACCCCAAAACCGTGATGAGCATGCTCTGGTACGGTTTCCCGGTGGTGCGTTACCTGCTGGCGTGGGCCGTGGGTACATTGATCCTGAGCATGGCATTCAAAGGCGCCGACCGCGCCACGCGCCCGCGCGGCCCGTTCAGCGGCGGCAGCATCGGTACGCGCCAGGTAGCGCCGTGGTATTCGCGCATCGCCGTATTTGTGGTGTGCCTGCTGGTGGCCGTGGTCGCCGCCCGTGGCACCCTGCGCCAGGGCCCGCCGCTGCGCTGGGGCGACGTGTACACCACCGAGTCCAACTTCGCCAACCAGTTGGGCCTCAACGGCACACTGTCACTGATTGCAGCGGCCAAGGCGCGCTTCTCCGAGGACCGCTCCAACATCTGGAAAGCCACGTTGGAACAGCCGCTGGCGACCCAGACCGTACGCGACATGCTGGTACTGCCGGCGGAAAAACTGGTAGACACCGACACTGCCGCCGTACGCCGTGACTACCTGCCGCCGGCCGAGAAGACCCTGCCGATCAAAAACGTTGTCGTGATCCTGATGGAAAGCTTCGCCGGCCACTCGGTGGGTGCGCTGGGCCGTCCGGGCAACATCACCCCATACTTCGACAAATTGTCCAAGGAAGGCCTGCTGTTCGACCGCTTTTTCTCCAACGGTACCCATACCCACCAGGGTATGTTCGCCACCATGGCCTGCTTCCCGAACCTGCCGGGCTTCGAATACCTGATGCAGACCCCCGAAGGCAGCCACAAACTGTCGGGTCTGCCGCAGCTGCTCAGCGCGCGCAAGTTCGACGACGTGTATGTCTACAACGGCGACTTCGCCTGGGACAACCAGTCGGGTTTCTTCAGCAACCAGGGCATGACCAACTTCATCGGCCGTAACGACTTCGTCGACCCGGTGTTCTCCGATCCGACCTGGGGCGTGTCCGACCAGGACATGTTCAACCGTGGCCTGCAAGAGCTGAAGGCTCGTGAAGGCGGCAAGCCGTTCTACGCGCTGCTGCAAACCCTGTCCAACCACACGCCGTACGCGTTGCCCACGCCATTGCCGGTAGAGAAAGTCACCGACCGTGGCAGTCTCAACGAACACTTGACCGCCATGCGTTACTCCGACTGGGCCCTGGGCCAGTTCTTTGAAAAGGCGCGTAAAGAGCCGTACTTCAAGGAAACCCTGTTCGTGATCGTCGGCGATCACGGCTTCGGCAACGAACAACAGATCACCGAGATGGACCTGGGCCGATTCAACGTGCCGATGCTGATGATCGCGCCGGGCATGCAGGAAAAGTTCGGCGAGCGCGATCACACGGTGGGTACGCAGATCGACATCGTGCCGACCATCATGGGACGCCTCGGTGGCGAAACCCTGCATCAGTGCTGGGGGCGCGACCTGCTGAACCTGCCGGAAGGCGACAAGGGCTTCGGCGTGATCAAGCCTTCGGGCAGCGATCAGACCGTGGCGTTGGTGACGGCGGACCGCATCCTGGTACTGCCCAAGGAAATGCCACCAAAGTTGTGGCAGTACGAATTGGGCGCCAACCCGACCGGTAAATTAATTCCCGAGTCCTCGGACGAGGCGGCACTCAAGCAGAAACTTGAGTCGTTCCTGCAAACGGCCACCAAGAGCCTGCTGGACAATACCGCCGGCGTGGTAGACGGCAAGCCGGACTGATTGACCGGCAATAAAAAAGAGGCCTTCTTGAAGGCCTCTTTTTTTTGACTGCGCTTTTATATCTTGCCGAGCAACAACAGCACCAGCAGCACGACCAGTACCACGCCCAGAATACCCGACGGGCCATAGCCCCAGTTACGCGAGTGCGGGAACACCGGCAGACCGCCGACCAGCAGCAGAATCAGAATGATGATTAAAATGAGGCTCATGGTTTTATTTCCTTATAGGCCTTATGCAAGGACAGGTTATTTAACGGTAGGACCGTAATGTTAATTACCGGCGCCTTAACAACTCCGACTGTAGTGCCGTACAGAAAATTCCCTGTTTTTTTAATCCATTTCGATAACTAGCTTATTTCCTTTAAATACTGCGTCGGACTAAGCCTTAGTTGAAAAAAGATTGAACTTAGGCCGAGCGCAGGCATCCGACCTGGCCGCCGGTTTGCCCGGGGCATTCATCACTCTGATGGTGAGTGGGCCGCCCAACAACCTTCGCTACACTGCCGATCACTTCTTCTGTGAACCACAAGGCTACTTCTTATGCAAAATCGCATGATGATCACTGGTGCCGGCTCCGGCCTGGGTCGCGAAATCGCGCTGCGCTGGGCGCGCGAGGGCTGGCAGTTGGCCTTGTCGGATGTGAGTGAGCCCGGCCTGCAGGAAACCCTCAAACAGGTACGCGAAGTCGGCGGCGAAGGCTTTGTACAGCGCTGCGATGTCCGCGACTACAGCCAGCTCACCGCGTTTGCCCAGGCCTGCGAGGTCAAGTTGGGGGGGATCGATGTGATCGTCAACAACGCCGGGGTGGCTTCCGGCGGGTTCTTTGCGGAGCTGTCGCTGGAAGACTGGGACTGGCAGATCGCAATTAACCTGATGGGCGTGGTCAAGGGCTGCAAAGCGTTCCTGCCGCTGCTGGAAAAGAGCAAGGGTCGCATCATCAACATCGCGTCCATGGCGGCGCTGATGCAGGGCCCGGCCATGAGCAACTACAACGTGGCCAAGGCCGGCGTGGTGGCGCTGTCGGAGAGCCTGCTGGTGGAGCTCAGGCAACAGGAAGTCGGGGTACACGTGGTCTGCCCATCGTTTTTCCAGACCAACCTGTTGGACTCGTTCCGAGGCCCCACGCCGGCCATGAAAGCGCAGGTAGGCAAGTTGCTCGAGAGTTCGCCGATCTCGGCGGCGGATATCGCCGATTACATCTACCAGCGTGTCGCCGAGGGCGAGTTCATGATTCTGCCCCATGAACAGGGGCGGATGGCCTGGGCATTGAAGCAAAAGAACCCGCAACTGCTTTATGACGAAATGGCCAGCATGGCCGACAAAATGCGCGCCAAGGCGCAGGCGACCAAAGGCTGAAACATCACAAGAACCTCAATTTCTCAGGCTTGCCCCCGAGGGTGATGAATTTATGTAGAAAACCATAGGTGAGAGAGTGGAAAACCCCTTCGCATCTTTCACCAAGTCTGTCAGTTAAATTACCGGTCGATGTAGGGCCTGCCTGTTTTAGGGGCAGGGCATTGATGCTTTTACATCCGGCGCGCATGGTCGGGGTCCTGTCACTCTAAAAGGACAACCGCCATGCTGGTCTTAAGCCGCGCCGTAGGCGAAAGCATTTCCATCGGCGATGACATCGCCTTGCACATCGTCGAATTGAACGGGAACCACGTGAAGTTCGGCATCCAGGCCCCGGCCGGGGTGAATGTTCATCGCGCCGAGGTGTACCAGAAAATCCTCAAGCGCCAGGGACCCGCCACTCATCCGGTGGTGGTGCCCAACCCCTGAAAGATCCGCTCAGTCGAACAGATGCTTGGGCACGTCGTGCTTGAGCATCAGTTGGCACTGCTCGCTTTCAGGGTCGAAAACAATCAGGGCCTGGCCCTTGGTCAGCGCCTGGCGCACGCGCAGCACGCGGGTTTCCAGCGGCGTGTCGTCGCCGTTGTCGGTGCCGTCGCGGGTGACGAAGTCTTCGATGAGGCGGGTCAGGGTGTCGACTTCAAGTGCATCGTAGGGAATCAGCATACAAGCCTCGGGTGTTGGATCCCGGCGATCCTACTGCGCCGGGACTCCAGTTGCCAGCGTCAGGACTTTTGACCGATCAGGCTGTCCACCGATGGCACTCGCGTGTCGCTCTCCATCTGCGTTTCGTGCTCGATCTGATGACTGAAGCGGTCCAGTGAGCCTTGGGCCGGTTGCGCGTCGCTGGCGAACACCGGCGGGCTGAGAATATACGCGCCCAGCAGGCGGCTCAGCGCGGCCAGGCTGTCGATGTGCGTGCGTTCATAGCCGTGGGTTGCATCGCAGCCGAATGCCAGCAGGGCGGTGCGGATATCGTGGCCGGCGGTCACCGCCGAATGGGCGTCGCTGAAGTAGTAGCGGAACAGATCACGGCGCACCGGCAGTTCGTTATCCGCCGCCAGGCGCAGCAGGTGCCGGGACAGGTGATAGTCGTACGGCCCGCCGGAATCCTGCATTGCCACACTCACCGCATGCTCGCTGGAATGCTGGCCGGGCGCGACCGGGGCGATGTCGATACCGACAAATTCACTCACATCCCAAGGCAGCGCCGCCGCCGCACCACTGCCGGTTTCTTCGGTGATGGTAAACAGCGGATGACAGTCGATCAGCAACGGTTCGCCACTGTCGACAATTGCCTTGAGCGCCGCGAGCAGGGCGGCGACGCCGGCTTTGTCGTCCAGGTGGCGGGCACTGATATGCCCGCTTTCGGTGAACTCGGGCAACGGGTCGAACGCCACGTAGTCGCCCACGCTGATCCCCAGGGAATCGCAGTCGGCGCGGGTCGCGCAGTAGGCGTCCAGGCGTAGCTCGACATGGTCCCAGCTCACCGGCATTTCATCCACGGCGGTGTTGAACGCATGCCCGGAGGCCATCAGTGGCAACACGCTGCCACGGATCACACCGTTGTCGGTGAACAGGCTCACCCGGCTGCCTTCGGCAAAGCGGCTCGACCAGCAACCGACCGGCGCCAGCGTCAGGCGGCCGTTGTCCTTGATCGCGCGCACGGCGGCGCCGATGGTGTCCAAGTGCGCCGACACCGCGCGGTCCGGGCTGTTTTTCTGACCCTTGAGCGTGGCGCGAATAGTGCCGCGCCGGGTCATTTCAAACGGAATGCCCAGTTCTTCCAGGCGCTCGGCCACATAGCGCACGATGGTGTCGGTGAAGCCGGTAGGGCTGGGAATGGCGAGCATTTCCAGCAGGACTTTTTGCAGGTAGTTGAGATCCGGTTCTGGGATGGTTCGGGTCATAAAGGTTTCCTTTAGTTGCAAGCGTTGAGCTGCAAGCTTCAAGTTAAAAGCGGTATCTGAGGCTTGCCGGCAATGCTCTACTCTTGAAGCTTGCAGCTTGTAACTCGAGGCTTCTAACTGTGTGGAAATAGAAGGTCCACAAATCGCTCGGCCGTCGGCTGCGGCTCGTGGTTGGCCAGGCCGGCCCGTTCGTTGGCTTCGATAAACACGTACTCGGGTTGATCGGCGGCGGGCACCATCAGGTCCAGGCCCACCATGGGGATGTCCAGGGCACGGGCGGCGCGCACGGCGGCGTCCACCAGCGTGGGGTGCAGGATTGCGGTGACGTCCTCCAGGCAACCGCCGGTGTGCAGGTTGGCGGTACGCCGCACCGCCAGGGTTTTGCCGCGTGGCAGGATGCTGCTGTAGTCATAACCGGCGGCGGCGAGGGTGCGTTCGGTCTCGGCGTCGAGTGGGATCTTGCTCTCGCCGTCGGTGGCTGCCTGGCGACGTCGGCTCTGGGCTTCGATCAGCGCACGGATGGAATGCTGACCATCGCCGGTGACTTCGGCGGGACGCCGGATCGCGGCGGCGACCACGTCGAAACCGATCACCAGGATGCGCAGGTCCAGGCCCTCGTGGAAGCTCTCCAACAGCACGCGGCTGTCGAACTGGCGCGCCGCTTCGATGGCCTGCTGGACCTCTTCAATGGTGCGCAGATCCACCGCCACCCCCTGGCCCTGTTCGCCATCGAGCGGCTTGACCACGATGCGCTGGTGTCGATCGAGGAACTCCAGGTTGTCGTCGGGGCTGCCCGCCAACTGCTGCGACGGCACGTTCAACCCGGCCGCCTCGAAGGTCTTGTGGGTCAGGCTCTTGTCCTGGCACAGGGTCATGCTGATGGCGCTGGTCAGGTCGCTCAACGATTCGCGGCAGCGCACCCGGCGCCCGCCATGACTGAGGGTGAACAGCCCGGCATCGGCGTCATCGACCTGCACATCGATGCCGCGCCGATGGGCTTCTTCGACGATGATCCGCGCATACGGGTTGAACCCCGCCTCAGGGCCGGGGCCAAGGAACAGCGGTTGGTTGATGCCGTTCTTGTGCTTGATCGCAAAGGTCGTCAGCGCGCGAAAACCCAGCTTGGCATAGAGGTTCTTGGCCTGGCGGTTATCGTGCAGCACCGACAGGTCGAGGTAGCTCAGGCCACGGCTCATAAAGTGTTCGACCAAATGGCGCACCAGCACTTCGCCCACACCGGGGCGGGTGCACTGCGGGTCGACCGCCAGGCACCATAGGCTGCAGCCGTTTTCCGGGTCGTGAAAGGCTTTTTGATGGTTCAGGCCCATGACGCTGCCGATTACCGCGCCGCTGTCTTCATCCTCGGCCAGCCAGTACACCGGGCCGCCCTGATGACGTGGAGTGAGGCGCTCGGCGTCCACCGGCAACATGCCCCGGCCTTGATACAGCAGGTTAACCGCGTGCCAATCCGCCTCGCTTTGCACACGGCGAATGCGGAACCCGCGAAATACTCGCGTGGCCGGGCGATAGTCGCTGAACCACAAACGCAGGGTGTCGGACGGGTCGAGGAACAATTGCTGCGGGTCGATCCCCAGAATCTGCTGGGGCGCGGCCACGTACAGTGCGATATCGCGCTCCCCCGGCTGCTCTTTGAGCAACTCTTTAGCCAGGCTGGTCGGGTCGGGAAAGGTGTGACCGATCAACAGGCGACCCCAGCCGCAATGCACCGCAATCGGCTCGGCGGCCAGGGGGCTGCCATCTTCGGCCAGGCGGGCCTGCAGGCGCTCATAGGTCGGCGCCTGGCCCTTCAACAAACGTTGGCTGTAAGCCGCGGCGTGAGGTTTCATCAATCAGATTCCTTGTTCGCTGAGCCACAGGTTCAGCGCTGCCAGTTGCCACAGCTTGGAGCCGCGCAGCGGGGTCAGCTGGCCTTGGGGGTCGGTCAGCAGACGATCGAGCATCGCTGGGTTGAACAGGCCGCGATCCTGGCTCGGGTCCAGCAGCAATTCACGCACCCAGTTAAGGGTATCGCCTTGCAAATGCTTGAGACCCGGCACCGGGAAGTAGCCTTTCTTGCGGTCGATGACCTCGCTGGGGATCACTCGGCGTGCGGCCTCTTTAAGCACCTGCTTGCCGCCATCGGGCAGTTTGAACTTACCTGGCACACGGGCCGAGAGTTCCACCAAGCGATAGTCGAGGAAGGGCGTGCGCGCTTCCAGGCCCCAGGCCATGGTCATGTTGTCGACGCGCTTGACCGGGTCGTCCACCAGCATCACCGTGCTGTCCAGGCGCAGAGCCTTGTCCACGGCGGCATCGGCGCCCGGCATCGCAAAATGCTCGCGTACGAAGTCACCGGCGGCGTCGTTGGCGGTCAACCACTTGGGCGCGACGGTGGCCGCGTAGTCGTCGTAGCTGCGGTCGAAAAACGCCTCGCGATAGGCCGCGTACGGGTCGCTCGCGCCGTCCACTTGCGGGTACCAGTGGTAACCGGCGAACAATTCGTCGGCGCCCTGGCCGCTCTGTACCACCTTGCAATGCTTGGCCACTTCCCGCGACAGCAGGTAGAAGGCGATGCAGTCGTGGCTGACCATCGGTTCGCTCATGGCCCGGAAGGCCGCCGGCAGTTGCTCGATGATTTCGCTCTCGGCAATGCGCAACTGGTGATGGCGCGTGCCGTAGTGCCTGGCGATCAAGTCCGAATACTGGAACTCGTCACCACGCTCGCCGCCGGCATCTTCAAAACCGATGGAGAAGGTCGACAGGTCCTGCACGCCGACTTCCCGCAACAGGCCCACGAGCATGCTCGAATCGACACCGCCGGAGAGCAGCACGCCCACATCCACGGCGGCGCGTTGGCGGATCGCCACGGCTTCGCGCGTGCTGTCGAGCACGCGGTCGGTCCAGTCTTGCAGGGTCAGGTTCTTTTCATCGTCATGGGGGCCGTAGGGCAGGGTCCACCAGGTTTTCTGCTCGGTCTTGCCGTCGGCGTCGATGCGCATCCAGCTGGCCGGCGGCAGCTTTTCGATGCCCGCCAGCAACGTGCGCGGCGCCGGCACCACGGCGTGGAAGTTCAGGTAATGGTTGAGCGCCACCGGATCGAGGATCGGGTTGATATCGCCGCCCTTGAGCAGCGCCGGGAGCGCCGAGGCAAAGCGCAGGCGCTGACCGGTGCGCGACAGGTACAACGGCTTCACGCCGAGGCGGTCGCGGGCGATAAACAGCCGCTGCGCATCGCGCTCCCAGATGGCGAAGGCAAACATGCCATTGAGCTTGGGCAGCAGCGCTTCGCCCCAGGCGTGATAACCCTTGAGCAGCACTTCGGTGTCGCCGCCGGAATAGAACGCGTAGCCGAGGGCTTCAAGCTCCTGGCGCAGTTCCGGGAAGTTGTAGATCGCACCGTTGAACGCCAGGGACAGCCCCAATTGGGCGTCGACCATCGGTTGGGCGGAGCCATCCGACAGGTCCATGATTTTCAGACGGCGATGGCCCAGGGCAATCGGCCCTTGGGCATGGAAGCCCCACGCGTCAGGGCCGCGTGGCGCCAAATGATGGGTGATGCGCTCAACCGCAGCCAGGTCGGCAGGTTGGGCATCGAAACGTAACTCACCAGCTAATCCGCACATAAATTCCTTACCGGTTTTTCCGTTGGGGAGGGATGAAGTACCGCGCGCCAAAACGGCGGGTACCCAGAAACTGACCCGAGCAGATTGTGGGAGTTTTAGAACAATACGTTATAAGGCAATCCGCCTTGACGCCTCACCGGCGCGCGCGGCCTGCCCGGAATGTGCGGTGCACAGGTCAAGCTTTTATCCAAAGTTCGGCGGTTCAGGCGCCTCGATCCACCCAGTATTCGAACCCTTTATCCGGCGTTGTGCACGTATCGTCCGCAGGCATCATTCAATGCAATAAGGACGATTGCCATGGACTCACCCCTTGACGGCACCACCGCGCCCGACCCCACCGTACCCGACAGCATGATGGCAACGCTGCTGGAGCTGACCGGCGACCTGGACAAGGCCCAGGTACTGCAAGGCACCTTGCCGACCTGGCTGACCGGCGCCAGCTCGCAGGTGCGCCAGGCGCTGCTCAACAGCTACGAGGCCGGTCAGCCCGCGCGCGACACGGCAGCGCGCCTGCTTGAACGGGTCATACCGCTGCGGCAATTCTGCCGCGACCGATTGCAGGCACTGTTGGTCGCCAAGGGGCTGGCCGACCTGAATGTCGAACGGGACCTGCTGCAGGTACCCAGGGTGTATTTCCTGACGGGCGGCCTGCTGGATGGCCCCCATGTTGAAATGGAGCCTGCGCAAAACGACACCTTGCTGCACGCCGCCATGCAAACCGTGGCGTCAGTCAGCCTGCCGCCAGGGTCGGTGATTCGACGCGCTTCGGATCAGTCCGTGGTCAAGGCGCTCAGCGCCCAGGCCTTTGTAGACGCTTGCCGCGAATTGGATGTCGGCGGCGCTTACCAGCAGCACCTGCGCGAGGTGTTCAACCTGCCGGCACCTGACGAACCGGTGAACGCTGAACTGGATTACAACCCGACAATCGCTGCCATCGGCCCGGCCATGTGCATGAACATGCTGGTCGACCTGCATATCGCTTTCGCCAAAGGCGATGTCGGCCAGGCGGCGTACGCGGCTTTGCAAACACTGATCGATGCCGATCGGCCCGCCAACCGCCTCACCCACGTGCGGTTCAATGGGCAGCCGCTGCGCTGGCAGGGCATCGCGGCTCATCATGCCAACCTGTGGGGTGTGCTGGTGTTCAGTCAGGCGGGCGCCGAGGATTTTTCCACCGGCCCCGTGCTGGTGTACATGCCCGGCGATCCTCTGAGGCCATGGTTCGAATACCCGTCGCTGGAGGACTTCACCACCTACCTGTCGCTCAAGCTGCAGGTGCCCGAGTACCGGCGCTTTTTCACCCGCTACCTCGACGAGTCGCAGCGGTTCGACTTTTTCCAGCACATCGACCAGGACAAAACCCTCGGTCGGGTTGAACCGATGCCCGTCACCGCCAACCTGTCGTGGTTCTTTTTTACGGCGCTGGTGTGCAAGCTCCAGCGCGATGCCGAAGTGCTGGCGGTGCCCGTGCCCAGCGCGGACCAGGAGCAACAGCGGCAGCGCCTGCAGGACTACCTCAATGCGGGGCTGACCGTGTTGGGCCTGGCCGGACTGGTGGTGCCGGTACTCGGGCAACTGATGACCGGCGTGGCCATCGGGCAACTGCTCGGTGAAGTCTTCGAAGGCATTGATGACTGGACCCACGGCGAGAAAACCGAGGCGTTCGGGCACTTGGTCAACGTAGCGGAGAACCTCGCCGGCATGGCACTGTTCGCCGCCGGGGTCAAGGCTGTCAGCAAGGTCGTCCAGACGACCCGCATCGGCGCGACGCGCTTCTTCGACAAAATGGAAGCCATCGAACAACAGGGTGTCGGACCGCGGCTGTGGCGACGACGTCTAGGGACCTATCGGCAGTCCCTGGACGTCGACGCGCAGACAAGTGCCAACACGCGCGGTATTTATCAGGTCAACGGCCAGTCCTACGTCAAGATCGACGGCGCGCTTTATTCCATCGCCTACGATGCGCCCTCCGGCCATTGGCGGGTCCGCCACCCCCTGCGTGACGGCGCGTATCGTCCGCCCTTGAGCCACAACTTCCAGGGCGGCTGGCGGTTCGCTTTCGAGCGCCCGGACGACTGGGACGACGCTTACCGCCTGTTGATCCGGCTCGACCCCAGCCTGGCGACCTTGCCGCCGGAGCACGTGCGGAGCGTGGCGAGCATCACCGGCCTGGACGTGCCGCGCCTGCGCTTGCATTTCCGGCAGAATCTTGCGCTGCCCAAGCGTTTTCGCGACGGCATCGTGCGTGTGCAGCAGAACCAGAAGGTGCGTGACCTGATCTGGCAGTTGGAGCATCAGCCGCGTCCGGATGCCGACACGGCCCCTACGCAATTGCTGGCGTTGCCGCTGATGTCGGGGTGGCCAAAGGGGCGTTTTTTCGAGGTATTGGACAGTGAAGGCTACTTGATCGAGCGCTACCCTGACACAGCGCCTTTTGATTATGAGGACCTGAGCATTCACATCACCGAGCAGCAATTGCACGAGGGCGAGGTGATGTCCACTTTGCTGGACGCACTGGAGCCCGAGGAGGTCCAGACTTTGCTTGGTGCCGAAGTAGCGCCTCAAGCGCGCCAGGCCACGTTGGCGCGGCAGTTGCTCGCCTCCCTCGCGCGCACCCACCGCCCGCTCTACGAGCAGTTGTACGAACAAACCGAAGCGCAGGTGGACACCGACTACGGCGTGCTCAAGTCCCATTACCCCGCATTGCCGAACCGGGTCGCCTGGGAGTTGCTGTCAGACAGCCCCACCACACAGCGCTGGCGCCTGCGCGACAGCCGGCGCGTGCCCTTGGGGCTGGCGCAGCGTACCCGTGCGGCACTGCAGGATCTGGAGCAAGACCAGGCGCTGTTCGGCCTGTTGCTGCCGGAACTGGCCAATGAAAATACCCAGCGTCTGGCCGTCGGCCTGCTGAGGCGGGTACCCGGCTGGCCGGGCGAGTTATCCGTGCAACTGCGCGAGGGTTCTTTGCGTGGGCGTGTGCTCGGTGAGTCCAGTGCCGAGGCGGCCACTGTGCGGCGTGTCGTGGTCAAGTCCGAACAGGGCTTTCAGGCGTTTGACGAGCAGGGCCGCGCCGTGGGTGAAATCGCCTCGGGCCACGAGGGCATTTATCAAGCGCTTCTCGACACCCTCTCGCCGGACCAGCGCCGTGACCTGAGCGTGACCGGCAGGGCAAACAGTGGCTATCTGCGCTATGCGCTGATGACGGAGGCCGAAACCCGGCGCCCGCGGCTGTCGCGCTACCTGTATCCGGAGCGTGCCGTGCCCGAGCCGCCGGCGCTGTGCACAGTGGCTGCCCAGATCAACCCGGCGCAGCACCCGCGCGCACTGGTGGCCAAGGTCAGGCATCTGTACCCGATGTTCAGCGATGCGCAGATCGCGGCGTTTCTTGATGAGCAGGGCGCCGACCCTTTATCCCGTGCCAGAGCGGTGCAGGCGCTTGAACAAGAGTTCGACGCCCTGCACCGCGCGCTGAAGGCCTGGCGGCGGGACAAGACCTCATTGGCCGGCTTGCCCAGGCCCATCGATGACTACCGCATGAGCCGTCATTACACGATGCGCAGGATCGAAGACGCCTGGAAGCAGATGACCCGGCAGCCGGATGCCGAAGGGGTGAGGGTGCTGGCGCTGAACCTCGATGGCATGGAAGTGGGGCCGCTGCCGACGTTGCCGGCCGAGGTCAGCTTTGCAGCTATTCGCAAGTTGTCGCTTAACCACATGGGGCTTAATGACGATGTGGCGTATTTCCTCAAGCACTTCCCGGGCGTGCAAACGCTGGAGCTGCAAGGCAACCGCATAAGCCGGCTGCCCGAAGCGCTGTCGCGGATGCCGCAGCTCAAGCGCCTGTATCTGGATAACAACCGGCTGCAACTGACCCAATACACTCGCACCAAACTGGCGGGCTTCAGCGATCTTGAGGTGTTGGGCCTCAATGATAACCCCTTGGTAGACCCGCCGCCCATCAGCCGCCTGTTCAGCCTGCGCGCTTTGTTCATGCGCAACTGCCGACTCAAGGAACTGCCCGGCGGGTTGGCCAGGCTGCCTTACCTGGAGTACCTGGACCTGCGCGAGAACGACATCTCCAGCCTGCCGCCGTGGGTGTTCGAGTTGCCCAGCCGCGTGGCCAGAACCCTCAACCTGCGCCAAAACCCCCTGGACACGCCCAGCCACCGGTTGCTTGGCGATTACCGCAAGCGTACGGGCATCGGCATGGGCATTCTGGAAGACAACATCGCACGCATGAACGAACAAAAGGCCCGCGATTTATGGCTGCAGGACAGCGGCGCGGACTTCCCGGCCCGCGAGGCGACCTGGGCGGCACTCAAGAACGAGCCTCGCTCCGACGGCCTGTTCAAGTTGCTCACCGAGGTGGGGGGCACGGCCGATGCCACCCAAGTGCGTGAAGACATGCGCCGGCGGGTCTGGCGGGTACTGGAGGCCGCCGCCGCCAACGAAAACCTGCGCGACGAAATCTTCGATCGCGCGGCCACCCCGATCAATTGTGATGACGCCGCCGCTGTGAACTTCGCCAGCCTTGAGGTGCTCGTCGAAGTGCATATCGCGGCCGAAAGCGTTGAAGGTGGGGTGCTCACGGCCAAGCCGCTTTTGCGTCTGGGCCAGGGACTGTTTCGTCTTGAGCGACTTGAGCAATATGCCAAGCGCCACAGTGACCAGAATCCGGCTGCCGATCCTCTGGAGGTGAGCCTCGCGTTCCGGACCGGCCTGGCCGACCGGTTTTATCTGCCGGGCCAGCCTCGGCATATGCGTTATGCCCGCCTGGGTGGGGTGACGCCGCAAGACATGACGAGCGCAGCCTTTGAACTCCGCTCGGCGGAGTTGTCCCCGGCGCTGGTCAATTATCTGGTCGAGTTACCGTTATGGGTCCGCTATCTGAAAAAAACCTACAGAGACCGGTTCGAACGCTTGTACGAGCCGTTCGACCAACGCATGAATGCCTTGTTTGAGCAGGTCGATACGCTGGAGTACGCGGACTACAGCCGGCAGGTGAACCTGCTGATGGTGGAGCAGGCGGCCGCGGAAAAAGCCGAACTCAATGGTCTGACCGAAGAGGCCCTGAAAAACGATGCGCAGGGCTTATGCGAGGCTCCTGTTCCGTGACCTTGATTGGCCACGGTAGAGCCTGCCCGCTCGCCCCATACCTGGCGCGAATCTTAAGATTGATTGCGCATCAACGCGCGCAAGGCGAAGCGATTGGGGTGGCACGCCTCGGCCACACTGCGTGGCACGGGCAGCGGCTCGTTGTCCAGCCAGGCCGCCAGCAGTTCGGCGCATAAGGGCGCCGTCACCAGGCCGCGTGAGCCGTGGCCGCTGTTCACATACACGCCGTCGATCCACGGGCAGGCGGCGTCGGGCACCTGGCGAGCATCCTTGCGCAGCGCCGCGTAGGCCTCGTCGAAGGCGCCGCGCTCGGCCAACGGCCCGACAATCGGCAGGTAGTCGGGGCTGGTGCAGCGAAACGCCGCGCGGCCTTGCAGGTGTTCGGGGGCCAGGCGGTCGGCGTCCAGGCGCTGCGCCAGGTCCTGGGAGATCTCGCGCAGCATGGCCAGGTTGCCGACGTGCTCGGCCACTGTCGGGGTCAGGTCGTCGTTCTTGAAATCGAAACTGGCGCCCAGGGTGTGCTCCCCCAGGCGCGCCGGGGCGACGTAGCCTTCGGCGCAGACCACCGTGGCCAGGGCCTGGCTGGCGACGGTCTGGGGCAGGCGGGTAATTTGCCCGCGAATGCGTTTGAGCGGCAGCTCGGCGCTGAAGGGGAAGCGCTTGATCTCGGCGGCACCGGCCAGCACCACCACGCTGGCGCTGGCCAGCACCGTGTCGCCGTCGCGGGCCTGCCACTGGCCTCGCGCCCGTTGCAGAAGCACCACTTCACGGTGCTGCAGCACCTCGATCAGCGGGTGACGCGCTTGCCATTCGCACAGGGCCGGCGGATGTACCCAGCCGCCTTCCGGGAAAAACAGCCCGCCATGATCCACCGCCACGCCGGCGCGAGCCTGGGCCTGGGCCGGGTCCAGGGGGTGCAACAACGTCGGCGCGAAGGCGGCGGCCAACTGAGCCTGGCGCTCGGCTTCCCTGGCATTGAACGCCAGTTGCAGCACGCCGCAGTCGTCCCAGTCGACACCGCGCTGCAGGTGTTCGAGCAGGCGCCGGGTGTGGCCGAAGCCGCTGAGGATCAGCTGCGACAACGCCGTGCCATGGGCCGACAGCTTGAGGTACAGCACCCCCTGCGGGTTGCCCGACGCTTCCTGCGCCAGGCCCGCGTGGCGTTCCAGCAAGGTCACGCGCCAGCCGCGGGCAGCGAGGCTGGCCGCCGTGGTGCAGCCGGCCAGGCCGCCGCCGATCACCAGGGCGCTGCGCTCAGCGTGGGCCGCAGGCGGGCGGGCGAACCACGGTTTATCCGGCGCCGGTGGCGGTGTGTCGGCCGGCCAACCGACAAACTCGCCGCGCAGGATCTCCCATTTATGCCCAATGCCCGGAGTGCGTTTCATCTTGAACCCGGCGGCGTTGATCAGTCGCCGCACCCAACCGGTGCTGGTGAACGTGCTGATGGTCGACCCAGGCGCCGCCAGCCGCGCCAGTTCGGCGAAGAGCTCGGCGGTCCACATGTCGGGGTTTTTGGCCGGGGCGAACCCGTCGAGAAACCAGGCGTCGACCTGGGCGTCCAGTTGCGACAATTGCTCCATGGCATCGCCGATCAGCAGCGTCAGCGTTACACGGCCGCGGTCCAGCAGCAGCCGTTGAAAGCCTGGATGGATCGCCTGGTACTGGCCCAGCAACTGCTCGGCCAGCGGTTGCAACTGCGGCCAGAGGGCGAGGGCGCGGTGCAGGTCGGCATGGGTAAGCGGGTATTTTTCCACGCTGATAAAGTGCAGGCGCGCCCCGGCGCAGGCGTGCTGCGCGAACAATTGCCAGGCGCAGAGGAAGTTCAAGCCGGTGCCGAAGCCGGTTTCGCCGATCACCAGGCGCTCGCCGGGCTTGAGGGCGGCGAAGCGCTCGCGCAGGCGATTCTGTTCCAGGAACACATAACGGGTTTCTTCCAGGCCCGATTGGTCGGAGAAATACACGTCGTCGAACACCCGCGAATGCGGGCGACCTTCTGCGTCCCAGTCGAGTTGGGCGTTGGGCGGTACGGGGTTCATGGGCGGCTCTGAAAAATGGCAGCAGGTAAAGGCGAGGCCGCCATTCTAGCCGATCAACTCGATCTGAATTGATCTACGGCAACGGTGCATTGAATTTCCTCCCGCGCGGCGTTGCCCAATCCGCTAGTCTTGCTCACTTCTGGAACGGAGCCGCCCATGTTCGAATCTGCCGAAATCGGTCACGCCATTGACAAAGCCACCTACGACGCCGAAGTGCCGGCCCTGCGCGAAGCCTTGCTGGAAGTGCAGTACGAGCTGCAGCAGCAAAAACGCTTTCCGGTGATCGTGCTGATCAATGGCATCGAAGGGGCCGGCAAGGGCGAGACCGTCAAGTTGCTCAACGAATGGATGGACCCGCGCCTGATCGAGGTGCGCACCTTCGACCAGCAGACCGACGAAGAACTGGCGCGCCCGCCGGCCTGGCGCTATTGGCGCCAGCTGCCCGCCAAGGGGCGCATGGGCGTGTTTTTCGGCAACTGGTACAGCCAGATGCTGCAAGGCCGCGTGCACGGCCAGATCAAGGATGCGCGGCTCGACCAGGCCATCGCCGGCGCCGAACGCCTGGAGAAAATGCTCTGCGACGAAGGCGCGCTGATCTTCAAGTTCTGGTTCCACCTTTCCAAGAAACAAATGAAGGCGCGGCTCAAGGCGCTGGCCGACGACCCGCTGCACAGTTGGCGCATCAGCCCGCTGGACTGGCAGCAGTCCAAGACCTACGACAAGTTCGTGCACTTCGGCGAACGCGTGCTGCGTCGCACCAGTCGCGACTATGCGCCGTGGCATGTGATCGAAGGTGTCGACCCGCATTATCGTGGGCTGACCGTGGGCAAGATCCTCCTCGATGGCTTGCACAATGCCCTGAAACTGGCCAAGGCCAGGACCAGCGGCATGAACCCTGCGCCGCTGCTGGCGTCGGTGGACCGCAAGAGCCTGCTCGACAGCCTCGACATGAACCTGCGCCTGGACAAGGACGAGTACGAAGAACAACTGATCACCGAACAGGCGCGCCTCTCAGGCCTGATGCGCGACAAGCGTATGCGTCGGCACGCGCTGGTCACGGTGTTCGAAGGCAACGACGCGGCGGGCAAGGGCGGCGCGATCCGTCGCGTGGCGGCGGCGCTGGACCCGCGCCAGTACCACATCGTGCCGATTGCCGCGCCGAGCGAGGACGAGCGTGCCCAGCCATACCTGTGGCGCTTCTGGCAGAAAATCCCGGCGCGGGGCATGTTCACCGTATTCGACCGCTCGTGGTACGGCCGCGTGCTGGTTGAACGCATCGAAGGCTTCTGCACCCCGGCGGACTGGATGCGTGCCTACGGTGAGATCAATGACTTCGAAGAGCAACTGCGCGATGCGGGAGTGATTGTGGTCAAGTTCTGGCTGGCCATCGACAAGCAAACCCAGCTGGAACGCTTCCAGGCCCGCGAGTCGATCCCGTTCAAGCGCTTCAAGATCACCGAAGACGACTGGCGCAACCGCGACAAGTGGGACGACTACCGCACCGCCGTGGGCGACATGGTCGACCGCACCAGCACCGAGGTATCGTCATGGACGCTGGTGGAAGCCAACGACAAACGCTGGGCCCGGATCAAGGTCCTGCGCACCATCAACCGCGCGCTGGAAGAGGCGTTTGCGCAATCCGATAAACACGGCAAGAAAACCAAAAAATAATCCCCTTGTATGAAAGGCGGGACTGTCGTGGCGAGCGGCTTTTTGTGGTGAGCAGGCTTGCCCAGCGCGGGCGGTGCGACGATTCGACAAGCCCGTTCACCACAACTGGCCCCTCACCACAGCAAGCGCCTGCACCGAACCATGCTTTTGCATACGCCCGATGAATGATCATCGCGGTCGGGCAGGCACGGATCTATCCTCGATCCATCTCCCAACAATGACAAGATCGAGGTAGCCCATGCGTGAAGTAGTGATCGTCGACAGCGTGCGAACCGGCCTGGCCAAGTCCTTTCGCGGCAAGTTCAACCAGACCCGCCCCGATGACATGGCCGCCCATTGCGTCAATGCGCTGCTGACGCGCAACGGCATCGACCCGGCCAGCGTCGAGGACTGCATCGTCGGTGCCGGCTCCAACGAGGGCGCTCAGGGCTACAACATCGGGCGCAATGTGGCGGTGCTTTCGCAGTTGGGCACCGGCACGGCGGGCATGACCCTCAACCGCTTCTGCTCCTCGGGGTTGCAGGCGATCGCGATCGCCGCCAACCAGATCGCCTCCGGCTGCAGCGACATCATTGTCGCCGGCGGCGTGGAGTCGATCAGCCTGACCATGAAGAGCGTCAACACCGACAACCTGATCAACCCATTGCTCAAGGAGCAGGTGCCCGGCATTTATTTCCCCATGGGCCAGACCGCCGAGATCGTCGCGCGGCGCTACCACGTCAGCCGCCAGGCCCAGGACCTCTACGCCCTGCAAAGCCAGCAACGCACGGCCCAGGCCCAGGCGGACGGCTTGTTCGACGATGAAATCGTGGCCATGGCCGTCAAATACAAAGTCGAAGACAAAGCCACCGGCGCGGTGCAGATCCTCGATGGCGTGGTCGACCGCGACGACTGCAACCGCCCCGACACCACCCTGGACAGCCTGGCCGGGTTGAAGCCGGTGTTTGCCGAAGACGGTTCGGTCACGGCGGGCAACTCCTCGCAGCTCTCCGACGGCGCCTCGATGACCCTGGTGATGAGCCTGGACAAGGCCCTGGAGCTGGGGCTCAAGCCCAAGGCGTTTTTCCGCGGGTTCGCCGTCGCGGGCTGCGAGCCGGATGAAATGGGCATCGGCCCGGTGTTCTCGGTGCCCAAGTTGCTCAAGGCCAAGGGCCTGCAGGTGGCGGACATCGACCTGTGGGAACTCAATGAGGCGTTCGCTTCGCAGTGCCTGTATGCGCGCGATCGCCTGGAAATCGACAACGCCAGATACAACGTCAATGGCGGCTCGATTTCCATCGGCCACCCGTTCGGCATGACCGGCTCGCGGCAGGTGGGGCATCTGGTGCGTGAACTGCAACGGCGCAACCTGCGTTACGGCATCGTCACCATGTGCGTGGGCGGCGGCATGGGGGCCACCGGACTCTTCGAAGCCGTGCGCTGAGCCACAGGTGGGAGGGGCGCAACCGCTCCCACCGTTAAACGGCGCCGTATCCCAATTCGTGCACTTGCCCCTAGAATGGCCGCTCCTCCACCTCTGGTCTTTTTTGGGGCACTCATGCATATCTCTTCCGGCCGCTGGGTCTACGGTTTCTTTCTGACCCTGCTGACTGCGCTGCTGTGGGGCATTCTGCCGATCAAACTCAAGCAAGTGCTGCAGGTGATGGACCCGATCACTGTCACCTGGTTTCGCCTGACGGTGGCCGGCGGTTGCCTGTTCGTTTACCTGGCCGCTACCCGGCGCCTGCCCAGCCGCAAGGTGCTGGGTCCCAAGGGCGGTTGGCTGGTGGCCATGGCGGTGTGCGGGCTGGTGGGCAACTACGTGTTGTACCTGGTGGGCCTCAAGTTGCTCAGCCCCGGCACGGCGCAACTGGTGGTGCAGATGGGCCCGATCTTTCTGATGATCGCCAGCGTGTTCGTGTTCAAGGAGCGCTTCAGCCTGGGCCAGGTGATAGGGCTGGTGGTGCTGATTATGGGGTTCGGGCTGTTCTTCAACCAGCGTTTGACGGAGCTGTTGACCTCCCTCGGCGCCTACACCGCCGGTGTACTCACGGTACTGCTCGCCACCTCTATCTGGGTGTTCTACGCCCTGGGCCAGAAGCAATTGCTCACGGTGTGGAATTCGTTGCAGGTGATGATGGTGATTTACCTCTGCTGCGCCGCGCTGCTGACGCCCTGGGCGCATCCGTTGGAGGCCCTGCAACTGAGCACGCTGCAGGGCTGGCTGCTGCTGGCCTGCTGCATGAATACCCTGGTGGCGTATGGCGCGTTCGCCGAAGCGCTGGCCCATTGGGAAGCCTCGCGGGTCAGCGCGACTTTGGCGCTCACGCCGTTGGTGACGTTTGTCGCCGTGGCGCTGGCGGCGTGGCTGTGGCCCGATTATGTGCAGGCCGAAGAGATCAACGCGCTCGGCTATTTCGGCGCGGTGGTGGTGGTGCTGGGCTCGGCGGCGGTCGCCCTGGCGCCGTCATTGTTCGCCGGGCTCAAGGCCCGGCGACTGCGCATGGCGTCTTAATGCCCCGCCTCCAGCATATTCTCCGGCCGCACCCACTGATCGAACTCGGCGTCGGTGAGGTAGCCCAGGTCCAGCGCCGCTTGCCTTAGCGTCACGCCTTCGGCATAGGCCTTCTTGGCGATCTGCGCCGACTTGTCATAGCCGATATGCGGGTTGAGCGCGGTCACCAGCATCAGGCCGCGCTCCAGGTGCTCGGCCATTTGCCCGGCATCCGGTTCCAGCCCCGCGATGCAGTGTTCCTGGAAGTTGTTGCAGCCATCGGCGAGCAGGCGGATCGACTCCAGCAGGTTGTGGATGATCACCGGCTTGTACACGTTCAACTGCAAATGCCCTTGGCTGGCGGCCAGGCCGATGGTCACATCGTTGCCCAGCACCTGGCAGGCCAGCATCGACAGCGCTTCGCACTGGGTGGGGTTGACCTTGCCCGGCATGATCGAGCTGCCCGGTTCGTTGGCCGGCAGTTTCACCTCGGCCAGCCCGGCGCGTGGGCCAGAGCCCAGCAGGCGCAGGTCGTTGGCGATTTTCATCAGCGCCACCGCCAGGGTCTTCAGCGCGCCGTGCAGCGTCACCAACGGCTCATGGCCGGACAGCGCGGCGAATTTATTCGGCGCGGTCACGAAGGGCAGGCCCGACAGCGCGGCCAGTTCGGACGCAATCGCCTCGCCGAAACCCTGAGGCGAATTGAGCCCGGTGCCCACCGCCGTACCGCCCTGGGCCAGCTCGCACACGGCGGGCAGGGCGCTGCGAATGGCGCGTTCGGCGTAGTCGAGCTGGGCGATGAAGGCCGAGAGTTCCTGGCCGAAGGTGATCGGCGTGGCGTCCATCATATGGGTGCGACCGGTTTTCACCAGCTTCATGTGCCGTGCTGCCAGTTCCGCCAAACCGCCGGACAGCGTGGCGATCGCCGGTAACAGACGTTGATGCACCGCCTGCACGGCCGCGATGCTCATGGCCGTGGGGAAACAGTCGTTGGAGCTCTGCGAGCGGTTTACGTGGTCGTTGGGGTGCACGGGGCTCTTGCCGCCGCGGGTCTTGCCCGACAGCTCGTTGGCGCGCCCGGCGATCACTTCGTTGGCGTTCATGTTGCTCTGGGTGCCGCTGCCGGTCTGCCAGACCACCAGGGGGAACTGATCGTCGTGCTGGCCGGCGAGTACTTCGTCGGCGGCCTGTTCGATCAGGCGGGCGACGTCGGCGGGCAGGTCGCCGTTACGGTCGTTGACCCTCGCCGCGGCTTTCTTGATCAGGGCCAGCGCATGCAGGACCGCCAGGGGCATGCGTTGCTCGCCAATCGCGAAATTGACCAGCGAGCGTTGGGTCTGCGCGCCCCAATACGCGTCCTCCGGCACCTCGACGTCGCCCAGGCTGTCGGTTTCGATACGGCTCATCGTGCATCCTCCTTAATCCAGTCGTGATCGGTCAGTTTAGGCCCTGGCCGCCGCGATGGGTTCCACAAACTTGCATTTGTGCGACCGCGCCCCGTAAAACCAGGCCTCGCAAGGGGGTGGGGTTGAGCCGCGAGGTTTTTTAGGCGCAGAATGGTCGCCCTTGGGGTTTTACCTCGCCAGCTAGAAAGGAAACTCGATGACTCGTCTTCGTGCCATCTGTACCGCGGTTGCTCTGGTTTGCGCCAGCGGCCAGGTTTTTGCCGATACCGCCAGCCACAACGCCAGTGCCGAAGCGTTCCTGACCCTGGCCCATGCTGACAAGCTGGGTACCCCGGTGTACATGCAAGTGCAGCAAATGTTCGCCCAGCGTTTCGAACAGACCAAGGCACCCGCCGCCAAGCAATCGGTGCTCGACAGCTACCAGGCCAAGGCCAACGCCGCCCTGGACCAGGCTATCGGCTGGCCGAAGCTGAAGCCGGACATGGTCAAGCTCTACACCACCAACTTCAGCGAGTCCGAGCTCAAGGACCTGGTCGCGTTCTACCAGTCGCCCCTGGGCAAGAAAGTCCTGGAAAAAATGCCCCAGCTGACCCAGCAATCGGCCCAGATGACCCAGGCCAAGCTGGAAAGCGCCGTACCGGTGGTCAACAAGCTGCTGGAAGACATGACCAACGAGCTGGCGCCAAAAGCCCCCGCTCCGGCCAAGAAGAAGTAAGCAGCAATGACCATGCAACAGCGTATCGAAATGGCGCTCGCCGCCCTGGCCCCGGACCACTTGAGCGTGCTGGACGAAAGCCATATGCACAGCCGTGGGTTGCAGACCCACTTCAAGGCCGTGCTGGTCAGCCAGCAGTTCGCAGGGCTTAACCGCGTCAAGCGCCACCAGAAGGTCTACGCCACCCTGGGTGACCTGATGAGCGAATTTCATGCGCTGGCGCTGCACACCTACACGCCCGAAGAATGGGCGACCATCGACGCAGCGCCGGCCTCGCCGACCTGCGCCGGCGGGCACGCGTAAAAAGTGGCGGGCTTCAACCGGTACTCACCGGCTGGAGCCCGCATACGCCGCTACCGCCATTCCCCGTACAGGCTCCCTAGGCTCAGGTGACCATTGTGTCATTGGGGTCATGAGTCCATGTCTGCTTCACTGCATCGCAACACCCCCTCGCTGACGGCGTTCGACCCGCGTGGTCTGACGGTCCGCACCATTGCCTATCACCGTGCCACGGCCCAGGCGGCCCCTGCGCCGCGAGTGAGTCGTCGCGTCCACAGCGCCAGCGGTCTGGTGCTGGAACAGTGGGACCCGCGCCTGCATGCCTTGCGCCAGCGCGAACCACGCACCGTGCCCAATCAGCAATTTGTCTACAGCCTGTCCGGCACGGTGGTGCGCCGACAGGACGTCGACGCCGGCCTGCGCCTGCTGCTGTCCGCGCCTGGCGGGCAGCTGGTGCAGGCCTGGGATGGGCGCGGTGCCCATCAGCGGCATGAATACGACACGCTGCAGCGCCCGGTGGCGGTCTACGAGCAGGCCGCCTCGCACGCGCAGCCGCGTTGCGTCGAGCGGTTGGTCTACGCGGCGCCGACGCCCGACCACCAGGCGCTCAACCGCAGCGGTCGCCTGGTGCGGCATGCCGATCCGGCCGGCACCCAGCTGTATGACGCCTATGGCATCGACGGACAAGTGCTGAGTCAGACTCGGCGCTTTCACGCGGGCGCCCTTGAGGTCGACTGGCCCCAGGCTGTCACCGAGCAGGACGCGCAGCTACAACCCGAGGCCTACACCACGCGCTGGCGATTCGACGCACTGGGCGCCACCCTGGAACAGATCGATGCCAAGGGCAACGGTCGACAATTTCTGTATGGGGTCGATGGTCTGCTGCAAACCAGCAGCCTCAGCTTCAAGGGCGGCGCACAAAAAACGCTGCTGCAACGCCATGTCTACAACGCCGCCGGCCAGGTGCAATCGGCGCTGCTGGGCAACGGCGTTCAGCGCGAAGCGCACTACCGCGCCGAGAATGGTCGCCTGCAGCGGCTGACGGCGTATCGCACGGCGGAGCGGCGGACCGCCTTGCAGGACCTGCACTACGTCTACGACCCGGTGGGCAATGTGCTGGGCCTGCGTGATCAGGCGCAACCGACGCAATGGCGGCACAACACTCAAGTTGACGCGGTGAGCCGCTATACCTACGACTCGTTGTACCAGCTCACCCAAGCCACGGGCCGCGAAAGCGCGGCGGCCAGTGTCGGCCCGCACTTGCCGCCGCGCCTGACGTTCGGTGCTACCGACGGCGGCTTGTGGCGCACTTACACCCAACAGTACGTCTACGATGAAGGCGGCAACCTGACGCGGTTGCGGCATACGCCATCGAGCGGTGTCGGCTATACCCGCACGTTGCAGGTGGCGGCCGACAGCAATCGCGCCGTGGCTGGCGACAGGCCCACGCAGGGTTTCGATGCCAACGGCAACCAGCAGGAACTGGCCCAGGGGCAGGCGATGCAGTGGAATGTGCGCAATCAGTTGGCCGGGGTCACGCAGGTAGCGCGCGAGGATGCGCCGGCCGACGACGAAGTCTACGTTTACGCCAGTGACGGCCAGCGCGCGCTCAAGCTCAGTCGACAGCAGGTCGGCGGGCAGCGCCGCACGACGCGGGTGTATTACCTGCCGGGACTGGAGATCCGCCAGAGCGCGCAGCGCCATCTGAATGTGGTGCGCCTTGAGCTGGCGCTGTGCACGGTCGAGGTTCTGCAGTGGGAACACGGGCGCGAGCCGGGCGACCGTCATGAGGCGCTGCGTTTTTGCCTGGCCGACCATCAGTCCAGCCACAGCCTGGAGCTGGATGAGCAGGCACAAGTGCTCAGCCAGGAGAGCTACTTTCCCTACGGCGGCACCGCCTGGTGGGCGTCGCACAGTGCCGTCGACGTGCGCGACAGGAGCCGCCGCTATTGCGGCAAGGAGCGCGATGCCAGCGGCCTGTACTACTACGGTTTTCGCTATTACGCACCGTGGTTGCAGCGCTGGATCAACCCCGATCCGATCGCCGAGCAGGGCGGATCGAACCCCTACCGGATGGCCGCCAACAACCCGGTGACTTTGGTTGATTTCATGGGCCTGCAGCCGGCCAGCGCCGAAAGCACGCGCATCCTCGGCGGGCTTATCCTCCTCGCAGCATTTATTTTTGTGGGCCTGGGCGTCGGCGCGTTGCTGGGCAATGCCGCCACCGGTGCCGCCGTGGGTGGGCTGGTGGGCGGTGTGCTGTTTGGCACCAGCCGTTACGCCGGTTACCGGCAACTGCAACCGCAGGACCAGGACACGCAGGCGCAGGAGGCGCTGTTTGCCCAGTCGGTCGCGGAAATGGCGCTCACACTGGCGCAACAGGCCAGTTTGAGTCACGAAGAAACGGCGCGGTTGGTCAACTTCGCCTATGAGCGTCGGCACGCTGAAGAGGGTGTTTCGATCTACCTGTCAGCCCGTGAAGAACGCATCTATGGCTATGTGGGGCCGGTGGAAGAAAGCGCGCAAGCCGACAGGGCTCTGAAGGAAAGTCGCAACCCCGTCCCGGAGCTCAAGCGTATGGGCTACAGCGCCATTGTGCTGCGCGGGCCGGTCAGGGAGGCGTTGGCCGCCGGCGGTAAATCAGGCGCTTCCAGTGCCTTCGAGGTCGGCCCGACGATCCAGGCGACCGGTGCCGGGCGCCGGATGCGCAAGCCGGGCGCGACGTTGCCCGGCGTGGCGTCGACGGCCAGCAGCGCCGGTCTGCCGATGATGCAGATCGACAGCGGCGCCGTCGCCGATGTCGACCCCGTCAGCCGCGCCGGTCGCAGCATCGCCCTCACGCTCAGCCACTTGCGCGAGCGGCGCTTTGGTGCGGTCCATTGGCACCAGCACCAGGATCGCCTGTGGTCCGCCGACCTGCACGGCTATGCCGCCGCACGGGGGCGCGGCGCTTACCGCCTGATGGTCAGCCACCTGGGCGGCAGCCGGTACCGCGTCGAAGGCGTGCGCCAGCCCCATCGGCGCTGAGCCCTGGGGGCGGGTCAACCGTCGGCGGCGGTGTCGTTTTCATCTTCGCTGACGGTGTACCAGGCCCAATAGGTGGTGCGCTTGAGCGTGCCGTCGGCGTTGAGGGTCTGCACCACGCGGCCGGCCGCGTCGTAGGTGTGCTGGTCGCACAGCCCCCCGGTGCGCAGCGACGCGTCATTGATGTAGCCGTGCCGGTCGGCGAAATAGGGCCGGTAGACGCGCATCGGCTGGCCCCGCAGGGTGTACTCCACCCGCTCGCTGACGCGCCAGCGCGGGTTGGCGTCGACCTCCCGGATGCGCTGGTTGTGCAGGATCAGCGTGCCGTCGACCGCCACGGCATAGGCCGGACCCGGTTCGGTTTTGTGCTTGCTCTGCAGTGCGCGTCCAAAGCCGTCCCAGTGACTGAGCAGCAGGCGAACCTGCCTGGCCGGATCGTCGGGGTAACGATCGGCCTGCAGCGTCAGGCAGTGCACCGGTTCGCGATGCGCCTGGCTGATCAGCCGGCTCAATAGTTGTTGATCCTGGCTGGCGGTCGACAGGCTTTTTTGCAGGCGCAGCCGCGCGGTTGCGCGGATCTGTCCGCCGGGCAACAGGTAGTGCTGGCTCACCCATTCCGGTCGCAGGTCGGCCTCGGCAAGGGTGCCCATCCAACTGAAAGGCGCGTACACCCAGGCGCTGGCGGCGTTACCCAGCACGGCCTCGGGCGCTTCGATTACCTGCGCGATGGGCGCTGGCTGCGCGGCTTCGGCGGACGACAAGGGGGCGAAACCCGTGGCCGTGCCGGATTCGTGGCCGTAGACACTGCTGGCCAGGACCCGTCCGAACCCGTCGTAGCGCACTTCCTGCACTGTGCCGTTGGGGTCCACCCACGTGAGCGGCTGCAACAGCCGATAGTCGTAAGTGGCGCGGGTCACGCAGCCGTCGGCCTGGGTCACCTGGCGCACGTGGCAGCCGTACGCGTCGTATTCCAGCGTGGTTTCGCCCAAGGATTGGGTCAGGCGCCAGCTGCGCAGGCGGCAAAAGCGCTTGGCATTGAGGTAGCGCGCAAACCGCCTGCGCACCGACCACAGTTCCGGCGGTGCGCTTTGCTCTGCGGCATTGGCGAAGAAAAACACTGCCATGGGCTGGTAGCCAAGGTGCTGCAACTGCGCCTGACGGTCCCAGGCCGGTTGGCCCGGCAGCGTGGGAATATGCGCGTAGGCCTGCAGGGCGTCGGGGCCCAGTTCGGCGCTTTCCAGGTAATCGCTCAGGGCATGCACGGTGGCGACGCCCGCGTCCAGCGTGCGGCCCTTGCCGCCGGGTTCGCGGTAGCGCTGCACCGATAAGCCGCTCAATTGCCGAGGCGCCTGCGGCCCCAGCGGCCCGCTGTGCCGGTCGATAAACCTTTCGTAGCTGACGGTCGCGGGGGTGAGGCCCGAGGGCCATTCGCCCTTGGGCAGCGTCCAGGCATTGCTGCGCTGGCGGTAGGGCAGGCCCAGACGCCATTGATCCGGCCGAGGGAGATGAATCCACTGCGCCAGGGTTTCGCTCAGGTAATAGTGCTGTTGCGCCGCGTCGTGGGTATCGCGCCACCACTGGTGTGCGTGAGCATCGCTGAGCTGCACGGGCGGGGCATCGGTGGCGGTCTTGCGCCGCGCGTGATGCAACGTGACGCTGTGCACCAGGCTGCCGTAGGCATCCCAGCGCAGGTTGAGCTGGTGTTGACACACCGGGTCGTCGGGCACGCGCTCGTAGTGACAGTCCAGGATTTCCAGCCTCAGCGGCAGCAGTCGCGCCCAGGCTTGTGCGCCATGCGCCGGGGCCAGCTGGCGCACCATGTAGCGGTGCTGCTGCACGGACAACGGCACCCCGTCGGCGGCGTCGAGGGCGAACACTTCGACCCGCAACGGCAACCCCCGAAGTGCGTAGGCGGCCTCGCGTTGTTGCTGTGGGGTGGGCGGGGTGATCAGGCTGTCGTGGTGATCGGTGGGCTGCATCGCATCGGGCGTGGTGTGCCGCCCGATCAGCGTGGGGCCTGGCGTGATGGCGTGGGGGTCGTGCTGGCTGTAATCGTCGCGCGGCATGTCGAGTGATTGGCCGGTGTGAAACCAGCGTTTGCTCAGCAGGCCGCCGGGCGCAGCGTCGCTGTCGCGTTGCAGCACCAGGCCGAAGCCGTTAAAGGCGCGTTCCTCGGGCGCGTAATACGCCTGCCGATACCTCAGGCGCTGGGTCAGCGTGTTGCCGGTGATTTCGTCGTGCTGCACCTGCTGTTTGACCACATCGATAACGAACGGCAGCCGGCAGCGGGCGCGCAGGCCGTTAGCCTGGCGCTGATGTTTTTCATCCAGCCATTCCTGAGCGCTGCTGCGGTAGGTGAGCCGGGAGACGGTGCCGAGGTTGTTGCAGGTGTAGCGCAGCAAGCCGGGGCGGGTATCGAAAAAGTCGTAGCACCAGTGGCGCGGGCGCGGGTGCATGACACTGACTACCAGGCTGACGAAACCCTGGCCACGCAGGTCCGTCAGGCTGACCTGGCACAGGTCGTCGTGCCGTACCCCGGCCGGCCACGGCAGCACCAGCGGTGTGGCGGCGAAGCCATTGCCGCGCTGGTTGAGGTAGATGCGCACCGCGTCCGGCGTCAGGTACAGCAGGTCATTGGCGCCACCGCCGTCCAGGTCGGCGAGCAGCACATTGGCCGCCTTGAACGCGGTGTGCCGAAATGGCAACGTGGCCAATACCCGACCCTTGCCGAAGCGCCCGCGGCCCAGGTTCGGCCAGCACTCGATCCGGTCATGGCGGATGCGCACCAGGTGCGGCTGCCCGCTGCCGAGCACATCGCTGAACCCCACCCACTCGCTGGCGCAGGGCCGCAGACTGGGCAAGTCATCACCGTCGATGGCATGCGCCAGGTCGACGCCCGCCGCGAAGCCTTTGGCTTGCCGATTGGCATACAGCCGCACACTGCGCGGGCCCACCAGGGCCAGGTCGGCCAGGCCGCTGCCCAGCAGGTCGGCGAATACCGCATCGGCGTGCAACAGCTCCACCGGGATGGCGTCGAACGGCACAAACCGCGCCGAGTGCGGGCCGAGCCTGAAGAAACCGGCCATGCCCGGGCGTGCCACTACCCACTCCGGGCAGCCGTCACCGTCCACGTCCAGCAAGGCCTGGAACGTCGACTCGCCGGCCGGGTTGATGGGCAGCGCCTGGGCCGGACCATAGGTGACGGCGTCGGCATCGGCGGGGTTGTCGGCCCGCTGCGGCGCGCGGTAATACCAGGCGTGAGCGGTGCGGTACAGCATCCCCGGTACGCCTTCGCCATAAAGGTCCACCAGTTGATAACGGTGACCGTCGTTCAAACCGGGGAAATCCTCAAGCGGCCGATAGCGCGCGCTGTCCAGTTTCAGTGTGCTGCCCTGATACAGGCATTCCTGCGGCGGCAGGCAGGTGAGGTTGCCGTGGGCATCCACCGCCTGTTCGTGCACGGCCATCAGTTGGTTTACCCCGTTGCGACTGAGGTGATGCTCCAGCAGCAGACGCCGCACCAGGACCGGTTCGGGGCCCATGCCTGGCTCGTCGGGAAAGGCATGAAACATCAGGACTTGCCGGCACAGGCGCAAGGTGCGCTGTTCGAACCCATAGGCATAACGGGAGAAGGGATCGGCGCGCGGCGTCCACGCGTGCAGCGGCGCGTAGCTGGGGCGCTGATCGAAGGCGTCGGTGCGCTGCCCATAGTCGAACAGCAGGTGAAAGTGCCAGGCGTGGCGGGTGAGGTCGTCGCTCTTGAGCAGGTACGGCGCTTCTTGTTCCCGGGCGGTGGCGTTGCCGTAGTAAACGCTGTGCAGGTAGCGCTGGGCGCGGCTGTCATGGGGGAAGGTGCGGCTATCGGTCTCGGCCTGGTACCGGTAGCCGATATGTTCGCCGTGGGCATTCAGGCTTTCTTCCAGCAGCCATTGCGCGACATGGTGCGGTTGCTCGGGGTCGGCGATCCGCGCGATCGGGGTCTTGCCGTACAGGTGCTGGCTGCCGTCGCTGGCCTGTACCCACCAGAAGCCGGCGCCGTCAAGGGCCGAGCACCAATGCTCGATGCGCGAGAAGTCGCTCTCCACGCGTGGAAAGTGGCGGGTCACGGTGTAGGTCGTGCCCAGTGGCACCTGGTTGAAGGTGTCGCGCTGGGTGCGCAGCGGCGTGCCATCGGCAGTGCATTCGGGCATCCATGCCTGGGCGTCCGGCCCCAGCAGCGTGTCCGCTTCGGTGTAGGTCGGCACGCCGCGACGGCTGCAGCGTGTGACGGCCGCCACGGCAACCGTCCAGCCGAAGCCGAACGCGCTGTTGCCGGCATCGCTGCGGTAGGTGAGGGCCAGGGTCGGTGCGTAGTCACGGCCGGCGCTGATCGGTAACGCGATCTCGAAACATGCGGCACCGTCGGCGCCGACCGGGGCCCAGCCTTTGGCGGCGCCTTGCGGGGCGGTGGCGGTGGTCGGCGGCGCCGGCAGGGGCGATAGATCGGTAGACGGATTCATGCGTCACTCCCTGCCGGCCGAGCGGTGTAGCGCAGGTGAAAGATGATGTCGGTGATCGACGCCAGCAGGTCTTTCTGGCGCTGCGGATGGGGAAAGTCCAGGCGCCAGGACGACACCGCGCCGGTGTACTCGAAGGGCAGATAGCGCGGGTCGTTGTCGAAGGTGAGCGTGAACAGGCCGTTGTCATCCAGCCCGCGTGACAGTGCGATTTGCTGGCGCGCGCGCCATTCGGTGCGCGTGCCGCCGCCGGCAACGTTCAGCTCGTTGCGGGTCTGGGTCAGCGTGGCCTTGAGGTCCTCGAACGGCCCCAGTGTGCCGGGCAGCGACACGCTGACGTGCTTGATGCGACGCAGCACGTGGCCGGGGTAGTCCTCGTCGAATACAGCCTGGGGCAGCTCGAAACACAGGCTGCCGTGCTGCATCAGCGCGGCCTTGTGATCGTCCCAAGTCTGGCCGCTGAGGGGCGCGCCGGACTGCGGGATGATGACCGCGCACGCGATCAGGCGATCGCGCAGCGACACGGTTTTAGTGATCTCCAGCTCGCGGGGCGTGTGTTGCAGGTAGGCCGCGTTCATGCTGATCAGGTTGAGCTTCATGGCTTCAGCGCTCAGCAGGCCTTGTGAGGCCTGCCGCCAACTGTCGCCCTGGAAGAACCGGCGGTCTTCGGCGGTTTCGTACTGCCAGCAGGCTTCGGCCGCCAGGCACAACGAGTGCGCGCTGTCATGCAGGGCGTAATAGAACGTCGCCAATTGCGAATTCAGCCACTGATACAGCTGCGCCCTGGAGACGCGCGTACTCAACAGTTGATAGGCCGACTGCGCGTGGGCCAGGGCGGTGCGGGCGCTGCGCAGTTGCAGGCGGGTGGCTTTTTCCTGCTCGGCCTGGGCCTGCAGCAGGGCGTCGATCTGCGCCAGTTCCAGGCGCGCCTGTTGGGCGGCGTGGGCCCAGTCCTCGGCACGGCGGTTGAACTGCTCGGTGCGGTCCAGGTCGTTCGCGGTGGCGCGGGCGCGGTTGGCCTCGCCTTGGGCAAAGGCCTGATAGCTGTGGAACAGGCCTTCAAAGCGCATGCCGCCGAACGAGGTGCCGAAGATGTTCGGCGCGAGCATGGCCGCACCGGCGCCGACGCCGGCAATCGCCACTTTGCGCTCCCACGCGGCGCTCTCAAGATAGCGTCGGCCGGCAGCGGTTTCACCGGCGCTGCTGCCTTCGTCGAGGCGATGGGCAAGGAAGTCCAGGCGCGCCTTGACCACCGCGCGGCTGCGTTGCAGGGCGTGGGTGTTTTTCTCGTCGATCATCAGCGCCTGGGCCTGTTGGGTCACCACCAGTCGGGCCAGCTCCCAGGCATTCTGCTGCTGCACCTCCAGCAGGTGCGCCTGCTCTTTGCGCTCGATCAGGGTGAGCAATGTGCTGCCGAACTGCGCCAGGCTGTCGACCGCACTCAGGGCGTGCGCGGCCATCACCTGGAAGCGGTAATGCCCGACTTCCGGGCGCATCGGCATGTACCCCTCGATGCCCACGGCGGCACCCTCGGCCCGTCGCGCGAGCAGGTCGGCGGGCGCTATCGGCGCGGCGTACAGCGGCTGGCGTAACGGCTTTGCAGTGATGTCCAGGTGATTACGCAGCCCATGCAGGCGGCTGTCCAACGTGTCCCAGCGCGCCACCTGTTGCGGGTTCAGCGGCCGGAGCAGGTCAGCGCTGTCGGTGAGCCATGTGCGCTGGCCGAACGTCCCGCACTGACGCAAGAGTGTGCGGTGCTGCTCGGGCGAGTGCTCCCGTTCGCGTATCGCCGTGGCCGGCGTGTTGGCCAGGCTAGCCAGGGTGCGCGGAGTCCAGCTGTCGGCGCGGGTCAGCGTCGGGCGCGGGCCGAGCAGATTCTGCGCCTGGATATACCAGAGCTTGGCTTCAGCCAGGCTGTCGGGGCTCAACTGGCGATAGGCCGCGTCGCCACGGTTGATCAGGATGTCGACGTTGAGCAAGTGCAGCGCCTTGCGCAGATAGCTGGGGAAACTGAGGGCCAGGTAATGGGGACTCTGCGGATGCTGGCAGGCGTAGCTCAGTTCCATGGGGGCCGTCGCCAGGATGCGCAGTGTCCCGGTGTCCGGCCGGCGTGGGTCGAACAGCGCGTGCAGCCAGCGCTCGGCCTCGGCGAATTGCTGTTGCTGGTGCAGACGCTGGGCCAGGGTCCAGGGCAAATAGATAAACAGTTCGCGCATGCAGTGGCCATGCGCGCCCTGGAAGTCGCTCGGTTGCGGCGCCGCCCCGGCAAGTCGTGCCAGGCTGCCTGCAGACAGTTGTTCACGACCGGCGCCGGCCTGGCTGAACACGCGGCTGGCCAGCCGACTGGTGAGTGGGATCGACGGCAGCGCCGGCTTGAGGCTCGCGGAAAAGTCGATGAACTCGCTGGGTTCGCCGGTTTCCTCGTGCACGCGTTGAACACGCGGAGAATGGGCCGGGTCGTCGATACTCTGCGTCTGGCTCAGGGCGCAGGTGACGGCCTTGAGCGCATAGCCCAGCACGCGCGCGCCGTTGCCCAGGCTCTCCAGGGTGATGACGCCATGGATCAACGTGACGGCCGAGGTCGGTTGCCCGTCAGGGAGTTTTATGCGTGCCGTCGCGACATGCCCGGCGGGCAACTCCGGTGCCGAGCCCGACAGGCTTTCGTGATCGGTGTCGATAAAGTTGAGGATATGCATGGTGTTGTTGCCGACGGCCTGCGGCGTGGGCAAGTCCTTGAGCCTGGACTGCATGATCACGTGGCGATAGAGGCGGATCGGGGTGGACGCGCTGCTGTACACCAGCCTCAGGTCATTGACGAAATGCAGCTTCCTGCTGGACGAGTCGTCCCCCGGCAATAAGTAGCCGCTGTAGCGATCCAGGATCGCCAGAACGTTGTCCTGGGCATGGGCATAAAGGTGAAGAAAGGCATTTTTGTTGATGAACTTGCCTTCCAGTGAATACCTCGTGACATTCCTGTCGGCGGTTTTTTCGGCGCGCAGCGTGTCGGCCTGGCCCGACAGGGTCAACAGCATGCTGCCCTGGTCGTAGATGGCATTGGCGAAGGTCTTGCCGGTCTTGGGGTTTTTGAAAAACAGCGCGTAGTGCGTGACATCCAGTTCCGAGACGAGCCCGCTGTCCAGGACGATGGCCGAGCCATGGCTCAAGGCGACGTCTTCCCTGGCCGCGTCATGCATGGCCGACTCGGTGACCAAATGGATACTCGCCTCACCGTGCCGGGTTGTCAGGTTGATGCGATAGGTCTGCAGGAAACTCCTGGCGGTTTTCGAGCTGAAAACCAGCTCGTGGGTGATCGGGTCAACCGTCGTATGGGGGCTGTCGGCGGTCAGGATGTCCTGGCTGCGGTATTCGAAATTCCAGTCTTTCACCGGCGGCGAGGTGTCCGGGATCAGGGCCAGCACCGGCAGCGCGGGGTCCTGCGCCACGCTGGCTTTGAATTGCAGGTTGCCGTGGTTGATGTCGAAGAACAGGCCGAAATAGCGATGGGCAAAGGGCGTCAGCAAGACGCTGGAAAACACGTCGTCCTCATCGGGGCCGCCAAGCAGCGCGGTTTGCAAGGGCGTGTTCTGCGTTGACTCGTAGGCTTCCAACAGGCGAATGGTTTCCAGCGCAACGGCCGAGCCCGGCACGATCTTGTAGCGTCCGGGGCTGCCGGCGGATGCCACGACTTTCACTCCCAGCGTTTGATCGACACTCACCGCCTGGAAGAACTCTCCCGGCTGTTCGCTGCCATGGTTGAGGGTGTTGGCGCGTATGCCGAGGAACAGGCTATGGGGCGTGCGGCCGTCGACCACCGCGATGGTCTGCGTGATGCCGGCGAGCTGCGCGCGGGTCAGCGCGTTGACGCCGCGGGTGACGCAATGCTCCTCCAATGCCGTGTGCGGCACGCTCCAGCTGCCATCGAGCTTCTGATAGGAAAAGCACAGGCGAAACTTCACGAACCGGCTGTTGAGCCATTCGGTCTGGCGCTGTTGTTGCTCTTCATCGTCATCCTCGCCATTGCCGTTTCCCGTTACCTGCGCGGCGTGGTAGGGCGCCGGCTTGATGCTCTCGGCCCACGCGATAAACAGCCGGTTGTTGAACCGCACCGGGCGAATGCTGTGGGCGGGGGTGTCGGCGCAAAAAGCCAGGTTGATCGGCTTCCAGTCAGTCCAGGCCAGCGGCGCCGGTGTGTCGGGGCGGGCGCTGGAGCGCTTGGACAGGTCGAGCGAACGCCAGTAGTAAAGGTTGTCGCTGGCGGATTTGCCGACGAAGTAATAGGTGCTGGTATCCAGCTGCCGCACATCGCCGTCGATGTAGCCATTGAGCGTGTGCAGGGTGGCGATGGCTTCGAACCGCGACAGGTAGCCTTGCACGGCGTTGTGCACCGTGGCCGGCTGCAGGCGGTGCTGGTTGAGGTCGGCTTCCAGTTGTTCGAAGCTGGCGCTCTTGTCTTCGCGCAGCGCCGGGTCGAGGAAGTTGTGCGGTTGATAGCGCAACTGCTGGGTGGCGCGCCACAACGGGTAAGTGCGCAGGCTGTCGTGCCAGGCCTGGCTTTCATCCGCTGACGGGCCCTGGGTTTCGTAGCCGGGTTCCAGGCCGCCGTGGATACGGTTGATGTAATGCTGCAGGCTGGTTATCGCACTGGCCACCGGGCTGCTGGGCACGGCCTGGCTGACTTGTACGTCCAGCAGCCAGTAGTCGTACAGGTCGTTGGGGGTGCGCAGCGCGGCTTTCAATGGCGCGCTGACGCAGTGCGCCAGGTAGAAGCCCAGCATGGCATCGCGGTGGGCTTGGTTGAGGGTGCTGTCGAGGGTCTCTGACATCGTCATTCCTTGAGTCCTGGGTGGGTGCGGCCGTCAGTGACGCGCGGCGATAACCGCTTCGCCCACCGCTTTCCATTGGTTGAAATCGCTGGCACTGGTCAGCTCGCTCGCGTCCAGCAGGGTCTGGCTGGACAGGCGGGTAACCGCGCACGCCTGTCGGCAGCGCATCACCCAGTCCAATTGGTCCATGGTCGTCACGCGGCCGGCGGGCAGGGTGTCGGTGAGCACCCGCAGCTCCGTTTCGCTCCAGCCCAGCCAGTGACTGAGCCGCTCGTCGGCGGCTTGAGCGTCGTGGTGGTTGGCGGCCTGGAAGAACGCCAGCAGGCGCTCCTGGGTCAGGCCGCAGGTATCGCAGCAGTCTTTGAAGCGCTGCAGCAGATAGAGCGTGCCCAGGTTCAGTTCCAGCGGCGTTGAGGGCGTCAGGTGGCTGTCCAGCCAATGCGGGTTAAGCAACCACTGCCGCAGGCTCGCGCCGTTCACTGGCAGCGCCAGCAGCGTGGTGATATCCGGGGCCAGCAGGATCAGGTGCTTGAGCACAACCGGCTGTTTCAGCGTGTTGAGGTGTTGGTTGTAGTACAGCGTCAGCTCGCGGCTATAAGGGGCCGGCACCGGGTTGTCCAACAGCCGTTGAATGCACAGGCGCAGGCTTTGGTCAGCGAGGCGCTGCAGCCACGGCACCAGGATTTCACTGGCTTGGCGTTTCAATGCGGCGTCCTCGGTCGGCGTGCGGCTCAGGGTCAGGGCGTCGATCGCGTGGGCCAGCGCAAGCGTCGGCTGCCAGGGTAGGGAAAGGTCCGGCGCCGGGCCGAGCGCCTGGGCCAGCACCCCGGCCCATTCGATGGCGGCCAGGTTGTCCGCGGCGCCAGGTTGCGGCAGCGACAGCGCCGCCAGTTGGCGGGTGGACGGCAGCTCGTAAGGCGGGCGCTGCAGCAACTCGACCCAACGTGCCAGGGCCGGGTTATCGGTGTCCGCCTCCAGCAGCAGGCGTTGGCGCAGTTGGGGCACGCTGGTGTGACTGTCGTTGAGCCAGGTGACGGCCCAGTCCAGTTGCATCAGCACATCGAGGAAATCCGCCGAGCCGTGGCCTTCGACGTGCAGGGTGGGGCGCGTGAGGGTGGTCCAGGTTGAGGGGCCCAGCAGGTCGGCCAATTGTTTGCAGTGCCACACCGACAGGCCGAAGGTGCGCGCGATATGCGCCTGCCGGTACAGCGCGGTATAGGTCGCCAGGTTGCGCAGCACTGGAGTCGGACTGGCGTCGATCAGCAGTTGCAGCGTCTGGGGCGTATCGTTCAGTTGCAGCGCGGCGCACAGCTGTTGTCGGGTGGCTGCGTCGAAGGGTTGCTCGTCCAATGCCAGGGCGTGCGCGCCCACCGTGGTGCGGTTGAACACCTGGTCGAACAACGGCTGGGCCGGGGCGCTGGCCTGCAGCGGCAGGCGGTCCAGCCACGCACCGAATTCCAGCGGCGTCAGCGTGTAGCGTCGCGCCAGGTAGCGATACACCCCGAGGGCGCGCAGGGTGGCGTGGCGGATGCGCAGTTGGGTGTTGGCCGGCTGTTCACACGCCATGGCACTGACGAGCAAGGTGTCGAGTTCGGCAAATGGCAGGTCGAACCCTTGTTGCAGGCGGATCATGCGCTGCAGGCGGTCGAAGTGTTCGTCTGAAGCGTTGAGCAACTGCGCGGCGTTGCCCGTCAACGTCAGCGGCCGTTGGCCGCCACCGTTGATATAGCGCGCGCCGTAAGTGGGCAGCGACCCGTGCCGGGCCGAGGGCGAGGCATATGGAGCGAAGCGTTCCTGTGCCAGCAGTGCCTGCAGCCGGGCGGTGTCCATTGCGGTGGCGTCGAGCAGCGCCTGCAGAGTCGGCGGCGGGCCTGCCTGTCGGGTGACCGGGTCCACCGCCTGGCCGAAACAGGTTTCAAACAACGTGCTGCCGCCCATCGGTGGCTGCAGCAGGAGCGTGTGTTGACCGGGATTCAGTTCGTTCATCAGGCAGTGCACATCGGCGTTGCGCGCGCGCACCGTGGCGTAACCTGCAATGCCGGCGGCGTCGAAGGGCAGGCGCCGGCTGATCCGGTAGTTCAATTCGCCAAGGCTGTACCCGGTGCCCGCCAGCCCCAGGCGAACCTGGGCGTGGTGATGGTGATACGGCAGCGCCAGCGGATAGTGCCGGGTGCTGAGCAGGCGATTGAGGTGCTGGCCGGGATGATGAAGCGTGATCTGCCGGCGCAGCAGCTCATCGACCAACGTGAGCAAGGGCCGTTCGGTGAAGGTGCTGTCGTGGTCGATCAGCAGGGTTTCCAGGTCCGGGCGCCGCTGGCCCAGGGGGATTTTGTCCTGGGTGCCCGTGCCGTTTTTCTCAAGTTGCAGGGCGAATAGAAACAGCGTGCGCAGGTAGGCCACCGGCGAGTCGAGCGCGGCCAGGGCGTCGGGGGCGCAGGCGTTGGCCCAGTCTGTCTCAGGCTGGCCGGTAATGCCGGACGCCAGCGCGCGTTTGTCGCGTGCCGGGGCTGACACTGAATGGTCCGGCTGCAGGTCGTGCAGCCATTGCAGCTGAGTGGCGTAGGCCAGCGCGGTGTCGTAGGCCTGGGCGCCATCGTCATCGTTGCAGCGGCCCAGTCGGCCGATGAAGTCGGCGCGGGGCAGACGCACAATGTCAAAGACGCTGGTGATGCCGAGTTGATGCAGGGCCGTGCAGAAGTCGACCTTTCCCTCGCCGGGAGGGACGGGCCGTTCTACCAGTCTGGCCAGTAGCGGACTGCTTGAAGTGAGCATGAAGACGGTCTTCCAGTGCGCCCACAGGTGGATCCAATGGGCAACGCCAGACGCTATCACGCAGGTTTCGGTGCTGAGGTCGGCCAATGCCGCGCGGGTGTCGAGGAAATATCGGCGACTGAGTGTCGATGCGGCGTCGCCAGGGTTTTGCTAGAATGCGCGCCGCGCGCCCCGGCCCGCTTTTTTATGTATCCGGTTCACCCTTTACGAGGGTAGCCACCTGGAGAAAACACCCATGACTCAACCGATTGTCGTGGCGGCACTGTATAAGTTCGTCACCCTCGAAGATTACGTCGCCCTGCGCGAGCCCCTGCTGCAGGCAATGGTCGACAACGGCATCAAAGGCACCCTGCTGATCGCCGAAGAAGGCATCAACGGCACCGTGTCCGGCAGTCGCGAAGGCATCGACGGCCTGATCGCCTGGCTGAAGACCGACCCGCGCATGGTCGACCTCGACCACAAAGAGTCGTACTGCGACGAGCAGCCGTTCTACCGCACCAAGGTCAAGCTCAAGAAAGAAATCGTGACCCTGGGCGTCGAAGGCGTCGACCCTAACAAGCAGGTCGGCACCTATGTCGATCCCAAGGACTGGAACGCGTTGATCAGCGATCCGGACGTGCTGTTGATCGACACCCGCAACGACTATGAAGTGTCCATCGGCACCTTCGAAGGCGCGATCGACCCGAAGACCACCAGCTTTCGCGAGTTTCCCGACTACATCAAAGCCCACTTCGACCCGGCCAAGCATAAGAAGGTCGCGATGTTCTGCACAGGCGGCATTCGCTGCGAGAAGGCTTCAAGCTTCATGCTCAGCGAAGGCTTCGATGAGGTGTATCACCTCAAGGGCGGCATCCTCAAATACCTCGAAGAGGTGCCCCAGGCAGAAACCAAATGGCAGGGCGACTGCTTTGTGTTCGACAACCGCGTGACCGTGCGCCACGACTTGAGCGAAGGCGACTACGATCAATGTCATGCCTGCCGCACACCGGTGAGCGTGGAAGACCGTGCATCCGAACACTATGTGGCCGGCATCAGTTGCCCGCATTGCTGGGATAAGCTGCCGGAGAAAACCCGTCGCAGCGCCATCGACCGGCAAAAGCAGATTGAATTGGCCAAGGCCCGCAATATGCCGCACCCGATTGGCTACAACTACAAGCAAACCCCTTCCGAGGCCTGAGCCATGTCCGCGCGCCTGCTCTATGTAATGGACCCGATGTGTTCCTGGTGCTGGGGCTTTGCCCCGGTGGCGCAGGCACTGGTAGAGCAGGCCCAGGCGGCCGGCGTCGACGTGCACCTGGTGGTGGGCGGCCTGCGGACCGGCAGTGGCGCGGCGCTGGAGCCGACCACGCGGCGCTATATCCTTGAACATTGGCAGGCGGTCACCGAGGCCACCGGGCAGCCGTTCAAGCGCGAAGGGGCGTTGCCCGACGGTTTTGTGTATGACACCGAGCCTGCGTGCCGCGCCATCGTTACCGCCCGCAGCCTGGCGCCGGATTGCGCGTGGACATTGCTGGGGCTGATCCAGCGGGCCTTTTATGTCCAGGGGCGCGACGTGACCCTGGCCAAGGTGCTGGTGGAACTGGCCGAACAAGCCGGCATCCCGCGAATCGAGTTTGCCGGCGAGTTCGACCGTGCCGAGCAGCATGCCGCCACGGCCGCCGATTTCACCTGGGTGCAGGATCTGGGCATCGCCGGGTTCCCGACGCTGCTGGCCGAGCGCGACGGCCAGCTGGCGCTGTTGACCAATGGCTACCAGCCGCTGTCCGAGTTGTCGCCGTTACTGGGTCGATGGCTGGAGCGAGCAGCCTGTGCATGATCAACCCGATAAAGAACCCGGCAAGCGCACCGATCGACTGACCTGGGCGGAAATTCGCCGCCTGGCCCTGCGTCACAGGAAATCCCTGTGGATCGCCAATGGCGTCGCCGTGCTGGCGACCCTGTGCAGCGTGCCCATTCCTTTGCTGTTGCCGTTGCTGGTGGACGAAGTGCTGCTGGGCCGTGGCGACGCCGCGCTCAAGGTGATGAACCACGCGCTGCCTCTGGGTTGGCAGAAAGCCGCCGGCTATATCGGCCTGATGCTGCTGGTGACCCTGTTGCTGCGCTGCGGCGCGCTGCTGTTCAACGTGGTGCAGGCGCGGCTGTTCGCCCGGTTGGCCAAGGACATCGTGTACCGCATCCGCGTGCGTCTGATCGAGCGGCTCAAGCGCATCTCCCTGGGCGAATACGAAAGCCTGGGCAGCGGCACGGTGACCACGCACCTGGTCACCGACCTGGATACGCTGGACAAATTCGTCGGTGAAACCCTCAGCCGCTTTCTGGTGGCGATGCTGACGCTGTTCGGCACCTCGGCGATCCTGGTGTGGATGCATTGGCAACTGGCGCTGCTGATCCTGTTGTTCAACCCGCTGGTGATCTACGCCACGGTGCAATTGGGCAAGCGCGTCAAACACCTCAAGAAGCTGGAAAACGACAGCACCTCGCGCTTTACCCAGGCGCTGACCGAAACCCTGGACGCCATCCAGGAAGTGCGCGCCGGCAACCGCCAAGGCTTCTTTCTCGGCCGGCTCGGCCAGCGCGCCCAGGAAGTGCGTGACTACGCGATCCATTCGCAGTGGAAAACCGACGCGTCCAGCCGTGCCAGCGGGCTGCTGTTCCAGTTCGGTATCGACATCTTCCGCGCGGCGGCGATGCTCACCGTGCTGTTTTCCGACCTTTCCATCGGCCAGATGCTCGCGGTGTTCAGCTACCTGTGGTTCATGATCGGCCCGGTGGAACAGTTGCTGAACCTGCAATACGCCTATTACGCGGCGGGCGGTGCGCTGACGCGAATCAACGAACTGCTGGCGCGCGCCGATGAGCCGCAATACCCCGGCGGTGAAGATCCGTTCAGCGGGCACGATACCGTCGGCATCGACGTGCGCGGGCTGGATTTCGGCTACGGCGAAGACCTGGTGCTCGACCAGTTGAACCTGAGCATCGCTCCCGGTGAGAAAGTCGCGATTGTCGGCGCCAGCGGTGGCGGCAAAAGTACCCTGGTGCAACTGCTCCTGGGGCTTTATACGCCCCAGGCCGGCAGCATCCGTTTTGGTGGCGCCACCCAGCAGGCGATTGGCCTGGAGATGATTCGCGAGCATGTCGCGGTGGTGCTGCAGCACCCGGCGCTGTTCAACGACACGGTACGCGCCAACCTGACCATGGGCCGTGATCGCAGCGACCAGGCCTGCTGGCAGGCGCTGGAAATCGCCCAATTGGACGCGACCGTCAAGGCTTTGCCTCTGGGCCTGGACAGCGTGGTGGGGCGTTCCGGTGTACGGTTTTCCGGCGGCCAGCGCCAGCGCCTGGCGATTGCGCGGATGGTGCTGGCCGAGCCGAAAGTGGTGATCCTCGATGAGGCCACCTCGGCCCTGGACGCCGCCACCGAGTACAACCTGCACCAGGCGCTGGCGCGGTTTCTCAGTGGTCGTACTACACTGATCATCGCTCACCGTCTGTCGGCGGTAAAACAGGCGGACCGCGTATTAGTGTTTGATGGCGGGCATATTGCCGAAGATGGCGACCACCAGCAGCTGATCGCCGATGGCGGCCTATACGCCAAGCTTTATGGACACTTGCAACAAGTGCGTTGATTCAGCTTAGGCTGTGCGACATGAAAGTGGTTTTAGCGTGCGTAGTCAGTGGTGCATATGCAAGGGACTTCATGAAGCGAAAGCGGACTCTCGGAACGCCTCGGCTGTTGGGCATTGTGTGGCCCTTTATCGCGGTTGTGCTGTTCCAGGCACTGCTGGGCTGCGTCAGCCTGTACATGCTTTCGGCGGTGCGCGGTTATGTGGGCGGCGAAAGCCTGTGGTCCAAAGGCCAGAAGGATGCCATCTATTATCTGACGCTGTACGCCGATAACCGCGACGAAAGCACCTACCTCAAATACCAGCAGGCCATTGCGGTGCCCCAGGGCGGCCACGAGCTGCGCATCGCCCTGGATCGTCCCACGCCCGACCTGAACGCCGCGCGCCTGGGCATCCTCAAGGGCGGCAATCACCCGGACGACGTCTCCAGCCTGATCTGGCTGTACCTGAACTTTCGCCTTTTCAGCTACCTGGAAAAGGCCATCGAGCTATGGACAGTGGGCGATGGCTACCTGGTCCAGCTGGACAACCTGGCCCGCGAGATGCACGCCGCGATCAGTGCCGACCGGGTCAACGCCAACGATGTGCGTCAATGGAAGGCGCATATCATCGCGATCAACGACGGTGTGACGCCGGCCGCCAAAGCCTTCAGCGACGCCTTGGGCGAAGGTTCGCGGGTGATCCTGCGGCTGTTACTGATCACCAACCTGGCCACCGCCCTGGGGTTGATCGTGCTGGCGCTGTTGCGCACCCATAAGTTGCTGGCCCAGCGTCATGCCTTTGCCAATGCTTTGCAGGTAGAGAAGGAGCGGGCGCAGATCACCCTGGAGTCGATTGGCGACGGTGTGATTACGACCAATGTCGATGGCGCCATTACTTACATGAACCCGGCGGCCGAGGCGCTCACCCATTGGAAGTCGAGCCAGGCCCAGGGCCTGCCCCTGGCGGCGCTGTTCAACCTGCTGGATGACAATGCCCAGCCCGATGCCTTTACCCTGATCGAGCACATCGTCAAGGGCCAGCTCAGGGGCGGCAGCGAGCATGCCAAGACCATCCAGCGCCTGGATGGCAGCACGGTGTCGGTCACCCTGGTGGGCGCGCCCATCCGCAGCGGCGGCCAGGTCAGCGGCGCGGTGCTGGTGTTGCATGATATGACCCAGGAGCGTCAATACATTGCCAACCTGTCATGGCAGGCAACCCACGACGCCCTGACCGGCCTGGCCAACCGCCGCGAATTCGAATTCCGCCTGGAGCAGGTGCTGCATCCTGCGGCCAGTCAGCCAGGCGCGCGGCACGCGTTGATGTTTCTGGACCTGGACCAGTTCAAGCTGGTCAACGATACCTGTGGCCATGCGGCGGGCGATGAACTGTTGCGGCATATCTGCGCGTTGTTGCAGTCGGACCTGCGTGAAGGCGATACCCTGGCCCGCCTGGGCGGCGATGAGTTCGGCATTTTGTTGGAAAACTGCCCGGCGCACGCGGCGGAAAAAATCGCCGAGAGCCTGCGCCATACCGTGCAGAGCCTGCATTTTGTGTGGAAGGGCCGGCCGTTCGTGACCACCGTGAGCATCGGCCTGGTGCATATCGCCCATACCCCGACCAGCCTGGAAGCGTCGCTGCGCGCCGCGGACATGGCGTGCTACATGGCCAAGGAAAAGGGCCGCAACCGCGTGCAGGTGTATCACCCCGACGATTCCGAGCTGTCCATGCGTTTTGGCGAGATGGCCTGGGTGCAGCGCCTGCACATGGCGCTGGAAGAAAACCGCTTCTGCCTGTATGCCCAGGAAATCGCGGCCCTCGGCCCCACCGAGGGTGGCAGCGGGCACATCGAAATCCTGTTGCGCCTGCACGACGAAGCCGGCCGCATCATCCTGCCCGACAGTTTTATCCCGGCGGCCGAGCGTTATGGCCTGATGACATCCCTGGATCGTTGGGTGGTCGAGAACGTGTTCAAGATCATAGCCCGTTGCCAGCAGGAGCGTCCGGGCCGTTCTATGGCCATGTGTGCGATTAATCTGTCAGGCATCACCATCGGAGATGACGACTTTTTAGGATTTTTACGTGAGAAATTCGAGACTTATCGCATTGCGCCGGAAATGATTTGTTTTGAAATAACCGAGACCAGCGCTATTGCCAATTTGGGCAGCGCCATTCGTTTTATTAATGAACTCAAAGCGTTAGGTTGCCACTTTTCGCTGGACGATTTTTGCGCCGGAATGTCCTCGTTCGCGTATCTGAAACATTTACCTGTAGACTTCCTGAAGATCGATGGAAGTTTCGTAAAGGATATGCTGGACGACCCGATTAACCGCGCCATGGTCGAAGTGATCAACCACATCGGCCACGTCATGGGTAAGCGCACAATTGCCGAGTTTGTTGAAACACCGCAGATCGAACAGGCACTGCTCGACATAGGTGTGGATTACGCTCAGGGCTACCTGATCGAACAGCCGCAATTGTTTACCTTTGACAGCCTGCAGTGTCGACCCGAGCGGCCGCAGCCTTTGTTGCTCAAGGCGCCCGGCACATTCCGCTGAAACAACCGCCGGTCTGTAAATCACACTTAAAAAGGAGCCTTATAGTGATCGACACATTCAACAGAACCGGCCCGCTGATGGAAGCCTCAAGTTACCCCGCCTGGGCACAGCAACTGATCCAGGACTGTAGCGAGAGCAAGCGCCGGGTGGTCGAACACGAACTGTACCAGCGCATGCGCGATAACACGTTGAGCGCACGTACCCTGCGCCACTACCTCATCGGTGGCTGGCCTGTGGTGGAACAGTTTGCCTTATACATGGCACAGAACCTCACCAAGACCAAGTTTGCCCGCCATCCTGGGGAGGATATGGCGCGCCGGTGGCTGATGCGCAATATTCGCGTGGAACTCAACCACGCCGATTATTGGGTGAATTGGGCCGCGGCCCATGGCGTCAGCCTGGAAGAGCTGCAGGCCCAGAACGTACCGCCTGAGTTGCACGCGTTGAGTCATTGGTGCTGGCACACCAGTTCGGCCGACTCGCTGATCGTGGCCATTGCCGCCACCAACTACGCGATCGAGGGCGCGACCGGGGAGTGGTCGGCCGTGGTGTGCTCCACCGGCGTGTACGCGGCGGCCTTCCCCGAGGAGGAGCGCAAGCGGGCGATGAAGTGGTTGAAGATGCACGCCCAGTACGACGATGCGCACCCATGGGAAGCCCTGGAAATCATCTGCACCCTGGCCGGGATGAACCCCAGCAAGGCCCTGCAGGTGGAGCTGCGCCAGGCCGTGTGCAAAAGCTACGACTATATGTACCTGTTCCTGGAAAGCTGCATGCGTCTGGAAAAAGACAAGCCTGCCGGCATCGCGAGCGCCACCGTGCGCGAGCGCCCGGCACGCATCGCCAGCGAGGCCTGACAGGATGCGATGGCGGGGTGCCTACCCCGCCATTGCCAGGCGGTTGCGGCCTTCGCGCTTGGCCACATACAGGGCGTTGTCGGCCCGGCGCAGCACGCTTTCGACCGACTCGGCGGCCAGCAGAGTCGAACAACCCAGGCTTACCGTCAATTCGATCCGTTTGCCGTCCGCCCAATAGTCCTGGGCCTGCACTGCCTTGCGCAGGCGTTCACCGACCATTGCCGCCGCTTCCCGGCTGGTGTTGGACAGCAGGATCAGAAACTCTTCCCCGCCGAAGCGAAATACCATGTCCACATTGCGCAATTGCGCTTTGATGGTCGCCGCGACGCTGCGCAGCACGTCATCGCCGGCGGCGTGGCCGTGGGTGTCGTTGATCGTCTTGAAATGATCGATATCCAGCATCAGCAAGGACAGCGGGCTCATATGCCGACGGGCCATGTCGATTTCTCGTTGCAGCGTCTGGTCCATGGCGATGCGGTTGCCGGTCTCGGTCAGCGGATCACGCAGGGCACTGCGGGTCGCCGCACGGTAGAGCAGGGCGTTGCGCATCGGGTAGAGCAGGGTGGCCAGCAGCGATTCGAGCTGGCCCAGCTCTTCCTCTGTCAGGCGCTGGTTGCGCCGAAAGATCAATTCGCCGAGGTGTTCACCTTCGTGGCTCAGGCTGTAGCTCACGGAGTGGTGGCCGCGCTGGCCGAATTCCAGGCGCAGGTCGCTGGTTTCGTGACGGTAATGCAGGGCGTCCAGCGGAACCAGGCGTTGCACCTCACGAAAGAACACGCCGAGGATGCGCTCGGGTTCCAGGCTGGTCTGCAGTTGCAGGGTCAGTTGCTGGCGCAGTTGAGTAATGGTCGTAGGGCGTCGAGGAGGCAGAGACGGCTGGCCGAAACCCAGACGTTGCAATTTGGCGCGGTCGAAATCAATTGCGTTGGTCTGGGTAGGAGCTTTCATAAGCGTAGGGCCTCTAAGTGTCTTACAGGCCCGATGAGTGTGGCGAGTGCGAGGGGTCTTGCTGTTCCGTCAGTTACGTAAAACAGGGGAACAGTCTAAACCGCTTTGCAGAGGGTTTTAACCCCTGGGCACCGCCGCACGTCGTGTCATCGCTCGACCTGCTTGGAAGAGGTTAGAGCGAGATTCATGCCACTTTGTTTAAATAAATAAATATCCTTTTAAATCAATGACGCTTCCCTACCGCCCGAGCTGGCGCGCAGCGGGCCACGTCAGTTATTTGGCTGCCTGCACGAGCGTATCGTGGTTGATCTGCGCGACGGACGTCACGCCAGTCAAGGTCATGGCTACGCGCATTTCCTTAGCGAAGATATCCAGCAGGTTCTCTACTCCATGCTGCCCGTCGGCGGCCAACGCATAGGAGGGCGCGCGGCCCAGCAGGCACGCCTTGGCGCCGAGGGCGAGCATGCGTACCACGTCGAGGCCGGAGCGGATGCCGGAGTCCACCAGTACCGTCAGGTCATCGCCCACGGCATCGGCAATGGTCGGCAACGCTTTGGCGGTGGACAGCACGCCGTCGAGTTGGCGGCCGCCGTGGTTGGATACCACGATGCCATCGGCACCGAAGCTCACCGCGTCCCGGGCATCCTGGGGGTCGAGGATGCCCTTGATGATCATCGGGCCTTTCCAGAACTCGCGGATCCATTCCAGGTCGCTCCAGCTGATCGATGGGTCGAAATTGCTGGCCAGCCAGCCGATGTAGTCTTCCAGGTGGGTGGGTTTGCCCAGGTACTTGGAGATATTGCCCAGGTCATGGGGGCGGCCCATCAGCCCCACATCGAAGGCCCATTGTGGCTTGGTGACGGCCTGCAGCATGCGCCGCGATGCCGCGAACGGCCCGGACATGCCCGAGTGGGCATCGCGATAACGCGCGCCCGGCGTGGGCATATCCACAGTAAATACCAGCGTGGTGACCCCGGCTGCCTGTGCGCGTTCCAGCGCATTGCGCATAAAACCGCGATCCTTGAGCACATACAGCTGAAACCAGATCGCCTGCGGACTTTGCGAGGCGACTTCTTCAATCGAACACACCGACACCGTCGACAGGCAGAACGGGATGCCCTTGTTGGCCGCTGCCTTGGCCGCCTGCACCTCGCCTCGACGGGCGTACATGCCGGTCAGGCCCACCGGGCTCAGGATCACCGGCATCGCCAGGGTCTGGCCGAGTACGGTGGTGCTGAGGCTGAGGTTGTCCACATTGCGCAGGATGCGCTGGCGCAGGCTGATGTCGGCCAGGTCCGCGCTGTTGGCTCGCAGCGTGTGTTCGGCATAGGCACCGCCGTCTATATAGTCGAATAGAAAACGCGGCAATTTGCGCTGCGCGGCGGCGCGGTAGTCGGAGGCGGACGAAATGATCATCAACAGTCAATCCACAGGGCAAGGTGGCTCCACCATAAGCCAACTTCTGGCATGATAAAAACAACTTTTATTACTGGCTGCCAGTCGCCAAGGGAATACCGATGAACCTCAGAACGTTGCGCGCCTTTGTCGAAGTGGTGCGCCAGGGCGGCTTCTCCCAGGCCGCCGAGGTGGTGTCCCTGACCCAATCCACCGTAAGCAAGGCGGTCAGGACCCTGGAGGAGGAGCTGGGCATGCCGCTGCTCAATCGCCTCGGCCATCGTAACCAACTGACAGCTGCCGGCGAAATTGCCTACCGCCGCGCCCAGGTACTGCTGGCCGAACACAGCGACCTGGTCAGCGAGATCAACGACCTGCGCGGCCTCAAGCGTGGCAGGTTGCGCATCGGCCTTCCCCCGGTGGGCTGCGGCGTGCTGTTTGCAACCATGTTCGCCACCTACCGCAGCCGCTACCCGGACATCGACATCGAACTGACCGAATACGGCAGCAAAAAACTGCGCGAATGCCTGGAAGCGGGGGAGGTGGACCTGGCCGCCTTGCTGCTGCCGGTCGATGACGTGTTCGACTACCAACCAGTGCGTAATGAACCGCTGATCGCGGTGCTGCCGCTCAATCACCCCTTGGCCGGGCGCGAACGCATTGACTTCACCGACCTGGCCGACTCGCCCTTCATTTTGTTCGAAGCTGGCTTCGCCCTGAACGCCAAGATCCTCGCCGCCTGTGAACGCAAAGGCGTTAACCCTCGAGTGACCGCACGCAGCGGGCAGATCGACTTCATCGTCGACCTGGTCGCCGCCGGCCTGGGCGTGGCCTTTCTGCCGCGCATGCTGGCGCACAAGCATCAACACGCCGGCATCGCCTTGATCGCACTGGACGAACCGCACACCGACTGGCACATCGCCCTGGCCTGGCGCGCCAATGCCCACTTGCCACCCGCCGCCCGCGCTTGGCTGGACCTGGCCGCCGAACAGCCACTGGGCAGTGCGCAAAGAATTTAAACGCTCCGTTTACCAGGCAACGCTTGACTTCTCCTTTTCAATCAGTAACATACGGCGCATTCCGCGATAGCTCAGTTGGTAGAGCAAATGACTGTTAATCATTGGGTCCCTGGTTCGAGTCCAGGTCGTGGAGCCAGATAGGGAAAAGCCTGCAGCGATGCAGGCTTTTTTTTGCCTTGGATTTTTCCGGCGGAGTCAAAGCTCACAGCATGAACGCGTCTCTAATCCCGCTATGAATGAGCACGGTCTTACGTCCTCGCCACCCCCGGCACATCCATGTTGATCTTGCGCCAGCACGCTTCAGAGAAACTGTAAGCCGAAAAAGCAATCAGCCCCAGGGCCATCACCATCAAGATCAACCACCCAGCGGGTAGATTCTGGAGCGCATCCAGTGCCTCTTTCATACCGGGTGGGTCCATGGCTTGATAAGTGGAACCGCTGATGGCCAATAACACGGCAATTTCTAAAAACACCACGCCACGGGCGATCAGTCCGAATCGTGAGACGGGGCGCACGTAGCGCATGACATCTTCGTCGGCCTCAAAATATTTTTCGAACGATGCCTTCCAGCCCTTGATGATGTGAGCAATGCCCACTCCGAGCGGAATGAGGGCGATCAGGTACACCAGCATGTTCGAGTGTTCCCATGACAACAGATGGGACAGCCAGTCTTTGGCCTGCCCTGTGGAATTGCCCGAGCTTTTAATGCCGCTTATCAGTAGACCCAGCGCAAAAAACGCCAGAGCGCCATTGACCATCCCCCCGGCAAATAAACCGGTTCGAATCACCAGGCCTTTGAATTCCTTGCCGTGATGATCGACGTCACGGGTAGCCTGCAGCACGCGCCAACACGCGAATGAGAGCAGGCCTGCTACCACAATCCCAATTAAAAAATAGCCGAACGGTTGGCTGAGCACGGCTTCCAGGCTCTTGTGGCTATCCTTGGGTTTGGTCGAATCCTGGGCTGCCAGCAGTGCGAAGATACCGATGATCAGATACAGCACGCCCCGGGCGGCATAGCCTCCTCGAGCAAGTATCACAAGACTGTTTTGCGCTGACATTCGATGGATTCCTGAGATCTGATTCAAGAGCAGACCCTTCTTGCCGGGAGGGGTTCTATCCCGATACGCCCTCAAGCCATCCTTTAAATGCCAGAATCCCCTCACTAGACCGTTCTGGAGAACCCCATGCTTCGCGTATTCGAACAACGGCTCGACCCTTTCCCGCCCGACGAGACTCCCCCGCCTCCGGAAGGCCTGGCGCGATTTTTATGGGCCTGCACCCGTGGTGCCCGTGGTTATATCGTCGTGCTCGCGCTGCTCAGCGCCGGTGTGTCGATTTACGAGGCCTGGCTGTTTTCTTTTCTCGGACAGGTCGTGGACCTGCTGTCGACCTGGCAAGCCGGCGGCGATGCAGCCGGGCAGGAAAGCCGGGTGCTGTGGGGGATCGGTATCGTGCTGGTGACCAGTATCGGCCTGGTTGCGCTGCGCACGATGGTGCAGCACCAGATATTGGCGATCAATCTGCCGTTGCGGCTGCGTTGGGATTTCCATCGACTGATGCTGCGACAGAGCCTTTCCTTTTTCTCCGATGAGTTCTCCGGCCGCGTCACCACTAAGGTAATGCAGACGGCGCTGTCGGTACGCGAGGTGCTGTTCACCCTGATCGAGATGGCGCCTGGAATCGGCGTGTACTTCATCGCGCTTATCACGCTGGCCGGCGGCTTTGATCCCAAATTGATGCTGCCTTTCATTGGCTGGTTGGCGTTATTCGGCCTGGCCATGTGGTACTTCGTGCCGCGCCTGGGCAAAGTCGGGCAGGAACAGGCCAATGCGCGGTCATCAATGACCGGGCGCATTTCTGACGCCTACACCAACATCACCACCGTGAAGTTGTTCTCCCACTCAAAGCGTGAGGCGCATTTCGCGCGCGCGGCGATGGAGGATTTCAAGCAGACCGGCTTTCGCCAGATGCGCCTGGTCAGTCAGTTCGAGATCGTCAATCAGGCATTGGTGGTCGCGCTGATCATGGGCGCGGGCGGTTATGCCCTATGGCTGTGGCACCAAGGCGAAGTCGGCACCGGCGCGGTAGCGGCAATTACCGCCATGGCGCTGCGCGTCAACGGCATGTCGCACTGGATCATGTGGCAGATGACCTCGCTGTTCGAAAATATCGGCACCGTGCAGGATGGCATGCAAACCTTGACCCGCGGGCCCAAGGTGCAGGACGCGCCGGACGCCGCCACGCTGGTCACCAGCGGCGGCGCGGTGACCTTCGACAATGTGAGCTTCAATTACAACGGCGAACGCCAGGTCCTCGACGGCCTGAGCCTGAACATCCGCCCAGGCGAAAAGATCGGCCTGGTAGGGCGTTCCGGCGCCGGTAAATCCACGCTCATCAACCTGTTGTTGCGCTTCTATGACGTGGACAAGGGGCAGATCTGCATCGATGGGCAAAATATCGCGCAGGTCACCCAGGACAGCCTGCGCAGCGCTATCGGCATGGTCACCCAGGACACGTCCCTGCTGCACCGCTCGATTCGCGACAACATCGCCTATGGGCGCCCCGACGCGACCGATGAGCAAATCCGCAGTGCTGCGGCCAGTGCCCAGGCCGACGGTTTCATCAGCCAACTGAGCGATAAGCAAGGTCACTCTGGCTACGACACGCTGGTTGGCGAGCGTGGCATCAAGCTGTCCGGCGGCCAGCGTCAACGGGTCGCCATTGCCCGAGTGATGCTCAAGAACGCTCCGATCCTGCTGCTTGACGAGGCCACCAGCGCGCTGGATTCAGAAGTGGAAGTCGCCATCCAGGAAAGCCTCGATGAAATGATGAAGGGCAAGACCGTCATTGCCATCGCCCATCGGCTGTCGACGATTGCGGCCATGGACAGGCTTATCGTCATGGATAACGGCCGTATCATCGAGCAAGGCACCCACGCTGAACTGCTCAGGAAGAACGGCACGTATGCGCGCTTATGGCACCACCAGAGCGGCGGGTTTCTGGGGGAGGATCAGGGGGTGGCCGAGACCACTGAATAGGCCTGTCCACCACGCCCCTTCCGAGGGGCCGAACAGCCAGCCATCTGCCGCGAAAAATTTTTTTTGGTCGGCGCTTGAAATTTTTCCCCCTGAACCTACTTAGGTTTTACGCGATGCCGAATACGGGTCGCGTATCAAATCACTTGGAGAAAACTCAGGAGATTTTGCAATGGCTACTACTCTCTCGTTGGCCCCACTGTTCCGCCACTCCGTTGGCTTTGACCGTTTCAACGACCTTTTTGAATCGGCGCTTCGCAGCGAGGCCGGTACCACGTACCCACCCCATAACGTCGAAAAGCACGGTGATGACCACTATCGGATCGTTATCGCAGCTGCCGGCCTGGTGGAGGACGACCTGGAGATCCAGGTAGAAAAAGGTGTGTTGACCGTCGCCGGCGGCAAGCGCGAACACGATGAAAACGTCACCTACTTGCACCAAGGTATCGCCCAGCGCGCGTTCCGCTTGTCGTTCCGCCTGGTCGACCACATCGAAGTGCAGGGCGCGCAGCTCTCCAATGGCTTGTTGAGCATTGATCTGCTCAGAGTCGTGCCGGAGGAAGCCAAGCCTAAGCGTATTGCGATTGGCGGTGCGAGCAAGGCTGACGTGAAGTCGATCAGCGAGCAGTAATACAGCAATGAATAAAGGCGCTCTTCGGAGCGCCTTTATTTTTCGCAACCCACTTCACGCTCAGCGGGCGCCACGGTAGAGGCCGCGACGTCCCACGTCACCAGCAGTTGGCTGATTGCTGCATCGAGTCTTGCATGGGGCACGTTATCCCGCGCCAGGATCGACACCCCCTGCAAAAAACTGTCAAACACGCTCGCCATCACCGCAGCCTCGGTCGTCTGAGGCAACTCGCCATCACGCACAGCCCGTTCCACACACGCCACAATCCCGGCCCGCGTGCGCAACCTCGACTGGCTAAGCGCATTCGCCACCCGCGCGTTCTCCGGGCTTGGCGCGCTCATCACGCCGAGCGCCACCATGCAGCCCTTGGGGTGGCCGTCTTCGCATTGCATGCGTACCGATTGGCGCAGTGCGGTTTCGATGGCTTGGCGCGGCGACAGGGATTCGTCCCACAGGCATTCGGTAACTTGGGCGTAGGTGGCCAGGTAGCGCTGCACGCACTCCTCGAACAATGCTTCTTTAGAGCCGAAGGCGGCGTAAAAACTGGGCGCGGAAATACCGCCGCCCAGTCCGGCCTTGAGCTGGGCCAGGGAAGTGGCGTCATAGCCGTGCTGCCAGAACAGATGCAGGGCCTGTTCCACGGCCTGTTCACGGTCAAAACTACGCGGGCGGCCCATTTGTGCCATGTGGCGTCTCCTTTGCAAAACGAGATAAATACTAGTCGATACATAAGTCGTTGACAACGCGTTGCGGTCCCCTGCAACATTTGTATCGATCAGTATCTAAATCCGTTCCACAAGGAGTTTCCCGTGACCCCCTCACTGACGTTATCGGCTTCGTCCGACCGCTTGCCCATCGGCGCCCTGCTCGCGCTGGCGATGACCGGTTTCATCTGCATCGTCACCGAAACCCTGCCCGCCGGCCTGTTGCCGTTGATCAGTGACGGCCTGGAGATTTCGCCGTCGATGGCCGGGCAGATGGTCACCGCGTATGCGCTGGGGTCGGTGCTGGCGGTGATCCCCATGACCATTGCCACTCGCGGCTGGCGCCGGCGCAACGTGTTGCTGCTGACCATCGTCGGCTTCCTGCTGTTCAATTCCATCACCGCGTTGTCGTCCCACTATGGCGTAACGCTGGTGGCGCGCTTTTTCGCCGGGGTGGCGGCGGGGCTGGCCTGGAGCCTGCTGGCTGGTTACGCACGGCGCATGGTCGCGCCGCATCAACAGGGCAGGGCGCTGGCGTTGGCGATGGTGGGTACGCCGATTGCGCTGTCGCTGGGTGTGCCGCTGGGCACCTGGCTCGGTGGCCTGGTGGGCTGGCGCACCACCTTCGGGCTGATGTCGGGCGTGAGCCTGGTGCTGATCGGCTGGGTGTTGGTGAAAGTCCCGGACTTTGCGCCGCAGCCCGCGCATCAACGCCGCTCATTGCGCAAGGTATTGACCACGCCGGGCGTACGCCCGGTGCTGGCGGTGGTGATCAGTTGGATGTTGGCCCACAACATTCTGTACACCTACATTGCTCCATTCGTGACGCCGGCGGGCCTGGCCGAGCGCGTGGACCTGGTGCTGCTGGTCTTCGGCATCGCCGCGTTAGCGGGCATTTGGGGCACGGCCAGACTGGTCGAGCCGTTATTACGCAACACTGTGCTGGTGAGCCTGGCGACGTTCGCGGCGGTAAGCGTGCTATTCGGTTTGCTGGGGCAGGTGCCGCAGGTGATCTACCTCGGCGTGGCGGTATGGGGCCTGAGCTTCGGCGGTGCCGCGACCTTGCTGCAAACCGCCCTGGCGGATGCGGCGGGGGATGGCGCGGATGTGGCGTTGTCGCTGAACGTGGTGGCGTGGAACAGCGCGATCGCGGGCAGCGGCGTGGCAGGTGGGGTGCTGCTGGACACGTGGGGTGTGGCCGCATTTGCGTGGGCGATGCTGCTATTGGTGGGCGTGGCGTTTGCCATTGCCTGGGCGGCCAGCGCCCATGGCTTCAAGCCGGGCGCGCGGGGTGCGGGAAAACCTACATCGCTCGGGCACTAATCTGACATTCGTTAGTCCATAATCCTCGAAATATCATTCACTTGGCCCCGTACGCGGGGCCTGCCGCGTCACTCTCTTTCGAAGATTCAATCCATGCACCTACGCAAAATTGCAGTTGGGCTATCGGCCTTTGTTTTGTTTTCAGCCGGGGCACAGGCTCGTGGCGCGATAGACCTTTACTCCCCTCAGGAACGGCAATTGTCGTTCGACCACTGCGCCGATGTCTTTCCAGGCGCGACGCCGATCAAAACCGCGAGCATCCCCGCCGGCATGAAACCCCTGGCGTTGTGCTCCGACCATTTCGCGGTGCTGTATTCGCAGACCAGCAAGACGCCGCTGGTGGTGGTGGAGCGTCTCAACGCGCGCCAGCTCAAGGACGCGAAAGGCGAAGAACGTACCAACCATTTCTATGCGGACCCGCGCATTCCCAAGGGCGCGCGCGCGGAGCTGAGCGACTACCGTGGCCTGCAACCGGCCATGGATCGTGGCCATCAATCCCCCGCTGCCGATGCACCCGACGCCAAGGCCATGGCCCAGTCGTTTGCGCTGTCGAACATGGTGCCCCAGGACCCCACCAACAACCGCAAGATCTGGAGCAAGGTCGAGGCCGATGTGCGCAAGTTCGCCTTGCGCGCCGGCGGCGACGTGTACGTGTTCACCGGGCCGTTGTTCGACGAGGGCTACGGCACCATCGGTGCCAACCAGGTCTGGGTGCCGACGCGGCTGTTCAAGCTGGTGTACGACGCATCGTCCCAGCGCGCCTGGGCCTACGTGTTGCCCAACGCCGAGACCCGCATTCAAAAGCCCATGGACTACGACGCCTTCGTGAAAAGCACCGGGCTTAAACTGCTGGGTAATCTGCCGGTGTCGGGGTCGGTCGGGCGCACCTGATCAAGCGGCTTACCTGGCTTTTTTCAACGCTTTCAAGCGTTGGGTTGCGCGTTGCACCGCGGCCATTTTTTCGGGGCGTTTCATGCGTTTCCACTTGCGGATCTCGTCCTTGCTGCGCCCGCAGCTGACGCACAGGTCGCCGCTGAGCTGGCAAGTGGAGACGCAGGGGTTTTCGATGTCTTTAGCCAAGATTTCACCTCGCAAAACCGTAAAGGGACGCATCCTGTCAGCGCGATCGCCGCCTCGCTGAAGCTCGACAGCGCCCACAGGTTATACTCACCCGTTCGCAATCACCTCTTCAAACCAACCGAGATACCTCATGAGCACCTCGCTTCCTCTCGCTCCCGCGCGCCGGCCTGTCGCACCGTTGGTGGCCTTTATGATCCTGGTGCTGGGCGCCTTGTTCCTGCAAAGCAGCGTCGACTCGCGCCAGGTGCTGTTGCTGGTGGTCGGCGCCGCACTGGGCCTGACCCTCTACCACGCTGCCTTCGGTTTCACCTCCGCCTGGCGCGTGTTTATCAATGATCGCCGTGGCGCCGGCCTGCGGGCGCAAATGGTGATGCTGGCGCTGGCGGTGCTGCTGTTTTTCCCGGCGCTGGGGGCGGGCACCTTGTTCGGGCAACCGGTGGTCGGGTTGGTGGCGCCGGCCGGGGTGTCGGTGGTGGTTGGCGCGTTTATTTTCGGCATCGGCATGCAGTTGGGCGGCGGGTGCGCCTCGGGCACGTTGTTCACGGTGGGCGGCGGTAATGCACGCATGCTGGTGACCCTGTTGTTCTTTATCTGCGGCTCGCTGATCGCCACGCACCATGTGGATTGGTGGTTTGCGCTGCCGGCGTTCCCGGCGGTGTCCATCGTCAAAAGCTTCGGCGTAATGCCCGCGCTGCTCGCCAGCCTGGCCATGTTTGCGATCATTACGGCCGTCACCGTGCGCTTGGAAAAACGCCGTCACGGCCAGCTGGAAGCGGGCGTCACGAGCGAACATCACGGCTTGCGTCGCTTCCTGCGCGGGCCTTGGCCATTGGTGTGGGGCGCGATTGGCCTGGCGCTGCTCAACTACGCCACCTTGGCGCTGGCCGGGCGGCCGTGGGGGATTACGTCGGCATTCGCGCTGTGGGGCGCCAAGGTGGCGAGCGGCTTGGGTGTGGACGTGGCCAGCTGGGCGTTCTGGCAAATGCCGGGCAATGCCAAGGCCCTGGCCGCGCCGGTATGGGAAGACATCACCAGCGTCATGGACATCGGCATCGTCCTCGGTGCGCTGCTGGCTGCCGGCCTGGCCGGGCGTTTTGCCCCCAGCCTGAAGATCCCGGCGCGTTCGCTGCTGGCGGCGGTGATCGGCGGGCTGCTGCTCGGCTACGGGTCGCGCCTGGCGTACGGCTGCAACATCGGCGCCTACTTCAGCGGCATCGCGTCGGGCAGCCTGCATGGCTGGGTGTGGCTGGTGGCGGCGTTTATCGGTAACAGCGTGGGTGTGCGCTTGCGGCCGTTTTTCTTTGCGGGCGAGCGGCCCCAGGTGGCGCTGAGCGGTTGCTGAATCAGTCCTCCGGGCAAACGCTTGGCGCCTGTGCGGCCTCGGCCGCCAGCTTTTCCCGCTCGGCCTTGCTGATGTAGCGGTCCTTGCTTTTGGGTGCCAATTTGGCGCTGGCCTTTTTGGCCTTGGCCTTGAACAGCTGTTGCAGTTTTTTCTGGCGATTCATAGGTAGTTACCTGGAGTGTGCAGGCGCGGATGATACCAGCTTCAAAACCCGGCCCCGCTGCCTGGGTCGTTTTTCAGTGCCGATCTGTGCATTGAATCGCCATGCCTTTGGCTAATACTCGGGCCCCGCAACTCCCGAGTATTGAACGCTATAAGGAACACACCATGAGCCTGCACATCCGAACCCAACGCATGACCGTGCCTGAGCTGGTCGCCATGAAAGGCCAGCAGAAAATCGTCTCCCTCACGGCGTACACCAGCGCTATCGCCAAGCTGATCGACCCACTGGTGGACTTCATTCTGGTCGGTGACTCCACGGCCATGGTCGGCTATGGCCGGGCGTCCACCTTGAGCATGCAGCTCGAAGAAATCATCGGCCACACCCGCGCGGTGGTCGACAGCACCCGCCTGGCCTGTGTGATTGCCGACATGCCGTTTGGCAGCTATCAGGAATCCCATGAACAGGCTTTTCGCAATTGTGCCCAGGTGTTGGCGCGCACGGGCTGCGACGCGGTCAAATTGGAGGCCAACCAAGCGTTGGCGGGCACTGTGGCGTTTCTGGTGGCGCGCGGTATTCCGGTGATGGCGCACGTGGGGTTGATGCCTCAGTTCGTCAATGTGATGGGTGGGTTCAAAGCGCAGGGGCTCACGGCGCAAACCGGCGCCGTGATTGCCGAAGACGCCCGCGTCAATTTGGAGGCGGGCGCCTTCAGCCTGCTGCTCGAAGGGGTGGCCGAAGGCGTGGCGCGGCAGATTACCCACGATTCGGACAAGCCCACCATCGGCATCGGCGCTTCACCGGCCTGCGACGGGCAGGTGCTGGTCACCGAGGACCTGTTGGGCCTGGGCGGCGAGCGTCTGCCGCGCTTCGTCAAGCAGTACGCCGATGTCGGCGCGGTGATCCGCGAGGCGTGCGGGCAGTTCGCCGACGACGTGCGCCACGGCCGCTTCCCCGAAGCGCGGCACTGCTACGGGCTGTGACGGATCGCCCGGGCCAGCAATTGCACGGCCTGGGCGATGTCCTTGCTCCAGTCGAGGGTGTAGCTCAGGCGCACGTGCTGCGCCCAGCTGCCGTGCAGGCTGAACAACTGGCCTGGGGCGATCACGATGCGTTGAGCCAGCAGGCGCTCGAACACCTGCCGCATGTCCACCGGGCGCCTGGCCTCCAGCCAGAAACTCGCGCCGCCCTGGGGTTCGACCACGTGCCATTCGTCGTGCGTTCCGAGCAGGGCTTTCAGGCGCGTCATCCGTTCCTGCAATGCGGCGCGCAGCGTCACCAGGTGCTGGTCGATGCGCCTGGAGGTGAACAGCTTGGCGATTGCTTTCTGTCGGATGGGCGACAGGCGAAACCCGCGCGCCAGGAACAACCGCTGCAACTGAGACCCTTGCCCGCGACACAGCACATAGCCGTAGGGCGCCTCCGCGCCGATCACCTTGTCGAAGGTCGAGAACACCAGCAGCTTCTGCGGGTCGGCAAAGTCGCGGTAGCGGGCGGGGCGCGCCTCGAAATACAGCTCGGCGTAGGTGTCGTTTTCGAACAGCCAGATATCCTGCTGCGCCAACCAGGCGCAGATCTGCTGTTTATCCTGCGCCGGCATCACGCCGCCCTGGGGCGCGTTCACGCTGGATGACAGCACCGCCAGGCGGATCGGCTCTCGCTCCAGCAGCGCCTGGAAGGCGGCCAGGTCGAAGCGCCCGTCCGCGCCGAGGGGCATTTCAATCACGCGGATATCCGCCGCCTGCAATTGGCGCAGCACCGCCCAGGAACACGGCGATTCCACCACCGCCAGCGTGCCGCGCAACCCCAAAGCGCTGAGCGACAGGTCCAGCACGCTGTGCAAGTCCGAGCCGATATACACCTGTTCGGCTTGCCAATAGTTGTGAGTGGATTGGGTGTAGCGCGCGGCCAGCGCCGCACGCAACTCGGGCTCGCCGAATGGCAGGTACAGAGGGGTGAGGGAGCGTGGGTACTGGCGGGCCAGTTCGCGCTCCATCATCAACAAGGGGTTTTCCAACGACAGCAGCATCGCCGGGGCGTCGCTGCTCAGGGCCAGCATGCCCGGCTGGCGGGCATGGGCGAATACCCGGTCGAGCAGATCAGGCGAACCTTCGCGCGCGAACAGCGCCGGCACGGCCCGAGTGAAATAGCCAAGCTTGGGCCTGGCCTGGACACGTCCCTCGTCCTCCAGCAGCGCGTAGGCGTACTTGGTGGTCGACACCGACACCCCCAGGCGCTGTGCCAACTGGCGCAGGGACGGCAGCTTGCGTTCAGCTGTCGAAGGGCTCGCCTCGATCAACTCGACGAGGTAACGGTACACCGCCTGATAGGCGAAAGAAGCGTCGTCGGCGGTATCCATGAGCCCTCGGGTTAGCCAGGCTGGGCCGCCAAGCTATTACTGATGTTGCGCCCCAGCACCAGCACTGTAACAAAACCGCAGCCCACCAGGGCCGTGGCCAGGCTCAACAGCACCGAGCTGCCCAACTGGTCGACGATGCGCCCGCCGAAGAACGAACCCAAGGCAATGATCACCTGGAACAACGCGACAAACAGCGGCATGCCGCGCTCCACATCCTTGGGTGCGACCACAAACATCCAGATACTGGCACAGGCCGGGAAGGCACCGAAGGCGAAGCCCCACAGCCCGATCAGCATGGCGGCGCCGGTCATACCGGTGGCGAAGTGAGGGAACAGCGCGGTGCTGGTGCCGATCATCAGGGCCACCAGCAACAGGGTGTGACGCACACTGCGGTTGGCGGCGAAACCGGCGAAGATATTGCCGAACACCCCGGCCACGCCGAACAGCAACAGCAGCGAACCAATCGTCGGCCCATCGAAGCCGGAACTGTATTTGAAGAACGGCGCGACATAGGTATAGGCCGCAAAATGCGCCAGGCCGATCAACAGCACCGCGATCAACCCGATCCGCGCCTGTGGGTTGATAAACAACGCCGGCAGGTCACTGATGCGAATGGCCTTTTCCGGGGTGAGGCGGGGCAGCAGGAACACCTGCGCCAGCAGCACCGGAACGCCCAGCAGCGCGGTCACCAGAAAGGTCATGCGCCACCCCATCAGGCCGCTGAGCCAGGTGCCCACGGGCACGCCGAGCACGGTGGCCAGGGTCACGCCCATCATAATGATCGAGGTGGCCTTCGCCACGTCCACGCCCCTGGGCGCCAGGCGCCCACTGAGGGCGATGGCCGTGGCCCAGAAACCGCCGATGCTGATCCCCAGCAAGACACGGCCGAATAACAGCAGGCTGAAATCACTGGCAAAGGCCACGACCGAGTTGGCGATGATCATGATCAACGTCAGGCCGATCAGCAGGTAGCGTCGGTCCATCGCGCCGATGCTCACCGACAGGAACGGGGCGGCGAGTGCGGCCATGATGCCCGGCAGCGTGACCATCAGCCCGGCGTGGCCGGCGCTGATACCGAGGTCGCCGGCCACGTCGTTGAGCACACCCACCGGCAGAAACTCACTGGTCACCAGGGCGAATGCCCCCACCGCGACCGAGAGAATCGCCAGCCACTGCTGTTTGACGCTTTGTTGATTATGTTCGGGACGGCCGCTGGGGGCCTGAGGGGCGCTTGGCATGGTACTGGGTTCCAAGGGAATGTCGCCTGAGGCCAGGCGAAGGGGAAGAATGGGAGGCGATTATAGGAATCGGGCCTGGCCACCCTATAGGCGAGCGGTTCGATAGTAATCATCAGTGCTATCGATGTGAGGGGGTTGAGCTAGGCGTATGTGATGATCGGTCCCGCGCTGCGCGTTGCAACGATCATTTGATGCACGGTGAGTGAGCAACCTGCGTTGCTTAATTGCGAAACGCGCGCCGCAAAAACTCACTGATCAGCCCCACCACCTGCTGCTGAATTACCGCCCGTGGCCTGGCTCACGTCCCTGGGCCTTTGCCACAACTGCGCGGCGGCGGCGGCGGGGCTGCGGTCTTTGCTGGTGGTCCCAGGATGATTGACCGCCGCCACGATATAGCCCAGCCGCGCCAATGCGCTGGCCAACCACGCCTGATTGCGCCAATTGCCGCCGTAACCGTGGAACAGCACCACCAGCGGATGCTCCCCGGCCACCACCGGCGCGTTCTGCACGGCCGGGGCGCCGACGAACACCACATTGTCGGCGATCAGCTCGGGCACCGCGCCGGTAGCGGCGGGGTATCAGACAGTCAGTTCCAACGGGCGGTTGTTTTGCACATTGGGCAGGGTTGCGGTCTTGAAGTCGACAGGGCTTTGGGCAGCGAAGGCGGGAGTGGCCAGGGATAGCAGGAGCAGGGTGCGCAGTGCGGTTTTCATTGGTGTTATCGTCCTTGAATTAAGCGGCGCAGCATGACCTAAAACAGGCAGTTTTGATAGAGAAGAAGCGGGACTAGGAAGTTACTTACACCCTCCTACTTTTAAGTATTACAGAGACGTCCTTCGTGATTTTAGGAAGTGTTTGGCTTTCCTCGGGTAATTATTCATGCAATGTTAGGTGAGCAAATCTCACAGCTTGTTTGGCTGGGTCTTAGGTGTTAATTAATTGCTTTCTGGAGGTGATTATGAAAAGCCTGTTTATGAGCGATTGGATAATAAAGTTTCTGTTTGTCTTATTTGCTGTGTCTGTGGTGCCGTTTGTTGGGGCGGCCTCTGCGCAGGAAAATGCTATATCTAAGTCTGCGGCACCTGGTGCTGTGCTTGTTTTGTCTAATTCTGATAGGAGTCCGGGGGTAGGGTTTGCAACGTTCTACGTTAGAAGTTCGGACTTTTCCCCAGGAACGCTTATCGACCCAAAACAGTTGGTGGAAATTCAATGGAGTACAACATACTATCCTGACAGTATCAGGGAGAACGTAAAGCTTTGCTATTCACGACCTTTCAGTTCGGAAGAAACGTGCAGGAATATCTATCCAAACTCCTTCGGGACGCTGCATGATTTCAATATACAGGCGTTTGGTAATGGCTCGCGTGTCATTATTTATCACGAGGTTTACGGTGGTACGCCGCGCTATACTCGCCCGAGTGGCGTTGATTCAGTAACTTTCAAGTACAGGTCATAAAGCGTAAAAGTGTTCGTTGCTTTTCGCCGATAAGTTATTTATGCAGAAATTATTTTTATGATACGGCAGAGTTGCTGGCCTCCTACTCGGGGAGAAATACTCATGATTACTGTTAATTCTCATGCATCTTCATTTAATAGTCATGCGCCGATAAATAGTACTGTCGCTGCCACATCCGTGTTGTCGGTTTCGTCTGATAAGGATGAAACCCTCGCAACGGCATCAACGACGCGTGAAGTGACGAACAGTACCGTCTCACTACTGGCTCGCCAATTGAGCGAAGCGGCAATACGCGCTGGAAGCCGCCTGCGTTCGAAGAACGAAGACTCGTTCCACGCGATTACCGGCGACAACTACATCGTCAACAAAGCGCACTACGGTGCAGTGCCTCCCAACACCGATAACCCGGAACTCCTGGCTCGCGCACGGCAGGCTAATGGTTTCGTCGACGGTACTGACAGCAACCCTTTCAAAGGGCTTGCGCGCGATCAGCTGAGCCTGATTGCTGGGGACGATAGCGGTTCTTTCACCCTCAATGAACGGCGTTCAGCGTGGGAAGAGTTGCAAGCAACGGCCCCCAAGTTAGACAACCACTCTGAACCGACACCTGCTCATGGGCGTGACCTCTTGATTGCGCGCTTGTACAGAGGGGTTGAACCGCCGGTCGCCTTGCCTCCTGCCACCCGGGAAAACGGCACTCAGAACCATGCCGATTTCCTGAACCGTGAGGATCGAGCCTTGATTTCGGACATGTACGCTTACGCGGCAGCGCAGGGTGCTGACTTGCGTTTCGTCGATCACTTGGCATTTGAAATAGGCACCTATCGTCACTACAGCGATGGCCGTCAACTTGCAGGGAGTAACGTTCGCTATGACGGGGAAGGGTATCAGGTGACGTTCGATTTCAAGCCGGAAGACGCCGCCATTGCTTCAAGCGTCCTGAACGGCACGGCAATCAAAAGCACGCGTTTCGATCAAGGCTTTTTGCAGTACATCCTGCATCCCGCCCAAGGTGCGTTCAGCAACATCGGCGGCGTACCGTTCCTGGAAAAAATGGTGAAAAAATTCTCCAGTGAAGGCGCTGATCAGCCCCCTCTCGGCAGCGAGTTTTCCACCTTAAAGAAAATCAGGATTGAGGACCATATTGTCCAAACCACCAACAAGAACATACGACTGCCGCCCTTCAAACCTGTAGTGGAGAAACTCAATGGCGTCTGGACAGTCACCGAACACGGCAAAGCAGAAGGCTATACGATGGACAAAATCACTGGCCGGCTAATTAAGCCAGTCGAGCCTTCTGATCTTGCTGGTCCGCAGCGCTCAGAGCCTGGCCTTGCCACAGGCGCAGCGCGTGACCGCACCCTGCTTGAGGCCCTTTCAGGCAACCGCGAAACGCCGACCAAGCGTTGGTTCTGGGCCGGCAATGTGTTCAACCTGATCAAAAGTTTAAAACCGTGAAACGGTGCATCAGCCGAGCGCTGCGGTGGCTAGCAGCGAACGAGCGTTACAGCCCCGGCGGCGCGGTTTGCCCCTACGCATGCGTCAGCCCCGTCAACGTATCCGCAATCGTCTTGGTCCGCTGCGCCGTGCCCTCAGTGGCGCGGCTCGACGCTTCAAGCGCATCGAGCATCTCGCGCAGCGCGCCGACCCCGGTGGATTGGTCTTCGATCTGTTGGGCAACGCGCTGGATCTCACTGGACAGCAGGTCAATATCCACGCCGATTTCCGCCGCATTCTTACGGGTGATTTCCGCCAGTTTGCGCACTTCGTCCGCCACCACCGCAAACCCCCTGCCCAGGTCACCGGCGCGTGCCGCTTCAATGGCCGCGTTGAGCGCCAGCAGGTTGGTTTGCCCGGCGATCTGTTGAATCACCTGCACGATCGACTGAATACGCAAACTCGACCCCGCCAGCGTACGCGCCCCTTCCACCGCCACATCCGCCTGGCTGGACAAGCCTTCCACCGTGGACCCGGCCTGGGCCGACACCGCGTTCTGCTGGTCGATGGTCCCCACCAATTCATCCATCGACGCGTGCAACTCGCCCGAGTAATGCTTGAGTTGCGCTGCGATGTCTTCCTGCTGGCGCTCTGCCTGGGCCAGCACCATACCCAAGTCCGCTAGTCCCTCGAACACCGGCAGGATATTGCGATCCAGCCCGCGGGTATTAAGGGTGTTAGCAAAGTCGTTGTTTTTGAACGCGGCAATCTGCTTGACCACTACATGGTTCAATCCCGCCAGCTTCTTCACCTGCCGACGTAAGAAAAATGCCTTGAACTCGCCGTAATGGGCGATGAAATTGTCCACGTACTCGTCCCTGAAACTTGCGCCTTTGCCCACCCGGAAAAAGAAAATCGCCGTCAGTGTCTGGTTAAGGTTCAAACCCAGGATTTCGCCAAAGGTGGAGAACCCCGCCAGCGGCACATCGCCGAACGTGCCGGCCATGCTGCCCAGTTCGGCGCCATTGTTCAGCCGCCGCAAGATGCAGTCATTCAAGATGCCCGCCACCGGTTGGCCGCCCTTGCCGCGTAGGAATTGTTCATAGTCCCGGCGCGTCGCCTCGCGCAATGGTGTACGCCGCACCATCACCAACTCTTCGCCCGGCGCCACGTCGCAGAACAGCTGCACGATCTGCTGCTCATAGTCGATGCGCGCGATGGAGCGCACAAACAACTCACTGCCCACGCGGATGGCAAACGAATAATCCGCCAGCTTCGGCTCCAGCGCCTGGGGCGTGCAATTGAAGGCATCACACAGCGCCTGCACCATGCTTTTGATGTTGCCCGCGCTGTCGATGACCTGGTCAATGGTGCGGTCCTCCACCGAAGCAGTCAGCACGCTGAAGGTCAAATCCGCCGGTTTAAAGTTCTGGCTCTTGAACACCCCAAATCGCACATGCGCCGCCGTCTTCAGGAACACAATCTGTGCATGGTTCTGATAGCTGCGCTGGCCGTCATGAATCAGCGTCTTCTGGAAATCCGACTTACCCCCGGCCGATCCCCCTACAAACAAACACGGGAACCGCCCCGACTCATACAACGCCTCCATAAAAAACGACTCCGACGCCGACAGCCCATCGAACACCACATACGCCAGCGTATCGCGATGATCGATCGAGGTGCGCACCTGCACACGCTTGATATTGGCCACCAACTTGGCAATTCGCTCCTGCATGCCCAGGCGCTTGCCACCGCTGCGAATGTCCTCGCACTCCAACGGCACCATCACCACCTCGGCCGAGGCGATCACACTGTCGTCGAACAACTGCAACACAATCCGATCCCAGCGCTCGCCGGTGGCGCAATACAGCGAATTGGGCGCATTGCAGAGCTCGCCGGAGGTGGTGCAAAGGCTGATGGTAGCGTGCGGGAACCGGCGTTTGAGCTTGGCGGCGATGGCGTCGATGTCCAGGTGCGGCGAGATGAAACCGGTGATCAGCGTGGGCGTGATGCGCTGGGCGGCTAAAGCGGCGTCCAGGTCGCTGGCGGTACAGGTGAGGGTGGTGGTGCCTTGGCGAGCGGGCCGGGATTTTTTCAGAAGGGCGAGTGGATTCATGGGGTGGGGCTCGGTCGAATGGGGATGCGGGGGGCATGCGGTTAGTAGGGTTATCGGCGGGTTGGGTGGGGGCTGGAGGGTGAGGCGGTGGGGTGCGACGGAAGGACGCGGTGAGGGGGCTTTCGGCCAAAAGCGGACCGCCGGCGCGGTTCTGGTTCAGCCCGATAGTCAAGGCTCACAGCATGCGACTGTATATCTAAAGTCATTCTGGCTTATTGCTTACACCTATATCCCTATAGGCCCCTTCTCGCGGTCCAGTTCACTGGGGGGTATTGAAGACCCTCTAAGCCCAGCGGGAGCATGCTCCCTCGCCACAGGGGAACATTAAAGTCATAAGACTTGTATTGGCCGCTGGGTAATTGGCATAGTGCTGCCACTCCCCAACTGACCCGGCGCCAAGGACTAAGTCAGCCAGAAGCTGACGGAAGTTCAGGGCCTTGCCAGGTTGCTTGTTCCAAGGATCTGGACATTTAACCCATGAAAACATACGCAGCGCTGGCCCTTGCGCTCACCACCCTGTGCAGCCCCGTCCACGCGGCGAGCTGGCAGATTTGCCGGCTGGACGTGCAGATCGTCAACGTCTTGAAACAACCGTACCCACAGCTGCAGGGGCGGATCCTCAAGGTCGCCCCGACCACCCCCACCACGCAATGTCCCCAGCAAGGCTCGACGCTCACCTTCACCCCGGAAACCACCGATTACCAGAACACCCTCCCGCGTCGGCAATGGCCTCGAAAAGGCCAGTCGGTGCGGATTGACTACCGGTATCTGGATGGAATTTGCAAGGGCGACGGCCACCCGCATCCGTGTCGCATCGAGCACTACCCACTCATGGGGCGCTAATCGGGCGTCACTCGCTCACGTAGCCTTCGCAGCAAGCCATCGCATGGATATGCCCAGCGCTCCTTCGCGCCTAGCATCATGAATTCTGGCAGCGATCCAGCTCTAAGGACGATTGATGGCTATTAACTTTGAACCCAATATAGAGCAGATCTTGGAGTGTAATTACGGCGACTATCAGTACGATGAAAACGCCATGGCTATCACTAGAGGGACTCAAGCGTACTGGCTGCCTATCAGCCATTCCAGCTCGGCCTTTCCAATCAGAATGTCAGTTATCGGCCAATTATGTTGAAAAAGTCGCCTTGCCCAAAACGTTCGAATACTGATGGGTGAAAAGATCTCTTTTGCACGCTGCTACGTGAAATCTGAGTCCTGAACCTACTGCCAAAAATTCAGATTTCACTCTCAGGCGCGTACTTTTCCGCTGTGGAATTATCATTCGACTTTTTCAACAGAATCGGCCGGAAGCAGCCAATCACACCTCGGATTAAGTCAGGTTAGAAGCAAATCTATTTATTCCCAAAAGAAAACCGCCGAGTCTTCATAAAATAAGTCACGAAGACTCAGGGTTCTATCGAGCCGATGGTTAGCTGCCTGCTCCAGCCCCCTCCCGCGCCATCAATTTATCGACCAACAACACCCCCAGTTCACTCAGCTGATGAATCGCCAACGCCACATCCCGCTGCTTTCCTGTCAATTCATCCGACAGGTCAAGCAGCAACGCGGTGACCGACGAAAAGGTTTCATAGCTATTGACGAGCAGCACTTCGCTGCTGGCATCGTCAGCAACGTTGAATAGCGTGGTCGAAGGTGGAGGAGGCGGTTGTGGCGGTTCGGCGCCCGCGTTGAGGTAGTGATCAATCGCACGATGCGCCGCCTGATTCAGTTTCAGGTCAGGACTGTTCGGAGGGTTAGGCGTGACTTTGTACATAACGGAATTTCCCTGTCAGGGCCGACACCGTTTCGCTACTAAACGAAAGGGTGGCAGCTGTACGCAGGTTAGTAGACCGGGGAATTCCGCAAAGCCGGCGCACCCGAAGGTGCCCTGCGCACAGCCACCATCAAGCACAGACCGGAAGTCTGGTGGATGAAGCTTGTGCACTAAGCGAAATTCGACCACGGGCTACTAAACCCGATCACTGAGTTGTCAGCGACCGGGCCACCTTAGAGACGCTCACTCAAGCGCACAAGCCGGCGGATTCTGACGCAACTGTAGGCAACGGAGCAAGGCGCACAGGCTGCTTGTAGGACTTGTACCGGTGATGCAGCACGCCAGGGGCCGTCATGTATCTCGCGTCGCAAGCTTCACGCCCTGATGGGGTCAAACATGAATTCATGCAACGCCCAGGCAAGCGCTTGGACTCTCACACAGGGTGCCGAACTCGGTTGGTATCTCTTGATGGCGGACACCCAAACTGACGGCTGTATTCCCGGCTGAATTGCGAAGGGCTTTCGTAGCCTACTCGATAGCAGGCACTCGCCACATCCAGCCCTTCGCCGGGCAACAGGCGGCGGGCTTCCTGCAGGCGCAGTTGTTTTTGATACTGCAGCGGACTCATGGCCGTCACTGCCTTGAAACGATGATGCAATGTAGAACTGCCCAGATTGGCTATGCCATTGAACAGCCCGACGATGTGGATGTAAGTGAGATTGTGGTGCGTCCCACCGCCAGCCCACACTGATCAGCGTTGGTAGCAAGGTATACCTGGGTTCGGAGGCAGTTGCCCATGAGCGGCTGCCCTCGGCTCAGCGCGTGTAAAAAAACCGGAACTTCTGAACGCTGTGTAAAACTATTATCTCAATGGAGGTGGACCCCATAAGCGTCCTGACTCGTTTCCCTGATGACACCGCCCACACCACTCGCGAGCAAGCACATGATCGATGGTTCCGCTGTCTTGACAGTCTTTTTGGTTTACCTGGCCGGTGTCGTTACCCCCGGCCCAAATTTCGTCGCAGTGGTCCATAAAGCGGTGGCTACTACACGGTCAGAAGCGCTGGCCCTGGTAGCGGGTATCGTAGTGGTCAACTTGTTCTGGTCTACCTGTGCAATCGCGGGTCTGGGGATTGTATTTGCTGCGTTCCCTTGGGCTGCCTTTGTTGTAAAGGTTCTAGGGGCCGCCTACCTCATGTGGTTTGGGCTTCGACTGCTGATCAACGCGGGGAAGAATGCACTTGGCGCGCTAAATGATGCCGTTGCCGGTAGTCACCGGCAGTCTTTTATTCAGGGGGTGATTACTAACATTGGCAACCCCAAGTCCATGGCCTTCTACGCCGCTGTCTTTTCTGCCGCCGCCCCCGCCCATGTTTCGCCAGCCACGTTTTTTTCGATGTTGGCAGTTGTGGTAGTGGTTTCAATGACCTGGTATGGAATGGTCGCAATCGCGCTTTCGCACCCTAAGATTGCTTCGGGGTATCAACGGCGGAAAAAAATAATTGATCGACTATGCGGTGGTTTGATTTTGTCTCTGGGGGTCCGCCAGTTGGTTTAGCTTCGAACCAATTGGCTTGCACTGCCCAAATTTATTAGCTATGCGCCTTCGCTGTGGATTTAAGCTGAACGCATGAAGGGCGTTCGAGCGGGAGCAGGTGCGGGACTAGGAAGTTACTTACAAGTTCCTACTTTTGCGAATGACAGACCTGTCCTTCCGGATTTTAGGAAGTGCATGGCTGTTCTTCGTTAATAAATCGTGCAAGGGTGGTGGCGTGATTCTAATGGTGGATTTATCTGAAAATATTTAATTATTATTAAGTCTGAGGTGGCGGTCATGATGAGCTTGAATGCATTGCCAGGAATTATAAGGGGCAGGAGCTGTTACTTGTTTTTTTGGGTGTTTTTTGCCAGTGGCTCTATTGCGCAAGAAAGGTCCATCACAAAGATTAAGGCCCCCAATCCCATACTGGTATTATCCAATTCCGATACTGTAGCAGGCGTTGGATTCGCGAGATTGCATGTGTTTACTGCAGATATACCTGCCGCCGTCTTCGCTGATCAAAAGTAACTAATGGAAATCCAGTGGAGCACAACCTACTATCCTCAAGGGTTCGGGGAGGAAGTTAAATTGTGCTACACGCGGCCTTACAGCGCTGAGGAGAGCTGTAGAGCAATTTATCCTAATTCATCCGGAACGCTTTTTGACTTTAATGCTCAAGCTTTCGATCATGGTGCCTATGTCACTATCTATCACAGGGTGTATGGCGGTACACCGCGTTATATACAGCCTGCTGGTGTCGACTCAGTGACATTTCGGTACAGGTAGTGATCAAGCGATGATGGATTCGCCGCTTTTCACTTAAGAGAGTTCCTCCCTTAAAAAACAAAGTGGATGTAGCCGTTACTGTCTTCTTACACGGAGTACGTGCTCATGGTCATTCTCAATGCTTCTTCCTCGTCGTCTTACAGTCCTTTGGTACATAGTTCTACCAGCGCTACGACGTTGGCGGCAGCGTCACCAAATGATGAGAAGCAAACCATGGTCACCTCTCACGGCAGCGTTACTTCCAGTTCCGTCTCGATCCTGGCTCGTCAGTTAAGTGAGGCGGCAACGCGTGCACACACTCGTGGTGATCAGAATAACGACGTTTTGCTCGGCCCGATCGTCAGCGAGCAGTATCTCGTCAAAAAAGCACAGCACGATGCGGAGGTTCCCGATACCGATAACCCGGAACTTCTGGCACGCGCTCGCCAAGCGACAGGCTTCGCCAACGGATCTGATACCAACCCATTCAAAGGCATCGCACGCGATCAACTGATCCTGATTGCCCACGATGACGGCGGCCCCTTCACCGTTAACGAGCGACGCGCTGCTTGGGATGAGCTGCAATCAATCGCGCCATCGGCCGCTGTCGTTAAGAAGTCAACGCCCGCCAGCGAGCGCGAGCTCATGATTAAGCGTTTGTTTGGTACCCCATACGAGCCGCCTGTGGCTAAGCCCCCCCATACCAGTGAAAACGGTGCTCAAAACGCCAACCTTTTTCTTAATCATAACGATCGAGCCCTGTTTGCGGATATGTATGCCTATGCACAGGCGGAGGGGGTGGACCTGAGCTACGTTGATCGATTGGCCGGGATTCTCGGTACTTATCGTCACTTCAGCGACGGTCGTCAATTAATGGATGGCCCCAGCTACGATGCGCAGGGCTATCGGGTGATCTTCGACTTCAAAGAGGAAGATAAAGCCATTGCCGCACGCATCCTGAATGGTTCAGCGATCAACAGTACCCGCATCGATCCAGGCTTTTTGCGCCATATCCTGCGACCCGAACAAGGTGCGTTTTCCAATATAGGCGGCATACCGTTCTTGGAGAAAATGGTGAACAAATTCTCCAGTGAGGGTGACCTGCAACCGCCGTTGGGCAACGAGTTCGCCACCTTCGACAGAAACATCAGAATCGAGGACTACATCGTCCGAACTACGGACAAATCTGACAGGCTGCCACCTTCCCAAGCCCTCAGCGGCTGCGTCAATGGTGTATGGACCCTTACAGACAAAGGTAAGGCCGAAGGCTATACGATAGACCCGGTTACTGGCCACATGAGCCAGCCAGGGCCGCCGTCTGACGATCAGTCAGTGCAGTTGGATGCCTCCGTCGGTGAAGCGACCCGGCATAGCGTCCTTGAAGCTCTCGCAGATACGCGCGGCAACACTGCGACACGATGGACTTGGGCAGGACATCTTTTCAAGTTAATGAGACATCTCAAACCCTGAGTACATGTCCACCCTGACCAGAACAGCCCATCGCTCCGCACATTGGCCTGCTGAGCCTCAAGGCCTGCGGCGTACCGTCGTGGGCTTCAACGGATTGGGTTAAAAATGAGCCCATACAACGCAGGCTACAAAAAACTGCCCACCTGAGATATCCAACGTCGTCCGATCAGCCCAGGCCATGTCATCGGACAGGGTCGCGGCAACCGCAGCGCCTATATCATCCTGCAGGCCAACGCGGCCCAGAGCGATACGGCAGGCGAGTAGTGGCCCGGCGGTCGTTTTTCCGCGATCCAGCTTGGTATTGCGCAACATCACCCCATAACTACCCCATATCCACCAAGCGCAAGGACACACCATGACCAATCCAACCGAAACCGCCATCCTCGCCGGCGGCTGCTTCTGGGGCATGCAGGACCTGCTGCGACGCTACCCCGGCGTGCTGCACACGCGCGTCGGCTACACCGGCGGCGATGTGCCGAATGCCACCTACCGCAACCATGGCAACCATGCCGAAGCGATTGAAATCGTGTTTGACCCGGCGGTGATCACCTACCGGCAGATTCTTGAGTTCTTTTTCCAGATCCATGACCCCAGCACGCCGAACCGGCAGGGCAATGATCTGGGGCCAAGCTATCGTTCGGCGATTTACTACCTGAGCGAGCAGCAACGGGAGATTGCCGAAGACACCGCGGCTGACGTGGATGCCTCCAAGCTGTGGCCGGGGCCTGTGGTCACGCAGATAGAGCCCGCTCGCGAGTTCTGGGAGGCGGAACCGGAGCATCAGGATTACCTGGAGCGCCTACCCAATGGGTATACGTGCCACTTCATCCGGCCAAATTGGACGTTGCCCAAGCGGGGCTAAGCGTGAGTAGCGCTGGGGAGAGGCCGCGAACTCTGTGGTGAGCAGGCTTGTCCTGCGCTGGGCTGCGAAGCGGCCCCACACCCAGGCACCTCGGAGTGTCAGCTGAAATCACATCGCCTGGAATGGGGCTGCTTCGCAGCCCAGCGCGGGGCAAGCCCGCTCACCACAGCAAGCCCGCTCACCACAGCGAGCCCGCTCACAGGTTTATGTGTCAGCCTTTAAGACTTGTGTGGATACCTGTGTCTATCGGAGGCAAGTCGAATCGTCGCACCGCCCCTTCCACATTTATCCGCTTTACCTGAAGGCTTCAGCGCACCAGGCAAGGCTGCTTATTATCAAACCGCCACCCCGGAATCAGGAACTGCATCGCCACGCTATCATCCCGCGCGCCGAGGCCCATGCCTTTGTACAGTTCGTGGGCGTGGGCCACGGCGTCCATGTCGATGTCCACCCCCAGGCCGGGCTTGGCCGGCACCTTCACGTAACCCCCTTCGATTTTCAGCGGTTCGCGGGTCAGGCGCTGGCCGTCCTGCCAGATCCAGTGGGTGTCGATGGCGGTGATGTCGCCCGGTGCGGCGGCAGCCACTTGGGTGAACATCGCCAGGGAAATATCGAAGTGGTTGTTGGAGTGCGAACCCCAGGTCAGGCCCCACTCGTGGCACATCTGCGCCACACGCACCGAGCCTTGCATCGTCCAGAAGTGCGGGTCGGCCAGGGGGATGTCCACCGATTGCAGCTGGATCGCGTGGCCCATCTCGCGCCAGTCGGTGGCGATCATGTTGGTGGCGGTCTTGAGCCCGGTGGCACGGCGGAATTCGGCCATGACTTCGCGGCCTGAGTAGCCATGCTCCGCGCCGCACGGGTCCTCGGCGTAGGCCAGTACGTGGTGCTGGTCGCGGCATAGGCGAATGGCTTCTTTCAGCGACCAGGCGCCGTTGGGGTCGAGGGTGATGCGCGCCTCGGGGAAGCGTTCGGCCAGTGCGGTGACCGCTTCGATTTCCGCATCGCCGCTCAGCACGCCGCCCTTGAGCTTGAAGTCATTGAAGCCATATTTGGCCTGGGCCGCTTCGGCCAGGCGCACCACGGCTTCGGCGGTCAGGGCTGTTTCATGGCGCAGGCGGAACCAGTCATCGTCGCTGTCGGCCTCATTGCGGTAGGCCAGGTCGGTGGCTGTGCGGTCGCCGACATAGAACAGGTAACCGAGCATTTTCACCGCGTCGCGCTGCTGCCCTTCGCCGAGCAACGCGGCCACCGGCACTTCGAGAAACTGCCCCAGCAGGTCGAGCAGAGCGGCTTCCATGGCGGTAACCGCGTGGATGGTGATGCGCAGGTCAAAGGTCTGCAGGCCACGCCCGGCCGCATCCCGCGAGGCGAAGGTGCTGCGCATCTGGTTGAGGACGCGCTGGTACTGGCCGATGGGTTGGCCGATCACCAGGCTGCGCGCGTCTTCCAGGGTTTCGCGGATGCGTTCGCCGCCGGGCACTTCGCCCACGCCGGTGCGGCCGCTGCTGTCCTTGAGGATCACGATATTGCGCGTAAAGAACGGCCCGTGGGCGCCGCTCAGGTTGAGCAGCATGCTGTCGTGGCCGGCCACGGGGATGACTTGGAAGTGAGTGACGATTGGCGTAGTCATGGCAGATTCCTGAGTGAGCTTAAAGAGGTTTGCCGAGCGCGGCGCTGGGCACGGCGCCAGGTGCGCTCAAGGTGGAGGAGGGCGCGGTCTTGGCGAAGAACACCAGGAGGGCAGCCAGCACCGAAGTGCCCGCCAGGCCGTAGAGGCCGCCCTGGATCGAACCGGTGGTTTGCTCCAGAAACCCGAAGGTGGTCGGCGCAACGAAACCGCCCAGGTTGCCGATGGAGTTGATCAGCGCGATCACCGCGGCGGCGATGCGCACATCCAGATAGCCCTGGGGGATCGGCCAGAACAGCGAGGACGCCGACTTGAAACCAATCGCCGCGAAGCAGATCGCCACAAAGGCGAAGATCGGCCCGCCGGTGGTGGACATGAACATGCCTGCCGCCGCAATCAACAACGCCGCTGCCACCCAGGCCTGCTGGAACTTGAACCTGCCCGACAGCGAGGCGAAGGCATACATGGCGATGATCGAGATCAGCCACGGGATCGAATTAAAGAAACCCACCTGCACATCGCTGAGGTCGCCCATCTTCTTGATGATGCTCGGCAGCCAGAAGGTCGCGGCGTAAATGGTCAACTGGATACAGAAGTACAACGCACAGAACAGCAGGATCTGGCGGTCCTTGAGCAGCTTGCCGAGGGTCGGCTTGACGCTGGTGAGCGCCTCGCGCTCGCGTTGTTCCTGGTCGATGGCGTCCACCAGCGCGTCCTGTTCTTCGCGGGTCATCCATTTGGCGTCGTGAGGCTTGGAGTCGAGCCAGAACCACACGAAGAACCCGATGGCGACCGAGGCCAGGCCTTCGATGGCGAACATCCACTGCCAGCCGTGCAGGCCAAACCCTTCGATCTGCAGCAGCGCGCCCGACAGCGGGCCGGAGATCAGTGAAGCCACGGCCGAACCGCTGAGGAAAATCGCGATGGCCTTACCGCGCTCCACACCCGGCAACCACCGCGTGAAGTAGTAGATCACCCCCGGGAAGAAACCGGCTTCGGCCACCCCCAGCAGAAAGCGCAGGATATAAAAGTGGGTTTCGTTCTGGATAAACGCCATCAGCGTGGCGACAAGGCCCCAGGTGAACATGATGCGGGTCAGCCAGATACGCGCGCCGACCTTTTGCAGCAGCATATTGGAGGGCACTTCGAACAGGGCATAACCGATGAAAAACAACCCGGCGCCAAAGCCATAGGCCGCCGCGCCGATACCCAGGTCATGCTCCATGTGCGTGCGCACGAAGCCGATATTGACCCGGTCGATGTAGTTGAGGATGAACATGACCACGAACAGTGGGAGCACATGGCTCTTCACTTTGCTCACGGCGCGCGCGAGGACCGGACTGCGTTCTGAGGCAACGGCTGCATGGCTTGAATTGTTAACCATTCAAGACTCCCCCTGTTTATTTTTATGTGGGTTTTAGTTGATAGACATCATACAAGTCGATTTCTGGAATTCGCAATGTGGTTACGCATTTTTTATTTCATAAGGCCTGCCGTATAGCCTGTAAATTGGTTGTATAGCGACGTTTATTAAGCTTTTTTAGCGGGGGTTGAGAGAGACGCTGATCAAAAAAGGTACGGCAGGAAAAAGCCCCAATCTGGTTGGTTGTCATACAAGCTAAGCTTTTCCGGATTCGTATGCCAACCCGCCCGGACGGAATGTTAAGCTCCTTCCCAGCCCAACCCCGTGGACCCGTCGCAATGCCCATCCAACCACCAGCCGCCGTTCACAAGCGCTCCACCAACCTGGCCCAAGGCGTGGTCGACGACTTGACCCAACGCATTCTGCTGGGGCAGTTAAAGCCGGGTGAAAAGCTGCCGTCCGAATCCACCATCGTGCTTGAGCACGGCGTGAGCCGCACGGTGGTGCGCGAAGCCATTTCCAAATTGCAGGCCTCGGGGCTGGTGCAGACGCGTCACGGCATCGGCACGTTTGTGCTGGAGGCACGCCCCCAGCCTGGCTTGCGTCTGCACGTGGACACAGTGGCCAGCGTGCGCAACATGCTGGAATTGCGCCTGGGCCTGGAGGTGCAGGCGGTAGCGTTGGCTGCCGTGCGTCGCTGCGATGCGCAACTGGCTCCCATGCGCCAGGCCCTGGATGACTACCAGGCGTCCCTGGCCAACAACGACAGTTGTGTGGAAGAAGACAAACGCTTCCACCTGTTGATTGCCGAAGCCACCGGCAATACTTTTTTCACCGAGATCATGCAGCACCTGGGCAACGCCATGATTCCGCGCAGCCTGGTCAAGGGCGCCGAGCGCGGCGGCGCGGACTTCGCCAGACTGGGGCAGTTGGCACACCTGGAGCATGAGGCGATTTTTAACGCGATCAAACGCCAGGACGCCGACGCCGCCCGCGCCGCCATGGTGCTGCACTTGACCAACAGCCGGGACCGGTTTTCCGGCGAGTAAGGCGCTCGAACGCGCGCATAGGACTCTTCAGTTGAACGAACACACTTTATCCAGGCGCCTGGAGCGCGTGGCGGCGCACGTGCCCTTGGCCGCGCGCCTGGCCGACATCGGCTCAGACCACGCGTACCTGCCGGTCGCTTTGCTACGCCGTGGCGCAATCAGCGCGGCCGTCGCGGGGGAGGTGGCAAGTACACCGTTCCAGGCAGCCCAACGCACCGTGCGCGATAACCGCCTGCAAGGGCGCGTCACGGTGCGCCAGGCCGACGGCCTGGCCGCCATCGAACCGGCCGACGGCATCACCGCGATCAGCCTGTGCGGCATGGGTGGCGAGACGATTCGCGACATTCTGGAAAGCGGCAAGGCCCGCTTGAGCGGCCGCGAACGCCTGATCCTGCAACCCAATGGCGGCGAACCGCCGCTGCGGCGTTGGTTGATGGATAACGGTTACACGATCCTTTGCGAAGAGCTGTTGCACGAGAACCGCTTCTACTACGAAATCATCGTCGCCGAACGCGCCGAGCCGGTGGCCTACAGCGCCGAACAACTGTACTTCGGCCCGCTGCAGATGCAGGCGCGCAGCCCGGTGTTTTTGGCCAAGTGGCAACGGGCGTTGCGTCTGAAGCAAAAGGTTCTGGCCGGCCTTGAACAGTCGGAGCAGGGCGCACTGCACGGCAAGCACGCGCAAATCGCCCTGCAGGTGCGATGGATCCGTGAACTGCTGGGTTAAATACGCTTTACCACGCCTTCAAGTTTGGGCGGTACGCAGCCGATAGCCTGCGTGTAACGGCGGATGTTTGCAGCGCGTGCTCGTTCAAACATCCTTGTGCCGGCCGTCCCCGGCGGTTACACCGTCACTGCCAGGATTGAGTGCTTTTGCCCCATTTTCGAGCACGCTACGGCGCATTTTTGTACATCACCCGCCCTGTTTCGGGGCTGTGGGTCGACGGCCCGTATCTTGCTAGTCCCAGAATAATCAATGACATGGCATTTTGCCGTTAGTCATTTTAAGGCTTCGCCCAGCGTTGCATCGCGTGGGTGGTTTGAGGGAGTAGTCGGACATGCACAGCTTGTTATCACCCGGTATCCGCCTGCTCGGACGTTTCGGTTTCGCGCGTAAATTCCAGATTCTGTTTTTGCTGTTCATGCTGCCCCTGGCGGGTAGCCTGTGGATGATCGGTCAGGATTACCGGGACAAATTAAACGTGATATCCAGCGAGCGCTCCGGCGTCAGCCAGTTGCTGGCGCTCGACAGCCTGGACGCGCAATTGACCGCCCAGCGCAACCTGGCCGCGCGCTGGAAGGCCGTCGATTTGCTGCGCGAGCCCACGCCCGCCGCGAAAGCCGCCATGGCCGCCGTGGATGCCAACTACTCACCGATCCAGCAAAGCCTGCAAACACTGGGCGAAACACTCAAGGCGCAGAACGCCAGCGCGGACATCCAGGCGCGCTTCGACACCTTGCAGGGCGCGGTCAAGGGCCTGGACAGCCAATCCCTGCGCACCGTGGGCTGGTGGCCGGACGGCTACGAACGCTTCACATCGGCGCTCGGCGCCATGCAGGCGTTGCGCGAGCAGATCGCACTGGATGCCGGCCTGATCCTCGACCCGTGGATGGAAACCTACCTGACGATGCAGATCGCCACGCAGCAGACGCCCGACCTGATCGAGCGCATCGGCCGCATGGCGGGTATCGGCCAGTCGTCCATCGCGTCGGGGCAGTTCACCTTGCAGAGCCGCCTGCAGATGCGTGACCTGCGCAGCCGCATCGGCGATGCGCGGGACCAGTTGATCAAGGCCGCGGTATCGCTCAAGGCCAAGCCCTACGCGGGCATGGAACCGTGGACCGCGCAGTACGACAACAGCCTGCAGGTGCTCGATAGCGAACTCAAAGTGCTGGACGACGGTGTATTTGGCGGCACCATCAAGCTCGACACCGCCGCCTTCGACCGCAGTGTCGACGCCATGCTCGGCAGCCTGGGTGCACTGCGCAACCAGTCGCTCAATTCCCTGGATGCCCGCCTGGCGTATTACCACGACCGCTCACTCCAGCAATTTATCCCGGTGGCGGCGACGTTCGGCCTGCTGGCCCTGGCGGCGCTGTACCTGTTTATGAGCCTGCAAGCGTCTATCCGACGCAGCGCCAGCGGTATCACCACCCTGGCCGAATCGCTGCGCGACGGCAACTTGTGCGTGGAAGTGGCCGTGCAGGGGCGCGACGAACTGGCGGCTATCAGCACGGCATTGAACGTGGCGGTGATGCAGCTGCGTACCAGCCTGTTGGGGGTCAATCACGAAACCCAGCAGTTGGGTTCGGCCGTGATCACCCTCAACGCTCAATCGGGCAGCACCCTCAACGAAGTCGAAGACCAGCAACACCAGATCAGCCAGATCGCTGCCGCTGCCACGCAGTTGGCCGCCACTTCCATGGGCGTCGCCAGAAGTTGCGAACAGGCCTCGGACAGCGCCCAGCAAACCCGACGCATCGCCGAGGACAGCAGCCGCGACAGCGAACGCACCACGGCCAGCATCCAGCAACTCAACCAGCGCCTGACCGACACGGCCGCAGCCTTGCAGCAAGTGAGCGACCAAGGCCAGCAGATTCAATCGGTGGTCGACACCATCCGCGGTATCGCCGAGCAGACCAACCTGCTGGCGCTCAACGCCGCCATCGAAGCCGCGCGTGCGGGCGAGCAAGGGCGCGGCTTTGCGGTGGTGGCCGATGAAGTGCGCAGCCTGTCGCAACGCACCCAGGCCTCGACGGCGCAGATCGCCGGCACGGTGGACAGCCTGCGCGCTACCGTGACCCAGGCGGTCACCCTGATGGGCGCCGCGTGCGAACAAGCGTTGACCGACGCCGAGTCGGTCACCGGGCTTGGCGTGCGGCTGGGCGAGATCGCCGGCGCGGTACAGAACGTCACCGACACCCTGGCGCAAATCGCCACGGCGGTAGAGGAACAAGCGACTACGGCGGATGAAGTGAGCGGCAATATCCAGCAGGTCGACCAGGCCGCCGGGCGCTTGCTCGATGGCGCCCGTGCGGTGAACCGCGCGGCGGACACCCTGAGCAGAGGCAGCCAGGCCCTGAGCGATAACACGGCGCGGTTCCGCCTGAGCTGAACCAAGGGGGAGGGGGCTTGCTCCTTCCCCCTTGAAGTGTGCTCAGACCTGGAAGTCAGTGCGCCGAAGGGCTCAACACCTCGATCCACAATGCCCCTTTGCCCGATGGGGCTTCGCCCACGCGTTTCAGCGCACCGCCTGGGCTTACCGCATAGGTGCCGACCTTCTGGCTTTTTTCACCCGTGACCAGCAGCCATTTCCCGTTCGGCGAGAACGCGATGTTGCGCGGCTGTTTTTCTTCGACCGGGTAGTTGTCCAGGAAACGCAGCTCGCCGGTGCCTGTGTCCACCGCAAATGCCGACACCGAACTGCTGGTGCGCTCGCTCATCAACAGCAGCTTGCCATCGGGCGACAAACGCAGGTCGGCCGCCCAGATTCGCGGTGTAGGGTCGTCTTTCAAGTCGTTGTTGCGGGCGTCCCGCACCTGGCCGGGCGCCAGTTTCAAGCGTGCGGGGATGCCATTGGCTACGCCGATCCGGGTCAGCCCGCCGCTGCTGTGGTCGATGGCGAACGCGGTGACGGTGCCGCTCATTTCGCCCACCACGTACAAAAATTTGCCATCGGTAGAAAACGCCAGGTGCCGAGGCCCGGTATTGGCCGGCACGCTCACGTAGCCGCTGCCGATGGGGCTGAGGGCGCCGGTGTCGGCATCGAAACGGTATTGCAGCACCTGGTCCGTGCCCAGGTTGCCCGCGTAGGCAAAGCGATTGCTCGGGTCGGTGCGCAGGGAGTGCGCGTGCAGGCCCGTCTTGTAGGTGAGGATCGGCTCGGCCTTATCGACGGGCTGCACGCTGAGGGTGTCGGCGCCATACGAGGCGGCGAGCAGGTAACGCCCGGTGCGGTCGGTGGCCAGGTACGCCATGCTTTCGGCCAGCGGCGCTTGGGCTTTTGCGCTCAAGCGCCCGGTGGTGGGGTCAACGTTGAACGCCTGCACCTGGAATGGCTTGACCCGCAACGCGGCATACAAGGTTTTGCCGTTGGGGCTCAGGGCCATTGGGTTGACCTGATCGCCGGCGGCCACCTGACTCACCAGGCTCAATGCGCCGTTGCTTTCGTTCAGGCTGTATTGGGAGATCAGCCCGTCACCGGGGCTGGAAATATAGGCGAAGGTAGCCGCGTTGGCGTGGGCGCTGAGGCCGCAGATAACTGCAGTAGCCAGGAGGAGGGGCGTGTTCACAGGTGATCCTTTATTTTTATGGTTGTGATCAGTCATCGTATGACTGTATCGCGGTCGGAGCAATGCCTGTGTTGATCGACGTAATCAGCGGTGTCGCTGGCCCTGCGGGGAAGGCATGATGAGCGCCATGAACGAAGACCCCTACACGCGCTACTGGCGCTTTCATACTCCCGATCCCGACATCGCCCCACGCGAAGAGGCACCGATGCTCGCTGAGGAGCAGGCGTGGGCCTACGAGCGCGCGCGCGGGCAACGCTTTGACTGGCTCACGGTGCTGATGGCGCCGCTGTGTTTGGGCGCGATCCTGCCGTTCCTGGTATTCCTGACGGGTTTGTGGCTATTGAGCGCCACGTTCATGCCGACACTGGCGGTTGATCGCATCGTCGGCAATACCTTTGGCTGGCAAGTGCTGGTGACGCTCACAGTCATCGTGGCCTGGGGGCTGCGTAACTACCTGCGCGACCGCCGCGACCCGGTCATACGCTACTGGGCGGCGATGCCGGGCCAGGGCCTGGTGGAACTGGAACGCCACAGGCTGGTGGCGGGTACGTGTCTGTGGGTGTCGGACTTCGACCCGGACTGCAACACGCTGACGCAGTGGAAGGATGGCGAGTGGAGCAGTACCCAGAGCAGCGGAGTTTCCCAGTGGATCGTGGCCACAACGGCGGCGGGCCACTGGCTGGTGCTCAAGGAAGAATACGCCGGCAACTTCACCTACAACCGTGTCGGATGTATGCCAGCCCTCGACAAACAATTGCACCCCGCCCAGAACCTGGCCGTGGCCTTCGCCCCCCGCACCAACGTGATGCTCGGGCGCCGCTTCGATGGCGAACCGATACCGTTGACCCGCACCACGTACTGGTTGTCGGCCGACGAACACAAGCGCCTCACGGAGCTTGCGCACCACTGGCACTTTTTCCCGCCGGACCGTTACGGCGTAATCAACCCCCAGGATGCAGCCTGGGTACAGCGACTGGTAGACAAGGCGCAGGCCAGCGCAGAGCCGGCCGGCTGTTAGGGTGTAGTGAGCGGGCTTTAGGCTTGCTGTGGTGAGCAGACTCGTTGTGGTGAACGGGACTTTTGTGGTGAGCGGGCTTGCTGTGGTGAGCAGGCTTGCCCTGCGTTGGGCTGCGAAGCAGCCCCACTCCAGACAATGTGGTTTCATCTGACACTCCGAGGTGCCTGGGTTTGGGGCTGCTTCGCAGCCCAGCGCGGGGCAAGCCCGCTCACCACAGCAAGCCCCGTTCACCACAACGAGTCTGCTCACCAGAAAGGGCATCGCTGCTTACGGCCAGCTTGCCGGGCTGTAGGCGAGCAAGTCTGGATACATCCGGTCATCAACTGACATGGGCTCGTCACTCATCTCGGGCTAGCGTTAAAGCTCTTCAGAACAGTCACATAGAGCCACACAATGCGCTCCACACCTCAATCCCATCGCCTGCGTCACGGTCGCTATTCGGAACATGGACGTAGCTACCTGGTGACCTTCGTCGTGAATCACCGTCGCCCCTTATTTACTGACCTCTATCTGGGTCGCCTGCTGGTTATCGAGCTGCGGCAGGCGCATGAACTGGGCCTGGTCGATTCCATGGCCTGGGTGATCATGCCAGACCATGTGCATTGGCTATTTGAGTTGAAGCAACGGAATTTGCCCGATGTGATAAGGCGCGTGAAGTCGCGCAGTACGCTGACCATCAACCGACGCCGCCAAAGCAAGGAGCGGGTCTGGCAGCCCGGTTATCACGACAGGGCGGTACGTGCGCAGGACGATGTGTGCAAGATGGCTCGCTACATCATTGCCAATCCCCTGCGGGCCGGCCTGGTGGAACGGGTCGGAGATTTTTCGTTATGGGACGCCGCCTGGCTCTGATATCTCAGCGGGCTTTGGAACATCTGGGAGGGTGTGCGTCCATACGTTTTATTTGTGGCGAGAGCGTCTTCCGTGGTGAGCGGGGCTTGCTGTGGTGAGCGGGCTTGCCCCGCGCTGGGCTGCGAAGCGGCCCCTCATAAGACCACCGCGTTCACCCAGACAAACCGCGTCGCTGGTTTTGGGGCTGCTTCGCAGCCCAGCGCAGGGCAAGCCTGCTCACCACAGCAAGCCCGCTCACCACATCAAGCCTGCTCACCACATCAAGCTCTCTCAATCCAACAAGGCTGTTCATAGCAGCAAGTCCGCTCAGCACAAAGAGAGGTTCGGGTGTCGTTTCAGGAACCTTCGAGGCTGAGGGTGCTCACTTGTTGGGTCGCTCTTTTTTTGCTGAAAGGACTCCGCATGCCTTCCACCCCGCCAGCGCTCCCTGAGCACGGCCCTATCCAACGCGAGCTGAGCCTGCGTGCCGTCGTCACCGGCACGCTGCTCGGTATCCTGCTTACGCCTTCCAATGTCTACGCCGGGCTGAAGATCGGCTGGTCGTTCAATATGTCGATCATCGCCCTGTTGGTGGGCTACGCGATCTGGCAAGGCCTGGCGCGGCGTTCGTCGCAGGGGCTGCCGTGGACGTTGCATGAAAGCAATATCAACCAGACCGTCGCCTCGGCCGCCGCGTCGATCATCTCCGGCGGGCTGGTGGCGCCGATCCCGGCTTATACCTTGCTGACCGGTAACCAGTTGGACGCGTTGCCGATGATCGCCTGGGTGTTCTCGGTGAGTTTCCTGGGGATCTGGATCGCCTGGTACCTGCGGCCCTCGTTGCTCAATGACGACGGGCTGAAATTCCCCGAAGGCATGGCCACTCTGGAAACCCTGTTGCACATCTACAACCACGGCCGCGAGGCCGCGACGCGCTTGAAAGTACTGCTGGGCGCGGCGGTGTTGTCGGGGCTGGTCAAGTGGGTCGACACGTTCCTGTGGGCGCTGCCGCGCTGGTCGCCGAGCGCTCACTTGGAGCGCCTGACGTTCACTGCCGACCCTTCGCTGTTGCTGGTGGGATTTGGCGGCATCATCGGCATTCGCGTCGGTCTGACGCTATTGCTCGGCGCCTTGCTCGCCTGGGGTGGGCTTGCGCCATGGCTGCTGGGCGAAGGCTTGGTGACGCTGCCCGCCGGCAGCACCGGCCCGCAGTTTGCCGCGCTGGTGGAATGGCTGTTGTGGCCGGGCGTGAGCCTGATGGTGTGTTCGACCTTGGCGTCCCTGGCCATTCGGTTGTGGGCGCTATATGCGTCCAGCCGCTCTACCGGGGCGCAGGCTTGGCGTGTGCCCAAGCCCGGTCCGGCCGCTGGATTCGTGCTGGCGATTGCCTTGGTGGTCAGCCTGCAGGCGCTGTTGTTCGGCATCAACCTGTGGATGGCGTTGCTGACCATTCCGTTGGCCATCTGCCTGGCCGCCGTGGCCGCGCGGGTTGTGGGCGCCACGGGTATTCCGCCGATTGGCGCCATCGGGCAATTGTCCCAGCTGAGTTTTGGCATCGTCGCGCCGGGCCAGGTGCCGATCAACCTGATGAGTGCCAACACCGCCGGTGGTTCAGCCGGGCAGTGCACTGACCTGATGAATGATTTCAAGGTGGGCAAGGCGATTGGCGCCACGCCGCACAAGCAGGTGATCGCGCAGATCCTGGGGATTTTTATCGGCAGTATCGTCGGCGTATTTGCCTACCTGGCGCTGATCCCCGACCCGCAGACCATGCTGTTGACCGAGCAGTGGCCGGCGCCGGCCGTCGCTACCTGGAAGGCCGTGGCGCAAACCCTCACCCATGGGCTGGACTCGCTGTCGGCCAGCATCCGTTGGGCCATAGCGTTGGGCGGCGTGATCGGCGTGCTGCTCGGCCTCCTGGACAGCACGTTGCCGGCACACCGTACGCGTTACCTGCCCAGCGCCGCCGCGTTGGGCCTGGCGTTCGTGCTGCCCGCGTCAGTGTCGCTGATGATGGCCCTCGGCGCCGTGCTCACCTGGCTGATGAGTTGCCGTTGGCCGAGCCTCACCGAACGCTTCGCGATCACCGCCGCAGCCGGCTTGATCGCCGGGGAAAGCATCACCGGCGTCGGCGCTTCGCTGTGGGCGATGGTCAACGGTTGAGGGCGAAACGGCTCGGCTGCACTCGCCTCATTCAGGTGCTTAATAGACGGCACTCGGGCGCGTTGGCGTAGTCTGTTGCTACACACCTACTGTCGTTCGCGGAGTTTGCATGATCACTGTCCACCACCTGAACAACTCGCGCTCCCAGCGCATCCTGTGGCTGCTTGAAGAATTGGGCGTGCCTTACGAGATCAAGCGCTATCAGCGCGACCCCAAGACCAACCTCGCGCCGCCTGAACTCAAGGCGGTCCACCCGCTGGGCAAGTCCCCAGTCATCGAGGACGGCCCGCATGTGGTGATCGAATCCGGCGCCATCGTTGATTACCTGATCCGCCGTCACGGCCAGGGCCGCCTGCAACCCGATCCGGCCAGCGCCACCTATGACGAATACGTGCAGTGGCTGCACTTCGCCGAAGGCTCGGCGATGCTGCCATTGATGCTCAACCTGTATGTGGGGCGCCTGGGCGATGCCGGCGCGCCGTTGCACCCGCGAATCGAATCGGAACTGGCCAACTACCTCGGCTACCTGAACGACGTGCTGGAGCGCACCCGTTACCTGGTGGGTGAAGACTTCAGCGGCGCGGATATCCAGATGAGTTTCATCGGTGAAATCGCTCAGGCACAGGGCAAGTTGCAAGCCTACCCGCACCTGGCGGCGTGGCTGCAGCGCCTGCAGGCGCGCCCGCCCTATCGCAACGCGGTGGAGCAGGGCGGCGAGTACGCGTTCGCCAAATGACCGCATGATGCCGGAGGCAGTGGCGTCGACCGTGCCGCTGCCATGGCCTGTTCGCCGGGCTTGAAGGCCCGGCGCTTCAGCGCACGCGCGTTCGGCTTTGCACCGCCAGGTCCAGGGCCTTTTGCATGTCCAGGCGGGCCGAGCGTCCTACATCTTTGTCGTTAAGCTGATAGTTGCGCTCCGAGGGCAGGATCGGCGCGGTGAGGTCCTGGGCGTCGTTGCGTTCGAAGTCATGGTTGTCACCGATGGTCATGGCGCTGCGGCGCAGCAGCATGCGCAGTTGCTCGGGCTGCAACTGCGGGTTGATCGACAGCATCGCCGCCACGAGGCCGGCGACCATCGGCGTCGCGTACGAGGTGCCGCAATGCACGGCGCCTTGCTCATCAGCGCCCGGGGTCGAGGCGTGGGTGCAAGCGGCGGCGGTGATGTCGACGCGCATGTCGACGTTCGAAGAGGTGCGCGTGACCGCATAGCCGGGGTCATCCACCGCCACGTCGGCGCGTTCGCTGCGCTGATGCCCGCCCACCACCAGCAATTGTTCGGTGATGAACGAGGAGGGCAGGCGGTAGTCATCGGTGCCGGAGAATGACGAGCCGTTGCCGGCCGAGTTCACCACGATCACGTCGGGATGCTCCTTGCGCAGCCACAGGAAAAACTCCTCCAGCAGTTCCTCATAGCCGCCCATGGCGATTCCCGAGCGCACCAGGGAATCGACCTCCTTGCCATTGACGTCTTGGGTGCCGACGCGATGGATACCCCAACTCCAGTTCAGCACCCGCACGCCGTCCTCCACCAGGTTGACTGAAGCTGCGATGTTGGCAGTGATGCCGGCGTCGGAATTGCGGTCGACGATGACCTCGAAGCCGCCGCTGGCCTTATCCAGGCCGCGCAGGAACCCGCGGTTGCCGCCCTTGTCCCAGCGCGCTGCGAGGATGCCGGCCACGGTGGTGCCATGGCTGTCGGGCTTGGTGCTGTCGCGGGCGTAGACGCAGGTGCGCTTGGGCGAACAGGCGCCGAGGTCGTCGGCGAAGTCCGCAGTGTCGAAATCCACACCGCGCTCGATCACGCCGATGCGGATCGGTTGTGGCGTAATCGGTGTGTGGTGACCGGGAATGCGTCGCTGATAGTAGGCAACCGCATCGAGAAAACGGTTGGCGGCCCACTCGTCGGAGTCCGCCGCGGGTTTGTTCGGTTTCGCCTGGGGCGCGGCCTGTTCCTGCTCTTCGGCGCCGGACTCTTCGATCACCACCGCATCCACCCCGGTCTCGCTGCCCAGGCGCAGCACCAGTGCGTCACGCTGCGTCAGGTCTTTGGCCGGCACTCGCAGCTGGTAGACATTCAGCGGCGCGATGGCTCCGACCACCGTCGCTCCATACTTGCGCGCCAGACGCTCGGCTTCCTGGCGCCCGTTCTGGTCTTCTTCGATCAGCACGCTGACCAGGTCGACATAGGTGGTCAGGCCGTCCATGTTCTTCGCCACTTCATCGGGTCGTGCGGCCACCACGTGGCTGTGACGCAGGGTCAGCCAGGCTGCGTTGCTGGTGCGCGGGCCGTCCTCCAGCCATAACGGGCCGCTCTGGTAGTGGCTGCTGTCGAGGTGCAGGCGCAGGGTGTCGCCATCACGCTCAACGGCTGGCGCGGGCAGCGCCTTGCCCGCCAGTTTCAGCTGCGGCGTGGCGGCGCCCAGCCCACGTATGCTGAGGCACCAGTCCTGTTGGCGGTTCTCCAGCAGGTTGCCGCAGCGCTTGAGGTTTTCCAGGCGCAGCGGCTCCTGGGCGCACGCGGCGGCGCTGGCAGTTACCGTGAGGAGGGTCGCGAGGGCGGTGGATTTGAAGGGCATGGGGCTGGTTCTTTGCCGGGAGGTGTTGTTCCGACTGTGGCGCAGGGCGCTGCGTTCCAAGACTTTGAACTCCTGCGGCGCCGCTTGGCTCCTACTTCATAGGTTCTGCACCAGGGATGTCGCGATGACCGATCAACACCTGCCTGCCGGCACACCCGGCGCCGTCTTTGAAACCGACTTGCCGGCGCGGCTCGACCGCTTGCCCTGGGGCCGCTTCCACACCTTGCTGGTGTTTGCGCTGGGTATCACCTGGCTGCTTGACGGCCTGGAGGTGACCCTGGCCGGCTCGGTGTCCGGTGCCTTGAAAAACAGCCCTGACCTGCGCATGAGCAATTTCGACATCGGCCTGGCCGGCGGCGTGTACATCGCCGGCGCCGTGCTCGGGGCGCTGCTGTTCGGCTGGCTCACCGACCGCCTGGGGCGACGCAAACTGTTTTTCATCACCTTGTGGCTGTACATCGGTGCCACCGCAGCGACGGCGTTTTCCTTTAGCCTGGAAAGCTTTTTGCTGTTTCGCTTCCTTACCGGCATGGGCATCGGCGGCGAGTACACGGCGATCAATTCGACCATCCAGGAATTCACTCCGGCGCGTTATCGCGGCTGGGTGGACCTCACCATCAACGGTACTTTCTGGCTGGGTGCCGCGCTGGGCGCCGGCGGGGCTATCGTGTTGCTTGACCCGAACGTGGTCGGCGGCGACCTCGGCTGGCGCCTGTGTTTCGGCATCGGCGCTGCGCTGGGCCTGATTATTCTGGTCATGCGCCTGTGGCTGCCGGAAAGCCCGCGTTGGCTGTTGATTCACGGCCAGCACGACGAAGCCCGGCGCATCGTCGAAGGCATCGAAACCCGGCTGCGCCACCAGGGCCATGCTTTGCCTGCCGTGAGCGGCCCCGGCCTGCGCCTGCACCCACGCGACCACACACCGCTGGGCGAAATCTTCCACACCCTGTTCGTCAGTTTTCGCCGCCGCGCGCTGGTGGGCATGACCCTGCTGACCGCCCAGGCGTTTTTCTACAACGCGATCTTCTTCACTTATGCCCTGGTGCTCACCGACTTCTACCAGGTGCCCGCCGAACAGGTCGGCTGGTACGTGCTGCCGCTGGCCCTGGGAAACTTCTGCGGGCCGCTGCTGCTGGGTCGGCTGTTCGATGTGATCGGCCGGCGCGTGATGATCAGCTTGACCTATGCGGTGTCCGGTGTGCTGCTGGCGCTGAGCGGGTACGCGTTTGCGCAAGGCTGGTTCGACGTGACCCAGCAAGCCATCGCGTGGATGGTGATTTTCTTCTTCGCCTCGGCTGCCGCCAGCTCGGCGTACCTGACCGTCGCCGAGACCTTCCCCCTGGAAATCCGCGCACTGGCCATCGCCGTGTTCTACGCATTCGGCACCGGGCTGGGCGGGATCATCGGGCCGACCTTGTTCGGGCAACTTATCCAGACGCAACAGCGCGGCAGTTTGTTGATCGGCTATCTGATCGGCGCCGTGCTCATGTGTGGCGCGGCGGTGGTGCAGGCGGTCTGGGGCGTGGCGGCGGAGCGGCAGGCACTGGAGACGGTGGCCAGGCCGCTGTCGCAGGCACGGGACTGAGGCGAGAGCGGTTCTGCTTCAGGTTAACTCCGGCATTCAGTGCATGCTGATGTACTGGAAATGCGCACGAGCTGTCTCGATAGCGTGACGCACTTCATCTTTCTGAGGTTCGTTGCCGGCGTAATAGATACGCATGCCGCTCAAGTCGAGCGAATCAAACGCGGTCTTGATAATCGCCACGTCGAGCGAGGTGCCCGAGCCGATAATTAAGAATCCGTTCTCCCCCGCGCTTTTTGCTCCCACCAGTGCCTGCCGAAGTTGGGTCGCGTTGGCACCCCCTCCCGCCGCAATCGAGATGCTGTCGCCGATCAGACCATGACTTGGGATTTTTACCGTGGGCAAGCTGACCGTGTTTTGGCCGGCTGCGAGCGTCATGACGTGGATGTCGGAAGCTTCCAGAACAATCTGCTGATCACTTTTACCCTGTGACGCGCAACCCGCAAGGATTGCCAATAAGGCCGCAGCTATTAATGACTTCATCTCATTTTCCTTGATGGGAGGGCTTCCGTGCGTGGGCATGATAGAGGTCGAATCAAGCAATAGCCATAGCACCTTGAGGGGCCGCTGGGATCAATCGAAACTGCGGTTGGCGGCGAAGCCGGCGCCATGACACCCGGAGATAACGCTGGTGTCGCCTTGGTTTATCCACTAATTTCTGCCATCACACGTCCACGCTACATCCCACGGAATTCGCCCCATGCCTCTGCGTTCGAGCCTGTTGTGCCTGTGTCTGTTCAGCGGCCTGAGCCAGGCCGCCGTCGACTGTTCCGCCCTGGCGGAAAAAATCTCCGGCACGGCGCCTGAGTTTCATCCTTCGGTGCAGGGCAAGGTGATCGGCACCGGGCGTGCGCATTTTCATACCGCGCCGGATGAGGCCTGTGCCAACAAGACGCTGTTCGTGATCCCCGGTGACGGCCTGACGGTCTACGCCATGCTGGAGGACCAGTCGTGGGTGCAAGTGAACTTCGTCGCCAAGGATGGCGAGGACTACACCGGTTGGGTCAAGGCCGACCGGGTGGAGATCGGCGAGGCTTACGGCGCGCCCTCGGAGGAGGGGCAGTGACCGGCGCCAATCAGGATCTCAGGCCGATTTACAACTGTTTACGTATTGCTTGATGGCTTCGCGTTAGGCTTCTTACCGACCCGACCCCACGTTGAATGAGCCTGCAAGCATGAAGCTCCCCGCCATCGCCGCCGTGTTTATCGCATTCGTTACGCTGCACTCGCCTTGGACGCAAGCCGCCACACCCCTCACACATGTCGCCATCTACCGTGGCCCGGCGGGCTGTGAGGACTGTTCCGAAAACGTCAAACAGGCGTTGCTGCGGCTCAGCCCCGATTACCAGATCGATTTTGTGGGCGCTGACGAAGCGGTCGACATCACCCCCCAAACCCTCGCGCGTTATGACCTGTATGTTCAGCCCGGCGGAGGCCAGGACATTCCTGCGGCGCTGGACAGTTTAGGTGCGGCGCGCGTGCAAGCCATCCGCGAATACGTGGCCAGGGGCGGGCGCTACCTGGGGTTGTGCATGGGGGCTTATCTGGCCGATAAGGGCAACTTCGGTTTGATCCGCTACGACCTTGATTCCGAAGCCGGGCGGCCGGGTTTTGAAGTGAAGGGCATTGAGGACGCGGCGGTGAGGGTGGTCTGGGATGGCAAGGCCGACAGCGTGTTTTATCAGGATGGACCTTATTTTCCCAAGGCCGATGCGCGCACCGTATACGGTGATTGCCACCTATGCCAATGGCGATGTCGCGGCGGCGCGGTACACCTATGCGAAAGGTGTGGTGGTGCTGAGCGGCCCGCATCCGGAGGCGGGGCAGGAGTGGTTCGAGGACGCCGACATTGCGCTGAGCAGGATGCCCAGAGGCGAGCTCTTTGGCGTATTGGTGCGCAAGGCGGCTGAATAGGCGCACCGAATATCAGCACTCAGCCCCCGGCGGATGGCCGAAATGCGCCTTATAGGCATGGTTGAAGTTGGCCGGGTTGGCGTACCCCAAGCGGTGGGCAATCTGCGCCACGTGCCATTTGCGCTGGCGCAGCAGGGTGCGCGCCAGTTCCAGGCGCTGCTGGCGCACGTAATCGAGCATCGACTGGCCGTACACGCGGCTGAAGGCGCGTCTCAGGGTGGTTTCCCCCACGCCCAGCTCCCGGGCCAGCGCCAGCGTGCCGGGCGGGTTCATCAGGTTGGCGTCGAGCTGAAAGCGTGCTTCGTGCGCCAGGTCCGAATGGCTGCGCAACGCGGCCACGGGTTTGGCCGGCTGCGGCGCCAGATGCGTGGCCAGTTCGACCAGCACGGCCAGGCTCAGGCTTTCCTGATTCAGCCGCTCCAGCGCGCCCTGGTAGGGCGAATGATAAAGCCGCTCGAGCAAACGTCCGAGTGCGCGGCAGCCGTTCAGCGCTGAAAAGTGCATGCCATCATCGAGCAGAGACGCCAACGGCTGCAGTGACGCGTCTTCTTCGGCCATTTCGCGCAGGTAGTCGCCGCCGATGCGCAGCCCGGCCATGCGCGCACCACTGCCCGCGGGCATCTGGTCCATGGCTTCCATGCTTTCGCTCAAGCCCAGCACATGGGGCGCGCCGGGGGTGTATTCATTCAGCACGCCGTCCACCCGATGTTGCCACTGCCCACCCAATACCTGAACGATGCACAGGCTGTCGGGCAGCACCTTGTGGATGCTCAACGGTTCGGGGAACTGCAGGTCACAGTCGAAATACTGCAAGTGCGACCGCACCGTCTGCGCGCGGTAATGCCCGATCGCGCTGCCCATGACTTGCCGCGCGCTGTCGTCGAATACGCCGGCCTGGTCCAGGGCCTCCGGGTGATCGAAGCAGAATTGGGTATCCAGATACGGGTTGCGGCGGTCCATTGAAAAAGCCTCCGTCAAGGCTGGTTGGCAACGTATGCATCATACCGACATCACGCAAAGGGATCAGTTGTTGTGAGCCACGGCCTTATTCTTGTGCGCAGCGGCCGCACCGCTTGGCAGAGCCTTGTGCGTTGATTTCAATGGTCGGCTTTGAACTGTCGAGGAAGCCGATGATGTTGATTTATCGCAAATGGGCGGCCCTGTTGGGCTTGGTGCTGGCCGTGTTCGCGGGGATAGCCCACGCTGACAATCGTCCGGAAGTCGCGGAAAAAGTGCTGGCCTACGCTGGGGAGGGCGGTGTGAAGGTCTGGACCCTGCGCATCGGTGCACGCAGCGACAATCAGGCGCTGGTGCAAGTGGAGGGCGTAGACCACGACTGGAACATGAAGATCCAGAAAATGGCCGTGGAAAAGACCGGTAAGGACACCCGCTATTCCACCACCGTGGACGGCCAGAAGTTTGTGGTGCTGGTGCTGCAACAGGGCTGGGGCGAGCTGTACTTGCCCGGCGAAGCTCAAGCGTTGAACGTCGGCTATGACGAATTCCTGTCCAGCCAAGGCAATGCGCAGGCGTTCCTGACTGACTACCTGCAGGCCAATTGAGCAATGAGCCGATTCGGACGGTGGTCATGGGCGCTGACGATGCTGCTGCTGCCGCTGGCCCTGATGGGGTGGGCCAGTGTGCAGAGCTGGCGCGCCGATGAAGTGCTGCGCGAGGCGCAGGGTATCGGCGGCGACTACGCCTGGCTCCGCGTGCGTCAGGCTCTGGCCGGGTTGGCGTATTGGCTGGCCCTCGCCGCGTTGGTGGCAGGGCCTGCGACGTGGGTGAAGCTGCGGCTGGACGCCTGGCGCGCGCGACAATCCAGGGACTTTCTCTACGACCGCCTGTTCCTCTGCTGGCGTGCTCTGGGGCAGTGGTTGGTGGCCTACACCGGGCTGTTGGTCGGCGCGCTGGCGGTAAGCCTGCTATATGAATTGAGCTGGGGCTGGAGCCACTTCAAGGCCGGCGGCTGGTTCATGCTGTTGGTGGCGGTGCCGGTGATTGCGGTGCTGTGGGTCGGGTGCCTGCTGATCGAGCGGTTGCGCCGGCAATGGCACGCCCTGGACCGGCCGTCCTCGGCGTTTCTGGGGCAAGCCATGGGGCGCGACAAGGCCCCGGCCTTGTGGGGCTGGATCGAACAACTGGCCCATACCGCCGGCGCGCCGGTGCCCGACCATATCGTGGTGGGCATCGACCAATCGTTTTTTGTCACCAGTGTCGATGTGGCGCTGCAACCGGCCGGTGATCTGCTCACCGGGCGTACTCTTTACCTGCCGCTGACCTACCTCTCAACCCTGAGCCAGGCCGAGACGGCGTCGATCATCGGCCATGAGCTGGGGCATTTCAGCAGTCGCGACACCGAGCGCGGCAGCGAAATCGGCGCGCATTTCAGCCTGATGTGCGTGCACTTTTCGTTTATCAGTGCGGGGGATGCCGACCCGGCGTGGATCGAGCGCCCGGCGATCTGGATGACGCAGCGTTTCCTGCACCACTTTCAACTGGCAGTGCACCACTGGGGCCGCGCCCAGGAACTGGTGGCGGATCGGGTGGGCGGCAACATCGGTGGCGAGCGGTTGTTCTGCCAGGCGCTGCTACGGGTTATCGCGCTGGACGCCGAAATCAACACGCTGCTCAGCGAGCGTCACCCCAACCTGATCCAGGCCCTGGCCGACCACCTGCGTCGCACACCGCTGCGCTTGAACGAAGCGGCGCTGGACCATGCCATTGCGCACCCTTTCGATACGCACCCGCCGACAGTGCTGCGCCTGCAGCAACTGGGCGTGGTGCTGGATGACGCCCTGCTGGCCGAGGCCACGCGCGTGCCCACCGAACACGACCGCCACTGGTTCAGCCAGCTCACCCAGGCGTCGTCCGCGCCTGCCGCGCAGCCCTTATCACCGCCACTATCCATCGCCCAAGGAGAATGACCCATGACCCAACCCTCCGATCCGCTGTCGGATCTGGCCAGCACACTCAGCCAGGAATACGCCGACTCCCGCGATGCTCAGCGCGAGCGTGCGGTCGCCGAACTCGAGCAGGTTATCCAGCGCGTGCCCGAGCAGACCGAATTCACCAACTCGCGCCGGTACAAGATACGCGGCCCGTTGTTTTTGCTGGTTTCCCTGAGCTTGCTGGGGTTCGCGCTCCACCGGGGTTCCACCGGCCTGGGCGTGTGTGCCGCAGTGATGGCGGTGTTGTTTGTGTTGTTGACGTGGCAGCACCGCAACGCCGGGCAACACGCCTTTATGCGCCTGACCCGCCGCCAGTTGTTTGTGGACACCCTGAGCGCGCCGGTGGACCTGGTGGACATTGTCGATGTTTCCATCAGTGAGGAGGGCTGGCTGACGGTACAGAAACTGATTTTGCGTGCGGATGCGCCCCTGCCTGTTCATCGCTCCGCGCGACAGCTGTTCGGCAACCAGGCCCTGGCCCTGAAAAAGCCCCAGCCGCAGATCCGCATCCAGTCCGCCGGCCTGATGCAGGGCGGCCGCACCCTGGATTGCGACCAAATCGCAGAGATCCTCAACGCCTATTGCCAGGCCGCCCATGCGCAACGTCACCTCGATGCGTTGCGCCAGGAGGCCCAGCGGGCTTGATCGGTCCGCTAGCGCAGCGGCACATACACATCGGTCTGCCATTGATCCTGCGGCGTCTCGGGGTAGACGCTCAGGTAATGGAAGAACAGCGGGTGGTCGCGAAGCTCCTCGCCGCTGGCAGGCAGCCAATCGCGGTAAATCGGATAGATGGTTTCGCCGATATGATCCGGCGAGCCCACATGCCGCACCACCACGCAGCGCCCGGCAGGAATGACGCGCGCATGCACGCCAAACTCGTTTGGTGCCACCGCTGCGTCAATCTCGCCACAAACGGCGAAGCGAAACGCCTCCGGCGCGGTGGTATCGGGGTTGTTATACGGAATGCCAAACGTGCGGCTCGACGCCACCGGCGACTGGCCGCTCTGCTTGCGCCATTCGATAAATCGGCTGGTCGTCTGATTGACCAGCCCGGCGGGCCCGCAATGCTCAAGCGCGGCCACCTGGGTTTCGGGGAATTCTACAATGCGTAATTGCATGATGATCGTCCTGGAAAAGTGAGGGATAGCGAACACCGCATTCCAGGTCTGCCAGTTCGGCGCTTTCCTGAACGCACTCGGCGCCATACCGAACGCCCGCCGGAACGCCCGGCTGAATGCCTCCGGGCTATCGAAACCGGCACTGAGCGCGGCCTCCAGCACCGAATAATCGGCAGCGGTCGCCAGGCTATGGGCCGCACGACGCAGGCGCATCAGTTGCACATAACGCGACACCGGCACGCCGACAAACGCGGTGAACTGTCGATGGAAGTGAAACGCCGAAAAATTCGCCACCCGGCTCAACGTATTCACCGACAGGTCCCCTTCGAGATTGGCCTGGATGTAGGCGAGGACGGCGTTGAAGCGCTTGGTGTAGGCGAGTTGGGTCGGCGTTTCGGACACTGGGAGAAACTCCTGGAAGGGCGGTCGGCGATAGAGTCGACTATAGCGGGGCGCGCGTGCCTAGCCGGGTTTGCTCAAGGTGTGATTGGGGTAAGAGGCTCTACACAACCCGTTCAGTGAAAACATAACCTGAGAACACCAGGTTTTGTGGTGAGCAGGCTTGCCCTGCGCTGGGCTATTAGTGGTCTGCCCCCATAGTCTTAAGCACGCTTGTTCGCTTCCTGAATAATGCCCGTGTATCTGGTAGCTGGCAGATATCGGCACATCACCGCCAAGCGGCCTCCTTTGCGGGATATTCGCAGTATCAGCGACTTCCCTGGCTACGCCACAGCACAGGCCAATAAGCCTGATCGAGCCCCATGCAAGGGATCATTTCAGCCGCATGCGTGAGCGTGAAACCGCTACCGTCGTAACGCCAGCGCAGCGTAGTACCACAACCGCCCATCCTCATCGCTCTTTCCTGACTGCTAAGTACACCCGTGGCCGGATCAAACTCTACGAAGCCCTGGGGCTCTCGTTCCGGCAGGTTTGGCACTTCGGCGATCAGCGCTGCGCGCGCCTGCTCTGGGTGGTCCAAGGGTGCTTGGTAAATACTGTAGAAGCAGTTGTAGCCCCCACAGCCGGTTTCGATGATCACTAGTGCTTGATCTGAACTCAAGGCGTAGGCGCTGGCTTTTGGCGTGATGTCTTCATTCAGATCTTCTTGCCAGTCCTTGCGGGTAGCAACGACCACGGCATCCGCGATCTGTTTTGCTTTGTCCGCAGTTAGCGCGGCAGGTGCCTGCCAAATTGGCGCTATCGGAGCGGCAGGGGCTGACGGCACGCTGCTAGCGGGCGCCGGGCCCTTGGAAATCAATGCGTCCTGCGTGCCGACCCGCCCCTGAACCGAGTCCATCAGCAACAGCGCCGCACTCATCCCGCTTAGCGATGCGTACGATTTGCCCTCCTTGACCGGCAGCACTAGGTAGTTCCCATTGCGCAACTCTGTGATCAGGGCTTGGGCTGACGAACCGTTGAGTGCATAAACCTCGGGGGTATCGCCTTCTTTCAGTACGCCACGTTCAAATTGAGACTTCAGCGGTTTGTCATCAAGTGTTGGCTGGCCACGGGTTTCTGTATAGCTGAACACCCCGACATGCAAGGCGCCTTGCGGGCCGGCTTCACGTGTGACTCGTATGCTGAACGTTGAAAAGCCCGTGTCATCGCGCTCCTGCACGGCACTGATCGCCGTGCATGTTCGTGTGTTATCGCAGCCGATAATCCAGTCCTTGATGTCACGCGCCAACGGGACTTTCTCGGCAGCATGAACGCAGCCAATGCCTGCCGCCAAAAGGAATGTGAAAATGCTACGTATCATCAGACAGACGCCTCTGTACAAGTAAGCGCCTATTAAGACAGAGTTTTTTGCTGATACCTATTGAATGGCCGTCAGTCACAACAGAATCGCCGCATTGAACAACCGGCGCTGCAAGTGGAAGCATGCAAACGGGGTGCGACCACATTTAAACAATGGGATCTGCCACCGACCTCTGCCTTCAACCCACTAACACGCTGGGCCGCTCACCGTAAGATTGTGGCGGACATAATAATTGTCGAACTCACTGCTTTGGACGAACTGGAAACCATATCGGGTATAAAAACGATTCGAGGCGCTTTCTTTGAGGGCACTTACTTTAATCGACCTTGTGCCGAGGAAGTAGGCTTGGCGATGATCGTGCGAGCCGAGTTTTTCGGTGCCGATGGCACTGGCTATCTGGGATACGTGCACTGGAGTCTGGTTGAACATATTAACCATCGACAACCCACGCTGTTCCTCAATGACGGCACAGTTGTTTCGTTCTGGGCAGGAATTGTTAAACCCATCCTGGGATGAAGCCTCAGATGAAGCGAAACGGATTTCTTTCCCTATCACATTTGAGTCTGAACCATTACTCGGGCTCACGCCGATGGTCGGCTTCTTGGAAGGGATGTATTACTTGGATAGCAATGACCAGATTTCTTGCGTTTCGATGGGTGAAAGGCGAGGGCGGTAACTACCCTCATCTGGTTTACAGCAGTGACTGATGCGGCAAAAAAGCCAGCGCGAGTCGCCTGGTTCTGACCGCTTTCTGACCGTGGTGACCGGCAAAAATCGACCCCATAGCTGCCCTTAGCGAAGAGCAGCTACCGCCATAAAGCTGCTGTTGGGGGCTGGGGTGCATTGTCGAGAAGCAAGCAAAGGGGACGCTCGATGCCTAGGGCCTATTCGCCCTTGGCCATTTCAACTCTCCCCATCTCCAACGCTCCGCTGAGCAGCACTGCATTTCGTACACGGGCGGGAAGGATAGTGACAAGGGCTGCCATTAGACCGTGTCGCCAATGGCCATGAGATGAGAGTGTGTGGCCTAAATGAGACAGCGCTGCGCTGGCAGCCAATTCTGCTGGAATGGTAATGGCAGCTGGTTCTGTGCCTGCTGCCATAGCTGTCGCCATGACGGTGGGCTGAAAGGACAAAACGTCGAGTTGATCTGAATACTCAAATGCCAGCGGAACAGTGAGATGATCAACGAAAGCCTTGCAGGCTCCATAGATCTGCGTACCCGGCCAATAAAAGCGTCCCACAATGGAGCCTACGTTCAGAAGCGCCGCACGTCTTCCTGTCGAGGAGCTGTGCCTGAGAAGTCCAGGCAGCAACGTATGGGTCACGATAGCGGTGGTACTGACATTCACAGCCAGCAAACGGCGTAGAGTTGCAGTCGGCACATCCGCATAACGCCGATGTACTGTGGTGCCTACACAGTTGATCAGCACCGAGAGATCAACATCCTCTGCGGCGGCGGCCAGGGCTTGATAGGTGTGTGGCGCCGAATCCGACAGGTCAAGCGCGATAGTTCTAACTTGAACCCCCAACTCCTGCAACTCGCTCTGGAGGCGATCAAGTTTGGACTGGGTACGTGCTGCCAAGATCAGGTTAAAGCCGCAGTGGGCTAATTCGCGGGCGAAAGCTTTACCCAAACCGTCGCTGGCACCAGTGATGAATGCCCAGCTTCCTTTACCGTAGCGTTTGGCTAAAGATTCGCCGTTGAATCGCGCTGGTAGCCAGAGGTAGATCCAAAGCCAGCGTGCTAACTTGACTAATGCCCAAGTCAGAAATGCTGCGCCGGAAATCTGCAGTACAGCCAGTAAATTCAATGCCATCGAGATACCTCCAGAAGTGGATGGATGCTTGAAAAGTCTCATCGCTACTGTGGTAACCAAGGGCAGCGGGCTATGTCGAAACATCAGCCCGTTAGCTGCCGCAGATTGGTCAGAGCAGTGGTGAAGGCCAATCGTGCTTCTCTGGCGTTATGTTGTCATTTACATATGTTCAGATGCCGGTTTTGTCTGCGCTCGCTTTCAGCTTTCGCCGAATTCGGCTCAAGTGAACTGGGGTCACCCCCAAATAACCTGCAAGCACGTGCATGGGAATTCTTGCCAATCGATCTGGCTGAGTGGAGAGCATGCCCAGATATCGTTCTGTAGGGGTTTGCGAGATGGCACTGGTGTAGAGCTTGATGTAGTCGACCAGTCGCAACTGCGTGAGTGCCAGCAACTGAGTCTGCAAGATTGGTTTCGAAAGGGTGTGCGCCAGAACGGTGTCCCGGTCTAGCACGCACAGGTGGCACGCTTCCATCGTGATAATTTCCAACTCGCTTGGACAGCCGCTAACCAGACTCTCCAGAGAGCTTACGACCTCGCCCTCAAAAAAGAATTGGACGCTGGTATCCGTTCCTTCTGCGTCGCGCACGCAGATCCGCACTGCACCAGCTTTGATGAGGTAGAGGTTTTTAGCGAAGTCTCCCGACCGTAATAGGGCATGGTTGGCCTCTATGTGGAGGTGTTTGCCGTACGTTAGGAAGAAGTCGCCTAGGACAGTGTCTAGTTGCATGAACGCAGTACCGCACAAGGAATGGGGGCGCCGGTGTCGACAGGCCGCTTCTGGCGATTTCTGCCTGTCACGACCGATAGCTGTAGGTCGACTGACGCCGGTCAGGCCAGCGTCGTTCGTCGCTATTTAGGAGCCATTTGGTGTGGAGTGTAAGAATTTACCGCCTTTAGCTTCCACTGCCGAGCGAACGGCCTCGGAGTCTGATTTAGAACCGATGAATGCAAGTTGTAATTTAGGAAGCATAGTTGTTGTATTATTTAAAGCCGAAATAGCTGAGTTAGCTGCAAAAGAACTATTAACTCCTGAGATGGCGACACGAACGTCAGCTTCGCTTGCAGGGGCAATTATTTGGTGGATGCTTGAAACAATCGGAGAGTCTAGACCTGCACTTCCGATAAGGGCGGATGCCATCGCTCCAGAGATAGCGTTATCAGCTGCGGGAATCCAGATTAAATTGAATTTTTGTTGCTCAAACAAAATTGCCGCAGATTGTGCAGCTTGCTGTGGCGATTGGCTCACAGCTGTAGCGCATCCTGCTAATGTAAATAATAAAAGTGTGAGTGCTATAACAATTTTCATGATTGCTCCTGATTATTTATTAGTCGACACTACTGCCGCGGTTTTGCTGAATGCATGTAGTGTAGCTTTCCATAGCAACACGTGACCTCTTGATTATCCTGAAAATTGATTTTCTAATCGCGAGATTAAACGTAAAGGCGCGGCAGTGATAGACGCATCATTACTGATGCAGTAATAGCCTCTCCACGGTCTGCATCTGGACGATTACTGCCCGTCACAATGAGCTATATCTGCATACGGCCCTTTGTGAGTCAACCTATCAAGTCAGTGTTGGTTCACCCTGGACTCTTCTTCCTTGCCCCTGCAATTGCTGCCCGTTCAACCCTGAACCAGACCGCAGTTCAACACCATAGGTCCGGTCGACCTGCCGATGCGTGGAACGACCCGCTGTGCCTTTCAGTCTACCTGTACCTATTCATCGGTAAGGTATGGCGCAATGGATAAGACAATCACCGTGGACCAACTGGCGACCACTGACCTCAGATCGGTCAACGAGATCTGGCTCGGCGACACGCATACGCAGCTGTGTCTATGGCGTGGTGAGCAAGTGTTCACCCACGAGATGCTCAGTGAGGGAACCCACGATCAGAATGTTCGGCGCCTGTGCTTGCAACTGGTCGATCCTGACGATCAGGCTGCGGTGGCCCGTGTTGAGGTGATCGTGCGCGAACGGCTGGTAAAAATGGGCAAGGAGGGCGAGTTTTATCCGGCGCAAGAGGCGGACACTTATCAGTAATCGCGCTGCCGCTGAGCAAGTGGGCGGGCCGGTCATGGCCGAAACCGGCCCATCACGCCTGCAATCGGTCTACCATGCACGCCCCGGCAGTGGTTCCACGCGCTACCGTTCTTTTCCTCAATAGGTACCGCAATGTCCATCGAGCACATTTCTCTCCCCAAAGGCGTCGGCCCGCAGGCCGTCAAGCTTCTTGACGCCATTACCGGCGCCGCTACCCATGAAGAACTCAACCGCGCCGGGGGTAAAGCCGAAGGGTTTGTGCTTGGGCTGGAAGCCAGCAAAGCGATCAAGAGCCAGGTCGCCGAGTCGTTGTATGTGGCTTACGACGACGCGGCGAGCCATCGGGCGGATGAGCTGAAAGGTTAAGCCGAGCAGGGCGCTTCGCGGTCGAGGAGGCGGGCGGTGAGCAGTACGCCGAGTTCGCTCAGTTGGTGGATGGCCAGGGCGATGTCGCGGTGTTTGCCGCTGAGGTCTTCGGACAGGTCGAGCAGCAGTGTGCTGACGCTGGTGAAGGTTTCGTAGCTGTTGGTGATGAGGCTTTCGGTGCTGGCGTCGGGGGTGACGCTGAAGAGAGTGGTTGAATCGATAACCATGGTTAAGTTCCTTGCTCGAGGCCGCTTCCCGTTCGCTACTAAACAAAAGGGAGGCAGCTGTACGCAGGTTAGTAGACCGGTGGAACCTAACAAAACCGGCGCACCCGGAGGTGCCCTGCGCACAGCCGCCATCAAGCACAGACACCGGAACGTCTGACAGATGATGCTTATGCAATCGTTAGGTTGAATCGTGGGCTACTAAACCCGATCCCTGAGAAATTCAGCGACCGGGCAACCTTAGAGACGGCCACCCCAGCGCACAAGCCGGCGGATTCTGACGCAGGCGTAGGCAAGGGAGCAAGGCGTCGCAGGGTATTCGGATTTTGCCTTCAGACGATTTTCGCCAACACCGTCCACATGCTCCGATCAGAACCCCTGGCTGACGCTGACACCGCGCATGATGGAAAACCTGGGGTCGATCAGCTTGAGGCCCTGTTCACCTTTCACGCGGCCGACCGTCACATGGTAGGTCTTGGGCGCTTCGGAAAGGTTTTCCGAGTGGCGCGTGAGTTTTGCCAGGGCCGGGGTTTTGGCCCAGGCGGCCATGGGCATCTGGCGGATATCTAGGGTGACCACCCAGGATTTGTCCACGGCGGCGCCCATTGGGTCGGGGTTGGGGCTGATGTCCTTGATCTTGGCGATTTCGTAGCCTTTGGAATAGCAGAAGCCCGGTGCTTGTTCGGTGTAGGCCGTGCGACCGGCTTCGGTGAGGCTGTAGGTTTTGTCGCTTTTGGCCAATAGGCCGGCGTCGACCAGGGCGTCGAACGCCGGTGCGTTGCCGCTGGAAACGGCGGCGCTGAAGCCTTCGCTCAAGGTGACCGGGAAGCTTTTGAACATTGGCGCGCTGACGCAGGCAGGGCCTTGCAGCTGGGGTTGGAGCGCCGTTTGAATGTCCGTGTCGGACGGGCTGTCGCTGCAGGCGGTGAGCAGCAGGGCGCTGGCGGCGAGGGCCATGGCGTTGAGTCGCATCGTTTTATCCTTGACGATTGAGGGCGGGTCGGCACTGAGACTGTCACGTTGAGTAAATGTTTCCGCCATTTACAGCGGTGCATTATTGTGGCCGCCTTCGCCTGAATAAGCACCGCCGTCCGCAGGAGCGCCCATGACATTGACTGTCGACACTTTCCTTTCCCCGGCCATGGCCAACCCGCTTAACGTAGAAATCACCGCGCGCCTGCCCGACCTGGGTGTGGCGCAGTGCATGCTCACGGCGGGCTGCCTGTTCCAGGCGGTGTGGAACCATCAGGCGAATCGACCGGCCGATCAGGGGGTGAAGGACTACGACGTTTTTTACTTCGACCCAGACCTGTCCTACGAAGCTGAGGACGCGGTGATTCGCGCGGCGCAGGCGTTGTTCAAGGACTTGGGGGTGAATGTCGAGGTCAGGAATCAGGCGCGGGTTCACCTGTGGTACGGCCAACGTTTTGGTCGACCTTACCCCCAGTTGCATTCGGCCCGCGACGGCGTGGATCGTTACCTGGTCGCCGGCACCTGCATCGCTTTGGAGGTGGCGACGGGTGAGTTGTATGCGCCTTACGGGTTGCAGGATGTGGCCGAGGGCGTGCTGCGCATCAACCCGCTGCACTCGGAACCCGCGTTGTTTGCGCAAAAGGCCCTCAGTTATCAGGCGCGCTGGCCCTGGCTCAGGATCGTCGCGCCCGGTTCAGCCGAGTAGGCCACCCAAGGCGGCGCAGCCAGCCACCACCAGCCACGGCGGCAGCTTCCAGGCCATCAGGGCGACGAGTGCGAGTAACGCCAGGGCAAGGTCGTACAGGTTGAAGATCGCGCTGGTCCACACCGGGTGGTACAGCGCCGCCAGCAACAGGCCGACCACCGCCGCGTTGACCCCCGCCAACGCGGCCTGGGTGCGTGGGCTGTGGCGCAGGCTTTGCCAGAAGGGCAGGGCGCCGAAGATCAGCAAGAAGGATGGCGCGAAGATCGCCAGCAGGCACACCACGCCGCCCAGCCAGCCGCTGGGGGCTTGGTTCATTGAGGCACCCAGGAAGGCCGCGAAGGTGAAGAGCGGCCCCGGCACGGCTTGTGCGGCACCGTAGCCGGCTAGGAAGACGTCATTGCTCAGCCACTGCGGCGCTACTACTTCGGCTTGCAGCACCGGCAGCACCACATGGCCGCCGCCGAATACCAGCGCGCCGCTGCGGTAGAAGGCGTCCACCAGCGCCAGGCTGTGATGGGGCAGCCCATGCGCCAGCGCCGGCAGGCCCACCAGCAGCACGGCAAACAGCAGTAACCACAAGGCCCCGGCGCGTCGGCTGAGGGGGACGGGCAGTGCGTCGGGTTCAGTGGCCAGTGCAGGTTTGAATAGCACCAGACCGGCCAATCCAGCGGCGGCAATCACCCCCACCTGCGCCCACGCCGAGGGTTGCCACAGTACTGCTGCGGCCGCGAGCAGCATCAGCAGCACCCGCGTTACGCCCCGGCACAGGTTGCGCGCCATGCCCCACACGGCTTGGGCGACCACCGCCACCGCGACCACCTTGAGGCCATGCAGCACACCGGCGGGCACGGCCGTACCGTAGTGGGCCAGGCCCAAGGCAAACAGGATCAGCAGCAACGCTGACGGTAATGTAAACCCGGCCCACGCCGCCGCCGCGCCGCCGTAACCGGCGCGGGTCAGGCCCAGGGCGATGCCGACCTGGCTGCTGGCCGGGCCGGGCAGGAACTGGCACAGGGCGACCAGTTCGGCATAGCTGCGCTCGCTCAGCCAGCGTCGCCGGGTCACGAACTCCTCGCGAAAATACCCCAGGTGCGCAATCGGGCCGCCGAACGAGGTGAGCCCCAGGCGCAGGAAAATCAGGAACACCGCCCAGGGGCTGCTGTGTCGATCGCTGATGGGAATGGTCAAGCGTGGGCTCTCGGGATGGCGGGTTGAAGGCACGGTACTCAATTTTAATGACGGCTGAAAGCGCGCGATCCGACGCGAATTTCCGACCCGCATTGAATTTATGCGCGCCTGCTTGAGTCATTTGAAGCATGCAGACCGCTTGGTTTTCTTTCCACTCGCCCCGCTGACCTCAGCCAAGGACCGACGATGACCTTCTTTATCTTCCTGCTCGCCTGCGCCGCCGCCGCCAGTACCGGCATTATTTTCAAGCCCGGCGCATGGTACGACTCTCTGGTTAAACCGAGCTTCACACCGCCCAATTGGTTGTTTCCGGTGGCGTGGACGATCATCTATCTGCTGCTGGCCTGGGCCGGTTATCGCTTGAGCCTGATCCCCGGCAGCCAGATGGTATTGGCGCTGTGGGCGGCGCAGATTGCCTTGAATACCTTGTGGACCCCGGTGTTTTTCGGCGCCCACCGGCTGTTGGCGGGCATGGTGATTATCGTGCTGCTCTGGCTTACTGTCGCCGCGATGGTGGTGCTGGCCGTGCGCCTGGACCTGCTCACCGGCTTGATGCTGTTCCCGTACCTGGCGTGGCTGTGTGTAGCGGCGGCGTTGAATTTTTCGATCCTGCGTAATAACCGCTGATGGCCCTGCAGCCATGGCCCGCCAGTGCGACCGAACTGGCCCAGATGCGCCGCTTCAATCAGAAACTGGGGTGGATGCCGCGCTTCAAGATCCGCAATCGCGTCACGCCGCGCGTGTTGCAGACGTTGTTGCGCATCAGCCAGAAAATCAAGAAAGGCCCAGCCGCTGAAACCCGCTTGATCCGCCAGGACGGCATGCAGGTGCCGGTGCGCATCCTGCGTCCCAGCGGCCCGCCCAAAGGCGTGGTACTGGATATTCACGGTGGCGGCTGGGTGATCGGCAATGCGCAAATGGACGACGACCTCAACCTGGGCATGGTGCGCGCCTGCGACGTGACCGTGGTGTCGGTGGACTATCGGTTGGCGGTCGACACACCGGTCCAGGGCTTGATGCAGGACTGCCTGGCCGCCGTGCGTTGGCTGCTCGGTGAGCCGGAGTTTGCCGGGTTGCCGGTGATTGTCGTCGGGGAATCGGCCGGCGGGCACCTGGCGGCCGCGACGCTTCTTGCATTGAAACAATGGCCGGCGCTGCTCGAACGGATCAGCGGCGCGGTGCTGTATTACGGCGTGTACGACCTCACCGGCAGCCCCAGCGTGCGGGCGGCAGGCCCCGATACGTTGCTGCTGGACGGGCCAGGGATGGTGGACGCCTTGCGCCTGCTGACGCCGGGGCTGAGCGATGACCAGCGTCGGCAGCCACCTTTATCGCCTTTGTACGGTGATGTGGAGGGAATGCCGCCGGCCTTGATGTTCGTCGGCGACCTGGACCCGCTGCTGGACGACACGCGGTTGCTCGCCGAACGCTGGCCGCAGGCGCAGGCGCACTTGCTGCCGGAATCGGCCCACGGGTTTATTCACTTTCCGGTGGGCATGGCGGATGCGGTATTGGCGTATAGCCGACAGTGGATCAGCGGTTGCCTCACTAGGGAACAGTCTTCGCTCTAACACCGCGCATCACATCGATAGTGGGCCTGACGACTCTTTTCGTGGTGAGTCGACGTGATGTGATGAGCGGTTTTTTGTGGTGAGCAGGCTTGCCCTGCGTTGGGCTGCGAAGCAGCCCCACTCCAGACAATGTGGTTTCATCTGACACTCCGAGGTGCCTGGGTTTGGGGCCGCTTCGCAGCCCAGCGCGGGCGGTGCGACGATTCGACAAGCCCGCTCACCACAACAAGCCTATCCACCAACCATATAGAGCAATCCCCAGAATCCGCCCCACGTCGACGTGATGTGATGAGCGGTTTTTTGTGGTGAGCAGGCTTGTCCTGCGCTGGGCTGCGAAGCGGCCCCACTCCAGACAATGTGGTTTCATCTGACACTCCGAGGTGCCTGGGTTTGGGGCCGCTTCGCAGCCCAGCGCGGGCGGTGCGACGATTCGACAAGCCCGCTCACCACAACAAGCCTATCCACCAACCATATAGAGCATCCCCAGAATCCGCCCCACGTCGACGTGATGTGATGAGCGGTTTTTTGTGGTGAGCAGGCTTGTCCTGCGCTGGGCTGCGAAGCGGCCCCACTCCAGACAATGTGGTTTCATCTGACACTCCGAGGTGCCTGGGTTTGGGGCCGCTTCGCAGCCCAGCGCGGGGCAAGCCCGCTCACCACAACAAGCCTATCTACCAACCATATAGAGCAATCCCCAGAATCCGCTCCACAGCCCTGGCTGTCTTATCAGTTGGACCGCAACCGCAGTATCTGTGCCCCATCGACCGGGTCGGTCAGGTAGTGCGCCTGCACGCCAAAGGTGTCTTGCAGGCGTTGCGGGGTGAGCACCTCCAGCGGTTTGCCCAGCGCCACCAGGCGCCCACGATCCAGCACGGCGAGGCGGTCGCAGGTCAAGGCCTGGTTGAGGTCATGCAGGGCGATCAGGGTGGTCACCGGCAGCGCTTGCACGCCTTTGAGGATCGCCAGTTGGTGCTGGATGTCCAGGTGATTGGTCGGTTCGTCCAGCAGCAGGATCCGGGGCCGTTGCGCCAGGGCGCGGGCGATGTGTACGCGTTGGCGTTCGCCGCCGGACAGGCTGCGCCAGGCGCGCTGGCTCAGGTGGGTGGCGTCCACGTCGACGAGGGCCTGGCGCACGATGGCGTCGTCCTCGGCGGCCCACGGGCTCAGCGCCGACAGCCAGGGCGTGCGGCCCAGGGCCACGGCGTCGAACACGCGAATGGCGTCGTCGGTGTCGGCCTGCTGTTCCACCACCGCCAGTTGCTGGGCGATGGCGCGGCGCGACAGGTCGCCCAGACGCTGTTCGCCCAAGCGTACTTCGCCGCTGGACGGCGTGCGCAGGCCGGCGAGCAATTTGAGCAGGGTGGACTTGCCGGAGCCGTTCGGGCCGACGATGCCCAGGGTTTCACCCAGGGCCACCTGCAGATCGATCCCGCGCAGCAGCTCGGCGTCACGCACCTTGAAGCCCAGCGCGGTGCAGCTCAACACCGTCATCGCGCGTTCCTCCGGCCGATCAGGATCAGCGCAAACACCGGCGCACCCACCAGCGCCGTGACCACGCCGACCGGAATCACCTGGCCCTTGATCAAGGTGCGCGACAGCACATCGGCGGCGATCAGGAACAGCGCGCCGCCCAACGCACTGGCCGGCAGCAGGCGCGAGTGTCCGGTGCCGAGCAGCAGGCGCACGGCGTGGGGGATCACCAGGCCGACAAAGCCGATGGAACCCACAATCGACACCATCACCGCCGTGACCAGCGCCGCGCAGCCCACCAGCACGATCTGCACGCGCCGCACCGGGATGCCCAGGGACGCCGCCGAGTCACTGCCGAAGGTGAACGCATCCAGCGCGCGACGATGCCACAGGCACACCGCCAACCCCAGCAGCGCCACCGGCACCGCCAGCCACACCGACGGCCAGCGCACGCCGCTGAGGTTGCCCAGCAGCCAGAACAGAATGCCGCGCGCCTGTTCGGAACTGGCCGATTTGGTGATCAGGTAAGCGGTAAGGGCATTGAACAGCTGCGAGCCGGCAATGCCCGCGAGGATGATCTGGCCGGTGCCGCTGGACGAACCGCTGGCGCGCGCAAGCAGAATCACCAGGGCAAATGCCGCCATCGCGCCGACGAATGCGCCGGCCGAGAGCGACACCAGTCCACCGCCCACGCCCATCAGCGCCACCAGCACCGCGCCGGTCGAGGCGCCGGCGCTGATGCCCAGCAAGTACGGGTCGGCCAACGGATTACGCAGCAGCGATTGCAGGATCCCCCCGCACGTGGCCAGCCCCGCACCACAGGCGGCGGCGACCAGGGCGCGGGTCAGGCGGTAGTTCCACACCACGCCTTCATCAATGGGGTCGAGCACATAACCTGCGTGCCACAGTTTGTTGGCGAGCACCTGCAACACCACCTGGGGTTCGATGGCGGTTTCGCCGATGGCTACCCCGGCGAGTACCGCAGCGAGCAGCAGCGCCAGGGCGAGGAGGGTGCGCAGCAGGCTGGCAGTCATTGCGGCAGGTCGTAGCCGTCGATGGCGCCGGCCAGCTGTTCCAGGCCATCGAAGGTGCGTACGCTGGCCTGCAAGGCCAGGGCGTCGAGGATGATGATGCGGTTGTGTTTCACCGCGTCCATGTTGCGCGTGACCGGGTCGCTGCGCAGGAAAGCGAGTTTCTTTTCATGGTCGTCGGCGGGGTAGCGACGGCGGTCCATGCGGGCGATCACCAGGAAGGTCGGGTTGGCCTTGGCGATGGTTTCCCAGCCGACGGCGGGCCACTCTTCGTCGGACTGCACCACGTTGCGCAGGCCCAGGGTTTGCAGCATGAACTCGGGCACGCCCTTGTGCCCGGCCACGTACGGGTCGCTGGCCATCTCGGAACTGGAGAACCACACCAGCGCGCTGGCCTGCTTGAGGCCCTTGCCCTGGGCCGTGGCGACGGCCTTGGCCAGGCGCGCCTTGAGGCTGTCGTTCAGTTGCTGGCCACGGTCCTGGACGTCGAAGATGGCCGCCAATTGGCTGATGCTTTTGTAAATGGTGTCGATGCGAAACGGCTCCAGCCGCGTGCCGTCGGCGCCCACCAGGTTGTCCTTGCCTTCGCAGTCGGAGGGCAGCAGGTAAGTCGGGATGTTCAGCTCATGAAACTGTTCGCGGGTGCCCACCACGCCCTGGGGGCCGACCACCCATTCCAGCTCGGCGGCCACCAGTTGCGGACGCTTGGCGATCACCGCCTCGAAGCTCGGTTCGTTATTGGCCAGGCGCTCGATGGTGTCGTTCTGCGCCTTGAACTGCGGCAGCACCGGGTTGAACCACAGCGACGTGCCGACCACCTTGTCGCCCACGCCGAGGGTGTAAAGCATCTCGGTGGCGGTCTGGCCGATGGTCACGCTGCGCGCGGGCGCCTGGGCAAAGGTCAGCGTGCTGCCGCAGTTCTGCACCGTCAGCGGGTAGTGAGTGGGCGCGGCGTGAGCCAGGGTGGCCAGGCCGAAGCCGGCGAGCAGGGCGGTAGCGCGTGGCAGCATGGGGCGTTCTCCGTGTGGACCGTACGTGCAACGGGGGAGGTACGCTCATGGAAACACGCCCTTGAGCACCGGCGCCAAGGGCCGGGCAAGGAGGTCCTTCCCGGACACCCCGCCGGTTAGTGATCTTGCTGGGCCGGCAGGTCTCCTGACTGATGCGTCATCGCCACGCTCCAGCCTTCCCGGACGCGTCCAGTGGCAGTGGGGAGCAGGCTCGGCACCTACAGTTGCGGGGGCAGTTCCGATTGGCGCGGGTGTACCGCGCTTCGGATTCCCTATTAGTCCCGTTCGGGAACCGGCGCGGTATGGTAGTCGATCAGGGCGAGGCGATATAGCCCGAAGAGCGCCCGGTCACAGACGAATGTCCTGCGGGCCGCGGATCAGCGTCTCGATTCGCGTGCCGGTGGCGCGCTCTTCGTTGCTGAAACCGTCATAGTCGGCCAGGTTGGCGAAGCGGATACCGGTCAGTTGTTCGATCTGGATCACACTGCGTCGGTAGGTGCGCAGTGGGCCGAACACCAGATCGAGCTGCCCCAGCTCACGGCTTTGGTCGATCATGTAGGCGCTGGCGGAAGGCTTGCCGTCGTCGCCCAGATAGGCCACCACTTTCCAGAAGGCCTTGGGGATTTTAACGCCACGGTAGACGCGGTCGTCGTCGGCGAACACCGGGCCGGTGAATACCGTCGCCCGGGTTTTCCAGCGCTGGGTGTTGTCCAGGATGTAGTCCTCCAGTTCCAGCCAGGTCTTCTGGTTAAAGCCGCTCATCTGCGGTGAGCAGTTGGTGAAATGGAAGGTGTCGAAATTGGCCGTGTTCGCCTCGTCGCCCCAATTGGGGTCCTGGCGCCGCACCAGGTGGCCACGGTCCAGGCCGTTGCCGGCATAAAGGTCTTCGCCGATCTGCGCGGCGATCGGCAGGCGGCCATCGTAGGCCCAGGTATCGTTGCTGCGCACGATATCCACATGGTGTTCGCCGTCGATATTGACGCCCACATAAAGTGCCAGTCGCCGCGAGCGCGACAGGGTGATCGAAAAATGCGTGTAGTCCAGGCGCCCGGGCTGCACGTCGTCGGCGATTGAATCGTCGACCGTGGGCCACGGCACCGCGAAGCTGCTGAGAAAGTCCTCGGCATAACCGCGACGGTCCTTGAAATCCTTGGCGGCGGTGACGCGCGCGGTCGCGGCCCTGGCCTCAAGGAGGCTCGGGCCGGGCGCGACCAGCGGGCGCAGGTCGGCGAGGCGTGGGCGGTGTGACAGGTCGATTGTGGCTTTACGTGCGGGCATAAGCGATTCCTTGCGGGCCTTGGGTAAATACTACTGCAACACAGATTCATGACAATTTGGGCCAGGCAGTGTCCGCAAGGCTATGCTGGAACGGTCAACCGGATATTCACCACACGCCTTATGGAGCAAGCCTATGTGTGTTCACCCTAGCCGCAATCCGATTTTCTGCCTGATCCCGCCGTACATGCTCGACCAGATCGCACGCCACGGCGATAAAGCGCAACGGGAAAACGCCCTGCGCACGCGTGCCAAGGACAGCACATTCCGTTCGCTGCGCATGCTTGCAGTGCCTGCCAAAGGCCCGGCGCACATGGCGCTGGCCATGGGCGCGGGTAAAAGGCGGTCGATCTACACCGCCGAAGGCTCCGATAGCCTGCCGGGCAAGCTGGTCCGAGGCGAAGGGCAGCCCGCCAGTGGCGATGCGGCCGTGGACGAAGCCTACGACGGCCTGGGCGCCACCTTCGATTTTTTCGATGAGGTATTCGACCGCAATTCCATCGATGACGCCGGCATGGCTCTGGACGCCACGGTTCACTTTGGCAAGGATTACAACAACGCATTCTGGAATTCGGCCCAGATGGTATTTGGCGATGGCGACCAGCAGTTGTTCAACCGCTTCACCGTGGCGCTCGATGTGATTGGTCATGAGCTGGCCCATGGTGTCACCGAAGATGAAGCCAAGTTGATGTACTTCAATCAATCCGGTGCGTTGAACGAGTCGCTGTCGGACGTGTTCGGTTCGTTGATCAAACAGTACGCGTTGAAGCAAAAGGCAGAAGACGCCGACTGGTTGATCGGCCAGGGGTTGTTTACCAGCAAAATCAAAGGCACGGCCCTGCGTTCGATGAAGGCCCCCGGCACTGCATTTGACGACAAACTGCTGGGCAAGGACCCGCAACCGGGGCATATGGACGACTTTGTGCAAACCTACGACGATAACGGGGGCGTGCATATCAACTCCGGTATCCCCAATCATGCGTTCTATCAAGTCGCCACCCGGATTGGCGGGTTTGCCTGGGAACGCGCGGGGCGCATCTGGTACGACGCGTTGCGCGATGCGCGACTGCGACCCAATTCCGGGTTCCTGCGCTTTGCGCGTATTACTTATGATGTTGCCGCCCGACTGTACGGCGAGAACAAGGAGGAGCACAAAGCAGTCAAGGAAGGCTGGAAAGCGGTCGGCATTAATGTCTGACAAACCGCCTGGGCGGTGAGGAACAGCGATGCACATTTCGATCAAGGAAAACGGTGGGCCGGCGTTTTTTCCCGGACTGGCCAAGCCCCGCACGGTGGAACTGGACTCACTGCCCGAGCCGGACCAGCAGGAGTTGCGCCAACTGGTGGAAGCATCGAAGTTTTTCCAGTTGCCGCAAAGCAGCACACCGCCTCCCGGCAACCCCGGGCAGGTGCACTACACCCTGACGGTGTCCGAAGGCGAGCGCGAGCACACGGTCTGCGTACTGGCGCCGGTGAAGTCGCGGGAGCTGGACGGGCTGGTGCAGTGCGTGCGTCGGCATACCCGTTGCTGACGCTCACGTTGGCCATGCGGGCGTTCGCGCACGCGCGGCCAGCGAGGCGCCGAAGAGGTATAGCGCACCGCCGGCGATCACGAACAGCGCCAGCATGTAGAACATAGAGTGGGCGGGCTGTGTGGCCAGCACGATCCCGCACAACACCGGCCCCAATGCCGCGCCGACATTGCTCAGGTTCTGCGCGCCGTAGTACATGCCGCGCAGCGGCTCGGGCGCGATGTTGTCGATGAACATGTATTCGACCGGAAACACGATGATTTCACCCAGGGTGAAAATTGCCATCGCGGCCACCCACCCCACCAGGCTGGTGGACAGGCCAAACCCCGCCAGCCCTGCCAGGAACAGGCCGAGCCCCGCCATGAGCCAGAGGTTCAGGTGCCGGTGGGAAATACGCTTGCCGATCACATACTGCAGGCTGATCACCATCAACGCATTGGTAGCCACCACGCTACTGATAATCCGGTACGTTGCTTCGGCGGTGGTGGTGACCACCAGGTATTGCGACAGATACGCGGTGAATTGCCCGAACACCACGGCGCTGAGCAGGCCGCCCAGGGTAAAGCACACCAGCCGGTAGTCACTCAACAGCAGCTTGCCCACTGCAAGGAACGGCGCGGTCGGCTGGCTGGCCGCAACCGGTGCCAGGGTTCGGTCGCCCGCTGCGTAGTACATCACCAGGAACCCCGCCCCCAGCCCGGCCGACGCAAGGAAGGGCAGGCTGATAGCCAGGGTTGCCAGGCCGGCACCCAGAAAAGGCCCGACGGCATAGCCGATATTGGTCAGGGTGTACTTGATCGAAAACGCTTCGCTGCGCTCGGCGACGGGCAGCAGCCTGCCGAATCCGGATTTCACCGCGATGTCGATGACGGCATACGCCAGGTTGATCGAGACCAGGCACAGGTAGAACACCCAAAGGTCGCGCGCCCCATATGCGCCTAGAAAACCTGCGGTAAACACTGCGCAACACCCCAGGATCAATCGGTAGCCGCGCGCTCTGTCCACCAGGAAACCGCCATAAAGGCTCAGCAGCGAGCCGACGATCAACGTACTGCCGATCACCAGGCCGATATGGGCGACGCTCAGCGCAAATTGGCGCGACAGATAGATAACCAGATAGGGCAGGGTAATCGCACGGGCCAATGTCAGCACCAGGGCGGCGCAGAGCAGCAGGTTAACGGTACGGGGGTAGTTTTTCAGTGTGGTCAGCATCCTGGCCTCAAGCGTTGGGTTAACCCACCAGAGATTACTGTGGAGCGTGGTTCTGATTTAGGATGGTTTCTATCAAGTGCTGTGAACTCAATTCATGAATACGGAACGTGCATGTTCTCCTCCGAACGTTTGAAAGGTATCGATGTGTTTGTGTGCGTGGCGGATTTCGGCAGCTTCACCGCCGCCGCCGAAAAGATGAACCTGACTGCGTCCGCCGTCAGTAAAAGCATCGCGCGCCTGGAAAAGCGCCTGGGCGCACGACTGTTCCAGCGCACCACGCGGCGCCTGTCGTTGACCGAGGCAGGGGGCGCGTTCTATCGCACGTGCACGGGCGTGCTCGCCGACCTCGAAGAGGCCGAGCGTTGCCTGCAGGCCGAGCATATCGAGCCACGTGGGCGGGTACGTATCGACCTGCCCGGCGCGTTCGGACGTTCACAGGTGCTGCCGGTCCTGCTGCCGGTCCTGCAGGCTCATCCCTTGTTGATCCCGCATATTTCGTTCAGCGAGGGGCTGGTGGACCCGATCAAGGAAGGTGCTGACATTGTTGTGCGTATCGGTGGCGCCGAGGCCTGGCCGCCGTCGATGGGGCACCGTGTGCTCGCCCGTGAATGGCACACCCTGTGTGCTTCACCGGCCTACCTGGCGAACCATGGCACCCCGTTGCTGGAAGCGGACCTCGACCAGCATCGCTGCATCGCCTATGGCTGGGTGGATGGGCGCATCAGCCCATGGAACGTGGCGGATGAGCGAGGGCCGGTCCGGCACAGGCAGGTTATGCCGCAGTTGGTGGTCGGTAATGGGGAGGGGCTGATGATGGCTGCGCTGGCAGGTTGCGGTATTGCGCAATTCCCATCGTGGTTGATTCAGCAACCGCTGCAGCAAGGGGCATTGGTCGAGGTGCTGCCGCAGTTGGCCACCGAAGGCGCAGCCATCAGCGTGGCCTGGGTCAAGCGCCGCGAGGCACTGCCCAAGGTGCGCGTGGTGTTGGACGCCTTGATGGCGGGGTTGAGTTAAAGCCCTCTGTATCCGGCTGCGGGAGGCATCAAGTCGAGGCCAGCAGCCTTTTCACTTCGGCGACAATCAGGTCGATATTGAAGGGCTTGGTCAGTACCGCGTCGAACAGGTCCGAGCGCTGCATGCCGATGTGCGCCTGCGCGCCGCTCATCAAAATGATCGGTAGATGATTGACGTTCGGCAGGGCGCGCACCGCTTCGGCGAGCTGTTGGCCGTCCATCACCGGCATCATGAAGTCGGTGATGATCAGCGACGGGCGTTCGCGCTCGAGCACGTCCAGTGCCTTGCGTCCGTTGCTCGCTGTAACGACCATGAACCCCTCATCCTCCAGCGCAAAGCCAAGGATGTCGGCGATCAGATATTCGTCATCGACGACCAGGATGGTGGTCATGTCAGTCCAACCCACACAAAGACTTAAAAAGCTGAACCAGGCAGCGCTGAATTGGACACCACTGAGGGGGCATTTCTTGAAACCTTTCTTAGATCAACGGCTTGGTCGCGGATGACCACCTCCAGCAGCGAGGGGTCATAGAAGCTGTCTCTGACCTTAAGAATGGAAAGCGTCCTTCTAAGTTCAGACTGAATCTCGAAGAAACGCATCAGCATCAGATTGTCGGCAATGCTCGACAGCTCGGATGCCGGTGAGCTGACCTCGGAACCGAACAGGTCATGCATTTCCCAGGTCGCGAATACCGTGACACCACGGGCGCGCAGTTCGTTCATCAATGCGCTGTAGAAATCGGTGATGCGCGCCGGGTTGGTGGACACCCGGGTCATGCCGCTGAGGCTGTCGATAAACAGCCGCTTGATGCCTTTTTCTTCCACCAGTCGCAGCAGGCGTGCGCCCAGGCCGTCGAGCAAGCCTTCGGTGGTGGGCTGCCAGGCCACGCTCAGGGCGCCGCTGTCCTGCATCTGCTGCAGGTCGATGCCCAGGGACAGGCCCTTGAGCTGCAGACGTTGCGGGCTTTCGTAAAAACCGAAGTGCAGGCCCGGCGCTTCGACCGTCGATTCGGACAGGAACTTGAGGCCCAGGGTGGTCTTGCCGATGCCCGACGGGCCCATTACCAGGGTCACGCTGGAGCTGTGCAGGCCGCCACCAAGGATCGCGTCCAGTGAAGTGATGCCGCTGGGGATGCGCGTCAGGTCGGCGCTGTCCGGTGCGGAAGGGCGGCCATAGAGGCTTTCCAGGCGCGGGTACACCACCAGGCCGTCGTTGGTGATTTCGCATTCGTGCAGGCCGGTGAGCGCGCCGCTGCCGCGGGTCTTGCGCAGCTGGATACGGCGCACCGAACGGGTACCGAACAGCTCCTCGCCCATTTCGATCACGCCGTCGACCATGGTGTGTTCGGGGCTGCCGTCGTCCAGGCGTGAGCTGGTCAGGAACAACACCGTGCAACCGGCGAAGGCGGCGTGCCCTTGCAGTTCGGATATGAATTTCTTCGTGTCGATCGGCGAGTCGGCCTTGGAGCGCGCATTCAACAAGCCGTCTACGACCATAACGGTAGCCTTCTGCCTGCTGATCTCACGCCGGAGCAACTTCACCACCTCGTCGAGGCCTTCATTTTCCAGGGTGTCGAAGGCGCTGACGAATTGGATTTCGGCGCCGACGCGGGCGGCGTCGAAAAAGCTCAGGGTGGAGAGGAACTGGAAAAGGCGGTCGTGGGATTCCGCCAACAGCGTGGCGACCAGGACTCGGCCGCCGTTGCGCGCATGATGAAACCCCAGCTGGTTGGCGAGGATGGTTTTACCGGAGCCGGGGCGCCCCTGAATGATATAGGACGCCCCAGACACCAGCCCTCCCTTGAGCAGAGCATCCAGCCCTTCGATTCCGCTTTGAAGGCGATTTAGCTTTTCCACAGTGCGATCCTGACCCTAAAAACATGCTGTTAAGCCGAGTGGACAGGATGCTAACGCCATTTGTTCAATGGGGCTACTTGCGATCCAGCCACACCGTCTGTGCATTGCAGAATTCCCGCACGCCAAAGTGCGACAACTCACGGCCGAACCCGCTCTTTTTCACACCGCCAAAAGCGACGCGCGGATCGGAAACGCTGAACGCATTGACGAAGATACCGCCAGTCTCCAGTTGGTCGGCGATCTGGCGTGCCTTGGCCGGATCCTCGGTGAAAATGCTGGCGGTGAGGCCGAACTCGCTGTCATTGGCCAGGGCCACGGCGTGGTTGGCATCGCGGGCAGTGATGATCGAGGCTACCGGGCCGAACAGTTCTTGTTTGAAAGAGGTCATCTGATCGGTCACGTCCGCCAGGACCGTCGGCTGATAATAGTTGCCGGTTCCCTCAACTTTGTCGCCGCCCAGCAGCAGGGTAGCGCCCTCGTTCAAGGTCGCCTGGACTTGCCCATGCAATTCGTCGCGCAGGTCGAAGCGCGCCATCGGGCCGATGTAAGTGCTGGTGGCGGTCGGGTCGCCCATGGCCAGGGCACGACTGGCTTCGACGAACTTGGCGGTAAATGCCTGCGCCACGCCTTCTTCTATGATCAGGCGCTTGGCGGCGGCGCAAACCTGGCCGCTGTTCTGGAAGCGGCCGATGACGGCGGCCTGCACGGCGGCGTCGAGGTCGGCGTCGTTGAGCACGATAAACGGGTCGGAGCCGCCCAGTTCCAGCACACATTTTTTCAGCGCGGCGCCGGCCTGCGAGCCAATGGCCATGCCGGCCCGCACGCTGCCGGTGAGGGTAACGGCGGCGACACGGGGATCGGCAATCGCGGTGGACACACCGTCCTGGGTCACGTTGATCACTTCGAACGCGCCATCAAGGAAACCAGCTTGTTGGAACGCGGCTTTGATCAGGTAGGCGCTGCCCATCACATTCGGTGCGTGCTTGAGCACGTAGGTGTTGCCGGCGAGCAGGGTCGGCACGGCGCCGCGCAGCACCTGCCAGACTGGGAAGTTCCAGGGCATCACGGCAAGGATCGGGCCCAGCGGGCGGTACTCGATGTGGGCCGTGCCGTTGTCCACCAGGGTCGGTTCCGGGGCGAGCATGGCCGGGCCATGGGCGGCGTACCACTCGCTGAGCTGGGCGCATTTTTCGATTTCGGCACGGGCCTGTGCAATGGGTTTGCCCATTTCGAGGGTGATCATCTGCGCCATGGCTTCGGCCTGATCGCGCAGAGCGGTGGCCAGGGCCAGCAGCAGCTCGGCACGCTGGCCGACCGGCTGGCGGCGCCAAGTGCGGAACGCGGCGGTGGCGCGGTCCAGAGCGGCGTCCAACTGCGCCGCCGTTTCATAGGGGTAGCTGCCGACGGTTTCGCCGGTGGCCGGGTTAATCGAGAGGGCGTGGGTCTGAGAGGTAACTGCGTGCATGGTGCCGTCCTGCTGAAGGGGGAATGGGTTCAGCGTACGGGCCTGGATCTTTTCTGAGAACTGAATAATAGTGAGCAATACGTTCACGATCGGAGAATGACTTGGATCTGGTGCAGTTGGAAATTTTCAAGGCCGTTGCCGAGCAGGGCAGTATCAGCGCTGCCGCGCAGTTGATCCATCGGGTGCCGTCGAACCTGACCACGCGCATCAAGCAGTTGGAGCAGGACCTGGGCGTCGAGTTGTTTATCCGCGAGAAGAGCCGTTTGCGCCTGTCGCCGGCCGGGTGGAATTTCCTCGGTTATGCGCGGCGCATCCTCGATCTGGTGCAGGAAGCCCGTGCCACGGTGGCGGGCGAGGAGCCCCAGGGCGCGTTTGCCCTGGGCGCGCTGGAAAGCACGGCGGCGGTGCGCATCCCGGCGTTGTTGGCGGCCTATAACCAGAAGCACACCAAGGTTGAGTTGGACTTGAGCACCGGGCCTTCGGGCACCATGATCGAAGGCGTGCTGTCGGGGCGCCTGACGGCCGCGTTTGTCGACGGGCCGGTGCTGCACTCGACCCTGGAAGGTGTGGCGGTGTTCGAGGAAGAGATGGTGGTGATCGCGCCGTTGCACCATGCGCCGATCAGGCGAGGGCAGGATGTGAATGGCGAGAACATTTACACGTTTCGCTCCAATTGCTCTTACCGGCATCACTTTGAGCGCTGGTTTTCCCAGGATGGCTCGGTGCCGGGCAAAATCTTCGAAATCGAGTCGTACCACGGCATGTTGGCGTGCGTCAGTGCGGGCGCCGGGCTGGCATTGATGCCGCGCAGCATGCTGGAAAGCATGCCGGGGTCGGCGGCGGTGAGTGTTTGGCCGCTGGCTGATACCTTTCGCGTATTGAATACCTGGTTGATCTGGCGGCGCGGCACGGTGTCGCAGACTTTGAACAGTTTTGTGAAGCTGCTGGAGGAGCGCAGCCTGGCTGTCGCCTGAGTGATCAAGATGGGAGTGGGTGTGTCCCCTCCCACCTGATGGTCATCAGCCGCCGAACTGGAAGGTGCCCATGGCCAGTTTCGCCATGATTGCCGTTGCACCCAGTTGCACCAGCCACAACGCCAGACCACCGAGGAAGACGCCGAGCGCCACCTGCAGCACCAGGCTTTTTTCACGCTTTGGGTGGTGGGTGGCGCGCGGGGGGAAGGGGTCCATATCGTCGGGGTCGGCGCGCAGATCCAGGTCATCGTTTCGCATAGGGCTCTCACAAAATGGGGCGGTCGGGTTCAGTCTAGGGGCTGGATACGAAAAAGGGGAAACCATCGGCTTCCCCTCCTTGTGCAACCAGCAGGTTTACAGGACCTGAACGATTGCCTTTGTGACCGCATCGATGTTGGCCTGGTTCAACGCTGCCACGCAGATGCGCCCGGTATCCAACGCGTAGATGCCGAACTCGGTGCGCAGGCGGGTGACTTGCTCCACGGTCAGGCCGGAGTAGGAGAACATCCCGCGCTGGCGGCCGACGAAGCTGAAGTCGTGGCCCGGGGCGGCTTTGGCCAGTTCGGCGACCATCTGCTCGCGCATGCCCCGGATGCGCAGGCGCATTTCAGCCAGTTCGGCTTCCCACTGAGCACGCAGCTCCGGGTTGTTGAGTACCGCCGCGACGATGGCCGCGCCGTGGGTCGGTGGGTTGGAATAGTTGGTGCGGATTACGCGCTTGACCTGGGACAGGATGCGCGCGCTTTCTTCCTTGGATTCGCTGACGATCGACAGCGCGCCCACGCGCTCGCCATACAGCGAGAACGACTTGGAGAACGAGCTGGACACAAAGAAGGTCAGGCCCGACTCGGCGAACAGGCGCACGGCGGCGGCGTCTTCGTCGATGCCATCGCCAAAGCCTTGATAGGCCATGTCGAGGAACGGCACCAGGTTTTTGGCCTTGACCACGTCCAGGACTTTTTGCCAGTCGGTCGGGCTCAGGTCGACGCCGGTCGGGTTGTGACAGCAGGCGTGCAGCACCACGATGGACTGCGGCGGCAGGGCGTTGAGGTCTTCGAACAGGCCGGCACGGTTTACGTCGTGGGTGGCGGCATCGTAGTAGCGATAGTTCTGCACCGGGAAACCGGCGGTTTCGAACAGCGCGCGGTGGTTTTCCCAGCTCGGGTCGCTGATGGCCACCACGGCGTCAGGCAGCAGCTGCTTGAGGAAGTCCGCGCCGATCTTCAGCGCGCCGGTGCCGCCAACGGCTTGCACGGTGACTACCCGCTCAGCGCTGAGCAGTGGCGACGCTTGACCGAACAGCAGGGTTTGCACGGCCTTGTCGTAGGCGGCGATGCCATCGATCGGCAGGTAACCACGAGCGGCATGCTGCGCCACACGACTGGCTTCCGCTTCGGCAACGGCACGCAAGAGTGGAATCTTCCCCTCCTCGTTGCAGTAAACGCCCACGCCAAGGTTGACCTTGGTGGTTCGGGTGTCGGCGTTGAATGCTTCGTTGAGGCCCAGGATAGGATCGCGTGGTGCCATTTCGACAGCGGAGAACAGGCTCATTTTTGCGGCAGCTCTATGGGGGGTAGGAGGGACGTGTCGCGCTCCAGCCGAATGCACTAGAGCGGTGCACAAACGGGGAGCTAGTATAGAGGCCATCAGTGCCGAGGGCGACCACCGAAACGGCTTTTCGGCCAAGTTTTTCGGTTTATTTGCCGACCGTTAGTCATATTGCAACCTTGATCGAAAACCCAGGGTCAGACGTTTGCCTTGAAAGCCGTCACATTCGCCTCCACTTGTATGGCTATCATGGTTATTTCCTACGGCCCGCTCTGAATCTTCGCGGGTGGTGGTCTATTTCGTCCCCGACCGCTTTACAGTCTGGGGTGACTTCAAGAGGTACGTTATGTCGGATTTCCAACTGGTCACCCGTTTCGAACCCGCCGGCGATCAACCCGAGGCCATTCGCCAGATGGTCGAAGGCATCGAGGCCGGCCTGTCCCACCAGACGCTGCTCGGGGTGACCGGTTCGGGCAAGACCTTCAGCATTGCCAATGTGATCGCCCAGGTTAACCGCCCGACCCTGGTGCTGGCGCCGAACAAGACCTTGGCCGCGCAGTTGTACGGCGAGTTCAAGGCGTTCTTTCCGAACAACGCGGTCGAGTACTTCGTTTCCTACTACGACTACTACCAGCCCGAAGCCTACGTGCCGTCCTCCGATACCTTTATCGAGAAGGACGCGTCGATCAACGACCATATCGAGCAGATGCGCCTGTCGGCGACCAAGGCGCTGCTGGAGCGCAAGGACGCGATCATCGTCACCACGGTGTCGTGCATCTACGGCCTGGGCAGCCCGGAAACCTATCTGAAGATGGTGCTGCATGTCGATCGCGGCGACAAACTCGACCAGCGCGAGCTGCTGCGTCGCCTGGCGAGCCTGCAGTACACCCGCAACGATATGGACTTCGCCCGCGCCACCTTCCGTGTGCGCGGCGATGTGATCGATATCTACCCGGCCGAATCGGACCTGGAGGCAATCCGCATTGAGCTGTTCGACGATGAGGTGGAGAGTCTCTCGGCGTTCGACCCATTGACCGGCGAAGTGATCCGCAAACTGCCGCGCTTCACCTTCTATCCGAAAAGCCACTACGTGACGCCGCGTGAAACCCTGATGGGCGCCATCGAAGGCATCAAGGTCGAGCTGGCCGAGCGTTTGGAATACCTGCGCGCCAACAATAAGCTGGTGGAAGCCCAGCGCCTGGAGCAGCGCACCCGCTTCGATCTGGAGATGATCCTGGAGCTGGGTTACTGCAACGGCATCGAAAACTACTCGCGCTACCTCTCGGGCCGCGAGTCCGGCGCGCCGCCGCCCACCCTCTACGATTACTTGCCGCCGGATGCGCTGCTGGTGATCGACGAATCCCACGTCAGCGTGCCGCAGGTGGGCGCGATGTATAAAGGCGACCGCTCGCGCAAGGAAACCTTGGTGGAGTACGGCTTCCGCCTGCCGTCGGCGCTGGATAACCGACCGATGCGTTTCGACGAATGGGAAGCCATCAGCCCGCAGACGATTTTTGTGTCGGCGACGCCGGGTAATTACGAAGCCGAACATGCCGGCCGAGTGATTGAGCAACTGGTACGGCCGACCGGCCTGGTCGACCCGGAAATTGAAATTCGCCCGGCGCTGACCCAGGTCGACGACCTGCTTTCGGAAATCAACAAGCGCGTGGCCCTGGAAGAGCGGGTGCTGGTCACTACGCTGACCAAACGCATGTCCGAAGACTTGACCGACTACCTGGCCGACCACGGCGTGCGTGTGCGCTACCTGCACTCGGATATCGATACCGTGGAACGCGTGGAGATCATCCGCGACCTGCGCCTGGGTACCTTCGATGTGCTGGTGGGCATCAACCTGCTGCGCGAAGGCCTGGACATGCCGGAAGTGTCGCTGGTGGCGATTCTCGATGCGGACAAGGAGGGCTTCCTGCGCTCCGAACGTTCGCTGATCCAGACCATCGGTCGCGCGGCGCGTAACCTCAATGGCCGCGCGATTCTGTACGCCGACCGCATCACCGGTTCCATGGAGCGGGCGATCGGCGAGACCCAGCGGCGTCGCGACAAGCAGATCGCGTTCAACCTGGAGAACGGCATCACGCCCAAAGGGGTGTTCAAGGACGTCGCCGACATCATGGAAGGCGCCACCGTGCCCGGCTCGCGCAGCAAGAAGCGCAAGGGCATGGCCAAGGCCGCCGAGGAGAGCGCCAAGTACGAAAACGAACTGCGTTCGCCGAGTGAGATCACCAAGCGGATTCGGCAGTTGGAAGAGAAAATGTACCAGTTGGCGCGCGACCTGGAGTTTGAAGCGGCGGCGCAGACGCGTGACGAGATTGGCAAGTTGCGTGAGCGCTTGTTGGCGGTTTGATCTGCGCTGAATTGACTGGCCTTATCTGGGGCAAGCTCCTTCACACTTTGATCTGTGAACACATTTCAACCGTGGGAGGGGGCTTGCCCCCGATAGCCACGCCGCGGTTTTCCAGAAATCCCCCAGGGCTGTTACCATTCGCCCCTTGTTTCAATTTTCAGTTATATCGCCCATTCGAGACCTGCCATGACCACCGTCCGCACGCGCATTGCGCCATCGCCTACTGGGGATCCCCACGTCGGTACTGCCTACATCGCCTTGTTCAACTACTGCTTCGCCAAGCAGCACGGCGGTGAATTCATCCTGCGGATCGAAGACACCGATCAACTGCGTTCCACCCGCGAGTCGGAACAACAGATTTTCGATGCGCTGCGCTGGTTGGGCATCACCTGGGCCGAAGGTCCGGACGTGGGCGGCCCGCACGGTCCGTATCGCCAGAGCGAGCGCAGCGAGATCTACAAGCAATACACCCAGCAACTGGTCGACATGGGCCACGCGTTCCCGTGCTTCTGCACGGCCGAGGAACTCGACCAGATGCGCGCCGAGCAACAGGCCCGTGGCGAAACCCCGCGCTACGACGGCCGCGCGCTGCTGTTGTCCAAGGAAGAAGTGGCACGCCGCCTGGCCGCCGGCGAACCCCATGTGATCCGCATGAAGGTGCCGAGCGAAGGCGTGTGCGTGGTGCCGGACATGCTGCGCGGTGATGTCGAGATCCCGTGGGACCGCATGGATATGCAGGTGCTGATGAAGACCGACGGCCTGCCAACGTACTTCCTGGCCAACGTGGTCGATGACCACCTGATGGGCATCACCCATGTGCTGCGTGGTGAAGAGTGGCTGCCGTCGGCGCCGAAGTTGATCCTGCTCTACGAGTATTTCGGTTGGGAACAGCCGCAACTGTGCTACATGCCGCTGCTGCGTAACCCGGACAAGAGCAAGCTGTCCAAGCGCAAGAACCCGACCTCGGTGACGTTCTACGAGCGCATGGGGTTTATGCCCGAAGCGATGCTCAACTACCTGGGCCGCATGGGTTGGTCGATGCCGGACGAGCGCGAGAAGTTCTCGCTGCAGGAAATGGTCGACAACTTCGACCTGTCCCGTGTGTCGCTGGGTGGGCCGATCTTCGATATCGAGAAACTCTCGTGGCTCAACGGCCAATGGCTGCGCGACTTGCCGGTGGAAGAGTTCGCCAGCCGTGTGCAGCAGTGGGCGTTGAATCCTCAATACATGATGAAGATCGCGCCGCTGGTGCAGGGCAGGGTGGAGACGTTCAGCCAGGTCGCGCCGTTGGCCAGTTTCTTCTTTGCCGGGGGTGTGAACCCGGATCCGAAGCTGTTCGAATCCAAGAAGCTGTCAGGTGACCAGGTTCGCCAGTTGATGCAGTTGATCCTGTGGAAGCTGGAGAGCCTGCGGCAGTGGGAGAAGGACGCGATCACCGCGACGATTCAGGCGGTGGTCGAGTCCCTGGAATTGAAATTGCGCGATGCCATGCCGCTGATGTTTGCGGCGATCACCGGGCAGGCCAGTTCGGTGTCCGTGCTCGATGCGATGGAAATTCTTGGCCCGGACCTGACGCGTTTCCGTCTGCGCCAAGCGCTTGATTTGCTGGGTGGTGTGTCGAAGAAAGAAAACAAAGAGTGGGAAAAGCTGCTGGGCGCTATCGCCTAAGCACGCGGCGGTAACGACGAAACCCCGGTTTTCCGGGGTTTCGTCGGTAAGTGATTGTTATCCCGGCAAAAAATTTTGGAAATTGTTGAAAATAAATTTGACACGTTTCCAAACCGCCATTAAGATTCGCCCCGTCCTCACCGATGAGGGGCTATAGCTCAGCTGGGAGAGCGCTTGCATGGCATGCAAGAGGTCAACGGTTCGATCCCGTTTAGCTCCACCAATTTACAGGTTCAAGGTCTGGCCACACCGTCCTTGAATCGATCAGAACTCAGCTCTGATCCGTTGTACAGAAGGTTTTGTCCCCTTCGTCTAGTGGCCTAGGACACCGCCCTTTCACGGCGGTAACAGGGGTTCGAGTCCCCTAGGGGACGCCAGTTTCAACAAGCAGCTCGAAAGGTCTGCTGCGCCGCCAGGCGAAAAATCGGGGCTATAGCTCAGCTGGGAGAGCGCTTGCATGGCATGCAAGAGGTCAACGGTTCGATCCCGTTTAGCTCCACCAATTTACAGGTTCAAGGTTCCGGCCACACCGTCCTTGAATCGATCAGAGTCGATCTGATCAATGTATAGAAGGTTTGTGTCCCCTTCGTCTAGTGGCCTAGGACACCGCCCTTTCACGGCGGTAACAGGGGTTCGAGTCCCCTAGGGGACGCCACGATTACCCGCTCTGCGGGATTTTTAAGGGTCATTCAATTATTGAATGGCCCTTTTGTTTGTCTGGCGTTTGTCAATTTTCTCTTCCCATACCTTCCTGTCGTTCTGACCAATGGTCATGCCGGTCGCTTGCGGAATATTATTATGGTAATAATATTCAACCCATGAAGACGGAGGCATACGATGAACGATAAAAAAGCGCAAACCCGCGAACGCATTCTGCAGGCCGCCAGCGCTGCGTTGATTCAACGTGGCCCGGCTGAACCCAGCGTGGGTGAGGTCATGGGGGCGGCGGGGCTGACCGTGGGTGGCTTCTACGCACACTTTGAAAGCAAGGACGCGATGATGCTGGAGGCCTTCAGTCAATTGCTGGCCCAGCGCCGCGCGTCCATCGACGACCTCGACGAGCAGATCACCGGCGAAGAGCGCCGCGCCTTGGTGGCGGCTTTTTATCTGTCGCGCAAACACCGTGATTCAACCTCTCAGGCCTGCCCGCTACCCGCCACGGTCGGAGAAATGGGCCGCTTGCCGGAGGCGTTTCGCCAAGTGTTGAACGAGCACGTTGAGTTGATGGCGGCCCAGTTGGCGGCCTGCCCGGAAGACATCGACAAAGCCCTGGCGGACATGGCGTTGATGGTGGGTGGCCTGACCCTGGCGCGTGCGCTCGGGCCGGGGGAATTGTCGGATCGGGTGATACGCGCGGCCAAGTCGGCGGTGCGCTGAAAAGGAGCTGGCGATGGGCGCGTTAACCTGGGTGCGAGGTGTCAACGGTACGTTGGGGCGCGTGGCGCCGCAAACGGTAGCCAATAGAATGCGCCGTGTGTTTATGACCCCGCGCGCGCTGCCGCCCCGTGAGTGGGAGTTGCCGATGCTGGCGCAGGCCCAGCGCATCACTTTGCGGTTCGGCTTGTCGGCCCTGCGTTGGGGCGAAGGGCCTGCGGTGCTGTTAATGCATGGCTGGGAAGGTCGCCCGACCCAATTTGCCAGCTTGATCGGTGCACTGATCGACAACGGCTACTCGGTGATTGCCCTGGACGGGCCGGCCCATGGGCATTCTCCAGGGCGCGAAGCCCACGTGGTGCTATTCGCCCGCGCCATGCTGGAGGCGGCTGCCGAGTTGCCGCCGCTGCATGCGGTTATCGGCCATTCCATGGGCGGCGCCAGCGCGATGCTCGCCGTGCAGCTGGGGTTGCGCACCCAGGCATTGGTCAGCATCGCCGCGCCGTCGCGGTTTCTGGATGCGCTGGGCGGCTTTTCCCGCATGATGGGCTTGCCGGCGCGAGCGCGTGCAGCATTTATCCAGGAGGTCGAGCTGACCTTTGGCATGCCGCTCAAGCATCTGGACGTGGCGCATTACCACATGAATATCCCAGGCCTGATTGTGCACGCTGAAGACGATACCTTTGTCCCGGTCAGAGCCGCCAAGGCCATCCATGATGCCTGGTTCGACAGCCGCCTGCTGCAACTGGAGCAGGGCGGCCATCAGAAGGTACTGGCCGATCCGCGGGTGATCGACGGTGTGCTGATGCTGCTGGGCGGCGCTCGTCTACAGGCACGGCAAAGTGCCTGATACACTGCTGCCCGCCGACATTAATCGACCGGGAGCAAGGCATGGGCTGGGATTTGGCAACGCCGTTTATCATCGATCTGCAGGTCGCCGCTGAAGACATCGACGGGCTGGGGCATGCCAACAACGCGGTGTATGTCGCTTGGCTCGAGCGCTGCGCGTGGCGCCATTCCCAGCGCCTGGGGCTGGACCTTGCCGAATACCGTCGCCTGGACCGTGCCATGGCGGTGGTGCGCCATGAGATCGATTACCTGGCCGCCGCTTATGAAGGCGATGAGCTGCAACTGGCCACCTGGATCGTCGATTGGGACCAGCGGCTGAAGATGACCCGCCGCTTCCAACTGGTCCGACCCCGAGATGGCGCTACCTTGCTACGGGCGCAGACCACCTTTGTATGCATCGAGCTGTCCAGCGGCAAGCCCAAGCGCATGCCGGTCGAGTTTCTCGACGGCTATGGGCCTGCCCTGACAGGGGGTTAACGGTTGCGGTGGGAAACCCAGTAAACTGCGCCACGATTTTTCTTGAGTGTTTTCCATGCAAATTGCCTTGGCGCCCATGGAGGGGTTGGTCGACAACATCCTGCGCGATGTACTGACGCGCGTGGGTGGGATTGACTGGTGCGTGACCGAATTCATCCGCGTCAATGACCGCCTGCTCACACCGGCCTATTTCCACAAGCTCGCGCCTGAACTGCTGCACGGTGCCCACACCGCCGCAGGTGTGCCCTTGCGTGTGCAGTTGCTCGGTTCCGATCCGGTATGCCTGGCGGAAAACGCCGCCCTGGCCTGCGAGTTGGGCTCCGAGGTGATCGATCTGAATTTCGGTTGCCCAGCCAAGACCGTCAACAAATCGCGCGGTGGGGCCGTGCTGCTCAAGGAGCCGGAGTTGCTTAACCGGATCGTTGAGCATGTGCGCCGCGCCGTACCGGTGCATATCCCGGTCACCGCCAAAATGCGTCTGGGCTTCGACAGCCCGGACGGTGCGCTGGTGTGCGCCACGGCGTTGGCCGAGGGCGGCGCTGCGCATATCGTGGTGCATGCGCGTACCAAGACTGATGGCTACAAGCCGCCTGCGCACTGGGAATGGATCCCCCGTGTGCAGGACGTGGTCAAGGTGCCGGTGTTCGCCAATGGCGATATCTGGAGCGTTGACGACTGGCGACGCTGCCGCGAAGTCAGTGGTGCCGAAGACATCATGCTCGGTCGTGGCCTGGTAGCGCGTCCGGACCTGGCGCGGCAAATCGCGGCGGCCCGCGCAGGTGCCCAGGTGGTGGAAATGACCTGGGCCGAGCTGCAGCCCATGCTGCAAGAATTCTGGCGGCAATCGGTGGCGCAACTGACAGAAAAGCAGGCACCCGGCCGCTTGAAGCAGTGGCTGGCGATGCTCACGCGCAACTACCCCGAAGCGGTAGAGCTGTTTACCGCCATGCGCCGCGAGACAGAACTGGAGCGCGTCAGCCGCTTGCTGGGCATGACGCACCCAATTGCGGATTGACGAGAATGGCTTGAAGTCCGAGGCGCCCCTGAGGCGCCTTTTTTGTGCCGCTTGATTGTGGCAAGAAGCTGCGAGCTCGACCTGCGTTCCGATGTTGTTGTCGCGATGTCGAGTTCACGCCTTCCGCGCGTAAACCGCTCAAGCACAGGGCGCTGGCCGATTCCATGCGTGAGCAATATTCAGAAAACTCCCAGCAAGCGTAAGCCGTAATTGCTGTTTTTTCAGCAATAGCAGCTTGTTGTTACCGGTAAGACTGGAACTTGCCAGTCCCTCGCGCCACTGATTGAGCGTATTAAGCGCGCTTTGATTTGTTCGGATGATCACTGAAAGCTTAATCCTCTAATGAAAATAATCGGTATGACGGTCGTTGAGTCTGGGAGGAGAGGATGCGTGTTTCTTTTTTTAAGCGTGAAATTTTTTATCCTCGTTTGAATAACGAACAGCGGAGTATAAAAACGTCTCGGTGCGAGGCTGGGTTTATACCGATGTCGAATAATGCTTCTATCCAGCCTTTTGGTGGGGCGGCGCGGTCCATTCAAACTATGAAGTCGCCGGGTACTTACAATACCGGCTTTATGTGGAGTCAAACATTGTTCAATGCGGTGCGCAGTGTAATGGCCGTATTGGGGCGATGGTGGCAGCCTGTGCCGCCACCGCCACCAACGATTCCGTTGCCGCCCTCGGTCGTCGTACCTGACTTGCCTTCGCCCGTCAGCCCTGATGTGACACCCGGTAAAAAGCCCAGGGATATATGGGGCGGATTCCGGCAGGGCCCGGACGGCAACTGTGTGACGGTGTCTGCGATCAAGGCTGCGATGATGCGGTTTGGCCAGAAACCGTCGGATATATTTGCCGAGGTCAGACGCGTCAGTGACGGTTATCACGTAAAGATGCGAGATGGTTTTAAACTGCAGCTCAGTGAGTCCGAGTTGCAGGCCGCGGCTCGGCGGGCGCAATTTATAGGCAATGATCAGGAGATGCTGCGCGACGCACAGTTCTTATTTGCCGTGAGTGCCAAGCGAGCCCAGATGGAAAATAATGACGGCACGGCGGCGCGCAGTTTTAATCACGCCATAAGAACTTTGAATGATGGCGAATACTCCAGGGAAGGTTTGCTGCGGTTAGGCTTGAAACATCATCTTAAGGCGGTGCCATTATCTGCATTGTTGAACGGCATGATCGGTACGATCGAAAGGCGCGGTCATTCAGTTGCGGTAATAGAGGGGGTCGAAGAGTTGTGGGGGCGGCGCGGTGGTAGACCTTATTGGCCGGAATCGATAACAGGCCTTATTTAATTGGTTGCTGTTGTTTAATGTTCGGCGGGCGTCTGCGTCATTATAAGAGTGCCGTAAACCCTTCGATCGGCAACGGTCGGCTGTGCAGGTACCCCTGGTATAAATGGCAGCCCAGTTTTTGCAGGAACGCCAGTTGCTCAGGGGTTTCCACGCCTTCGGCAATCACCTCCAGATTCAAGCTGCGGGCCATGGCCACAATGGCGCGGATGATTTCGGCATCGTTGGGGTCGTGGGTCGCGTCGCGCACGAACGATTGGTCGATTTTCAGCGCGTCCACCGGCAAGCGCTTGAGGTAGGTCAGCGACGAGTAGCCGGTGCCGAAGTCATCCATGGCAAAGCTCACGCCGAGTTTCTTCAGGCGGCGCATCTTGCTGATGGTGTCATCCAGGTTCTGAATCACGATGCCTTCGGTGATTTCCAGCTTCAGCAGGCTGCAGGGCAGGGCATGCTGCTGCAGGCTGCGCTCCACTCGCTCGACGAAGTCGTTCTGGCGGAACTGCCTGGGGCTTATGTTCACGCACAGGCTGAAATTCAACGGGTCGATCTTGCCTTCCTGAAGCAATTGCCCAAACGCCGCGCAGGCCTCATCGAGAATCCAGGTGCCGACTTCCAGGATCAGGCCGCTGTCTTCCAGCACTTTGATAAATTCCGCCGGCGACTGCGCGCCCAGTTGCGGGTGTTGCCAGCGCACCAGCGCTTCGGCGCCGACGATTGTGTTGCCGCGCGCGTCAACCTGGGGCTGGTAGTGCACGCTGAACTCGCCACGTGACAGGGCCAGGCGCAGGTCGGTTTCCATGCGCAGGCGTTCGCTGGCGGTCCTTTGCATGCTGTTGTGAAACATCTGAGTGGTGTTGCGGCCCGAGTCCTTGGCGCGGTACAGGGCGATGTCGGCACGCTTGAGTAAATCGGCCGGCGTGGAACCGTGATCGGGAATCAACGCCACGCCCATGCTTGGCGTGACCTGCAGGCGGTGACCATCCAGAAACATCGGCTCCGAGAGCAGCTCGCGCAGCGTGTTGGCCAGGCCCTGCACCTGGCGGCTGACCTCCAGGCGCGACCCCTCCAGGCCGCTGAGCAGCACCACGAACTCATCGCCGCCCAGGCGCGCCACCGTGTCTTCCATGCGCACGCTGGCCTCAAGGCGCGCCGTGACGATTTTCAGCACGGTGTCGCCCACCGGATGGCCGAGCGAGTCGTTGATGTGTTTGAAGTGATCCAGGTCCAGGAACAGCAGCGCGCCGCGCAGGTTGTGGCGCTTGAGCAAGGCAATCTGCTGGCTGAGACGGTCCATCAGCAGCGCGCGGTTGGGCAGGTTGGTCAGCGGGTCGTGATAAGCCAAGTGACGAATCTGCGCCTGGGCGTTTTTCAACAGGCTGACGTCCCGCGCCGTCAGCAGCAGGCACGGGATTTCATTCAAAGTGATGGGCTCCACCGAGACTTCCACGGCCAGCAACTCGCCGCGCTTGTTGCGCCAGAGCATCTCCAGGTGGTTGATGCGGCCCTTTATCTGCAGTTCGGCCAGCAGCGCCGAGCGCTGGTTGTCATCGGCCCAGATGCCGATCTGGTAGAGGGTCAGGCCGATGGCTTCTTCGGATCGGTAGCCGGTCAGGCGGCAGAAGCCATCGTTGACTTCCACGTAGCGGCCGGTGTCGCGCTCGGTGATCGAGATCGCGTCCGGGCTGGAATGAAATGCCTTGGCGAATTTCTCTTCGCTGGCTTTCAGGGCGGCCTCCGAACGTTGCTGCTGAGTGATGTCGCGCAAGGTCGTAACAATGCACGGTTGATCGCCCACTTTGATCAGGCGGCTGGAAATCACACAGGTCAGGTTGCGGCCGTCCTTATGCCGGGCCACTACGGCCACATTATTCAGGGCTTTCTCCCGAATCACCCGCTCGATTCTGCCGACGCGCTGGCTGGCGTCGTCCCACAGGCCGATCTGGTCGGCGTTCTTGTCGAGCACCTCGGCGGCGGTCCAGCCGAAGGTTTGGGTAAAGGCCGGGTTGATCTCGATAAACACGCCGCTGTCCTGGCTGGTTACGCAGATCGGGTCGGGGCTGGCCTGGAACAGGCTGGCGAATTTTTCTTCGGAGGCGCTCAGGCGTTGTTCGCGTTCGACCTGGTCGGTGATGTCCAGCAGGGTCCCGGCCATGCGCAGTGGCGCACCCTGATCGTCGCGGTACAGGCGGGCGCGGCTTTCCAAGTAACGCGAGCTGCCGTCCTCCATGGGCACGCGGTAGGTCAGTTGATAGCTGCCGGCCGGGCCTTCGCGCAGGGTACGGTAAGCGTGGCGCATGTTGTCGCGCTCTTCCTCGGGCATGCCCTCGAAGAACGCGTCGAAGGATTCATGGAAGGGCTCCGGCGGCAGGCCGTGCAGTTGGGCGGCGCGGGCCGAACCGTAGAGCATGCCGCTGGGGATGTGCCAGTCCCAGGTGCCCAGTTGCGCGGAGTCCAGGGCCAGGTCGAGGCGTTCCTGGCTGTCTTTGAGGGCTTGCTCGGCGTTCTTGCGTTCGGTGGTGTCGAGAAAGGTGCTGATCAGGTACGCCTCGCCTTCGAGCTCGACTTTTTGCGCGCTGAGCGTGCCGTCATGGACTTGGCCGTTGCTGGCGCAGAATTGCACCTCCATGGTGATGGGCTGGCCTTTGCGCTGGGTGGCTTTGACCAGTTGCGCGCGTTGTGCGGGATGGCGCCACAGGCCCAATTCCAGGGTGGTGCGGCCGAGCGCCTCGGCGAGAGGCCAGCCGAAGAGCATCTCGAAATATTGGTTGGCTTCGCTGATCAGGCCGTCGGCCTGGCGGGTCAGCAGCACCATATTCGGACACAGGTGGAACAGCGTGGCGAAGCGCTTTTCGGAGTGCCTGAGGGCACGTTCGCGCTCGCGCTGCTCAGTGATCTCGCGGATCACGCCGATCATGCGGCGACGTCCGGCTTTGTCCGGCAGCAGGCTACCGTTGACTTCCAGCCAATGGTACGTGCCATCGGGCCATTGGATGCGGTGGTGCATGGCCTGTTCGAACGGCTCGCCCGCCAGCACCGCATGAAAAGCGCGCACCACGCGGGCGCGGTCGGCCGGGTCCAGCAGTTCGAGGTAGTCCAGGTCCTTGGGCAAGGGCTGGCGTGGATCGAAACCGAACAGCGCCTGGGTGCCCCGTGACCAACTGATACGCCCGCTGTCGATGTCCCAGCACCAGGCGCCCAATCGCGCGGCGTTCAGCGCGGCCAGCAGTTGCGGGGCGCTGTCCCAGCTTTGTTCGGCCTCGCGAGGGTCGAGGGCGTAGATGCGAGGCAGCGGTGGCACGGAATCGACGGGGGTGCGCATTATCAAAGGGCCTTGGCTCACTCATGGGCAAACAGCGCGGCTTGACTTCAGGAAACCGGGACGCACAGGCTCATGCCGGTTGCCCCGGCAATTCGACCTGTGCATCCAACAGGCTCATAAAAGCCCGCGCAGCGTTCGACAGCGTCCTTTCGGTGTGCACGATATAGCCTAGCTGGCGACTGAGCTGTATGCCCGGCAAAGCGACACTGGCCACCTGGTCGTCGAGCATGGTGCGCGGCAGCACGCTCCAGGCCAGGCCGATGGACACCATCATCTTGATGGTTTCCAGGTAGTTGGTGCTCATCGCAATATTCGGGGTAAGCCCCTGGGCCTCGAACAGCCGGCTGACGATATGGTGGGTAAACGTGTTGCCGCCGGGGAACACCGCAGGGTGGCCGGCAATATCGGCCAGGCTCACACGGCCATGGCCGGCCAGGCTGTGTTCCGGCGCGACCACGAAATCCAGTGGGTCGTCCCACACCGGGGTGGCACTTACCAGGTGATGAGGATCGGGCGCCAGGGTGATCACCGCCACTTCAGCGCGGCCATGCAGGATTTCTTCGTAGGCCACTTCCGAATCCAGAAACTGAATATCCAGCGCCACATTAGGAAATTGCCGGGTAAACGTGCGCAGCACCGGGGGCAAGCGATGCAGTCCGATGTGGTGGCTGGTGGCGAGGGTGAGCCGTCCGCTGACTTCGCCGTTGAGGTTGGTGAGGGCGCGGCGGGTGTCGTCCAGCACATTGAGGATTTGATACGCGCGCGGCAGCAGGGCGCGCCCGGCTTCGGTCAGGCCGACCTCGCGCCCCAGGCGATCGAACAATCGTACGTTGAGCTGCTGCTCCAGGCCGGCAATGCGCTTGCTGATGGCCGGCTGCGTCAGGTGCAGGCGCTCACCGGCCCCGGAAAAGCTGCCGGTTTCAGCGATGGCAATGAAAGCGTTGAGGTTGGCCAGGTCCATTGTCGTATTCCAGTTGGTAATCCAAAGCATAAAAAATATGAATTTGAGTTATTTAATGTAGCGCCATACCATCAGCCTCACAAGCCAAAGGGTTATTGAAAAGCCCGGCGTATGAAATACAGCTGATGAGGACCGACTGATGGCCGGCAAAACGCTTTACGACAAGCTTTGGGATTCCCATGAAGTGAAACGGCGCGATGACGGGTCGTCGCTGATCTACATCGACCGTCACATCATCCATGAAGTGACCTCGCCCCAAGCGTTCGAAGGCCTGCGACTGGCCGGGCGCAAGCCTTGGCGCGTCGACTCCATCATTGCTACCCCGGACCACAACGTACCGACCACTCCAGAGCGCAAGGGCGGCATCGAAGCGATCGCCGACCAGGTGTCGCGCCTGCAGGTGCAGACGCTCGACGATTACTGCGATGAATATGGCATCACCGAATTCAAGATGAATGACGTGCGTCAAGGCATCGTGCACGTGATCGGCCCGGAGCAGGGCGCCACCTTGCCGGGCATGACCGTGGTCTGCGGCGACTCGCACACCTCCACCCACGGTGCATTCGGCGCCCTGGCCCATGGCATCGGCACCTCCGAGGTGGAACATGTGTTCGCGACCCAGTGCCTGGTCGCCAAAAAGATGAAGAACATGCTGGTACGCGTCGAAGGCACCTTGCCGTTCGGCGTGACCGCCAAGGACATCGTCCTCGCGGTGATCGGCAAGATCGGCACCGCCGGCGGTAACGGCCACGCCATCGAGTTCGCCGGCAGCGCGATCCGCGATTTGTCCATCGAAGGCCGCATGACCATCTGCAACATGTCCATCGAAGCCGGTGCGCGTGTGGGCATGGTGGCGGCGGATGAGAAGACCGTTGAATACGTCAAAGGTCGTCCATTCGCACCGCAGGGCGACGATTGGGACGCTGCGGTCGAAGCCTGGAAGGACCTGGTGTCCGATGCCGATGCGGTGTTCGACACCGTGGTTGAACTCGACGCTGCCCAGATCAAGCCGCAAGTCAGCTGGGGCACTTCGCCGGAAATGGTGCTGGCCGTCGACCAGAACGTGCCGGACCCGGCGCAGGAAGCCGATCTGGTCAAGCGTGGTTCCATCGAGCGCGCCTTGAAGTACATGGGTTTGAAGGCCAACCAGGCGATCACCGACATCCAGCTGGATCGCGTGTTTATCGGTTCCTGCACCAACTCGCGGATCGAAGACCTGCGCGCCGCGGCGGTGATCGCCAAAGGCCGCAAAGTGGCTTCGACCATCAAGCAAGCCATCGTGGTGCCGGGCTCGGGCCTGGTCAAAGCGCAAGCCGAGGCCGAGGGCCTGGACAAGATCTTCCTCGAAGCCGGTTTCGAGTGGCGTGAACCGGGCTGCTCGATGTGCCTGGCGATGAACCCGGACCGTTTGGAATCCGGCGAGCATTGCGCGTCCACCTCCAACCGTAACTTCGAAGGGCGCCAGGGCGCCGGTGGGCGAACCCACCTGGTCAGCCCGGCCATGGCCGCTGCGGCTGCCGTCAACGGTCGTTTCATCGACGTTCGCGAATTGATCTGAGGAATACCCGATGCGAGCTTTTACCCAACACACCGGTCTTGTCGCACCGTTGGACCGTGCCAACGTCGACACTGACCAGATCATCCCCAAGCAATTCCTGAAGTCGATCAAGCGCACCGGCTTCGGCCCTAACCTGTTTGACGAGTGGCGTTACCTGGACGTGGGCTACGCCTATCAGGACAACTCCAAGCGCCCGCTCAACAAGGATTTCGTGCTCAACGCCGAGCGTTACCAAGGCGCCAGTGTATTGCTGGCCCGGGAAAACTTCGGTTGCGGCTCCAGCCGTGAACACGCGCCGTGGGCGCTGGAAGAATACGGCTTTCGTAGCATCATCGCGCCTAGCTTTGCCGACATCTTCTTCAACAACAGCTTCAAGAACGGCCTGTTGCCGATCATCCTGAGCGACGCCGAGGTGGACGAGCTGTTCCAGCAAGTGGAAGCCACTGTGGGCTACCAGTTGACCGTAGACCTGGCCGCGCAGACCGTGACCCGTCCGGACGGCAAGGTGTACCACTTTGAAGTGGATGCCTTCCGCAAACACTGCCTGCTCAATGGCCTGGACGATATCGGCCTGACCTTGCAGGACGGCGATGCGATTGCGGCGTTCGAAGCCAAACACCGGGCCAGCCAGCCTTGGTTGTTTCGTGACGCGTAAATTGATGTAGGCAGGACCGCCGCCATCGGGGGCAAGCCCCTCCCACAGGGGCCCGCATTCCAAATGTGGGAGGGGGCTTGCCCCCGATGAGGCCAGTGTTAACAACACAAATCCAGGGGAAACACCATGAACGCCACCGCCCACACCCAAGTCGTGCAAAAACAATTCGGCGAACAGGCCTCGGCCTACCTGAGCAGTGCTGTGCACGCCCAGGGCACAGAATTCGCGCTGCTCCAGGCCGAGCTGGCGGGGCAGGGCAGTGCACGACTGCTGGACTTGGGCTGCGGTGCCGGTCATGTGAGTTTCCATGTAGCGCCATTGGTCAAGGAAGTCGTGGCCTACGACCTGTCCCAGCAGATGCTCGACGTAGTGGCTGGCGCCGCGCAGGATCGCGGTCTCACCAATATCAGCACGGTAAACGGCGCCGCCGAGCGCCTGCCGTTTGCCGACGGCGAGTTCGATTTTGTATTCAGCCGCTATTCGGCTCACCACTGGAGCGACCTGGGCCTGGCCCTGCGCGAAGTGCGCCGGGTGCTCAAGCCGGGCGGTGTGGCGGCCTTTATCGATGTGTTGTCACCCGGCAGCCCGTTGCTGGACACTTACCTGCAAACCGTCGAAGTGCTGCGCGACACCAGTCATGTGCGCGATTACTCTGGCGCTGAGTGGATGCGCCAGCTCAGCGAAGCCGGCTTGCACGTGCGCAACAGCAGCCGCCAGCGTCTGCGCCTGGAATACACCTCCTGGGTCGAGCGCATGCGTACACCGCAGGCCTTGCGCGCGGCGATCCTTGAGTTACAGCAGGCGATGGGCCAGGAAGTGCGCGATTACTACGAGATTCAGGCCGACGGCACTTTCAGCACCGACGTGCTGGTGGTCTGGGCCGAACGCTGATTAATTTTCCCGACCCGCCCGCGGGCAGGTCGCTCGATGAAATGAGGAACCCATGAGCAAGCAGATTCTGATTCTCCCTGGCGACGGTATTGGTCCGGAAATCATGGCCGAAGCGGTCAAGGTCCTGGAGCTTGCCAACAGCAAGTACAGCCTGGGCTTCGAATTGAGTCACGACGTGATCGGCGGCGCTGCCATCGACAAGCACGGCGTGCCCCTGGCCGACGAAACCCTGGACCGCGCCCGCGCCGCCGATGCCGTGCTGCTTGGCGCCGTGGGTGGCCCGAAGTGGGACAAGATCGAGCGTGATATCCGCCCTGAGCGCGGCCTGCTGAAAATCCGCGCGCAACTGGGCCTGTTCGGCAATCTGCGCCCGGCGATCCTCTACCCGCAGTTGGCCGATGCGTCGAGCCTCAAGCCGGAGGTGGTGTCGGGCCTGGACATCCTGATCGTGCGCGAGCTGACCGGTGGTATCTATTTCGGCGCGCCACGCGGTGTGCGCGAGCTGGAAAATGGCGAGCGCCAGGCCTATGACACCCTGCCGTACAGCGAGAGCGAAATCCGCCGTATCGCCCGTGTCGGTTTCGACATGGCCCGCGTACGCGGCAAGAAGGTCTGCTCGGTGGACAAGGCCAACGTCCTGGCTTCCAGCCAACTGTGGCGCGAGATCGTCGAGGAAGTGGCCAAGGACTACCCGGACGTCGAACTGAGCCATATGTACGTCGACAACGCGGCGATGCAGCTGGTACGCGCGCCCAAGCAGTTCGACGTCATCGTCACCGACAACCTGTTCGGCGACATCCTGTCCGACCAGGCCTCGATGCTCACCGGTTCCATCGGCATGCTGCCGTCGGCGTCCCTGGATACCCACAATAAGGGTATGTACGAGCCGTGCCACGGTTCGGCGCCGGACATCGCCGGGCAGGGCATTGCCAACCCGTTGGCGACTATTCTGTCGGTGTCGATGATGCTGCGTTACAGCTTCAACCTGAGCGACGCGGCGGATGCCATCGAGAAGGCCGTGAGCCTGGTGCTGGACCAGGGCCTGCGCACCGGCGACATCTGGTCGCAGGGTTGCACCCGGGTCGGTACGCAAGAAATGGGCGACGCAGTAGTCGCCGCGCTGCGGAATCTGTAATCTCTCGGGCCCGCTTGCAGTTGTTGCTGCAAGGCGGCCCACTTTTTAACAAGGTGTAGTTGCGATGAAACGTGTAGGTCTGATCGGTTGGCGCGGTATGGTCGGTTCCGTGCTCATGCAGCGGATGCTGGAAGAGCAGGATTTCGATCTTATTGAGCCGGTGTTTTTCACCACGTCGAACGTCGGTGGCCAAGGGCCGTCCGTGGGCAAGGACATTGCTCCGCTCAAGGATGCCTACAGCATTGACGAGCTCAAGACCCTCGACGTGATCCTGACCTGCCAGGGTGGCGACTACACCAGCGAAGTGTTCCCCAAGCTGCGCGAAGCCGGCTGGCAGGGTTACTGGATCGATGCCGCCTCGAGCCTGCGCATGCAGGATGACGCGGTGATTATCCTCGACCCGGTCAACCGCAAGGTCATCGACCAGCAACTGGACGCCGGCACCAAGAACTACGTCGGCGGCAACTGCACCGTCAGCCTGATGCTGATGGGCCTGGGCGGCCTGTTCGAAGCCGGGCTGGTCGAGTGGATGAGCGCCATGACCTATCAGGCCGCTTCCGGCGCCGGCGCGCAGAACATGCGCGAGCTGATCAAGCAGATGGGCGCGACCCACGCGGCTGTCGCCGATCAATTGGCCGACCCGGCCAGCGCGATCCTCGACATCGACCGCCGCGTGGCCGAAGCCATGCGCAGCGATGCTTACCCGACCGAGAACTTCGGTGTGCCTTTGGCCGGCAGCCTGATCCCGTGGATCGACAAGGAACTGCCGAACGGCCAGAGCCGTGAAGAATGGAAGGCCCAGGCCGAGACCAACAAGATCCTTGGCCGCTTCAAGAGCCCGATCCCGGTCGACGGTATCTGCGTGCGCATCGGCGCCATGCGTTGCCACAGCCAGGCGCTGACCATCAAACTGAACAAAGACGTGCCGATCGCCGATATCGAATCGTTGATCAGCCAGCACAACCCATGGGTCAAGCTGGTGCCGAACAACCGCGAGATCAGCATGCAGGAGCTGAGCCCGACCAAGGTCACCGGCACCCTGAACGTGCCGGTGGGCCGTCTGCGCAAGCTGAACATGGGCACCCAGTACCTGGGCGCGTTCACCGTCGGCGACCAGCTGCTGTGGGGCGCGGCCGAACCGCTGCGTCGCATGTTGCGGATTCTGCTGGAGCGTTGATCGCCTGAGGCGTTAAGAGAAACCCGCGTTCTGGTGACAGGCGCGGGTTTTTTGTTGTGCGTTCGGGCGCTATCGGGGCAAGCCCCCTCCCACAGTGGAATGTATTCACAATTCAAAGGTGGGAGGGGGCTGCCCCCCGATAGCGCCATCCGCCCCACCACACCCCCACACCAATTGCCTCACTCCCGGCCACCCGGTAAAGTGCCGCTCCCCCCGCACTGCCCGAGGCTACCGCCATGACCCAGACCTTTGAAATCGCCGTGATCGGCGCCACCGGCACCGTGGGTGAAACCCTGGTGCAGATTCTCGAAGAGTTGGATTTTCCGGTAGGCACCCTGTACCTGTTGGCGGGCAGTAACTCCGCCGGGGCCTCGGTGCCGTTTCGTGGCAAGAACGTGCGGGTCAGGGAGGTCGATGAGTTCGACTTCAGCAAAGCGCAGCTGGCGTTTTTCGCCGCCGGTCCGGCCGTGACCGTAAGCTTCGCCCCGCGCGCCACCGCGGCGGGTTGCTCGGTGATCGATCTGTCGGGCGCGCTGCCCGCCGAGCAGGCACCGCACGTGGTGCCGGAGGCCAATGCCCATGTACTGGACGGCATGCGCAAACCTTTCCAGCTTGGCAGCCCGAGCCCATCGGCGACCCACCTGGCGGTGGTGCTTGCCCCGCTGCGGGGTCTGCTGGATATCCAGCGCGTGAGCGTCACCGCCTGCCTGGCTGTGTCGGCCCAGGGGCGCGAAGCTGTCAGTGAGCTGGCGCGGCAGACGGCGGAGCTGCTTAATGTACGCCCGTTGGAACCGACGTTCTTTGATCGTCAGATGGCCTTTAACTTGCTGGCGCAGGTCGGAAAGCCCGATGCCCAGGGGCATACCGACCTGGAGAAAAGGCTGATACACGAATTGCGTGCCGTGCTGGACACTCCGTTGCTGAAAATTAGCGCAACGTGCGTTCAAGCCCCGGTGTTTTTTGGCGATAGCCTGACAGTGTCCCTGCAGCTGGCGGCGCCGGTCGACCTGGCCGCCGTGAATCGTGCACTGGATGCGGCGCCAGGCATTGAACGGGTCGAGGAGGGCGATTACCCGACTGCCGTAGGTGACGCAGTGGGCCAGGATGTGGTCTATGTTGGGCGTATACGTGCCGGCGTGGATGACCCGGCGGAACTAAATCTTTGGGTGACGTCAGATAACGTACGCAAAGGCGCCGCGCTGAACGCCGTGCAACTGGCGCAGTTGTTGATAAAAGGCCTTGCGTAAAAGATACTTGGCGGCAATTTATAGATTGATTCTAACCAGGCGCTATGCTTGGCCCCAAGCAGGAACAATTGCGCGTCGGTGACCTATCGGCTCGCCATGCCTTATATGGCAGCGGTTACCAACCTTCTCGCAAGCCGGGGAGTGTTCAAACAAAGGATGAGGCTATGGTTCAAGTTCGCAAACTGGTGTTAGCAATAGCGGCCGCCTCGGCGCTGTCCTCCGGTATGGCGCAGGCGCTCCAGTTGGGGGAGATGACCCTCAAGTCGAAGCTGAACCAGCCCTTGTCGGTGGAAATCGAATTGCTCGATGTCGGTGGCCTGACGGCTTCCGAGATCACGCCGAGCCTGGCGTCGTCCCAGGCGTTTGTGGATGCCGGGGTTGACCGTCAGGCGTTTCTCAACGACCTGACGTTCACCCCGGTGGTCAACCCCAACGGCCGCAGCGTGGTGCGCGTCACCTCCAGCAAGCCATTGCCCGATTCCTACATCCGGTTCCTGCTGCAGGTGCAGTGGCCCAACGGCCGTTTGATGCGTGACTACAGCGTGCTGCTTGATCCGGCCAAGTTCGATCAGCCGACGACCACCCCCGCAGCGGCACCACGTTTGAATGCGCCCGCCACTGTCGCACCGGCGGTGACCAAGCCCGCCCAGCACGTCACCACCTCCCGCGACACACTCTGGGAAATCGCCGAAAAAAACCGCAATGGCGGCTCGGTGCAGCAGACCATGCTGGCCATCCAGGCGCTTAACCCGAATGCGTTTGTCGACGGCAACATCAATCGTCTCAAAACCGGCCAGGTCCTGCGCCTGCCGGACACCGTGCAAAGCACGGCGCTGCCGCAACCCCAGGCGATTGCCGAGGTAAGGGCGCAGAACGATGCCTGGCGTCAGGGGCGGCGCAGTGCGGCCAACCAGCCGGCCGGCAAGCAGCAACTGGATGCTACCAGGCGCACCCAGGCAGGCAACGCGCCCGCAACCACTGGAACCCAGGACAACCTGAGCCTGGTTTCTGTAGAGGCGGCCAAGAAGGGCGCCAGGGGCAAGGCCGGCGACAGCCAGGTACTCAGCGACAAGCTGGCAATGACTCAGGAACAGCTGGACACCACGCGCCGCGACAACGAAGAGCTGAAAAGCCGTGCCGCCGACCTGCAGAGCCAGCTCGACAAGCTGCAAAAGCTGATTCAACTGAAAAACGATCAACTGGCGCGTCTGCAGGCTGAAAAAGTCGACCCCGCCGCCCCGGCGACAGCGGCCATCCCGGCACAGCTGGCCGCCGACCCCGCCGCAACCCCGGCCGTGCCTCCCGCCGCGGCTGAAACAACCCCGGCCACGCCCGCACCGGTAGCGCCTGCGCCTGAGCCGATCAAGGCGGACGCGGCGCCTGCTACGCCGACCGAGGGCAAGTTCAACGAGCTGCTGACCAACCCGATTGTGCTCGGTGTGGTCGGCGGTGCGGCAGCCTTGATTGCGTTGTTGCTCCTGTTGCTGTTCGTGCGCCATCGCAACGCTCGTCGCGAGGAAGAAAAGCACCTGCGTATGGCGCGTGCGCTGGCCGAAGAGCCGGAGTTCAGCTCCAATATCGACCAGGACCTGCCGCCGGACAGCTTCGAAGGCCTTGAAGTACCGCCGCCGAACGTCAAGCTGGCGGCTACGCCGTCACCTGCGCCGGTGATCGAGCCGGTGGTCGCCGCACCGACCGTTGCCTCCGTGCTGGCGCCGCTGGCCGCCGCCGTGGCGCCGCAGAACGCCAATGACGCCTTGGCGCTGGCTCAGTCACATATTGATCGTGGCCTGCTCAACCAGGCCGCCGATGTGCTGGAACAAGCGATCAAGCATGAGCCCAAGCGCAGCGATCTGCGCCTGAAGCTGATGGAAGTCTACGGCCTGCAAAACGACAAGGACGGCTTCGTGACCCAGGAGCGTCAACTGGTGGCCAACGGTGAAAACCACGCCCAGGTCGAGCAGCTCAAGGCACGGTTCCCGGCAATGGCGGTACTCGCCGCAGGTGTCAGCGCAGCGGTCGCCGCGGCGGCCCTCGACGCGCAGTACGTCAAGGAGTTGCTGGAAGACAAGCCGGCGGCGCCCGAGAACTTCGATACGGATTTCGACCTGAGCCTGGACGAGCTGGAATCGACGTCGCCGGCCGAGCTCAAGGGTGATCAGCAGACGTTCGAATCGCTGCTCAAGGAGCAGACCCAAGCCAATGCGGCCAAGGATGACCTCTCGGATTTCGACTTGCAGTTGGATGCACCGACGTCGACCCAATCGGATGAGGATTTCCTCTCGGGCCTGGAAGGCGAGATGAAAGACGTGCCGGCCGTCGAGCCGCCAACCCTGACGCCGGCCGCGCTGGAAGACTTCGACCTGCCGGAAGACTTTGACTTGTCCCTGGCGGACGAGCCCGAGTCAGAGGCCAAGCCGGACGCGTTCGCTTCGGAGCTGAATGACGTCAACGCGGAGTTGGACCGTTTGTCCCAGAGCCTTGAACATCCAACCTTCACGGCGCAGGACGCCGCGTTGGGCGACGATGAGCCTGAGTTCGACTTCCTCTCCGGTACGGATGAAGTGGCGACCAAGCTGGACCTGGCCCAGGCCTACATCGACATGGGCGACGCCGACGGCGCGCGGGATATCCTTTCCGAAGTGCTGACCGAGGGTGACGAAGGGCAGCGCGGCGAGGCCAAGGAGATGCTCGGCCGGCTGGCATGATCGTCGTTCAGTGATACTGCGGCGGCCTTCGGGCCGCCGTTTTGCTTTGCGGCTCTGCAAACACATGGCGTCCCAAGCATGTCGCCTTATAATGGCGGCTTTTGCGCAACTCATCAGGCTCTCAGTTCTTGGCAAATATAGATAACGCGGCCGCCGAAATGGCGGCCGCAGGCTTTTACCGCATCGCCCTGGGCGTGGAATACAAAGGCTCGCGCTATCGCGGCTGGCAGCGTCAAGCGTCAGGCGTGCCGACGGTGCAGGAAACCCTGGAGAGCGCGCTGTCCAAAGTCGCCGCCTCGCCGGTGTCGCTGATGTGCGCCGGGCGTACCGATGCCGGCGTGCATGCCTGCGGCCAAGTGGTGCATTTCGACACCCAGGCCGAGCGCACGATGAAGGCTTGGGTGATGGGGGCCAATATCAATTTGCCCCATGATGTCAGCGTCAGTTGGGCCAAGGTGATGCCTGCGCATTTTCATGCGCGCTTCAAGGCTATCGCGCGGCGCTACCGCTACGTGATCTACAACGACCAGATCCGTCCGGCGCACCTCAATCAAGAAATTACCTGGAACCACCGCCCGCTGGACGCCGAACGCATGGCCGAGGCGGCGCAGCATCTGGTCGGCGTGCATGATTTCAGCGCGTTCCGTGCCGGCCAGTGCCAGGCCAAGTCTCCGATCAAGGAAGTCCATCACCTGCGTGTGAGCCGACACGGCAAGATGATTGTGCTGGATATTCGCGCCGGGGCGTTCCTTCACCATATGGTGCGCAACATCGCCGGCGTGCTGATGACTATCGGCGCTGGCGAGCGTCCGGTGGAATGGGCCAGGGAAGTGCTGGAAAGCCGTATCCGCCGCACCGGTGGGGTGACCGCGCACCCGTTCGGCCTGTACCTGGTGCAGGTTGAATATCGGGATGAGTTCGAGTTGCCGGAGCGCTTCATCGGTCCACACTTCCTCACAGGTTTCAGTGAACTTGGCGGCTGACGCCCGGAATAGCTTTTGTTACCATCCGGGACTTTCTCGGCTCAACCCCTGAGGTTTCTACGATATGTCCGCCGTTCGCAGCAAGATTTGCGGGATTACCCGCATGGAAGACGCGTTGGCGGCCGTCGAGGCGGGGGCGGATGCCATCGGTCTGGTGTTTTACGCCAAGAGCCCGCGGTCGGTGAATGTATTGCAGGCGCGGGCGATCATTGCCGCATTGCCGCCGTTTGTGACCACCGTGGGGCTGTTCGTCAACGCCAGTCGCTGCGAACTCAACGAAACCCTGGATGCCGTGCCGCTGGACATGCTGCAGTTCCATGGTGATGAAACCCCCGACGAATGCGAAAGCTACCAGCGCCCCTATATCAAGGCGCTGAGGGTCAAGGCCGGTGATGATATCGCCAGTGCCTGCGCCGCCTATGCCGGTGCGCGCGGAATACTGCTGGATACTTATGTCGACGGAGTGCCGGGCGGCACCGGTGAAGCGTTTGATTGGACGCTGATCCCCGAAGGGCTGAGCAAGCCGATTATCCTGGCCGGCGGGCTCACCCCGGCGAATGTCGGCGACGCCATCCGGCAGGTGCGGCCCTACGCGGTGGACGTCAGCGGCGGGGTGGAGCAGGCCAAGGGCATCAAGGATCACAGCAGGATTCGCGCGTTCATGCAGGCCGTGCGCAACAGCAGTGGCGGGATGTGACGGCTGGCAGTCTGCCGCCGTCCATAACTACCACTGTGTAAAACAGCCCGACGCCGCCTGCGGGTGGCTCGGAAACGAAGTGGCAACCTTGCATCGGCAGGTTGTCTGGAAGGCTGAGGGCACAGGCTGGAAATGGCAGGTCGAACGTCTGACCCCGTCCAGTCTGTGTTATCGCCACATATGAATTTAGCTCAAGGGCATACGCGGGGCTGAGTTCAAGCCACCGGTACTGGAGAAAGAAAGCATGAGCAACTGGTTAGTAGACAAACTGATCCCTTCGATCATGCGTTCCGAGGTGAAGAAAAGCTCGGTTCCTGAAGGTCTGTGGCACAAGTGCCCATCCTGCGACGCGGTGCTTTACCGCCCTGAGCTGGAAAAGACCCTGGACGTTTGCCCCAAGTGCAACCACCACATGCGCATTGGCGCTCGCGCCCGTATTGACATCTTCCTGGACGCCGACGGCCGCAATGAACTGGGCGCCGACCTGGAGCCGGTTGATCGGCTCAAGTTCCGCGACGGCAAGAAATACAAGGATCGTTTGACCGCAGCGCAAAAACAGACCGGCGAGAAAGACGCGCTGATCTCCGTCAGCGGTAAGCTGCTGGGTATGCCTGTCGTGGTGTCGGCATTCGAATTCTCCTTCATGGGCGGCTCCATGGGCGCCATCGTCGGTGAGCGCTTCGTGCGCGCGGCCAACTATGCGCTGGAAAATCGCTGCCCGATGATCTGCTTCGCCGCCTCCGGTGGCGCGCGCATGCAGGAAGCCTTGATCTCCCTGATGCAAATGGCCAAGACCTCTGCGGTACTGGCGCGTCTGCGCGAAGAAGGCATTCCGTTTATCTCCGTGCTGACCGACCCGGTCTATGGTGGGGTTTCCGCCAGCCTGGCGATGCTCGGCGATGTGATCGTCGGCGAGCCGAAAGCCTTGATCGGTTTTGCCGGCCCGCGTGTGATCGAGCAGACGGTACGCGAAAAACTGCCGGAAGGTTTCCAGCGCAGCGAGTTCCTGCTGGAGCACGGCGCCATCGACATGATCATCCCGCGCGGCGAACTGCGTCCGCGCCTGGGCAACCTGCTGGCGCAAATGATGGGCTTGCCGACGCCTGTTTACGTCGCGCCTAAAGTCGAGCCCATCGTTGTGCCGCCGGTGCCTGCAAACCTATGACCCAGCGGACCCTGGGCGAGTGGCTCGCCTACCTTGAGCAGTTGCATCCTTCCGCCATCGATATGGGCCTGGAGCGCTCGCAACAGGTAGCGGCCCGCCTGGGGTTGGGCCGGCCGGCGCCGCGTGTGATCACGGTGACCGGCACCAACGGCAAAGGCTCGACCTGTGCCTTTGTCGCCGCGTTGTTGCAGGCCCAGGGCCTGAGCGTGGGCGTGTACAGCTCGCCGCACCTGCTGCGCTACAACGAACGGGTGCAGATCAACGGCGTCCAGGCCACTGATGCACAACTGTGCGAGGCCTTCGCCGCGCTCGATGCCGGGCGTGGCGATATTTCCCTGACTTACTTCGAAATGGGCACCCTGGCGGCGTTCTGGCTGTTCGAGCGCGCGCAGCTGGATGTGGTGGTGCTGGAAGTGGGCCTGGGCGGGCGCCTGGACACGGTCAACGTGGTGGATGCCGACCTGGCGCTGGTCACCAGCATTGGCGTGGATCACGCCGATTACCTTGGTAATACCCGCGAGTCCGTGGCGTTCGAGAAGGCCGGCATATTCCGTCAGGGCAAGCCTGCACTGTGCGGTGATCTTGACCCGCCGCAGCCGTTGCTGGACAAAGTACGCGCGCTGGATTGCCCGTTTTACCTGCGTGGGCGCGATTTCAATCTTGAGATAGGTGATCAGTACTGGCACTGGCAAGGGCATGATGCGCGCGGCCAGGTCGTGACATTACCGGAGCTGCCACTGTTGAACCTGCCGATGGAGAACGCCGCCCTGGCGCTGCAGGCCTATCTGCTGCTGGATCTGCCCTGGCACGCCGAACAGATCGCGGCGACGTTGCTGGCGACCCGCATCACCGGGCGACTGGATCGTCGGGTGGTAGAATGGCAGGGCAAACGCCTGAATGTGTTGCTGGATGTCGGTCATAACCCCCACGCCGCCGAATACCTGGCACGGCGCCTGGCGCGCACGCCGCCGATCGGGCGTCGTCTGGCGGTCTTCGGCCTGCTGGCCGACAAAGACCTGGAAGGGGTGATTGCGCCTTTGCTGGGCAGCGTCCAGGCGTGGGCGGTAGCGCCGCTGGATACGCCGCGCAGTCGTCCCGCCTCGGAATTGGCGGCGGCGCTGCAGAACCTTGGTGCCCCGGTGACGTCGTATGCAAGCGTCATCGCTGCCCTTGAGGCGCAGTGTGCGGTGGCAACGGCCGAGGACGAGATTCTGTTGTTCGGATCATTTTATTGTGTTGCCGAGGCGCTCGAGTGGTTGGCCCGGCGCTCCACGGAGGAAGCTGCACATGGCATTACTGGATAGCGCTTATAAGCAGCGGATGGTCGGCGCGCTGGTGCTGGTGGCATTGGCGGTTATTTTCCTGCCGATGTTGTTTTCCCGTCAGGACGAACAACGCCAGGTCGTGGTCGAGGCGCCAGCTGCGCCGCAGGCACCGGTAATGCCGCAGGTACAGGTCGAGCCGGTAGTGGTGCCTGAGCCACAGGCCTTGCCGGAAGAAGAGCCCGTGCCGAGCGAGGCGGACGTGGCGGCGCAGCAGGCGCCGTCGATGCCGGTGCAGCCAAGCGTGCCGGTCGTCAAGCCAGCGCCCGCCGTGGCCGCCAAACCTGCCGCGCCGGCCCCCGCGCCCAAGCCGGTGGCGCCACAGCCTGCCGCGCCGGGCAAGCCGGAGGTAGGGCAGAGCCGTATCGACCCGAATGGCCTGTCGATCAGTTGGTCGATCCAGGTCGCCAGCCTGGGTAATCGCGAGGGCGCCGAGGCGTTGCAGAAGAAACTGCGCAGCCAGGGCTATAACTCCTATATCCGCAGCGCCGATGGCAAGAACCGCGTGTTTATCGGCCCGCTGATCGAGCGCGCCGAAGCGGACCGCTTGCGGGACTTGCTGGATCGGCAGCAGGGCCTGAAAGGGTTCGTAACTCGTTTCCAGCCTGAGCGTGGCTGAGTCAGCATCGTTTAAACCGGCAAGCCAATCACATGGGGCAGGGGGCTTGCCCATGGGTTTAGCGGTGAGGTTGAAATGTGATGGCTTCGCCACAAACTATTGATTTGCAAAGCAGCCGCAATCACCGCTTACCGATAGCCCGACGCTCTGCTAAAATGCGCCGCCTTATCTGTCCGTAGGCTCAAACGTGCCATTTACCTGGGTTGATTGGGCGATTGTCGCAATCGTCGCCATCTCCGCTTTGATCAGTCTAAGCCGCGGCTTCGTCAAAGAAGCACTGTCGTTGCTGACCTGGATCATCGCAGGAGTCGTAGCCTGGATGTTCGGTGGTTCACTGTCGGTTTACCTGGCCGGTTACATCGAGACACCTTCGGCTCGCGTCATCGCGGGCTGCGCCATCATGTTCATCGCCACGCTGCTGGTGGGGGCAATGGTCAATTATCTTATTGGCGAGTTGATACGTGTCACCGGTCTCTCCGGGACCGATCGATTTCTCGGCATGGCCTTCGGCGCCGCGCGTGGCGCGTTGCTGGTGGTCGTGGCGGTCGGGCTGTTGAGCCTGGGGCCGGTACAGCAGGATGCATGGTGGCAGGAGTCGGTACTCGTGCCAAAATTTCTATTGGTTGCAGATTGGTCCAAGAACCTCATATTGGGGTGGAGCAGTCAGTGGCTGGCCAGCGGCATCAGCGTACCCGCTGATATGCCGTTCAAGGAGCACCTCTTACCGGCCAAAACGCCTCAGTAAGCGGTACTCAGTCAAGATCCATTAAGTAGGGGTTGCGTCGCATGTGTGGCATCGTCGGTATCGTCGGTAAGTCGAACGTCAATCAGGCGCTGTATGACGCGCTAACCGTCCTCCAGCACCGCGGCCAGGACGCTGCCGGTATTGTGACCAGCCATGACGGCCGGTTGTTCCTGCGCAAGGATAATGGCCTGGTACGTGACGTGTTCCATCAGCGTCACATGCAGCGCCTGGTCGGACACATGGGCATCGGCCATGTGCGCTACCCGACTGCCGGCAGCTCGACGTCGGCCGAAGCTCAGCCGTTCTACGTCAACTCGCCTTACGGCATCACCCTGGCGCACAACGGTAACCTCACCAACGTTGAACAACTGGCCAAGGAGATTTACGAATCTGACCTGCGCCATGTCAACACCAGCTCCGACTCGGAAGTGTTGCTCAACGTGTTCGCCCATGAGCTGGCCCAGCGCGGCAAGCTGCAACCCACCGAAGAAGACGTATTCGCCGCCGTCACCGACGTGCACAACCGTTGCGTAGGTGGCTACGCGGTAGTGGCCATGGTGACCGGCTACGGCATCGTCGGTTTCCGCGACCCCCATGGCATCCGCCCGATCGTGTTCGGCCAGCGTCACACCGACGAAGGCGTCGAGTACATGATCGCTTCGGAAAGCGTGTCCCTGGACGTGCTGGGCTTCACTCTGATTCGCGACCTCGCGCCGGGCGAAGCGGTGTACATCACCGAAGACGGCAAGCTGCACACGCGTCAGTGCGCCGTGGCGCCGAAACTCACGCCGTGCATCTTCGAGCACGTCTACCTGGCGCGTCCGGATTCGATCATCGACGGCGTTTCGGTATACAAGGCGCGCCTGCGCATGGGCGAGAAGCTGGCCGACAAGATCCTGCGCGAGCGTCCCGAGCATGACATCGACGTGGTGATCCCGATCCCGGACACCAGCCGTACCGCTGCGCTGGAGCTGGCCAACCACCTGGGCGTCAAGTTCCGCGAAGGGTTCGTCAAGAACCGCTATATCGGCCGTACCTTCATCATGCCGGGCCAGGCCGCGCGCAAAAAATCGGTGCGCCAGAAGCTCAACGCCATCGAGCTGGAGTTCCGTGGCAAGAACGTGATGCTGGTGGACGACTCCATCGTGCGCGGCACCACTTGCAAGCAGATCATTCAGATGGCCCGTGAAGCCGGTGCGAAGAACGTGTATTTCTGTTCCGCCGCACCCGCCGTGCGCTACCCGAACGTGTACGGTATCGACATGCCGAGCGCCCATGAGCTGATCGCCCACAATCGCACGACCCAGGACGTGGCCGATCTGATCGGCGCCGACTGGCTGATCTATCAGGACCTGCCGGACCTGATCGAAGCGGTCGGTGGCGGCAAGATCAAGATCGATCAGTTCGACTGCGCCGTGTTCGACGGCAAGTACGTGACCGGGGATGTCGACGAGGCCTACCTGAACAAGATCGAGCAGGCGCGTAACGACTCGTCCAAGATCAAGACCCAGGCGGTCAGCGCGATCATCGATCTGTACAACAACTGAGTAGACACCGGCCCTGAGGGGCCGGTTTTGTATCTTAAATACCGTATTGAGTAAGGAGTGGCAGCATGAGTCAGGAATGGGATGCCGGTCGGTTGGACAGCGACCTCGATGGCGTAGCTTTCGATACCCTGGCTGTGCGTGCCGGCCAGCATCGCACGCCGGAAGGCGAGCATGGCGACCCGATGTTCTTCACCTCCAGCTACGTGTTCCGCACTGCCGCTGATGCCGCTGCGCGTTTTGCCGGTGAAGTGCCGGGCAACGTGTACTCGCGTTACACCAACCCGACCGTGCGCGCATTCGAAGAGCGCATCGCGGCCCTGGAAGGCGCCGAGCAAGCGGTGGCTACCGCGACCGGCATGGCAGCCATCATGGCGGTGGTGATGAGCCTGTGCAGTGCCGGCGATCATGTGCTGGTGTCGCGCAGTGTGTTCGGCTCGACAATCAGCCTGTTCGAAAAATATTTCAAGCGCTTCGGCGTCGAAGTGGACTACGTGCCCTTGGCGGACCTGTCCGGCTGGGACGCGGCGATCAAGGCCAACACCAAGCTGCTGTTTGTCGAGTCGCCGTCCAACCCATTGGCCGAGCTGGTGGACATCGCCGCCCTGGCCGAAGTGGCGCATGCCAAAGGTGCGATGCTGGTGGTCGATAACTGCTTCTGCACGCCCGCCTTGCAGCAGCCGCTGAAGCTGGGCGCGGACGTTGTGGTGCATTCGGCGACCAAGTTCATCGACGGCCAGGGTCGTTGCATGGGCGGTGTGGTGGCCGGTCGTGGCGAACAGATGAAGGAAGTGGTGGGCTTTCTGCGCACCGCCGGCCCGACCTTGAGCCCATTCAACGCCTGGATCTTCCTCAAGGGCCTGGAGACTCTCAACCTGCGCATGAAAGCCCATTGTGCCAATGCCCAGGCCCTGGCCGAGTGGCTGGAGCAGCAGGACGGCATCGAAAAGGTTCACTACGCAGGCCTCAAGAGCCACCCGCAGCACGAGTTGGCCCAGCGTCAGCAGCGGGGGTTTGGCGCTGTGGTGAGTTTTGAGGTCAAAGGCGGCAAGGACGGCGCCTGGCGATTTATCGACGCCACGCGTTTGATCTCCATTACCGCCAACCTGGGTGACAGCAAAACCACCATTACCCATCCGAGCACCACGTCCCACGGGCGCCTGGCACCGCAGGAGCGGGAAGCGGCCGGCATCCGTGACAGCCTGATCCGCGTCGCGGTGGGCCTGGAAGATGTGGCTGACCTGCAGGCCGACCTGGCTCGCGGGCTGGCGGCCTTGTGATCGAGTGGTCCATGGAAGCTGCGGTCGCCAGTAACGGTCGTGTTGCCCTGGTGACCGGCGCGGCGCGTGGCATTGGTTTGGGCATTGCGGCGTGGTTGATCAGCGAGGGTTGGCAGGTCGTATTGACCGACCTGGATCGCGAGCGTGGAGCCAAAGTGTCCACGGTGCTGGGCGACAATGCCTGGTTTATCAGCATGGACGTGGCGGACGAAAAACAGGTCGCCCAAGGGGTTGCCGAAGTGCTCGGACAATTCGGGCGCCTGGATGCGCTGGTGTGCAATGCGGCGGTTGCCGACCCGCATAACATCACGCTGGAAAGCCTGGATCTGGCGTACTGGAATCGTGTGCTGGCGGTTAACCTCAGCGGGCCGATGCTGCTGGCCAAGCACTGTGCGCCCTACCTGCGTGCCCACGGTGGTGCGATCGTCAACCTGGCATCGACCCGTGCGCGGCAGTCGGAACCGGACTGTGAAGCCTATGCGGCGAGCAAGGGCGGGCTGCTGGCGCTGACTCACGCGCTGGCCATCAGCCTGGGGCCGGAAGTGCGGGTCAATGCCGTCAGCCCGGGATGGATTGATGCGCGTGATCCCGCAGCGCGGCGCGCCGAACCGTTAAATGACGCCGATCATGCCCAGCATCCGGCCGGTCGAGTGGGTACGGTGGAGGATGTGGCGGCGATGGTGGCGTGGCTGCTGTCGCGCCAGGCCGGATTCGTGACGGGGCAAGAGTTCGTCGTGGACGGTGGCATGAGCAAGAAGATGATTTACAGCGAGTAGGGCGCATGCCTGTCTTGAAGCCATTTTGTCTTTTTCGGAAAAACTTCAAGCGGGCTATTGACTTAGGTTGGCTACCTGCGTAAATTTCGCGGCCTCAACGAAGCAAAGGGTGATTAGCTCAGCTGGGAGAGCATCTGCCTTACAAGCAGAGGGTCGGCGGTTCGATCCCGTCATCACCCACCACTTCTTGAGAGTTTTGTCTTCGGGCAGGACGCAACGTTAAAGGTTGCACCGACGCGCAGCGGTAGTTCAGTCGGTTAGAATACCGGCCTGTCACGCCGGGGGTCGCGGGTTCGAGTCCCGTCCGCTGCGCCATATTTTCCAGGTTCGATACGTCGGGCCTGAGATCGAACAGCCCAGGTTGATTGATCAGAAGTTAACGACGTGGTTGAGGTGTGTGTTCAACCGGTCAAGCGATACGCAGCGGTAGTTCAGTCGGTTAGAATACCGGCCTGTCACGCCGGGGGTCGCGGGTTCGAGTCCCGTCCGCTGCGCCATATCTGCCCCAAGGCCCACTGAACGCCTTGGAGCACGAAGCAAACTCAACGTTGCTTTGATTCGATAGCAAAGACCCTGGTCGAAAGACCGGGGTTTTTTGTTTGTGCGATTTGAAACGCGTACTGAAGCTGAAGCCGGCGAACCGGCTCCAGTGGTCTATCAGAAGCCCAGCTTGTCCCGCAGCCCGTAATACCACGCCCCCAGTGCGGCAAAAGGCGTGCGCAACAGCTGCCCGCCCGGAAACGGATAGTGCGGCAGGTCGGCAAACGCATCAAAACGCTCGGCCTGACCTCTCAATGCCTCCGCCAGTACCTTGCCTGCCAAGTGCGTGTACGTTACCCCGTGACCGCTGCAGCCCTGGGAATAGTAGATGTTGTCGCCCAGTCGCCCGACCTGAGGCAGGCGCGACAGCGTCAGCAGGAAGTTGCCGGTCCAGGCGTAATCGATCTTCACGTCTTTGAGTTGCGGGAAGGCTTTGAGCATCTTCGGTCGGATGATGGCCTCGATATTGGCCGGATCACGCGCGCCGTACACTACGCCACCGCCGAAGATCAGGCGCTTGTCGCTGGTCAGGCGATAGTAGTCGAGCAGGTAGTTGCAATCTTCGACGCAGTAATCCTGCGGCAGCAGCGACTTGGCCAGCTCATCGCCCAGCGGTGCAGTGGTGATGACCTGGGTGCCGCACGGCATCGACTTGGCCGCCAGCTCCGGCACCAGGTTACCCAGGTAGGCGTTCCCCGCGACGATGATGAACTTGGCCCTGACTCTGCCTTCGGCCGTGTGCACCACCGGGTTCGCGCCGCGCTCAATTCGTACGGCGGCTGATTGCTCGTAGATCGTACCGCCCAGGGATTCCACCGCAGCGGCTTCGCCGAGTGCCAGGTTCAGCGGATGGATGTGGCCGCCGCTCATGTCCAGCAAACCGCCCACATAGTTCTCGCAGGCCACCACGTCGCGGATACGACGCTGGTCGAGCAGCTCCAATTGCGTATGGCCGTAGCGCTCCCACAGGCGTTTTTGCGATTCCAGGTGAGCCATGTGCTTGCCGTTGAGTGCCGCGAAAACGCCACCGTCCTTTAAGTCGCACTGGATTTGATACTTGGCTACCCGCTCGCGAATGATCCGGCCTCCCTCAAACGCCATCTGCCCCAGCAACTGCGCCTGCTTGGGGCCGACGCTGCGCTCGATCACGTCGATATCGCGGCTGTAGCTGTTAACAATCTGCCCACCGTTGCGACCCGAGGCGCCGAACCCCACCTTGGCGGCCTCCAGCACCGTCACGCGAAAGCCGTTCTCGAGCAGGAACAATGCGCTGGAAAGGCCGGTATAGCCGGCGCCGATGACGCACACATCGGTTTCGATCTCGCCTTGCAGCACGGGGCGAGGTGGAACGGCGTTAGCGGAAGCGGCGTAATACGACTGGGGGTAGGGGGTGTTCGCCATCCTGGAACCTCTGTTTTATATTTTTTACGAGTGCGCCGATCCTACCCGAGTTGAAAATCGGCCGCCAGCCATGCAAAAAAAGCGGGCAGGGCACGCTTCAATAAAAAATTCGCATATTCATAGGGTTAGCTGCAAAAAAGATGTTGACACCCCTTTGGAATTCCGTAGAATGCCGCCTCACAGCAGGCACGTAGCTCAGTTGGTTAGAGCACCACCTTGACATGGTGGGGGTCGTTGGTTCGAGTCCAATCGCGCCTACCAAACAAAATCCGCTCTGCTGGGCGGTCTAGAAGGGCTCACCGAAAGGTGGGCCCTTTTTTGTTGGTGCGCCAGGCATGGCGCGTTGCGCGAAGCGCAACCAGCTTGGCTATGGTGGCCACGCTGGTGACTTGGAGGTGAAAGTCCTCTACACACCCGGCAAGGGGAAGTGTTAGCCAGAGGCAAGGGTGTCGCGGGTGACCGCGAATCTGAAGGAAGCCCGAGGCAAAATGCTGGCCTGACGAACAGGAAGCGGATAGAGGCGGCACAGCGGGGTAAGAAGGCCAATATCTTCAAAGCCCAATACTTGCACGGAGCGCTGTGACGTAGATCCGACAGGCATAAGCAGGAAGGTCGCGCGAATTACCCTGGGAGATCTGCACGTTTGCCATTGTGCTACCGAGCGTCGAGAGGCGACGGGATGAACCTGCAGAAGTCAGCCGAGGCTGTAGTAAGTGGCGAGTAACCGCGCCACCAAGGGCCGAACAGGTTATGCCGCCAGTAGGCGTCAGAGTCTCGTCGAATGTTGAAACGCAGAATATTCTTCAAGAGAAAACTGTTACTCCAAGTCCCGGACGGTATCCGAGGATGACGGCTGACAGGGCGCAAACATCGGCGGCGTCTGTGGCGTGGACGAACGCGGAGCCGGACACGCTGATGGCGCGGGTGCTTGCACCCGCTAACCTCAAGCGAGCGTATCAACGCGTAGTCAGCAACAAGGGCGCACCGGGTGCCGATGGCATGACGGTCGACCAGTTGGCGGGCTACGTGAAACAGTATTGGCCGATCCTCAAGGCTCGGTTGCTGGCTGGTGAGTATCACCCGCAAGGTGTACGCGCCGTCGAAATCCCCAAACCCAAAGGTGGAACACGGCAACTGGGTATTCCCAGCGTCGTGGATCGCCTGATCCAACAGGCTGTGCTGCAACAGCTCACGCCGATCTTCGACTCTCTGTTCTCGGATTACAGCTACGGCTTTCGTCCGGGCAGAAGCGTCCATCAAGCCATCAAAACAGCCCGCGCTCATGTGGCGGTGGGACACCGCTGGTGCGTGGAACTCGATCTTGAGAAGTTCTTTGATCGAGTGAATCACGACGTGTTGATGGCCAAAGTTGAGCGTCATGTCGAAGACAAACGCGTACTCAGACTGATCCGCCGTTACCTTGAAGCGGGAGTTATGTCAGGCGGGATCGCCAGCCGACGGCAAGAGGGGACGCCGCAAGGCGGCCCCCTCTCACCGTTGCTGTCGAATATCCTGCTCAACGAACTCGACAAAGAACTGGAACGGCGGGGTCATCGTTTTGTGCGCTATGCCGACGACGCAAACATCTATGTGCGTAGCCGTCGTGCTGGCGAACGAGTGCTGGCCAGGGTCGAGCGTTTCCTGAGTCAACGCTTGAAACTGACGTTGAACCAGGAAAAGAGCCGTGTAACACGGCCGTGGGCCTGCGATTACTTGGGTTACGGGATGAGCTTGCATAAACAGCCGAAGCTGAAAGTGGCCACGATGAGCCTGAATCGCTTGCGCGAGCGGCTCAGACAGCTGCTGCGCGGAGCGCGGGGCCACAAGATGGCGAATGTCATCGATCGGATCAACCCGGTGTTACGTGGTTGGGCGGGTTACTTCAAGTTAAGCCAGAGCAAACGGCCCCTTGAGGAGCTGGATGGCTGGATGCGCCGTAAACTTCGATGTGTCACATGGCGCCAATGGAAGCAGTCCTCAACGAGGGCGCGCAACCTAATGCGTCTGGGGCTCGACGAAGCACGTGCCTGCAAATCCGCGTTCAATGGACGAGGCCCATGGTGGAACTCAGGAGCGCCACATATGAATCAGGCGCTACCGAAGAAGCTGTGGGATCGACTCGGACTGGTCTCAATACTGGACACAATAAACCGGCTTAGCCGCATAGCTTGAACCGCCGTATACGGAACCGTACGTACGGTTGGTGTGAGAGGACGGCGGGAGTTAAATCCCGCCTCCTACTCGATCCCTGGATTTACTTCAACGCAAATCGACGCCCAGACTAAAGTGCTGGGTAGACCAGCCGATAACGTGAGCACTACCTCGTTATTGGATACTCGACATGCTTACCAACGTTGGTAATTCCACCTCCGTAGTCGTCCCGCAGACCACGTCCATCACCAGCGAGACGACCAAGAACGAAAGCACCGGCGCCTTGACTATCCGCATGGACCCCAGCGCCAAGGGCGCCGCTGCCGCAGGCGGCGCGGACCAGGCTTCATCCGGCCCGCAGGAGTCCGACCGGGTCAAGGAATTGAAGAAACAGATCGAGCAGTTGCAAGAGCAGCTTCTGGAGGCGCAGCAGGCGTTGCAGAGAGCTCAGGCCAGTAAACAGAGTGAAGAGGCCAAGGCCGTGGCTGTCGCAGCGGCTCAGTCGCAGATTACGACCATCAGCGCGGCGTTGCAGACGGTCACTGGGGCTCTATTGCAGGCGGTCATGGATGAAAGCGGCAGCGGGAAGGGCTCGATGGTCAGCACCACCGCTTGAGCCGAGCGCAAAGCAGTGAGGTAGCAACGGAGCCACGGGGGCGCCAAACTATTTTTTAATTCCGGTTGTCTATGAGGCAGGAAGTCCGTTTTCTCCTCTATCAAGCCGACAGGATCGACCCCCGTGACTCATCAACCCAAAGACCTCCACACCCGCGTGGATAACTCTGAAACCGGTGATATCACATCGGCGGGTAAGAACATTTTCTTCGCCGCCGTCGGCACCACCCGCATGCCTATGATCGTCACTGACCCCAATCGCGAAGATAACCCGATCATATTCGCCAACCAGGCGTTCCTGGACATGACGGGTTATAGCACCGACGAGATTTACGGGCGCAACTGCCGCTTTCTGCAAGGCCCGGACACCGATCGCGAGGTCGTCGCGCAGATCAAGCAATCCATCAACGAAGAAGAAGATATTTCGGTCGAGTTGCTCAACTATCGCAAAGACGGTTCGACGTTCTGGAATGCTTTGTTCGTTTCGCCGGTGTACAACGAATCCAATCAATTGATGTACTTCTTCGCTTCGCAGCTGGACGTCAGTCGTCGTCGCGACGCGGAAGATGCTTTGCGCCAGGCGCAGAAAATGGAGGCGCTGGGCCAGCTCACCGGCGGTATCGCCCACGACTTCAACAACCTGTTGCAGGTCATCGGCGGCTACGTGGAGATGGTTGACCGTGCCGTGCGCAAGCCGGTGCTGGACGAAGGCCGGGTGATTCGCAGCCTGAGCATGACCAAAGGCGCGGTGGAGAAAGCCTCCACGCTAACCCAGCAACTGCTGGCGTTTTCCCGCAAGCAAAAGCTGCAGGGACGAGTGATCAACCTTAATCATTTTGTCGATTTGGCCAGGCGCTCCGCGGAGCGGGTCATGGGCGACAACATTGATTTTCGTACCGACCTGCAAACCGACCTATGGAACTGCCGCATCGATCCGACCCAGGCCGAGCTGGCGATTCTCAACATTGTGATCAATGCGCGTGACGCGCTGGTGGACCGTGATCAGCCGGCACTGGCCATCGAAACGCGTAACATCCAAGTGCGTGAACTGAGCTCCATGTCCTACGACGGCTTGATGCCGGGCCGCTATGTCAGCATGGCCCTCACGGACAACGGCTGCGGCATGTCCGAGAGTATTCTTACGCGCGTCATGGACCCGTTTTTCACGACCAAGGATGAAGGCAAGGGCACCGGGCTGGGTTTGTCGATGGTGTACGGGTTTGCCAAGCAGTCCGGCGGCGCAGTGCGGATTTATTCCGAGGAGGGCCTGGGCACCACGGTGCGCCTGTATTTTCCGGCCGACGAAGCCGGCGTGTCGCCCCATGAAGAGCCCAAGGTGTCGGAAGCACGCAGCGGTTCGGAACGCATCCTGATCGTCGAGGACCGCCCGGATGTCGCTGAGCTGGCGCGCATGGTGCTGGAAGACTACGGCTACCACACCACCATCGCCTACGGCGCTGCGGAGGCGTTGGAGGTGCTGGCCAGGGAGGAGCGCTACGACTTGCTGTTCTCCGACGTGATCATGCCCGGCGGCATGAATGGCGTGATGCTGGCGCGGGAGGTCTGCCAGTTGTACCCCGATATGAAAATCCTGTTGACCACCGGCTATGCGGAAAACGCCATCGAACGTACCGACCTGGGCGGCGCGGAGTTCGAAGTGATCTCCAAGCCCTGCTTGCCCAACGTGCTGGCCAAGAAGGTCAGGTACGTGCTCGATGGCCCCAATGGCGTGAGCTGAGCCTGGTGTAGGGGGCGCTGCCGCCGGCGCGCCCCATCGCCTTCGATACCCACAAAATTTATTGGATCGCAGCAACAATTTTTCTTGTTGGACACCCCCCGCCCCCAGGCAGCAAAGTTGCCGCCACTGACGCTCGACCTTCCGGGTCAACAATAAAAAACCGAGCCGACTGCACGCCACCTCTTGCTGTGAACGCCTTGTTCATATCCTGCTGTAATGGCGCCGCAGCGCGCATTTAAAGGACCTCATCGTCATGCAGACTGTTGTGAACCTATGGCCGTTGATCGGCGTACTTGTCATCGTGGTTGGCTTTGTCTTGCGCTTCAATCCGCTGCTGGTAGTGACCGCCGCTGCCATCGCCACGGGGCTTGCGGCCCACTTTCCCCTGGAAAAAATCCTCGCCACCATGGGTGATGGTTTCCTTCAGACCCGTGCCCTGCAATTGATTCTATTGTTACCGCTGGCAGTTATCGGCCTGCTGGAGCGCCACGGGCTGCGTTTGCATGCGCAGAACTGGATAGCACGGTTCCAGCGCGCCACGGTCGGGCGCCTGTTGATCATCTATCTGTTCGTGCGCGAATCCACGGCGGCCATGGGCTTGACCAGCCTGGGCGGGCATCCGCAAATGGTGCGCCCGCTGCTGGCGCCGATGGCCGAAGGCGCGGCGGAAAAACGCTACGGCAAACTGCCGGACAAGGTGCGCCATAAAGTGCTCGCCATGTGTGCGGCGACGGACAATGTCGGGCTGTTTTTTGGTGAAGACATCTTCGTCGCCTTTGGCGCCATCGCGCTGATGCACACGTTCCTGCTGGGCTCGGGGATCGATGTGGAGCCGTTGCACATTGCGGTGTGGGGCATTCCTACGGCGATCTGTGCATTTATCGTGCATGCGATCCGGCTGCACCGCTTCGATCGACGGCTCACCCGTGAGCTGACGCCCACCGCGACGGCCGTGGAGGCGGTGCAATGATTATTTCGATTCAATACCTGTACTGGCTGGCCGGGGTCTTGCTGTTGATCACCGCAGGCATGATTGTGCTGGACCGCAGCCACCCCAAGCGCTGGTCCAGCGCGCTCTTCTGGCTGCTGTTCGCGATTCCGTTCCTGGTAGGCGAGCGGCTGCCATCGGTGGTGGTCGGTGCCGGCGTGGTGGTGATGGCGTTGATCGCCGGTTTCGGCGGCGTGGGGCGTGGCACGCATGCGCAGTTGCACGACAAGGCCAGCCGCGCGAGTGCCGGTCGCCTGGGGCACAAGTTGTTTATCCCCGCGTTGGCCATCCCCCTGACCACGGTGATCGGCTCGGTCCTGCTCAAGCACGCCGAGATCGGCGGCGTGCCGTTGCTGGACCCGAAGAACACGACCTTTGTTTCTCTCGGTATCGGCTGTTTGATCGCCCTCGGCCTGGCGTGCTGGCTGACACGCGATACGCCGGTGCAAGCCCTGCGCGAGTCGCGGCGCCTGACCGAAGCCCTGGGCTGGGCCATGGTGCTGCCGCAGATGCTGGCAATGCTCGGCCTGTTGTTCAACGAGGCCGGTGTGGGCACGGCGGTCGCCCATGTCACTACCACCTATATCAACCTGGATTTCAAGTTGGTGGCGGTGATGGTCTACGTGTTGGGCATGGCATTGTTCACGGTGATCATGGGTAACGGCTTCGCCGCGTTCCCGGTGATGACCGGCGGCGTCGGTGTGCCGGTGCTGGTGGGGGTGTACGGCGGCAATCCGGCGGTCATGGCGGCCATCGGCATGTTCTCCGGCTATTGCGGTACGCTGATGACCCCGATGGCCGCCAACTTCAATATCGTCCCTGCGGCCTTGCTGGAACTGCCGGACAAGAACGCGGTGATCAAAGCGCAACTGCCGACTGCCTTGATGATGCTGGTGGTCAATATCGTCCTGCTTTATCTGTTGATGTGAGGCCACTATGCACACTGTGCTGCTGACGGGGTTTGAACCCTTTGATCAAGACCCGGTGAACCCGTCCTGGGAAGCGGTGCGCCAGTTGGACGGTGTGTTGCTGAGCGACGATGTGCGCATTGTGGCGCGTCGGCTGCCTTGCGCATTTGCCACGGCGCCGGCGTGCCTCATGCAGATGCTCGACGAACTGCGTCCGGCAATGGTTATCGCCACGGGACTGGGGCCTGGGCGCAGCGATATCTCTATTGAGCGGGTGGCGATCAATCTCAACGATGCGCGTATCCCGGATAATCTCGGCGCCCAACCGATCGACACCGCCGTGGTAGTGGATGGCCCGGCGGCCTATTTCACCACGTTGCCGATCAAGGCGATGGTGCGGGCAGTGCGCGAGGCGGGCATGGCTGCTTCGGTGTCGCACACCGCGGGCACGTTCGTTTGCAATCAGGTGTTTTATCACTTGCAGCACAAGCTCGCCGGCTCGGCGGTGCGCAGTGGGTTTATTCATGTACCGCGCTTGCCAGGAGCAAGCGAGCCGTTCATGCCGCTGTCGAGCATGATTGAAGGGCTGCGTGTGGCAGTGACGGCGGCCTGGCAGACCTCGGTGGATGTGCTGGAGGCGGGCGGTCAGGTGAGCTGATCGCAGCGCGCCGGGTGCAGTGCGCCACGGGCTGATATCGACTACAGTTCAGGAACCTTCCTGTCTCGGAAAACCTGCCATGACCAACTCTTCTAAAGGCGTGTCCGTCGTGCTGGCGCTTGCTTTGTTTGCCGGCAGCGGCCTGGCGTTGGCCGATCCCGGCAATGGCCACGGAAACGGCAAGGGCGGCGGCAACGGAAAAGGCAACAATCCCGGTGGGCAGGGGTATGACCAGCCCAAGGGCAAAGGCGCGTCGGGCGCTCACGGCCCCAGCGTTGATCGCAGCGGGGTGTTGAACGTGCTGGGAGGCTATCGCGATTACTGGCGCCCAGGCCCTGCTTTGCCGCCGGGTATTCAGAAGAACCTGGCGCGCGGCAAACCGCTGCCGCCGGGTATCGCGAAAAAACTCGATGGCCGTTTACTCGGCCAATTGCCGCATTACGATGGCTACGAATGGCAGCAGGCGGGGACTGACTTGATCCTGGTGGCCATTGCCTCGGGCATCATCTACGAAGTCCTCAATGGCGCGTTCAACTGATCAGGCGTCTTCCCGTTTGGGGAAAAACAGCTCGAAACACGTCACGCCGTCCTGGCTGCTGACGCTGTAGCGACCATTGTGCAGTTGCATGATGGTCGCCACGATCGACAGACCCAACCCATTGGAATGAGCCGAACGTTCCCGCGACTCGTCCACGCGGTAAAACCGTTCGAACAGCCTCGGCAGGTGTTCGGCCGCAATCGTCTCGCCGTGATTGCTGACCCGCAGCTTGAGCCCTGCAGTCGTGGCAATTGCCTCGATACGCAAGTCTGAATGGGCCGCCCCATACTTGATTGCATTGGCACACAGGTTCGCCAGGGCGCGCCGCAGCAACATGGGTTCAGCCCATATCTCGCCTTCGCCTTCCACCAGAATGCGCATTCCTCGGTCGCTCGCCAGCCCCTCGAAATAGTCCGCGATGCGTTCTACTTCGTCCGCAGCGCTGAGTGCCTGGCGTTGGCGCAGGGCGCTGGCCGGGTCGGTACGGGCGAGGAACAGCATGTTGTCGAGCATCCGCGACAGGCGTTCAAGTTCTTCGACATTCGAGGCCAGCAGTTGCTGATAACTGTCCACGCTGCGTTGCTGGTGCAGGGCGACCTGGGTTTCCCCCAGCAAATTGTTAATCGGCGTACGCAGTTCGTGGGCCATGTCGGTTGACACCTGGCTCAATTGCGTAAAGCCCTTCGCCAGGCGTTCAAGCATGGTGTTGAAGGCGTCGATCATCGGCAGCAGTTCTTTGGGCGCGCCATGGCTGTCCAGGCGTTCGGCCAGGTTGCCGACACCGATGCCCTGGGCATGCCGTGCCAAGCGTCGCAACGGCAGCAGGCCGCGATGCACCAGCAGGTACCCGGCCAGCGCCAGGACCAGTGCGGCGATGCCCGCCAGGATATAAACACTCAGCCGATAGCTGGCGAGCACGGCGGTGCGCTCGGTCATCAGGCGCCCGCTGGTAACCTGCAGGCTGCCCAAGTCGCCGGAGTCGATAGAGGCGGCGAGGGTGGCGAACGGCACGCCGTTGACGCCGGGCAGATGGTGCACGTCGGCAAGGTCCAGGACGTGGCCTTTGGGGACGGGGCTGACCGTCGGTAAGTCGATATTGGCGGGGTTTACCAGCAGCAGCGGTTTCTGACCGGGCGCGGCGATGCTCAACACCGATTCGCGATTGCCCAGCATGTTCTGGAACAGTTCCGGTTTGGTCTTGATCAGTTCCAGGGTGTTGCTGTCGTTTAGCAGGTTGCGCAGTTGGTCTACCCGCGATATCAGCGCGGCGTCGTCGCGGCGGATCAACTCGCGCTCCAGTTCGCGGTACAGCGCCACGCCCAGCGTGGCCAGCAGGGCAAACGCGAGCAGGGCGAATACCAGGGCCAGGCGCAGCGTCAGCGAATAATGGCGGCGAGCAATCATGGCTGAGTATCGAAGCGGTAGCCGATGCCGCGCACGCTGTGGATCAGCTTGAGCGGGAACGGGTCATCGATTTTCAGGCGCAGGCGGCGCACCGCGACATCCACCACATTGGTGTCGCTGTCGAAGTTCATGTCCCATACCCGCGAGGCGATCAGCGAGCGCGAGAGCACCTGGCCCTGGTGCGTGGCAAACAGGTGCAACAGGGCGAACTCCTTGTTGGTCAGGGTGATGCGTGTGCCGTCGCGAGTGACACGGCGCTTGAGCACTTCGATGTGCAGGTCGGCGATCTGCAACTGATCTTCTTCTCGGATCGGGCCGCGCCGGGTCAGGGTACGCAGGCGGGCCACCAGCTCGGCAAAGGAAAACGGCTTGATCAGGTAATCGTCCGCACCCAGTTCCAGGCCCTTGATGCGGTCGGCAATATCGTCACGGGCCGTCAGGAAAAGTACCGGTGTATCGGTCTCCTTGCGCAGGCGGCGCAGCACTTCCCAGCCGTCCATTTTCGGCATCATCACATCCAGGACGATGACGTCGAACGGCGTTTCCAGCGCCTGATGCAAGCCGTCCACGCCATCACGCGCAAGGCTGACGCAATAGCCCAGTTCCTGGAGGCCATTGAGCAGGTAATTGCCGGCCTTGGGTTCGTCTTCTACAACAAGGATGTTCATGGGAAGGGCTCGGGTTCAATGCGTCGCGCCAGTGTAATCCGATCAATTGTCATTGGGGCAACCGATGGCCAGGACTCGATAGTCCAGCACATGTTCGCGACCCTGGTGATCCAGATAGCGCAGTTGCGCCGGGACCACCCCGCATTGCGCGTAGGTATCGGTGCTCGACAATACTTTGGCGACATCCAGGTTCACGTAGAAACCGGTCGTATCGTGAATCACGGAGGTGTTGTCGGCTGCGAAGACCGAGGTGGTTATAAACAGGGCGGCGGCGCCAAGCATAAACAGTTTCATAAAGACTCTCTCAGAAGGATGGGTGCCGGACCGTGGCAGTGCGCTCACGGTAACCAGGCGGCCCAAACAGCCGGCCAACAGGATGATGACAAGTTCGTCATAAAACCTCGCATCCCGCCGGCCTTGGTCCGGGCACCGATGACGTTTACAAGCCATCGGTTCATCCGTAGATTGCGACGCTCGATGATTGTTACAGCCCATGAGGAACTCACGCCGTGTCCACCCCAGGTTCAAGCGTATTTGCCCGTCCTTACCGTGCCTTTCTATTCGATATGGATGGCACGCTGCTCAACTCCATTGCCGCCGCCGAGCGTGTGTGGAGTTTGTGGGCCGAGCGCCACGGGTTGGACGTGGCGGCGTTTTTGACCACCATTCACGGCGCTCGCGCGATCGACACCATCACGCGCCAAGCCTTGCCCGGCGTCGATCCGGAGGCTGAAGCGCAATGGATTACCGACGCCGAGATCAATGATGTGCGCGGCGTGGTGCCGATTGCCGGTGCCGGGGCGTTTCTGGCCGGCGTGCCTGCCGATCAATGGGCGTTGGTGACGTCGGCACCCAGGGAGCTGGCGTTGCGCCGGCTGCAAGCGGCGGGCATTACACCGCCGACGGTGATGGTGACGGCAGAGGATGTTGCGCTGGGTAAGCCTGATCCAGCCTGTTATGTGCTGGGGGCGCAGCGTTTGGGCGTTCCGGTTCAAGATTGCTTGGTGTTCGAGGATGCGACAGTGGGTATTCGTGCCGGTGAGGCGGCGGGGGCGGATGTGATGGTGGTGACGTCGACGCACCTCCAACCGATGGAGACGTCGCATCCAACGATCGATGGGTATGGCAAGTTACAGGTCCGATGCAGCGCTGACGGGCTGCTGACATTGGTCCACAAGGCGGGTTGAAGCAAAAGGACCAACGGCCTAGCGGTCTTGGCCTTCCTGCCAGGCGGCCCGAGCAGCCGGTGCATGCCTGCGTTCGCTGCGCATGCCGCGTCGTGACAGCACCATCTCGCGCAGAATTTCGTTGGCAAGCCGGGCAATCGCTTCGGCGCCGCGATAGTGCGAGCGTACGATTCCGGTGATAGCGAAGTGGTCGGTCTCCGGGCCACTGAGTACCACGGATAATGTGCCGTCAGTATGCAGGGTGCAGGTGACCGAATAGCTGGGCAGGCGGGCTGCCAGGGCGGATTCGATTTCGGATTTACTGAGGCTATCCATCGGCTTCAAAGCCCTTACTGACGTATCAAACACACCAAGCATAAGGACTGCTGCGGCGCTGTAAATACCGGCAATCTGCTAGCCAGTTGGTGACCGTCAGCGCGCAGGTTTTCCAGCGCTTCGTCGACACAGTCGATGGTGCACGGTTTTCTGGATGGGCTTGAGGCAAAACATGAAAAGATAGCCGCACAGCAGCAGCGTCAGGTCCAGCGCCGGGTGTTGATCGGCGGGGTCGCTGCCGGCGATTTCAAACCGCAGCGCAAGTTCCAGGCCCACGAAGGCCAGACCGATCAGCAGAGCGATCAGCCAGGATCTGGAGAAAAATGGCGCCGCGGTGCGAGGCCTCATCAACGCGCTCCTGAGTGGACACGGATGGTGGATGTCAGTCAGCAGTTTCGGCTGTCAATAACGCAACAAGTTCCAGGCCGTGGGACAGTTTCATCTTGTTGTGCGATAGAAGGGGACGGCGATGTCGGCTACGCCCGAGCACGGGCCGTGCAGAGAGGTTTTCGCCAGCCTTCACCGTGAATGAATGGGCTGGCTACTGAGGGCGTTTCAAGGCGTCTGGTTTTTGTCCGGGGCAGTCAGGCCGGCCTGGATACGTTGGTAGATCTCCTCGCGATGCACGGCGACGTCTTTAGGTGCGTTGATGCCGATTCGTACTTGCTGGCCGCTCACGCCCAGAATGGTGATCGTGATGTCATCACCGATGTTTATGCTTTCACCGACTTTGCGGGTGAGTATAAGCATGGACTTCTCCTTGATTACTTTTAAGGACACATGTTTCAGACAGGGCAGGTGTCGGATGTTTGTAGCTTAATGCTAAGCGCTTCCCTGTGACTGCCTCTTTAGGACGCATAGAGGCACTATTAATTCCCATGACGGCATCATACAGGTCTGCGATACATCATTCGCATTGTTTAACCTGACGTTTATGACGGCCAGAATAGACAGTGAATGATAAAGTCGCCTCTTTAATCCTTAAAGGAGCAGGGCAGTGCGTAAAGTAGCGATGGCAATGGCGGTGTTGGCGCTGGCCGGTTGTGGCGAAGGCAAACCCGTCGATGCCCCCAAGGCCAAGCCCGCCGTGACCGAAAGCCAGCCACAGGCCGGTACGATTGCTGCTCAGGAGTGGGATGTGCGGGTAGGCCCGCCGGACCATAAGCTGCAGGCGATCACCGACCTTACCGCCTGGTTGCTGGAACATGGTTTCAATTTTTATATCGTGAAAGCGGACGGCAAGGACGAGGTATTCCTCGGGCCTTTCGCGACCAGGGCCGAGGCCGAAGCCAAGCAGGCGCTGCTCACCGAAAAGCTCGCACGGGCCAAGAAGAACGACACCGAGTCCCAAGTGGTGGAGCACAAGGCCGCCCAGTAACCGGTTGATCGGGCGGGATTCCCGCCCCTGTTCAGCCGCAGGCCTTGAGGTTCACCGGGCCGACAAATTCATTGCCGCGCCCCATCACGCACGCCACGGTCTGGTTCCGCTGGCGTTCCCAGGCTTGTACCGGGTAGGTTTTGTTCCAGGCTTCATAGAGCTGGCGATCCTGTTTTGACAGGCGCAAGCCATACTGTTTGCTCATGTAGAAATAGGTGCGTGCGATCATTCCGCGTATCGAAGGGCGCGGCATGACTTTCCTGGCCTTGAAGTCCACCTGGGTCAGGCATGAGCCGTACTGCCCGCGTTGCACCGGCAGCCAACCGAAACTGAAGTTGTTCCGGTCACCATTGACCTCGCCGATGCTGGGCACCAGATTGTGCAGATCCGCTTCGGCGCGCTTGAACACCTCGTCATGGCGCGTGCAGTTCTTGCGCCCGCCGTTCTGCCAACATTGGCGCTGATGCCCGATCTGCCAGGCCGGCACGATGTGTTCCCACTCAATACGCGCGGCCCGACCGGCATTCTTGCGCGGGGTGTAGCCGCAGGCTTTAAGGTCCACGCGGTTGCCGGTGTACTTGCAGCCGCAGTAAAACTCGGTGGATTGGGGGGCGTAGAGCTTCCAGGCGATCTTCTTGGCTTCGCTGAAGGTACGTGGCGCTTGAGCCTGGACAGTGGCGGTAAGCAACAGGCAGCACAGGGCAATGAAACGGACGCGCATTGAATCAATCTTCCTTCGGCACAACCCAGAAAATCTGCACGCCGCCGTCGTCGCGGTAGGCGAGGGTGACGTTATCGTTCTCCGCGATTTCTTCCAGCAAGCGCTGCCATTCGTCCTCGGGTTCGTCCGCCAGGCGGAAGATCAAGGCGGCTTTGGCTTTCTGGGCCTGGGTGGAGTTGATGATCTTTTGCACGCGAACGGCCAGGCGTTCGTAGGCGTCAGGTAGGGTTGGCACGGCGGATGATTTAGCCACGGAGTATTCCTTGATAAGCTGTACGTGCATACAGTATTTAACTGTAGGCAATTTCGCAACTGCTTAAACTTCAAGAAACTCGTCTGACGGCAATTCGGGATATTTAATAGGGAAGCGGAGAAGGCACTGTAGGAGCGAGTTCGCTCCTACAGCAGGTGGTCAGGAATCAATATTCCCAGAACATCCGTTGCAGCTCTTTGCTGTCCTGGGTCTTGGTCAGGGCGACCATCGCCAGAATCCGCGCTTTCTGCGGGTTCAGATCAAGCGCAGCCACCCAGTCGTATTTGTCATCAGGCTGTTCGGCATTACGCAGCACCATGCCGCCGGCGTTGACGTGGGATGAACGAATGATCTGCACGCCTTGCTTGCGCAGGTCCACCAGAGTCGGCACCACTTTGGAAGACACCGAGCCATTGCCGGTACCGGCATGGATGATGGCTTTGGCGCCCGCCTGGGCCAGGGCCTTGTAGGCGGTGTCGCTCACGTTGCCGTAGCCGTAGGCGATCTCGACGTCGGGCAGGCTCTTGATGGTTTTGATGTCGAACTCAGAGTCCATGGTGTGGCGCTTGGCCGGCAGGCGGAACCAGTAGGATTTACCTTCAACCACCATGCCCAATGGTCCCCATGGGCTTTTGAACGCTTCGGTCTTGATATTGATCATTTTGCTGACATCGCGACCCGATTGGATCTCGTCGTTCATGGTCACCAGTACGCCTTTGCCACGTGCCTCTTTGCTGCCGGCAACGGCCACGGCGTTGTACAGGTTGAGCATGCCGTCGGCCGACATGGCAGTGCCCGGGCGCATGGAGCCGACCACCACGATGGGCTTGTCGGTCTTTTCCACCAGGTTCAGGAAGTAGGCGGTTTCTTCCAGCGTGTCGGTGCCGTGGGTAATAACAATGCCATCCACGTCCTTACTGTCGGCCAGTTCGGCGACGCGGCGACCCAATTGCAGCAGGTTTTCGTTAGTGATGCTTTCGGACGCAATTTGCATCACTTGTTCGCCGCGCACATTGGCGATCTGGCTAAGCTCAGGAACACCGGCAATCAATTGCTCGATGCCGACCTTGGCCGCCTGGTACGTGGCGCTGTTGGCGGCGCTGGCGCCCGCGCCGGCGATGGTGCCGCCGGTGGCAAGGATCACTACGTTGGATAGCTTGGCCTTGGATTCAACATCCTTTGCCTGGGCGGCGATAGGGAACAGCAGCAGGAGGGCCAAAGCGCCCGGAACAAAGTTCTTCAGTGCAGATGTCATTATTTTTCTCTCTGATGTTGATGAGTGCTGTAGCAGGTTCATCCAGAACACTCGGGCGATGCTGAATGCCGCGAGGTACTGCGTAGGAGCAGGATCTGTACCAGGCCGGCTGCGTGCCTGGTTTTTAAAATAACTTCATGATTAATAAGGCGTTATTTCGTTCTGCAAATGAACCGGCTTCTTCAGCTGTCCGGCTTTCCGAACAACGTGCTGCCCAGGCGTTCGGTTGTCCGAAAATCATGACGGAAACCTCCTTGATCACCCGTACACACCTGTCGTTTCAGATAACGGAGAATCAAGAAGGTTATTTAATGCTGTTGGCGCGGCCTGCGCCGATCACGTCCAACAGGGGGGTATGAAAGACATCGTTCACCCGTTGACAAATTTCCACAAGGTTCTCATAGTTTGGATAACGCAAACGTTTGCGAGATGTTTCACGCTACCCAAGGTTCGCCGTGACAGCTCGTATCAGCCGCCCGGGTGGGTAGCTGCCGAAGTCCTCTTCGGAGCAAGCGTTGCTCACAATAATCATAAGATCGGAGTGACCCCATGAAGCTGCCATTTGCTGGACGTCTTCTTGCTATCGCTGTGCTTGCTGCCGCATCCGCTGCTTTACCTCTCTCCTCTGCATTTGCCGATGACGCCGCCGCCAAACCGAAGGTCGGCCTGGTGATGAAGTCACTGGCCAACGAATTCTTCGTGACCATGCAGGAAGGCGCCAAGGACTATCAGAAAACCCACGCCGCCGATTTCGACATGATCACCAACGGGATCAAGAACGAGACCGATACGTCGGCGCAGATCGACATCGTCAATCAGATGATTCTTTCCAAGGTCAACGCCATCGTCATTGCACCTGCTGACTCCAAGGCGCTGGTCACGGTCCTGAAGAAAGCCTCCGACGCCGGGATCAAGGTCGTCAACATCGACAACCGTCTTGATCCGGATGTGCTGAAAGGCAAAAATCTCGACATCCCGTTCGTAGGTCCGGACAACCGCAAGGGCGCCAAACTGGTGGGCGACTACCTGGCCAAGCAACTGGCCGCCGGGGATAAGGTCGGGATCATCGAAGGGGTCCCGACCACCACCAATGCGCAGCAGCGCACCGCCGGTTTCAAGGACGCGATGGATGCCGCGGGCATGAAGATCGTTTCCACCCAATCGGGTAACTGGGAGATCGACCAGGGCCAGAAAGTCGCATCTGCAATGCTGAGTGAATACCCTGACCTCAAGGCTCTGCTGGCCGGTAACGACAACATGGCCCTGGGCGCCGTTTCTGCCGTACGTGCGGCGGGCAAGGCGGGCAAGGTATTGGTAGTGGGTTACGACAATATCGAAGCCATCAAGCCGATGCTGCAGGACGGTCGCGTGCTGGCCACTGCCGACCAGGCGGCTGCCCAGCAAGCCGTGTTCGGTATCCAGAACGCCCTCAAGCTGGTCAAGGGTGAGAAAGTCGATGCCAAAGATGGCGTGATCGAAACCCCGGTCGAACTCGTCCTCAAGAAGTAATCCTGGCAGCACCCAAACAGCGTCCGCTCGCCCCGGGCGGACGCCTGGAGATTTTCCTATGTCATCTTCCGCCCCGAACGCTGTCCTCTCGGTCAGCGGTATCGGTAAGACCTATGCCCAGCCTGTGCTGGCCGACATCACCCTGACGCTCAATCGTGGCGAAGTGTTGGCACTGACCGGTGAAAACGGCGCAGGCAAAAGTACCTTGTCGAAGATTATCGGCGGGCTGGTCACACCGACCACCGGGCACATGCAGTTCAACGGCCAGGATTACAGCCCGGCCAGCCGCACCCAAGCCGAGGCGCTGGGTGTGCGCATGGTCATGCAGGAGCTCAACCTGCTGCCGACCCTGACCGTAGCCGAAAACCTGTTTTTGCATAAGCTGCCCAGCCGCGGTGGCTGGATCAGCCGCAAGCAATTGCGCAAGGCGGCGATCGAGGCCATGGCCCAGGTCGGCCTGGATGCCATTGATCCGGACACCCTGGTCGGCAGCCTCGGCATCGGCCACCAGCAAATGGTCGAGATCGCGCGCAACCTGATCGGTGACTGCCATGTGCTGATCCTCGATGAGCCCACGGCCATGCTCACCGCCCGCGAAGTCGAGATGCTGTTTGAACAGATCACGCGTCTGCAGGCCCGTGGCGTGGCGATCATCTACATTTCGCACCGGTTGGAAGAATTGGCCCGGGTCGCCCAGCGGATCGCGGTATTGCGTGACGGCAAACTGGTGTGCGTCGAGCCGATGGCCAACTACAACAGCGAGCAACTGGTCACGTTGATGGTCGGTCGCGAGTTGGGCGAGCACATCGACCTGGGGCCCCGTACCATCGGCGGTCCGGCGCTGACGGTCAAAGGTCTGACCCGCTCGGACAAAGTCCGCGATGTGTCTTTCGAGGTACGTGCCGGTGAGATCTATGGCATTTCCGGCCTGATCGGCGCCGGGCGTACTGAATTGCTGCGCTTGATCTTCGGCGCCGACCAGGCCGACAGCGGCACTGTAGCCCTGGGCACTTCGGCCCAGGTGGTGAGCATTCGTTCACCGGTTGATGCAGTAGGCCATGGCATTGCGTTGATCACCGAGGACCGCAAGGGCGAAGGTCTGCTGCTGACCCAGTCCATCAGCGCGAACATTGCCCTGGGCAATATGCCGGAGATTTCCAAAGGTGGCGTGGTCAATGGCCGCGATGAGACCGCCCTGGCCAAGCGTCAGATCGATGCCATGCGCATCCGCAGTTCCAGCCCGGCGCAACTGGTGTCGCAATTGTCCGGCGGCAACCAGCAGAAGGTGGTGATCGGCCGCTGGCTGGAGCGCGACTGCTCGGTGATGCTGTTCGACGAGCCCACGCGCGGTATAGACGTTGGCGCCAAGTTCGACATCTACGCTTTGCTCGGCGAGTTGACCCGCCAGGGTAAGGCGCTCGTGGTGGTGTCCAGCGACCTGCGTGAACTCATGCTGATCTGCGATCGCATCGGCGTGCTGTCCGCCGGGCGCCTGATCGACACGTTTGAGCGCGACAGTTGGACCCAGGACGAATTGCTCGCCGCCGCCTTTGCCGGCTATCAGAAACGTGATGCGCTGCTCAACGATGCAGTGCTTAGGGATACCCCATGAAAACAACTATTTCTCCCGGTAAAACCGGCGGCAACTTCTATGGCCTGGGGACTTACCTGGGCCTGGCAGGAGCCTTGCTCGCGATGATTGCGCTGTTCTCGGTGCTGAGCGATCACTTCCTGTCCTACGACACGTTCAGCACGTTAGCCAACCAGATTCCGGACCTGATGGTGCTGGCGGTGGGCATGACCTTTATCCTGATCATCGGCGGTATCGACCTGTCGGTTGGCTCGGTGCTCGCATTGGCGGCGTCGGCGGTCAGTGTGGCGATCCTCAGCTGGGGCTGGAGCGTTTTGCCGGCCGCCGTGCTGGGCATGGGTTGCGCCGCATTGGCCGGCACGCTCACCGGTTCGATCACCGTGGCCTGGCGCATTCCGTCGTTTATCGTGTCCCTCGGTGTGTTGGAAATGGCCCGCGGCGTCGCGTACCAGATGACCGGTTCACGCACCGCCTACATCGGTGACTCGTTCGCCTGGCTGTCCAACCCGATTGCCTTTGGTATTTCACCGTCGTTCATCATCGCCTTGCTGGTGATCATTGCGGCGCAACTGGTTTTAACGCGCACGGTATTCGGTCGCTACCTGATCGGTATCGGCACCAACGAAGAAGCGGTGCGTCTGGCGGGGATCAATCCCAAGCCCTACAAAATATTGGTATTCAGCCTTATGGGCCTGCTGGCTGGCGTGGCCGCGCTGTTCCAGATTTCGCGCCTGGAAGCGGCGGACCCGAACGCCGGTTCCGGCCTGGAGCTGCAAGTAATCGCGGCGGTGGTGATCGGTGGCACCAGCCTGATGGGCGGGCGCGGTTCGGTGATCAGCACGTTCTTTGGCGTCTTGATCATCTCGGTCCTGGCTGCCGGCCTGGCGCAGATCGGCGCCACCGAGCCGACTAAACGCATCATCACCGGTGCCGTGATCGTGATCGCCGTGATCCTCGATACCTACCGCAGCCAGCGCGCCAGTCGGCGAGGCTAAGCCATGGCAACGATCAAGGATGTGGCAGCACTTGCGGGTATTTCCTACACCACGGTGTCCCATGTGGTGAACAAGACGCGCCCGGTCAGCGAGCCGGTGCGTCTCAAGGTCGAAGCGGCGATCAAGCAGCTCGACTATGTGCCCAGTGCCGTCGCGCGTTCGCTCAAGGCCAAGACCACCGCTACCATCGGCCTGTTGGTGCCTAACAGCCTCAACCCGTACTTCGCGGAACTGGCCCGTGGCATCGAGGATTATTGCGAGCGTAACGGTTACTGCGTGATTCTCTGCAACTCCGACGACAACGCTGAAAAGCAACGCAACTATTTGCGGGTGTTGCTGGAAAAAAGAATCGACGGCTTGATCGTGACGTCCGTAGGCGGTGATGACAGTGGGCTTGCCGCAGGCTTGAGCGCGGTGCGCACGCCCATGGTGATTGTCGACAGGGCGTTGGATGGCATCGACGTCGATCTGGTGCGTATCGACCATGAGGAGGGCGCTTACCTGGCCACTCGCCATTTGCTTGAGCTGGGGCACCGCGACATTGCCTGTATCGGTGGCCCGGCGCATACCCGAGTGGCGCAGATGCGCCTGGCAGGGTATCAGCGGGCGCTGCACGAAGCGGGCGTGAAGGTGCCGGCCGCGCGCGTCCGCGACAGCGACTTCACCAGCACCGGCGGTTATGCTGCCGCGGTGCAACTGCTGGCGGATAAGCCGCCCAGCGCAATTTTCGCCAGCAATGACATGATCGGTTTCGGCGTGCTGCGCGCGGCGGCGGAACGCAATATCCGCGTGCCCGGCGAGCTGTCGGTGATCGGTTTCGATGACATTCAAATGGGCCGTTACGTTTACCCGGCGCTGACCACGGTGGGGCAGTCCATCGTGCAATTGGGCGAGACGGCCGCCGAGCTTTTACTGCGACGGATCGCAACCCCTCAACTGCCGATCGATCAACGTATCGTGACGCCGAGCATTGTGTTGCGCGAGTCGACGGCACCCGTCGCCGGTGTGTTTGCCCAATACCGCTGAACCGAATTGATGAGTATTGATGTATGCCCGCAAAAGTAGTGGTAATAGGCAGCTTGAACATGGACCTGGTCACCCGCGCCAGCCGTTTGCCGCGCGCCGGTGAAACGTTGATCGGCCAGACATTTTCCACCGTGCCCGGCGGTAAGGGCGCCAACCAGGCCGTGGCGGTGGCGCGCTTGGGAGGCGAGGTGGCGATGATCGGCTGCGTGGGCTCCGATGCCTACGGTAGCCAATTGCGCGATGCTTTGCTGGTCGAGGGTATCGATTGTCAGGCTGTGGCTGCCGTCACTGGCTCCAGCGGCGTGGCGTTGATCGTGGTGGATGACAGCAGCCAGAACGCGATCGTGATCGTGGCCGGCAGCAATGGCGCTCTGACGCCAGCCTCATTGCAAACGTTCGACGCGGTGCTGCAGGGGGCCGACGTGATCGTCTGCCAGCTTGAAGTGCCCATGGACACCGTAGGGTACGCCCTCAAGCGTGGCCGTGAACTGGGCAAGACCCTGATCCTCAATCCGGCCCCGGCCAGTGGCCCGTTGCCGGCCGAGTGGTACGCCTCGATCGACTATCTGATTCCCAACGAAAGCGAAGCCAGTGCGCTGAGTGGCGTGACGGTCGATTCCCTCGACAGCGCCAAAGAAGCCGCGACTCGCCTGATCGAAGCCGGTGCCGGCAAAGTCATCGTTACCCTGGGTGCGCAAGGTGCGTTGTTTGCCGATGGCCAAGGGTTTGAGCACTTGGTGGCGCCCAAGGTCAAGGCGGTTGATACCACCGCAGCCGGCGACACCTTCGTGGGCGGTTTTGCAGCCGCATTGTCCGCTGGCAAAAGCGAAGCCGAGGCCATCCGCTTTGGCCAGGTTGCAGCCGCGCTGTCGGTCACCCGCGCTGGCGCACAACCTTCCATTCCAACGCTGCACGACGTACAAGGTTTTGTGCCCTCATGAAAAAGACTCCGCTGCTCAATATCGCGCTGTCGCGTGTGATCGCCTCCCTGGGCCATGGCGACATCCTGGTCATCGGCGATGCCGGTCTGCCGGTGCCGCCGGGTGTCGAGCTGATCGACCTGGCGTTGACCCAGGGTATTCCTGACTTCATCAGCACTTTGCGCATTGTGCTCAGTGAAATGCAGGTGGAGAGTCATGTGCTGGCCAACGAGATTCTGCTCAAACAGCCAACGGCGCTGGCGCAGCTCAATACCCTGGCTGACCAGGCCGCGCTCGGCGAGCGTCACCTGCTCAGCCATGATGAGTTCAAACAGCTGAGTCGCAAGGCGCGCGCCGTGGTGCGCACTGGCGAGTGTCAGCCTTACTGCAATATTGCGCTGGTGTCCGGCGTGACGTTCTAGTCTTTTCCAACAAGGAGTGTTCTATGCAACGTGGTCTACCCATCCTGAGAAATCTGTTCCGGAGTGTTCTGCTTTTGTCCGCACTCACTGCAGCAAGCGCCCAGGCGGCGGAAAAAATCGACCTGATCATCGACACCGATCCTGGCGCCGATGATGTGGTGGCATTGTTGTTCGCCATGGCCTCTCCGGAAGAGCTGAGCATCCGCGCGCTCACCACCGTCGCCGGTAACGTGCGCCTGGACAAAACTTCCCGTAACGCAAGGCTGGCCCGCGAGTGGGCGGGGCGCGAGGATATCCCGGTATACGCCGGTGCGCCGGCGCCGCTGCTGCGCACGCCGATCTATGCCGAGAATATTCATGGCAAGGAAGGCATTTCCGGTGTGACCGTGCACGAGCCCAAGAAGGGGCTTGCTGAAGGTAATGCCGTCGATTACCTGATCAAGACTTTGCGTGCCGCCAAACCACACAGCATTACCATCGCCATGCTCGGCCCGCAGACCAACCTGGCGCTGGCCCTGACCCAGGATCCGGAAATCACCCAAGGTATCAAGGAAGTGGTGGTGATGGGCGGTGCGCACTTCAACGGTGGCAATATCACGCCGGTGGCTGAGTTCAACCTGTTCGCGGACCCCGTCGCAGCGGAAATCGTGCTCAAGAGCGGCGTCAAGCTGACCTACCTGCCGCTGGACGTGACCCACAAAGTGCTCACCAGTGAGGCGCGCTTGAAGAAAATCGCCGACCTCAAGAACAATGCGAGCAAGGTGGTCGGCGACATTCTCAATGAGTACGTCAAAGGCGACATGGAGCACTACGGCATTCCCGGTGGCCCTGTTCACGATGCCACCGTAGTTGCTTACCTGCTCAAGCCCTCGCTGTTCAGCGGTCGAGCGGTCAACGTGGTGGTAGACAGTCGTGAAGGCCCGACCTTCGGCCAGACTATCGTCGATTGGTACGACGGCCTGAAACAACCGAAAAACGCGTTCTGGGTTGAGAACGGCGATGCCCAGGGCTTTTTCGATCTGTTGACCGAACGTCTGGCGCGCCTTAAGTAAACCTGTGTCGGTCGGCGCTCGCCGGCCGGCTCTCAGTCTCGCTCGGGTTTTTCTGCGCCCCTGTGATCGGCCGGGTATTTTTCGAATACCTGGCCGATGAAAGCTTGTGCGGCCTCAGTGCCCATTTCCTTGACCAGCAGATCAATTCCGATAATCGCCAGCTCCTCAGGGCTGCCAGGGCTATAGGCGCTTTGGCCCTGAGGCCACTTGGCTTTGATGTCGGCTTGGAGCGTTACGGTGGTCATGAAAATCTCGCGAGGCTGAAAATACTGGGCAGGGCGCTGGAGCGCGGTTTCTGGCCACGCAGTTAATCATCTTGCAGGCTGTTTGGCACTGATACTTAGGCATGAGACGCTCAGGCGTTCGCTCGAACTGTGCGACACTCGCACCGTGTTTAACCATCGGGAACCACCGCGTGCAGATCGATTTGAATAACCCCGAGAGCCTCACACGGGATGCCGTGCGCCAATTGCTCGCCAGTGCCAGTGACGACGAACATGCCCAACTGCGGGTGACCAAGGCCGGCATAGCCTACATCTCATCCGGAAAGGCCGTGGGTGGGGTCGACATCGCAGGGTTGCTGTTTCGCTTGGAGACGTGGGCCAAAGGTTCCGGGTACGTCGGAAACGTGGCAGCCAGTGACGAAGTGTGGGTCACGCAGATTTTCAACGCGTTGAAGCAGAACTGGCCTACGCCGGCAGATGCCTACATCGATATCTACTGATTGCATTCATATCTGGTCACGATTGACCTGGCGAATGCCCCGCAAGAGTCAGGCAGACTTGCCCCTTGACGGTTTACGTCTTGAAACCAAATCGTAAGACCGCTGTCGCACGATCTCTGTCCATTTTTTATCATAGGAGGCTTCATGCCTTGGAAGCTCGCATCATTCGGTACTTTGTTGGCGGCACTCGCACTGGCGGGTTGCAGCACCTCGGGTACCTCTGAGCCGGCCAAAGATGCCGTGGCCGACGCCGGCCATAGCCGCTGTGAGGCGAAGGCCGCCGAATTTGCGATTGGCCAGAAAGCCTCTGCGCAACTGCTTGAGCAGGCACGCGCGCGATCCGGTGCGCAGAATGCGCGGATCCTCAAGCCCAACGATATGATCACCCTGGAATATCGCTCCGACCGCCTGAACCTGAATACCGATGACAACCTGGTGATCACTCGGGTTAATTGCGGCTGATCGATATCGACCTTCGCAGCGCCCATAAAAAACCCCGTCACATGGACGGGGTTTTTTTAGCTCAGCGGAGAATTACTCGCCGCGAACCTGTGCAGCTTGCATACCCTTTTGGCCTTTCTCAGCCACGAAGGAAACGGTTTGGCCTTCTTTCAGGCTTTTGAAACCGTCGCTTTCGATAGCTTTGAAGTGTACGAACAGGTCGTCACCGCCACCTTGAGGAGTGATGAAGCCGAAGCCTTTTTCATCGTTGAACCATTTAACGGTGCCGGTTTGGCGATTAGACATGGTGTATCTCCAAGAAACATATATTTTCAGTAGTGCTGTGCTGCTCAGGCCAACTGGGCACACCGGGCTATCATAGTCGAAATGTTCGGCTTGGGAGCCCCCCCAAGGCATTGTTTGCTAATCAATAGCGTTGCGTTTAGCCCTTTGACTGGCTGAAAGCCCCGGTCTACGGGGCTTTGATGCAAAACATAAGGGTGTAAAAAAAGCCGTAAAAGCTGCGTATTTTGTGAGAAACGAGGCATTTCAGGCCGTTTTTTCAGGCAAATAGCCGTCTGATCGGGCGGCGATATTACTTTTTCTTCACGACTTTGCAGGACGAAATAGCCGCCACCGCTTTGTTTTTAAGCTGCGGGCTGGCGTTCTGGTTAGTCATGAGTTCTTTGATTTCTGCAGTACTCAATTCCGCGTTGATTTTGTCCGCGCCACATTCGCAATGGGCCTTGGCGGTCTTGGCGTCCACGTTCTGGCTGGCTGCGGCGCTGCAGTCGCTGACAAAGCTTTCACGGGCACCGGCTGGCCAGTTAGACGGGGCTGCGGCCTGAGCGCCGAAGGAAAGAACAGTCAGGGAGGCGGCGAGAGCGAGGGTCGAGGTAAAACGCATCATGGGATGCTCCTATGGGTCGAGGACGAACGGCGATTCTCAGTGGCTTTGAGGCGCCGCGTACAGCTCAAGTTCACTTTTGCAGCTATAAAGCCTGGAAATCTGCATTACCGGCGGCGGCGGCTCTGCGATGACCGTTCATCTGTGCTAGCATCGACGCCCTGGCTATTTCCCGGTGTGCCAAAGGCCGCCTTGCCACGTTACTTTTGTTCACTCCAGTCACTCTGGTTCGATGATCGGTTGGCCGAGAGGCTCCTGCCGCTGTAAGGCAGGCGTTCAGAAATGAACGGCCTGATATTGGATCTTGTACTGGCTCATCCCAACCCACGTGACCTTTGGTAGGGGTCACCACTAGGAGAGGAGGCGCCATGCCAACTATTACTCTTCCCGACGGCAGTCAGCGTTCATTCGATCATCCGGTTTCGGTAGCCGAAGTCGCCGCGTCGATTGGCGCAGGCCTGGCCAAGGCCACCGTGGCCGGCAAGGTCGACGGCAAACTGGTCGATGCCAGCGACCTGATCACCAGCGATGCCAGCCTGCAAATCATCACGCCCAAGGACCAAGAGGGGCTGGAGATCATTCGCCACTCCTGTGCGCACTTGATTGGCCATGCGGTCAAACAACTGTACCCGACTGCAAAAATGGTGATCGGCCCGGTCATTGAAGAAGGCTTTTATTACGATATCGCCTACGAGCGTCCTTTTACTCCGGATGACCTCGCGGCCATCGAACAGCGCATGCACGCCCTGATCGAAAAAGATTACGACGTGATCAAGAAGGTCACGCCGCGCGCCGAAGTGATCGATGTGTTCACCGCCCGCGGCGAAGATTACAAGCTGCGTCTGGTCGAAGACATGCCGGACGAGCAGGCCATGGGCCTGTACTACCACGAAGAATACGTGGACATGTGCCGTGGTCCGCACGTGCCGAACACGCGCTTCCTCAAGTCGTTCAAATTGACCAAGTTGTCCGGCGCCTATTGGCGCGGCGACGCCAAGAATGAGCAGCTGCAGCGTATCTACGGTACTGCCTGGGCTGACAAGAAGCAGCTGGCCGCTTATATCCAGCGTATCGAAGAAGCCGAAAAACGCGATCACCGCAAGATCGGCAAGCGCCTGAACCTGTTTCACCTCCAGGAAGAAGCGCCGGGCATGGTGTTCTGGCACCCGAATGGCTGGACTCTGTACCAGGTGCTTGAGCAATACATGCGCAAGGTTCAGCGCGAAAACGGCTACCTGGAGATCAAGACTCCGCAGGTCGTTGATCGCAGCCTGTGGGAGAAATCCGGGCACTGGGCCAACTACGCCGACAACATGTTCACTACGCAATCGGAAAACCGCGACTACGCCATCAAGCCGATGAATTGCCCGTGCCACGTGCAGGTGTTCAACCAAGGCCTGAAGAGCTACCGCGAGTTGCCGATGCGCCTGGCCGAGTTCGGTGCCTGCCACCGCAACGAGCCCTCGGGTGCGCTGCACGGCATTATGCGCGTGCGTGGCTTCACACAGGACGACGCCCACATCTTCTGCACCGAAGAGCAGATGCAGGCTGAGTCGGCTGCGTTTATCAAGCTGACCATGGATGTCTATCGCGATTTCGGCTTTACCGAAGTCGAGATGAAGCTGTCCACTCGTCCGGAAAAGCGCGTCGGCTCCGACGAATTGTGGGATCGCGCCGAAGCTGCACTGGCCGCAGCGCTCGACAGCGCGGGTCTCGCGTACGATCTGCAGCCGGGCGAGGGCGCCTTCTACGGGCCCAAGATTGAATTTTCGCTGAAAGATTGCCTTGGCCGTGTCTGGCAATGTGGTACCTTGCAGCTCGATTTTAACCTGCCGATCCGTCTGGGAGCCGAATACGTCTCCGAAGACAACAGCCGTAAGCACCCGGTCATGCTGCACCGGGCGATCCTCGGTTCGTTCGAGCGGTTCGTCGGAATCCTGATCGAGCACTACGAGGGTGCATTCCCTGCGTGGCTGGCTCCAACCCAGGCAGTGATCATGAATATCACTGATAAACAGGCAGATTTTGCCGCTGAAGTTGAAAAAACTCTCAACGAAAGCGGATTTCGTGCCAAGTCCGACTTGAGAAATGAAAAGATCGGCTTTAAAATCCGCGAGCATACTTTGCTCAAGGTTCCCTATCTTTTGGTTATCGGAGATCGGGAAGTCGAGATGCAGACTGTCGCTGTGCGTACTCGTGAAGGTGCTGACCTGGGCTCGATGCCCGTCGCCCAGTTCGCTGAGTTCCTCGCGCAAGCGGTTTCCCGGCGTGGTCGCCCAGATTCGGAGTAATTATTATTAAGCGTGAAATGAGACAAGATAAACGAGCTGCACCGAAAGCCCCGATCAACGAGAATATCTCGGCACGCGAGGTTCGGTTAATTGGCGCTGACGGCGAGCAGATTGGCATCGTCTCGATTGATGAAGCGCTTCGTATCGCTGAAGAGTCCAAGTTGGACCTGGTGGAAATTTCCGCCGACGCAGTCCCGCCTGTTTGCCGGGTGATGGACTACGGCAAATCGATCTTCGAAAAGAAGAAGCAGATTGCTGCAGCGAAGAAGAACCAGAAGCAGATTCAAGTAAAAGAAATCAAGTTTCGTCCAGGGACGGAGGAAGGGGATTACCAGGTAAAACTGCGCAACCTGGTACGTTTCCTGAGTGATGGGGACAGGGCCAAGGTATCCTTGCGATTCCGCGGCCGTGAGATGGCCCACCAGGAGCTGGGGATGGAACTCCTCAAGCGGGTTGAAGCTGACCTGCTCGAGTACGGTTCGGTCGAACAGCATCCTAAGATGGAAGGACGCCAGCTGATCATGGTCATCGCCCCGAAAAAGAAGAAGTAATCAACAGGGCACGGCAGGCCTTCTGATTATGTTTATCAACTGAATGCGGAGTATCCGAACATGCCAAAGATGAAGACTAAAAGTGGTGCTGCTAAGCGGTTTCTGAAAACTGCTAACGGTATCAAGCACAAGCACGCTTTCAAGAGCCACATCCTGACCAAAATGTCGACCAAGCGTAAGCGTCAACTGCGCGGTAGCAGCTTGCTGCATCCGTCTGACGTGGCAAAAGTCGAGCGCATGCTGCGCCTTCGTTAATTTTTGGATCAAGAATAGAGGAAGTAACTCATGGCTCGTGTAAAGCGTGGCGTCATTGCCCGTAAACGTCACAAAAAAATTCTGAAACTTGCTAAAGGCTACTACGGCGCGCGTTCACGCGTATTCCGTGTTGCCAAGCAAGCGGTAATCAAGGCAGGCCAATACGCCTACCGTGACCGTCGTCAGAAAAAACGTCAGTTCCGCGCTCTGTGGATCGCTCGTATCAACGCTGGTGCTCGTGTTAACGGTCTGTCCTACAGCCGTTTCATCGCCGGTCTGAAAAAAGCGTCCATCGAGATCGACCGTAAGGTTCTGGCTGATCTGGCAGTGAACGAAAAAGCGGCGTTTGCTGCGATTGTCGAGAAAGCTAAAGCCACCTTGGCTTAAGTACCCCCGACAGTCACCTTGGGTTGCTCCTGCAGCCCAAGGTGTTAAACGTCATAAATAGGGGAAGAGCCTTCAAGCTCTTCCCCTATTTTGTATCTGGAGTCTGTACATGGAAAACCTGGACGCGCTCGTCGCTCAAGCTCTCGAGGCTGTGCAAAGCGCTGAAGATATCAATGCCCTGGAGCAAATCCGGGTTCACTACCTTGGCAAAAAGGGTGAATTGACTCAGGTGATGAAGACCCTGGGGAATTTGCCGGCGCAAGAACGTCCGCAAGTCGGTGCGCTGATTAACGTCGCCAAGGAGCGTGTCACAGAGGTTCTCAATGCGCGCAAGGCGTCGCTCGAGGAGGCCGATCTTGCGGCCAAGCTCGCCGCCGAGTCCATTGACGTTACCTTGCCTGGTCGTGGTCAGGCCTCGGGCGGTCTGCATCCGATTACCCGGACTCTGGAACGTATCGAACAGTTCTTCACCCATATCGGCTACGGCATTGCCGAAGGCCCCGAGGTCGAAGACGACTATCACAACTTCGAAGCGCTCAACATCCCAGGCCATCACCCGGCCCGGTCGATGCATGACACCTTCTATTTCAATGCCAACATGCTGCTGCGCACCCATACCTCCCCGGTTCAGGTCCGCACCATGGAAGCGAACAAGCCGCCGATCCGCATCGTCTGCCCAGGCCGTGTGTACCGCAGCGACTCCGATATCACCCACTCGCCGATGTTCCATCAGGTCGAAGGCCTGCTGGTAGATCGCGATATCAACTTCGCCGACCTTAAAGGCACCATCGAAGAATTCCTGCGGGTGTTCTTCGAGAAAGAACTGGCGGTGCGTTTCCGCCCATCGTTCTTCCCGTTCACCGAGCCTTCCGCTGAAGTCGACATGGAATGCGTGATGTGCAGCGGCAAAGGCTGTCGCGTATGCAAGCAGACCGGTTGGCTGGAAGTCATGGGCTGCGGCATGGTTCACCCGAATGTGTTGCGCATGTCCGGGATCGACCCGGAGGAGTTCTCGGGCTTTGCCTTCGGCATGGGCGTAGAGCGCCTGGCTATGCTGCGTTACGGCGTGAACGACTTGCGTCTGTTCTTCGACAACGACTTGCGGTTCCTCGCGCAATTTCGCTAGTCGTAACGAATCTTTAGGAGAGCAGGATGAAATTCAGTGAACAATGGCTGCGTGGCTGGGTAAGCCCGCAGGTAAGTCGCGACGAGCTGGTCGCTCGTCTGTCGATGGCCGGTCTTGAGGTCGATAGCGTTACGCCGGCCGCCGGTGTTTTCAGTGGCGTGGTAGTGGGTGAGGTGCTGAGCACCGAGCAACACCCCGATGCTGATAAGTTACGTGTATGCCAGGTCAGCAACGGCGCCGAAACGTTCCAGGTCGTGTGCGGAGCGCCCAACGTGCGCCCGGGCCTGAAGATTCCGTTTGCCATGATCGGCGCCCAGCTGCCGGGCGACTTCAAGATCAAGAAGGCCAAACTGCGTGGTGTTGAGTCCAACGGCATGCTGTGCTCCCAGGCTGAGCTGCAGGTAGGCGAGGGCAATGACGGCCTGATGGAGCTGCCGGCCGATGCGCCGGTGGGCCAGGACATCCGTGTCTATCTGGAGTTGGAAGACGCCAGCATCGAGGTCGACCTGACTCCCAACCGTGGTGACTGCCTGTCCCTGGCGGGGCTGGCGCGTGAAGTAGGCGCGTTGTACAACGCTCCAGTCACTCGCCCAGTGGTCGCCGCAGTGGCTGCGGTGCATGATGAAGTGCGGCCGATCGAAGTGCTGGCTCCAAACGCCTGCCCGCGTTACCTGGGCCGTGTGATCCGTAACGTCGACCTGTCCAGGCCTACCCCGCTGTGGATGGTTGAGCGCCTGCGTCGCGCGGACGTGCGCAGCATCGATGCTGCCGTCGACATCACCAACTATGTGATGTTGGAGCTGGGTCAACCGCTGCATGCGTTCGATCTCGCCGAAATCAACGGTGGCATTCGCGTACGCATGGCCGAAGAAGGCGAAAAGCTGGTGCTGCTCGACGGCCAGGAAGTGGCCTTGCGCGCCGATACCCTGGTGATCGCCGACCATTCCCGCGCCCTGGCGATTGCCGGCGTGATGGGTGGCGAGCACAGCGGTGTGTCCGCGACCACCCGTGACGTGTTCCTTGAAAGCGCATTCTTCGACCAGATTGCCATCGCCGGCAAGGCCCGTTCCTATGGCCTGCATACCGATGCATCACACCGCTACGAACGTGGCGTGGACTGGAAGCTGGCCCGCGAGGCCATGGAGCGCGCCACTGGCCTGTTGCTGGAAATCACCGGTGGCGAAGCTGGTCCGATCACCGAAACCGTCAACGAGCAGTACCTGCCGTCCGTTGCGCCGATCACCCTGCGCGCCAAAAGTGTCGAGCAGATGCTTGGCCTGGTGATCGCACCGGCTGAAATCGAACAGCTGTTGTCTGCTCTCGGCCTGGGTATTTCTTCGAGTGGGGAAGGACAGTGGCACGTTGAAGTGCCAAGCCATCGCTTCGATATCAGCCTGGAAGTCGACTTGATTGAAGAGCTGGCGCGCTTGTACGGCTACAACCGCCTGCCGGTTCGTTATCCGCAAGCGCGCCTGGCACCGCAACCCAAGGCCGAAGCGCGTGCGCATCTGCCTGAGCTGCGTCGCTTGTTGGTGGCTCGTGGTTATCAGGAGGCAGTGACCTACAGCTTCATCGATCCCAAGCAGTTCGAACTGTTCAACCCTGGCGTCGAGCCGCTGCTGCTGGCCAACCCTATTTCCAACGACATGGCGGCCATGCGCTCTTCGCTGTGGCCAGGCCTGGTGAAAGCGCTTTCCCATAACCTGAACCGTCAGCAAGACCGCGTGCGCATGTTCGAAAGCGGCCTGCGCTTCGTCGGCCAACTGGACGGCCTCAAGCAAGAGCCGATGTTGGCGGGTGTTGTATGCGGTAGTCGCTTGCCCGAAGGCTGGGCGCAAGGCCGCGACGCGGTAGATTTCTTCGACGTCAAGGCTGATGTGGAAGCGGTGTTGGGCTTCGCCGGTGCACTGGACGCTTTCACGTTTGTGCCGGGCAGTCATCCAGCGTTGCATCCTGGCCAGACCGCTCGCATCGAACGCGAAGGGCGCCTGGTGGGCTTCATTGGTGCTCTGCATCCTGAATTGTCGAAAACCCTCGGTCTCGACCGTCCGGTCTTTGTTTTCGAATTGGTATTGGCTGAAGTGGCTGCAGGCAAGATGCCCAAATTCAGCGAGTTGTCGCGCTTCCCTGAAGTGCGCCGTGACCTGGCGCTGATCGCCGATCGTGGAGTGCCCGCCACTGCCGTTATGGAGGTAATCCGTGAAAATGCAGGGGAATGGCTGACGGACCTCAGGCTATTTGACGTCTATCAGGGTAAAGGTATTGATCCGCATAGAAAAAGCCTTGCGGTCGGCTTGACCTGGCAGCATCCATCGCGCACTCTTAATGACGATGAGGTGAATGCCACGACACAAAATATCCTCACCTCGCTTGAACAAAGGTTAAACGCCACGTTAAGGAAGTGACGTATGGGGGCTTTGACGAAAGCTGAGATGGCGGAACGTCTGTACGAAGAGCTGGGTCTTAACAAGCGCGAGGCCAAGGAATTGGTCGAGCTGTTTTTTGAAGAGATCCGTCACGCTCTGGAAGACAACGAACAGGTCAAATTGTCCGGTTTCGGCAATTTTGACCTGCGGGACAAACGCCAGCGGCCTGGCCGCAATCCAAAAACGGGAGAAGAAATCCCGATCACGGCTCGCCGTGTGGTCACCTTTCGTCCAGGGCAGAAGTTGAAGGCCCGAGTTGAGGCTTATGCTGGAACCAAGTCATAACGACGAGCTACCCGTCATCCCAGGCAAGCGCTACTTCACCATCGGTGAAGTCAGCGAGTTATGTGCGGTTAAACCGCACGTGCTGCGCTATTGGGAGCAGGAGTTTCCTCAACTCAACCCCGTCAAACGCACCGGGAACCGTCGGTATTATCAGCGCCAGGATGTGCTGATGATCCGACAGATCCGCGCATTGCTGTACGACCAGGGATTCACCATCAGCGGTGCGCGCCAGCGCATGTCCGGTGATGAAGCCAAAGACGACACCACTCAGTACAAGCAATTGATCCGCCAGATGATCTCCGAGCTCGAAGATGTGCTGGTGGTTTTGAAGAAATAAATCCGGCTTTTAAAATACTTCCACATTTCAAAAGCTTGCGGTATATTCCTGATCGCTTCCTTGCGAAGCAAACCCAGTAACACGCCTAGTCGGGGCGTAGCGCAGTCCGGTAGCGCACTAGCATGGGGTGCTAGGGGTCGAGTGTTCGAATCACTCCGTCCCGACCATATTATTCAATGACTTAGCCGCTTTCGAGCGGTTTTGTTGTTTTTGCCATAGTGACTTTCCGAGTGACCTTGGCCTTTTTCTTCACGCTTCCCTCCTTTTCAGAATCGTCAGCGCTGGTGCGCGCGAGTCGGTTGCTGATACTTTGTTTGCTGCCGCAATTAGCTGATCCAGTTCCGCCGCTGAGTAGTGGCTCGTGATGCTTCCGTTCTTGTGGCCGAGCAGCGCTTTCCGATCCTCCTCTGTCACACCTGCAGCGCGCAGCCTTCTCCCAAAGGTGTGCTTCAAGTCGTGAATTCGGATTTTGGCAAAGCCATCATGTGCCGGCCGCAAGAATTTCTCCTGCCACTTCTTCGCCGCTCGAATCCGCGCCTTCTTCCATGCCGAGTCGTTCATGCGGTGAACCGTAGTTTCGTTCCCTTCACCATCTGGCTTGCCAAACGGGAAGACGTAGAGCGGATGCTTGCCGCGCTGCTTCTCGATAACTGATTTGGCGACGTCATTCATCACGACCAAGCGCTCGTCCCGGTTCTTGACTCCAGCCCTTGCGCTCCTTCCTCCAAAACCAGCCGGTATCAGGAACACACTCGTTCCCAGCTCAGGTACGGCAATCTCCCAATTCCACTGAAGTTTGCATACCTCCTGCTCCCGACACCCCGTATTGACCTTGAACATTGCCATGGTCTGAAGGTGCGCCGGAAGCTCGGCGAACAGGATCGACTGCTCTTCCCACGAAAGCGGGTAGGGCTTTCGGCTGTTCGTCTTCTCATCCAGCAGAGAAATCATCGGAACAACGTCCAGCAATGGCCGGCGCTCTTCATCACGCCACTTTCGCGCGCAGAGGTTCAAAACCCGAATAACCCGTTGAAGTGCGATGTTCACCGTCCTGTTCGTGACTGGCTTGCCCGTCGACGGGTTCAGCTTCGATTGCACATATGGTGCCAGCGCGTCGTCATCGATGTGAGTCAGTGGCATGTCGCCGATGAACGGGTCGAGCTGCTCCATATATGTCGCCGAGATGTGGATGGAAGCCTGATTCTTTACTTCAAGCAGGAAGCGAGTCGCCACCTCCCGCCAGGTCCTAACACGCCGAATGCCGTACACCTTCTGCTGGCGCAACTTCTCCAATTTATGGATCAGGTACTGCTCTGCTTCGGCGCGGTTACAAGTGCCAGTACTCTCTTGAATTCGCTCTCCTCTGTATTTTTTGTCGATCTTCCAGATGCCGTTCGGCATTTGCTGGAGGCCGGTGATTGCTTTTTGGGCCATGGCAATTCTCCTTTCTTCTTGCCCTGGCGCTCACTGCGGGGGCGATTGTTGTCCTGATCGGCCAGTTTTTTCAATTGCCATGGACTCAGCCCAAGAATCTGCCCATTCATCCAGTTCGATGCGGTCGAAGCCAACGCCCTGTTTCCCAATGGGGAATTCGCGAACGTTGGGCCGAACCGTTTTGTTAAATTCTTCTCTGCACATGCCCAGGTACGCAGGGGCAGTTGACGCTCTGAGGAAGCGAGGAGCGGTCTCTTTGGTTGGTAATGCAGTTGACTTGGCCATAGAGTCATCACTGTTCGATGGAAGACGTTGTTTGCACTGACTTCCTGACGGGAAAGGCCTCGCCCTCCCACTTGCCGGGCTTGCCGCGTATCGCGCCATGTAGGTCATAACGGTGGGGCTTCTTGCTGGCGAATAGCTTTTCACACGCCTTCAGCAAGACGCTTTCATCTTCTATTGCCAACAACTCCTGGCCAGCCATAGAACCCACCTGAATCCAGCCGGATTTATCGCGTCCGTAGTGTTCTGTCTTGAACAAGCGATACCTGTTCCGGTGTCCGGTACCGGGTGAAGATGTCTCGGTGTTCATGTAGAACGCGACGCCATCGAGGCGCACCCGCAGTACTGTCTTAGCCATGGAGCTCACCACCTTGAAAGTGGTCTGCCAGCACCCTGCGCGCGTCGATGCCGCACGATGCGGACATGGCGTAGATCTGGCCGAAGGTGGTTTCTCGACGCTGCAGGGCGTTGAACAGTTCGATCAGGCGCTTGCCCACGGGCCCGTTGCCGCGACTCATTGCTTCGAACTCCCCGCCAGATTGGTTGCACTTACTAGTGCATCCAGCAGTAGTCCTTGTCGCTTCTGTCCGTCCAGATACTGGCGCACGGCTTGGACGAATACGCTGTTCATGCTGCGGTCCGCGGCGTTCGCAGCCGCTTCAATGTCAGCGCGCAGGCCGTCAGGCAGGCGCACCACAAACTTGTCGGCGGTGCGGGAATCGTATTGGTTGGTGCTCATAATGATCTCCTGGCGAGCTCATGAAATATTGGGGAGCTGGCTGACTGGGTTAATCGCCTGATTTCGGCGTGGTGACGAGGAGGAATAAGCAGGCGCTCGCAATGAGCCAAACTGCGGTGCCGAAGAAAGCCGCCGCCACGTCGAGATCCGAGGAACTGCTGATCAGGTCGCGTGCTGAAAAAAGCAGCCAGGTGCCAGAGGCGGTGGCGTAGATCAGGATGGAGATCATCACCTTGAATAGCTGAAGCGGTGTGATGGGCTTACGTGACATTCACTTTCTCCAGGGCGAGCAGGGGCCCGCCGCGTTGTTGGCTTTCGCAAAAAAATGAGGTGCTCTTGTTTCGCCATGAGGTGGCGAAGGAGTGGCTATAAATTAGCAATAGCTAAATAAATTAGCAAATGGGTTTGTAGATTTTGGTTTGCTAATTTTTAGGAGGGGCTGACTCGTAGTGGCTAAGTAATGGTGTTAAATTCTGCAAACCAAGCGCCCGGCTACCTGGCGCTGCTGGAGTTTTAGGATGCAGCCATGGCCCTCACCAAACCCAACCAGCAACTGCGCCGTGACCTGAAAGAGGCTGCGACCCTGCTCAAGTGGTCGGGCGTGGACTTATTCGAGGTTGCCAAGCGGCTTCTCGCGGCCGGTGATGAAATCACCGCGGACGAGCTGATGATGATCGCGCTGAGCTACCAGGCAATGGAGGACAAGCTGGTGGGTTATGCGGATGATGTGAAGGAGGGAAGGATTGTGCGGGCGCGGGACTAGAAATGTGGCGCTGAAGTATTTCAACGAAAAACCACGGAGCACTGATGGGCGACATCATTCTTACGGACGAGCAGATAGAGCACCTACTCGAGGCGCCAAAAGCGGCGACTTCATCAAGTGCGCGCTGGAAGACGCAAAGAGGATCGAGGCAGCGCAACTACGATCTTCAGTCTCAAGATGGCAAGCTCCTTTTCTCCCTCTACCTTCGTCAAAACGAGCGGCTGAAGGAGTCCTTCTCCTGTGGGCTTCTTTATCTGCACGCTGGCGGTGAAAAAGTAACCCTGGCGCGCTACAACGGTAGCGACCATCCTCATTACAATCCGCTCGACGGCACTCGCTCCGACAATCATTGTCACATTCATCGAGCGACCGAACGTTATATGGCTGCGGGCCGGAAGTCAGAGCACTTTGCCGAGAGTACCGATCGCTATACAGATCTTCATGGCGCGCTCAGAGCGATAATCGACGACTGCAAGATTACCGGAATACGCCTCGCCAACCAGGTAGATGACGACGATAATGAAGAAGCAAATGACGATCAGTTGGACCTAGACCTGTGATGAACATCGACCAACAAGCACTCGAAAAGCAACTCTGCAACACGTTTTGCCAAGACGTGAGAGTAAGTGTGGGCGATAGTTTTGCTCGGGTAAATCTACCCATGACAGGCCGCGACGGAGACGGATTCACCGCATATTTGAAGCCCATCTCTGCCGGATGGAGAATATCCGACATGGGCACAACAATGATGCGCCTTAGCTACGAAAACGACCTATCTAAGCTGTTCACTGGAGCGCGCGGAAAGCTGTTTGAGACTATCCTCAAGGAAGGCGGTCTTGCGGAGGACGATGGCGAGTTATATCTGGAGGTTTCAAGCGACGCCATCCCTCGTGGGCTATTCACGCTCGGACAGGGTATCACCCGAGTAGAGGATATTGGCCTATGGACGCGTAGCCGAATAGAGTCGACCTTCTACGAGGACCTCGCCTCTGTTATCGAATCCATATTGCCGCCAGAGCAGATTGAGCGAGGCTATGTCGTTCCGGGCGTGCCTAATGGCGATTCATACCCTGTTGACTACCATATCCACGCGCCACGTCGGCCGCTTTATCTATTTGGGGTGAACACTAAAGAGAAGGCGATGCTCACCACCATCATTCTTCAGCACCTGCAGGCGGCTAGAAAAGACTTCGATTCGATGGTCATATGCTCGAACATTGACGACATTCCAAAATTGGATAGGCGTCGACTGATAAACGCAGCTAACGATGTGGTTGCCAACATCCAAGATACAGACGCTATCCGGACGAAGGTTGAACACCGCATAAGAGCTTGAGTGCAAGCCCGGCCCAGCGCCGGGCTTCTTGTATATGCCTACCGCTTCCCAGCCTGCTCGTAAACCGAACCTCGCTCGCGTTTACCGACGGCCAGCACCAGGATAACAATCCGCTCGTCCTCAACGCGGTACACAAGTCGGTAGCCGGCGCCGCGCAATTTGATCTTGTAGCAGTCCTTCATGCCATGAAGCGCATCGCCTGGAACTCGCGGGCCGGACTGCCGTTCCTGGAGCTTTTTCAGAAACTGGAGGCGTATTGTTCCGTCGAGTTTACGCAACTCCTTCAGTGCCTTCGGATCCCACTCAACCTCGTACTCAGCGGCCATTGGCGATATCTGCCTCTGCCTCGCCAATCAGATCGTCCAGAGATACCCGAACAGGTGTTTCTTTAGCATCGAGCCGAGCCTTGACCAGTTGGACCAGCTCCAGTTCGTCCAGGCGCTCAACCATCGCCTCGTAGACGTTTGCTGGAACCATGTAGCCCATAACGCGGTTGTGGTTCAGCACAGCCACAGGCATGCCGTTGGCGCCGCTCAAGACGGAGGAGGGGTTCTTCTTGAGTTCAGATACGCTGACGGCCACATCAGCCAGAATATTTTGCATAGATAAGACTCCTAGATAGGTCTTTATTCTGGTCTTTTTGTCATGGTGTGGCAAGCGCCTGCTATGTGCTCAGTACATGCTCGGGCACTTGTAGAGGCTAATCGCTGAGCTGTCTAAGCCGGTGCTACCGACTATATATAGCGTTTGAATGTTGGCCTTCTGTGCAATAAAGCCTTCACAGGAGTAGCTGCACATCATGATCCTGGCAGTGAAGCAAATGTTCTGCAGCCTCAGCTTGTACAGGTCTTGAGGCCAAGTCATGCAGTCGTAATCACCGCCAATGGGGCAGGTGACTCTCTCAAGTCCGCCAGAGGTCAAGACTGTTGACCCTGCCAGGTTATCAATATCTTCATATCCCCACGCCGCCTGGCTCAGCCCAGCAATGATCAGCGGCAAATGAAAAAGAAGCGCGATCTGTTTGCTGAGCTGATGCAAGGCGTAAACGAGATGGGCGAGCACCGGCAAGGGAAGATCACACTTCGACAGTACGAAGTTGAGGCTCTTGCGCCTCCAGAGGTGACGGCTGCTGAGATCGTTTCCATCCGTGAGAACCTTCACATGTCGCAGCCGGTTTTCGCCCGGCAAATCAGGACCAGTCCTGACACGCTGAAGAACTGGGAGCAATCGAAGTCAAAGCCAAATGCCCAGGCGGCGCTGCTGATTAAGTTGGTTCAGCGCTTCCCTGACATGGTTGAGCGACTCAACGCCGTTTGAAACGATGATTACCTTGAAGCCCGGCCAAGTGCCGGGCTTTCTGCATCCGGCTCAAGGCTTTTCAGCGTTGGCCTTCTCAAGCAGGGCGGCTATGCCCTCAAGCAGAACCAAGTCCGACTCCTTGAGTCTTCCCTTCGCCGCAGCCCTGGCGAGTTTCTCGATAACCGCAACTGCCCGCGGCGTGGCCTTGTCCTGAAGGGCCTGGTAAGCAGACGCCGCCTCTCGCACCACATCCTGACGGATGTACTCACCCTCGATCAATGCCGGCCCGTGCCCATTCGGGTTGACCAGCACACCAGGCGTGAGCCCGATTTTCTTCTCGAGGTTGAGCGCCGCTTTCTCACCCAATGAGCGGTGCCCATTGAGGATCTGTGACAAATACGAAGCGTCCAGATCGTGCTGGTCGGCGAAGTCTTTCTGACTGAGTGGGCCGATGACGCGCCGCAGCGCGTCGACCCGAAGAGTTTTGATATCCATAGGCGATAGTGTCCCTGCGTTAGCAAACAGTAAATTATAAAATGCTATTTCTATCTAAATTAGCAAAATGTAATCTTAGCTTCTTTCGGAGACTAACATGACGCTACTCGAACTCATCCGGTCCCTCGACACACCTTTCGGTGGAGTCGGTGGCCAAGCGCAGCGGCACCAGCGCCGGGAACTTTAAACAGATCGCCCATGGCTTTCGCCGGGCAGGCCCAGACCTCGCCATCAATCTTGAGCGGGAGTGGAGCAGGGCGGTTACCTGTGAAGAGTTCCTGTCCGAACGACGAATCGCACCGCCCAAACCTGGAGCAATTTCTCCACATTCTGGTGCACAGCAAGAACGTTGAACCGCTGGATCACCTGGTCAACACATTGGGCTACCCGGCACTTTCCTGCACACAGATGGCGCCTCTGCTGAGCCATTTGGTAGCACATTCGATCTTCAATCAATCCGGCCATGGCGATCGCATTTCCATGCTGCCTGCCAAATCAAACACTTAAGCAGTGCCCATCGCACCTGGCACACATTCTGCTCTGTTTGTATTCGTGGATAATTGGATACAAAAAGTCAAAAGGTGCTGCCAATGCAATTTGCTCCCGTTTACGGTGATCGTCAGCCGCTGACTGCCGAGGAGGAGGCCTATAACTTCCTGCTCGATGCGATCTGCGGCGGACGCTATCGCAAAGGTGATCGGTTGATTGCCGAAGACATTGCCAGCGAGATCGGCATGAGCCGCATGCCGGTGCGCGAGGCGTTTCGCCGTCTGGATGCTCAAGGCCTGGTGACCTTGCGTCCCAACCGCGGTGCGATCGTCAGTGGCCTGGACATTGACGAGTTGCACGAGGTTTTCGAAATGCGCAGTGCCCTCGAAGGCCTCGCGGTGCGTGTGGCGGTCGGGCGCATCGGCGAGCGTCAATTGGCGGCGCTGGAGCGTCTGCTGGATGAAATGGATGACTACCGCGATGAAAGCGCCGAGTGGGTCAGCCGACATCGCGCCTTCCACGAGTACTTGTGCAGCCTCAGCGGCCGGCCGCGGTTGATGAAGCAGATTTCGGCGTTGTATTCCCTGGTCGAAGCGCCAATGCGGTTGTGGCTGCAGCACGGTGAAAAGCCCCTCAGCGCGCGCCAGGAGCACTCAGTGATCCTGGAAGCGATCCGTGCCGGCGATGCGGCTCGCGCTGAGGCGGTGGTGCGTGAGCACATCGAAGGCACTGTGCCGGCGCTGATCCAATTCCTGCAAACAGAACAATAAGATCCATTGTGTTTTGACGTTGAGTCCTGCCCCGTTTTTCAACGAACTGGAGTGTCTGGTCATGCATAAACACCGCGCCTTGCTGGTGGCTGTCTCCCTCGGTCTGTGCACGCAATGGGCCGTCGCCGCGCCCCAAGTGCCGGAGCGCTTGCGCAACGTCGATAAACTCACTTATTGCTCGGGGATGGATTCCCCGCCGCTGGTGTCTTTCGATGAATCCCAGAAACCGCGTGGCCTCACCGTCGACCTGGGCCTGGAAATCGCCAAGCGCCTGGGCGACAAGCAGGTGCAATGGAAGGTGATTCCGTTCTCCGGCCTGGTGCCGGCGTTACTCGCCCAGCAATGCGACATGATTGTCGACCAGCTGTTCGACAAACCCGAGCGGCGGCAAGTGATCGACATCGTCAACTACATGTACTCCAGCCAGTCGGTGGTGGTGCCCAAGGGCAACCCCAAGGGCATCAAGACCCTGGATGAGCTGTCCGGCCACAAGGTCGCGGTGCTTAACGGCTCCACCATCAAGACCCTGCTGGACACGCATAACGACAGCCTGGCCAAGGCCGGCAAGCCGCCGATGAAACTGGTGGTCTACAACACCGACACCGATGCCTTCCAGGCCCTGCGCATCAGCCAGGTCGACGCTTACGGCACCACCGTGGAAACCGCCGGTTATTACGCAGCGATGGCGCCGGACCTGTTCCAGGAGGGCGTGCCCGCGTTCAGTCGCATCCTCACGGGCCTGGGCATGCGCAAGGATGACCCGCAACTGACGGCGGCCGTGCAGCAGGTGATCAGCGACATGCGCAGCGATGGCAGCTATGCGCAGTTGCTGAATAAATGGCATGTCAGCAGCGACACACTCGACTGAGGTCCGGCGCGATGAACTTCAATTGGGATGTGTTCTGGCAGTACCTGTTACAACCCAGCGGGGTGTACCTCACCGGGCTCTGGCTGACCTGCCTGATCAGTGTGCTGGCGATGCTGCTGGGCTGTGTGCTTGGCCTGGCGGCGGCGCTGCTGCGCCTGTCGAAAAACCCGCTGCTGCACCTGCCGGTGCGCTTTTACGTGTGGCTGATGCGCGGCACACCGTTGCTGGTGCAGATCGTGTTTCTCTACACCGCGCTGGCGGCCGGCGGGATTTTCCGTTTTGAGGACATCGAGCTGTTCGGCCTGGTAGTGCCCGGCAATATCCAGGCGGCGATCATTGCCCTGGGCCTGAACGAAGGCGCGTATATGGCCGAGATCATTCGCGCCGGCATCGGCGCGGTCGACAAAGGTCAGTACGAAGCCGGACGTTCCCTGGGCATGGGTTTCGCCAAGTTGATGCGGCGCATCGTGCTGCCCCAGGCGTTTCGCGTGATCGTGCCGCCGCTGGGCAACGAGTTCAACGTGATGCTCAAGAACACCACCCTGGTCAGCGTGATCGGTGTGCAGGAACTGCTGCTCAGCACCCAGATGATCACCTCGGCGACCTTTCGCGTATTTGAGCTGTACCTGGTGGTCGCGTTGTACTTCCTGACGCTGACCACGCTGTGGGGCTTTTTTCAGCGCTGGCTTGAAGTCCGCTTCAGCCAGTCCGACCGGCCATCGGCGCCCCCGCCGGCCGCCAGCCGCATGTTCGGTCGCGGCACCCTGAAACTGCTGAGGGGACGTTAACCATGGCGCATCAAAGTGAAGAGTTGATCATCGAAGCGCTGGACATCCACAAGTCGTTCGGCGCGTTGCAGATTCTCAAGGGCATCTCCCTGCAAGTGCGGCGTGGCGAAGTGGTGGTGCTGATCGGCGCCTCCGGCTCCGGCAAGACCACCTTTATCCGCTGCATTAACCTGCTGGAGGACATCCAGGGCGGGCGCATCCGCGTCAACGGCCGCGCCATGGGTTACCGCGAGCGCAGCGACGGCAGCCTGGTGCGCGATTCGGAGCGCAACATCGCCCGCCAGCGTCGTGACATCGGCATGGTATTCCAGCGCTTCAACCTGTTCCCCCATATGACCGCGCTGGAAAACATCATCGAGGCGCCGATCCAGGTGCTGGGTACCCCGCGTGCCGAGGCGTTGGAACAGGCGCGCGGTTTGCTCGCGCGCGTCGGCCTGGCGGACAAGGCCAACCATTACCCGTCGATGCTCTCCGGCGGCCAGCAGCAACGGGTGGCGATCGCCCGTGCGCTGGCGATGAAACCCCAGGCGATGCTGTTCGACGAACCCACCAGCGCCCTCGACCCGGAAACCGTCGGCGAAGTGCTGCAGGTGATGAAAGAACTGGCCGAGGAGGGCATGACCATGGTGGTGGTCACCCACGAAATGGGCTTTGCCCGTGAAGTGGCCGACCGCGTGGTGGTGCTCGACCAGGGCGAGCTCATCGAGCAAGGGCCGCCGGAACAGATCTTCAGTCATCCCAGCCACCCGCGTACCCGAGCCTTTCTCAGTCGCGTGCTCTGAGCGCACGCCAACCCCTCTTATTCAAGAGCTTTTGCCATGTTGAACTTCTCTGCCCATGAATATCCCTATGCGTCGCAACGCCAAAGCGTGTTCGCCCGGCGCGGCATGGTCGCCGCGTCCCAGCCCCTGGCCGCCCAGGCCGGTATCGAAGTCATGCAACAGGGCGGCAATGCCATTGATGCGGCCATCGCCACGGCGGCGGCGCTTACCGTGGTGGAACCCACCGGCTGCGGCCTGGGCGGCGATGCGTTTGCGCTGGTCTGGTGCAAGGGCCAGCTGCACGGCCTGAATGGCAACGGCCACGCGCCGGCCGCGTTGAGCATCGAGGCGGTCAAGGGCGCAGGCCACGAGCGTATGCCGCTGTACGGTTGGACGCCGGTAACAGTGCCCGGCTGCCCCTCGGCCTGGGCGCAGCTGTCGCAACGCTTCGGCAAGCTGCCCTTCGACGCGCTGCTGCAACCGGCCATCCGCCTGGCACGGGACGGTTTCCCGCTGTCACCGGTGGTCGCCCATCAATGGCAACTGGCTGTGAACGAATTCAGCCCCCATCGCGACCCGGTGCTCGATGCCTGGTTCGACACCTTCCTCATCGATGGGCGCGCGCCCAAGGCCGGGGAGATGTTCCGCAATCCGGCCCAGGCCCGCACGCTGGAGGAACTGGCCGCCACGCGCTGTGAAAGTCTGTATCGCGGCGCACTCGCCGAGCGCCTGGACGCGCATTCCCGTGCCACTGGCGGTTACCTGCGCGCCAGTGATCTGGAAGATTACCGTGCACAGTGGGTGGCCCCCATCCACATCAACTATCGCGGCGTCGACGTCTGGGAAATTCCACCCAGCGGCCAGGGCCTGGTCGCCCTGATGGCGCTGAAAATCCTTGAAGGCTTCCACTTCGATCACCGCGACAGCGCACAGACCTGGCATCGCCAGCTCGAAGCCATGAAGCTGGCCTACAGCGACGGCCTGCACTACATCACCGATCCACTGCACATGCGTATGGCGGTGGACGACCTGCTCAGCGACAGCTACAGCACCCGGCGTCGCGGCCAGATCGGCGAACAGGCGCAACCGCCCAAACCCGGCGACCCGCACGCCAGCGGCACCGTGTACCTGGCCACCGCCGACGCCGAAGGCAATATGGTCTCGTTTATCCAGAGCAACTACCACGGCTTCGGCTCGGGCGTTGTGCTGCCCGACAGCGGTATCGCCCTGCAGAACCGTGGCCAGGAATTCAGCCTCGACCCGGCCCACGCGAACTGCCTGGCCCCAGGCAAGAAAACCTTTCACACCATCATCCCTGGGTTTCTCACTCAAAACGGTCACGCCCTCGGGCCGTTCGGCGTGATGGGTGGCTACATGCAGCCCCAGGGCCACGTGCAAATGGTGATGAACCTGGTGGACTTCGGCCTCAATCCCCAGGCGGCCCTGGACGCGCCGCGCTGGCAATGGCTGGGCGACCTGAAGGTCGGCATCGAACACGGGGCCTCCCGCGAGTTGGCCAACGCCCTGTCGCGGCGCGGCCACCAGGTGCAGGTTGCCAGTGACCTCACTGACTATGGGCGCGGCCAGATCATCCTGCGCGACCCTGTCAGTGGCGTACTCTGCGGCGGTACCGAACCGAGGGCGGATGCGCATATCGCGGTGTGGTGAGCCGAGCAGGGGCGGGACTGTCGCTGCCCCTGTTGTTTTGGAAAAGGTTGGTCGAAGCTGTCCCTTTTTTTCACCTCGCCTGTCATTCCAGGCAAGTGAACAAAATCGAGAGCTTCTCCAATGCCCGTTTTCCGACCCCTGCGCTTGCGCCCTTTGCTGAAACTGAGCCTGCTGGTGAGCCTGAGTACCAGCCCGTTGTTCGTCCCCGTCAGCTATGCCGAAGACAGCGCCGCGCGCCGCAGCTATCAGGTGCCGGCCGGCAGCCTGAGCGCGGCATTGACCCGGTTTGCAGGGCTGGCGGGCGTTAACCTGTCGGTGGACCCGGCGCTCGTCAGCGGGCGCAGCAGCGCCGGCCTGTCCGGCGAGTATGGCGTGGAGGAGGGCTTCGCGCGCCTGCTGCAAGGCTCCGGCCTGCAACTGCAACCCATGGGCGAGCAGGCCTACATGCTGGTGCCCCAGCCGGACGGCAGCAGCCTGGAACTGGCGCCCACCTCGATTCTCGGCACCACCGGCCTGTACGACGGCGACAGCTATTCCGGCGGCCAGGTGGCGCGACGTGGCTCCCAGGGGCTGCTGGGCACGCGGGACTTCATGGAGACCCCGTTCAGCATCACCACCTACACCCAGGAAGCGGTGAAAAACCAGCAGGCGCGCACCCTCGGCGACCTGATCGCCAGCGACCCCTCGGTGCGCGCCACCAACCCGGCCGGTGGACGCTACGAGCAATTCACCATCCGGGGGTTCAGCCTGTTCAACAGCGATGTGGCCTACAACGGCCTGTACGGCGTGCTGCCTACCTATAGCATCGACATGGAAATGGCCGACCGCGTCGATATCCTCAAAGGCCCGAGCCAGTTGATCAACGGCATCTCGCCGCGAGGCAGCGTCGGCGGTGGCATCAACGTGGTGCCCAAGCGTGCCACCGACAAGGACATCACCTCGCTCACCGGCACCTGGGCTTCCGACAGCCAGGCCGGCGGCGCGGTGGATGTGGGCCGGCGCTTCGGCGAGGACAATCAGTTCGGCCTGCGTTTCAACGGCGTGAAACAGTCCGGCGATACCGAATGGGACCACCAGAGCGTCGACCGCGAGATGGCGGTACTGGGCCTGGATTTTCGCGGCGAGCGCCTGCGCCTTTCCACCGATATCGGCCACACCGAGCGCGGCACCGATGCGCCCCAGGAGCGCGTGCAAGTCGCCGCCGCCGCCCCGGTGCCCCGCGCCAGCGATGTACGCCGCAACTATGCGCAATCCTGGAGCAAGGCACGCACCAACGACACGTTCGGCACGGTCAACGGCGAGTTCGACCTCAGCGATAACGTGATGCTCTACGGGGGTGTCGGCGCGCGCAAAAGCAATCACGATTTCCTGCGCCATGCGGTATCCGTCAGCAATGCGGCCGGCGCGTTCAGTGTGCAGCCGCGCGACTTCACCCGCGATGAAAACGTACGCACCGCCACAGCGGGCGTGCGCAACTGGTTCCACACCGGGCCGGTGACCCATGAGGTCAACCTGGCGGCCAGCTATTTCTATATGGACTTCACCAACGGCGGCGCGCGCTATGCGGCCGCGCCGAGCAACCTGTACGACCCGGTGCAAACGCCGACGCCGTCAACGCCTACGCGCCAGGACGCCAAGGTCTACACCGAGAACACGTTCAGCGGCCTGGCGTTGTCCGACACCCTGGGCTTTTTCGACGATCGCCTGCTGCTCACCCTGGGTGCGCGCTGGCAGCGGGTGAAGGTCGACGACTGGAGCGACGGCGTCAAAGGCGACACCGCTTACGACGAAGAAAAAATCTCGCCTTCGGGCGGCCTGCTGTTCAAGGCCACCGACAAACTGTCGCTGTACGCCAACTACATGGAAGGCCTGAGCCAGGGCAAGATCGCGCCGTCCACCTCGGTCAACGAAGACCAGATCTTCGCGCCGTTCATCAGCCGCCAGGTGGAAGTGGGCGCCAAGTACGACGCCGGTGCCTTCGCGGTGACCGCCGCCGTATTTCGCATCAAGCAGCCGGCCTACGAGACCAACGCCACCACCCGCGTATTCGGCCCCAACGGCAAGCGCCAGAACGACGGTGTGGAGCTGAGTGTGTTCGGCGAACCGCTCAAGGGCGTGCGCCTGCTGGGCGGCGTGATGTACATCGACAGCGAACTGAAAAACACCACCAACGGCACTTTCGACGGCAACCGTGCGCCGGCCACGCCCAAGTACAACGTCAACCTCGGTGCCGAGTGGGATGTGCCAACCCTCGAAGGCCTGACCCTGACCAGCCGCGGCATCCATTCCAGCTCGCAATACCTGGACCAGTCCAACGTCAAGGAAATCGACGCCTGGAACCGCATCGATGTCGGCGCGCGCTACGCATTCAAGGTGGATGACAAACACATCACCCTGCGCGCCAACGTGGAGAACGTCGCCGACAAACGCTACTGGAGCTCGGCGGGCGCCTCGGACGACAGCGAACCGGGGCTGACCCTCTCGACGCCGCGCACCTACCTGCTCTCCGCCACCGTCGATTTCTAAAGGCAGATCGGCATGGAGAAGCGGGCTTGCTCACCACAGCAAGCCCGCTCACCACAGCGTTATGTGTCAGCCTTTAAGCTTGTACAGCTACCCATGGCTGTCGAAGGCAAGTCGAATCGTCGCACCGGCTTCGTGCGCAATGCGCCAGCGCCTTTTCGAATTGCGGCCCAGGGGCAATTTGGATAGGGTGCATGCCTGCCCCTCAGGATACCCCCATGACCGAGCCCGCCCCCAAGACCCGTCGCGCACCCAAAGGTGAAAAACGCCGCGAAGCGCTGCTGGATGCGGCCTTGCAGGTGTTTTCCCTGGAAGGCTACAGCGGTGCGTCCGTGGCTCGGGTGGCAGCGATTGCGGGGCTGTCCGTGGCGGGTCTGCTGCACCACTTTCCCAGCAAGATTTCGCTGCTGATGGGCGTGTTGCAACGCCGCGATGAGGTCAACCAGCGCATTGCCGATCAAGTGCGCGCGGAAAAATCCCTGAGCGGTCTGCTCGGCAGCCTGCGGGCGATCAATCGTTCGAATGCTACGGCGCCGGGCGTGGTGCGCGCCTTTACGATCTTGAATGCCGAAAGCCTGCTCGATACGCAGCCTGCCTGGTCGTGGTTCCAGGAACGGTATGCGGGGATTCACGCACGGTTGCAAAACCAGTTCGCCGAGCTGGTGGCAGCGGGGGAGGTGCGCAGCGATGTAGACATCCCTGGGCTGGTGGAAGAAATCCTGGCCATGATGGATGGCCTGCAAATCCAATGGCTGCGGTTTCCCGCGCGCGTGGACCTGGTGGCGCGCTTCGATACCTACCTGGCGCGGGTCGAAGCGGCCATCAGAACCTGAACCGAGCGCGGGTCAAATGTGGGAGGGCGCAGGCTCACCCACACCCGGCCGCACTGGATCAGTTGCCCGCAGCGCTGCCCTGGCTGCTGTCATCACTCATGTCGTAGCCATCACCGTCGCTGGTACCGCTGTCGCCCTGGTTTTGATGCAGCACGCCGCCGGTCTTGACCGTCGATTCACGCAACGTCGAGTTCAGCGCCGAACGCGGCAGCGGGTTGCTGGTGCCGGTCGACAGTTCCTGGCGGAACGGGTTGACCAGCTTGGCGTTCAGGCGAATGTCCTGGGACGATGCGCCCACCGACAGGGTGAAGCTGTCGGCATCCACCACCCAGTGCTTGCTCGCCACGTCGTAGTAGGCCAGCGAGCGGTCATTGAGCTCGATGGTGACGCGCTTGCTCTCGCCCGGCTTGAGGAACACTTTTTTGTAGCCTTTGAGTTCCTTCAGCGCGCGTTCGACTTTCGGGTTGTTCTGGCCTACATACAACTGCGCGACTTCGGCACCGCCGACCTTGCCGGTGTTGGCCAGGTCGAACGAGACTTTGATCGGCGCACCGGCCACCGCCACCCCAGGCGTGACGCTGATATTGCTGTAGCCGAAGGTGGTGTACGACAAGCCATAGCCGAACGGATAGAGCGGCTTGATGCCTTTTTTCTCATAGCCGCGATAGCCCAGGAACAGGTCGTCCTTGTAGCTCATCCGGTCCAGTTTCTCCTGGTTGTCGAATGTGGGGAAGGTCGCGTAGATCGGGTTGTCTTCGATGTTACGCTCAATGCTGATCGGCAACTTGGCCGACGGGTTGACCTTGCCCAGCAGGATCTCCGCCAGCGCCTGGCCGCCGTTCTGCCCAGGGTAGAACGCATGCAGCGCAGCCGGCACCTGGTCGACCCAGTCACTCATCTTCAAGCCGGTGCCGCCGTGCAGGGTGACGACAGTGTTCGGGTTGACCTTGGCGATGTTTTGAATCAGCAGGTTCTGGTATTCGGGCAGATCGAAACTATGGTCGAACCCTTCGCCTTCGTACTCGTTGCTGTTACCGGCGGCCACCAATACCGCGTCGTAGTTGGCCAGCTCCTGTGGCGCGACCAGCGAGGCCCAGCTCATCTGCACGCCGACCAGGCCGCCCATGGTCGAGAGGTAGCCGTTGCGGCGCGAATATTCCAGCTTGATATCGACCGGCTTGCCGGCTTCCAGCTTGAGTTTGGCAAACACCGGAATGGTCGGCGGAATGCTGTTGTTAGGCAGCGGTTTACCGTCGCCATTGTCGAGGATTTTCTGACCGTTGACGTACAGGCGCACCGCGCCGTCGGCGCGCACCTTAAACACCTGCTCGCCGCTGACGGTCGGGGTGATCTGCCCGCTGTAGCGAATCGACGTCGCGCCGGTGTCGCCATTGACCGGCAGGCTGTCGGTGGACCAGTCCAGGTCGACGTGCTGGTCGGTGCGGCTGGCGGCCGGCTCGCCGGACCAGTTGGTGTTGCTGAAGAACTCGGTCTTCAGACCTTTGACCGGCTTGCCGTCGCTGTCGACATGGGTCCAGGTCGAGGTGGTCGGGTCCAGGGACAGCCCATCGATGAACTCCACCTTGGCGCCCGGTGCCAGTTGCTGCAGGCCGCTCAGCTCGCTGATGTAGTTGGCGGCCATCACGTTGGCGCTGCCGAAACCAGTGGGTGGCGCGTACTTGGCGAGGCTGCCGACCACAGCGATGCGCTTGACCTTCTTCGCATCCAGCGGCAGCAGGTTGTTCTGGTTCTTCAGCAGCACAATGCCTTCGCGCGCGGCATTGAGCGCCACGCGGTTGCTGGTGGCGCTGTTCATGTTATGGCTGGTCAACGGCGCCTTGCTGTCGAATTTGTACAGGTAGATCTGCTTGAGGATGCGCCGCACTTTGTCGTCGATGGTCGCGCTGCTCAGCTCGCCGCTGTCCAGATACGGCTTGAGTACCGTGCTGTTCATCTGGTAACCCATCATGTCCAGGTCAGTGCCGGCCTGGGCCGCGGGCAGGCCGTTGACCACCGCGTTGTAGTCGCTCTGCACGAAGCCCGGATAGCCCCATTCGGTTTTCAGAATGTCACGCATCAGGTGTTTGTTCTGGCAGGCAAACTCACCGTTCACCTTCTGGAACGCGCACATCATCATCGCGACTTTGCTGTTCTTGGAGGCGGACTCGAACGGCGGCAATGTCATCTCGCGCAGTACGCGCTCGCTGATGATTTCGTCGAGGTGGAAGCGGTTGCTTTCCTGGTCGTTGGCCGCGAAATGCTTGGCGTTGGCCCACACGCCGCGGGACTGGATGCCGTTGATGACAGCGGGGCCCAGGCTGGCGCCGAGGAACGGGTCTTCACCGGATAGATACTCGAACGCACGGCCGCTGTAGGGCATGCGGTACAGGTTCACGCCGGGGCCGGTGACGAACTGATAGCCGCCACTGGCGGTGTCATACCCCAGCGCGCGGCCCAGGTCGATGGCGCGGCGCGGGTTCCAGCTCGCGGCCAGGTTAGGCCCGGACGGGTACACCACGCCCTGGGCGTTGCCTTCGCTGGTGTAGCGCACGCCTACGCCGCCGTCGGCGCCGTGGATCTGCGGGATGCCGTATTGGCTCAGCGGTTTGACGTCCCAGCCACCGATGCCGCCGATGTAGGCGAGCTTTTCTTCCATGGTCATCTTCGCCAGGGTTTTATCCGCGGCTTTTTCGGCGCGGCTCATCCGTCCTTCGTCCAGCGCCGGGCTGGTGGCGGCATGCACTTGGGACACCGCCATTGCCAGCAGGGCTAACGCCGACTGCGCACCGATCATTTTGCGTTTATTCATGGCTCTCTCCGACAATGGTCATTCAACATGGCGCGACGAGACGTGTGTCATTCAGGGCACGCTCGTCACTTTTTTCTGGGCAATAGTTGCCCTTGATCGCAATTTTTAACCGATGGCTAATTGCAACTACTTGGCGAAATTCGCGGGTTTATTAGTTAATTAAAAGTGTGAGTTATTGTTGTGAGTAGTGTCTAAGCGATATCACGCGATGGCATTTTGAACCGCAAAAACCGCACAATTAAGGCAATTCTTGCGGTTATAAGTCAAACAAAAGCTAATTTTTGCGTGAAATTAGAAATAATTCCTTACGTTTCGGAACTAAGACTAAACCTACAAGTCGATTGGTTTAAGAAAATTCATTGCGTCATGGCGAACTAGTGGCTTTGTCCGGTAGTTCTAATGTGCCATGTTTTATACAAGCTGTTTTACCCACTGCTTTGGTGTAGGGTCTTGAACGCGTTCAAGGCGCCACTGGAGCGGCCTGCTGTTTTTATCTGGAGAATGTTTATGAAAGTTTCCCTGTTAGGTGCCGGTTTTGTGCTGGGCGTCGCGCTGAGTGGCGCGGCCATGGCGGCTGAGTCCACCGACGCCGACGCCAAGTCCGGCGCTGCCGATTCCACCGTGTTGACCCAGGCCCACGACGCCAAGGCCGCGAAAAAGCAGAAGGCCGAAACCACCAAGGGCGGGCGACCGCTGAACAGCAGCCAAACCGCGCCCAAAGCCTCGAACTGACGGGCAAACGCGCTCCCCTGCAGGAGTGGGCGAGCCCACTCCTGACACGGTTTCTCCATAGCCCTTAGAACATAGCCCCTCAGACAGTCACCCATGCCCAGCCCTTCGACGCCCATCGATGCCTGCCAATTGCCCATCCCGCACACCGAACAGGTTTGCGCGTGGCTGATGCATCACGCCGGGTTGAAGACCGTCGATCTGGAGCGCGCCCGTCGCCTGGCCCAGGAGTCCGCCGACGACGAACTGCTCGGCCTGCTGACCCGCCTGGGGCTGGTCTCCGAGGTCGAACTGGCCCGCGCCTGGGCAGATCTGCTCGGCGCGCCACTGCTGTCGGCCGAGGTCGCGCCGGCGTTGCTCGATCCGTTGCCGGTATTGACCGAACGCTTCATGCGTCATTACCAGATAGTGCCGGTCGGCTGGAGCCACGGCGGGTTGACGGTGCTGTCGGCCAACCCGGCCCAGCGGTATGCGTTCCAGGCCCTGGCGTACGCCTGTGACGTGCCGGTGTGGCTGGCGGTGGGGCCACGTACCGAAGTCGATACTCTGATCGAGCGCTATTACGGCCAGGGCCGCTCAGCCATGGGCACCCTGATCGAAAACCTCGACGAACAGGGCGGCGCGCTGGAAGACATCGAGCACCTCAAGGACATGGCCTCTGAAGCGCCGGTGATTCGCCTGGTCAACCTGATCCTGCAGCGCGCCGTCGAGCAGCGTGCCTCGGACATTCATATCGAACCGTTCGAAAACCAGCTCAAGGTGCGCTACCGCATCGACGGCGTGCTGCACGACGCCGAAGCACCGCCGTCCAGTTCCTCGGCGGCGGTGATTTCGCGGGTCAAGATCATGGCGCGCCTGGACATCGCCGAGCGCCGCCTGCCCCAGGACGGGCGGATCATGCTGCGCATCCAAGGCAAGGAACTGGACCTGCGGGTGTCCACGGTGCCCACCAGTTTTGGCGAGTCGGTGGTGATGCGCCTGCTCGACCGGCAGACCGTGCGCTTCGATTTCCAGAGCCTGGGCTTTGACGGTGCGCGCCTGCAGACTTTTCTCGAGGTGCTGGAACGGCCCCACGGCATTCTGCTGGTCACCGGCCCGACCGGCTCGGGCAAGACCACCACGCTGTACACCGCGCTGTCGCGGCTCAACACCGCCGAGCGCAAGATCATCACCGTGGAAGACCCGGTGGAATACCAGCTCGAAGGCATCAACCAGATCCAGGTCAAGCCCGCCATCGGCTTGGATTTTGCCGGGGCGCTGCGCTCCATCGTGCGTCAGGACCCGGACGTGATCATGATCGGCGAGATCCGCGACCTGGAGACCTGCCGCATCGCCATCCAGTCCTCATTGACCGGGCACCTGGTGCTGTCGACCCTGCACACCAACAGCGCGGCGGCGAGTATCACGCGCCTGTTGGACATGGGCGTGGAGAGCTACCTGATCGCCTCGACGGTCAACGGCATTCTGGCTCAGCGCCTGGTGCGCCGGCTTGACCCGGCCACGCGGGTGGCCTTTGAAGCACCGCCTGAACTGGTCGAAGAACATGGGCTGGACCGCCTGACGGACCAGCGTCCGATTGTGCTCTATCGCCCCGGCACCGGTGGTTATCGCGGCCGCAGCGCGATCACCGAATTGCTGGTAATGAATGACGAACTGCGCAGCCTGCTGATGCGCCAGGCCGACGCCGCCACCCTGGAGCAGGCCGCGCGTCGCAGCGGTCTGCGCACCCTGCATGAAGAAGGCTTACGCCAGGCCCTGGCCGGCGTGACCTCGCTGGAAGAAGTGCTGCGTGTGACGCGTGGGGAGGGCACGTGAGCCTGTTCAAATACCGCGCCCTCGATGCTCAGGGTGCGCCGCAGAACGGCACCGTCGATGCGAAGGATCAACCCGCCGCCGTGGCCCTGTTGCAAAAGCGCGGCCTGCTGGTGTTGCAGGTCGACCCCGCCGGCCTGAGCGGCCTGCATAAAGCCCTGGGCCGTGGCCAGCTCAACGGCGCCGCCCTCGTCAGCTTTACCCAGCAACTGGCCACGTTGCTCGGCGCCGGCCAACCCCTGGAGCGCGCCCTCGGCATCCTGCTCAAACAACCCGGCCAACCGCAGACCCGCGCGCTGATCGAGCGCATCCGCGAACAGGTCAAGGCCGGCCAGCCGTTATCGAAAGCCCTGGAAGAGGAGGGTGGGCAGTTCTCGCCGCTGTACCTGAGCATGGTGCGCGCCGGTGAAGCGGGCGGCGCCCTGGAAAACACCCTGCGCCAGCTCAGCGATTACCTGGAACGCAGCCAGTTGCTGCGAGGCGAGGTGATCAACGCCCTGATCTATCCGGCGTTTCTGGTGGTCGGCGTGCTCGGTTCGCTGGCGCTGTTGCTGGCCTACGTGGTGCCGCAGTTTGTGCCGATTTTCAAGGACCTGGGCGTGCCGATTCCGCTGATCACCGAAGTGATTCTGAGCCTTGGGCAATTTCTCGGCGCTTATGGATTGGCCGTGCTGGCCGGGCTGATCGTGACGGTCTGGGCCTTGGCCGCGCGCCTGCGAGACCCTCGGCGCCGTGAACAATTTGACCGCCGCGTGCTTGGCCTGCGCGTTATCGGCCCGTTGCTGCAACGGGTCGAAGCGGCGCGTCTGGCACGCACTCTGGGCACCTTGCTCAGCAATGGCGTGGCCCTGCTGCACGCGTTGGTGATTGCGCGACAGGTTTGCACCAACCGCGCCCTGCAGGCCCAGGTGGCCCAGGCCGCCGAGTCGGTCAAGGGCGGCGGCACCCTGGCCAGTGCGTTCGGCACCGAGCCGCTGCTGCCGGACCTGGCCCTGCAAATGATTGAAGTCGGCGAACAGGCCGGCGACCTGGACGGCATGTTGCTCAAGGTCGCCGACGTGTTCGACGTTGAAGCCAAGCGCGGCATCGACCGCTTGCTGGCCGCGCTGGTGCCGTCGCTGACCGTGGTCATGGCGGTGCTGGTGGCGGTGATCATGCTCGCGATCATGCTGCCGCTGATGAGCCTGACCAGCAATATATGAACCCACAAGGACCCACTCCCATGCGTCATACCCGATTCAAGCCCGCCCGCCGCCAGGGCGGTTTTACCTTGCTGGAAATGCTCGCGGTGATCGTGCTGCTGGGCATCGTCGCGACCATCGTGGTGCGCCAGGTCGGCGGCAACGTCGACAAGGGCAAGTACGGCGCGGGCAAGGCCCAACTGGCCAGCCTGAGCATGAAGATCGAAAGCTATGGCCTGGACGTCGGCTCGCCGCCCAAGACCTTGCAGCAACTGGTCGACAAGCCCGCCAACAGCACCGGCTGGGCCGGCCCGTATGCCAAACCGTCGGACCTCAAAGACCCGTTCGGCCACGCCTTCGGTTATCGCTTCCCCGGCGAACACGGCGCCTTCGACCTGATTTTCTACGGCCAGGACGGCCAGCCCGGCGGCGATGGCTACAGCGCCGACCTGGGCAACTGGGAATAACCCATGCCCACCCGCCAACGCGGCTTTACCCTGCTGGAAATGCTGGTGGTGATCGTGCTGATCAGCCTGGCGGCCGGCCTGGTAGGGTTTGGTCTGCAACAAGGCCTGCGCGCGGCGAAGGAGCGCCAGGTGGTGGGGCAGATGGTTGAAGCGCTGCGCAGCACACGGGCGCGGGCGATTGTCAGTGGCGCCACGCAACGTACATTGTTCGACCTGAAAACACTCCGTTTCCAGGCCCCGGATCGCCCGCCAAAACACTGGCCCGCCGACCTGCAAGTGACCCTCCACACCGCCGAGCAGGCCGGCTCCGCGATTGAGTTCTACCCCGACGGCAGCTCCACCGGCGGCCACCTGCTGCTGGCCCACGGCACGCGGCGTTGGCGCATCGACGTCGGCTGGCTGACCGGCAGCGTGCTATCCAAGGCGTTGCCATGAAAAACCAGGGCGGTTTCACCTTGCTGGAAATGCTCGCCGCGCTGCTGCTGATGGCCCTGTGCAGCACGGTGCTGCTGGTCGCCTTTGGCCAAAGCGCCCGTTCGCTGCTGCAAGTGACCCACAGCGACCGCCTCAGCCACGCCGCCCTCAGCGTGATGGACCAGGAAGCCTCCGGGCCCCTCGCCAACGGTGTGCGCCAGGGCGAACTGGACGGCATCGCCTGGCAGTTGCGCATCGCCCAGCAACCCGGTCGCCCCGGCCAGCCGCACCTGTTCCGCCTCGACCTGAGCGTTCGCGAAGGCTCGCGCAGCGCGCAATTCAGCACCCTGAAATTACGCGGGGCGAGCCTGTGAACACGCGACAACAGGGCTTTACCTTGCTGGAAATCCTCATCGTCATCAGCCTGTTGGGGGTGCTGCTGGTGCTGGTCGGCGGTGCGCTGCTGGGAGCGAATCGGGCGGTGCTCAAGGCGCAGCGGTATACGGTGAGCCTGGATGAAATGCGCGCGGCGCAGCAATTTTTGCGCAGCTCGATCAGCGAGGCGCTGCCCCTGGACGTCACCGAGGATGACAGCCAGACCGACGGTTTTTTCATCGGCAGCGCCCAGCGCATGCAATTTGTCGCGACCTTGCCCGGCGTGCTCGGCGGCGGCATCCAGCGGTTCACCTTGCAACTGACCGCGGGCGCGGCGCCGCGGGATTTGCAGGTGACGTTCGCGCGCTTTGAAACGCCGGCCCAGGCCAGCGTGCCGGCGTCACGCGGCGAGCCCCAGGTGCTGCTCAGCGATGTCGAGGACTTGCAATTGAGCTATCGCGGCCTGTCGCCCACGGGCCAGCCCACCGGCTGGATCAGTGCCTGGCCGTGGTCGCGGCGGCTGCCCCAGACGGTGCGTATTGCCGCGCAGGTCAACGGGCCGGTGCCGTGGGTAACCCAAGTGATTGCGCTGCGCCTGAACCTGTCCAGCGGAGCTCCGGAATGATCCGCCATCAGCGCGGTGTCGCGTTGCTGCTGGTGCTGTGGGTGCTGGCCTTGCTCAGCCTGCTGCTGGGCGGCCTGGCCGGCTGGGTGCAGTTGCAGACGCGTCAGGCGGCGTGGCATCGCCAGCACACCCAGGCGGTGCTGGCCGCCGAAGCGGGGATTGCCCTGGCGATGCAGGCGTTCGCCGACTCGCAGCAGCGCAAACAGTGGATCGCCGATGGGCGCGAAATCCCACTGGTGTTCGACGATGCGCAATTGCGCGTCAGCCTGCGCAGCGAGCGCGGCAAGTTGTATTTGAACAGCGCCGAGGTGGCCGATTTTGCCCGCCTGGCCCTGGCCTGCGGGGCCAGCCAGGCCCAGGCCAACCAGATGGCGCGAGCCCTGGAGACCCGTCGCAACCAGGGCCTGGCGCCGTTTCGCGTGGTTGAAGAAGTACGTCAGTTGCCGGGCATGACCCAGGCGCTGTACAGCGCGCTGGCCCCCGAGATCAGCCTGTGGAGCGGCCTCGACCGGCCCGATGCGGCCTTCGCCAGCGCCCTGATGCGCCGTGCCTTGAACCTGCCGCACCTGAGTGCGGTGGGCGCCGACCCCGGCGAGGTGCTGGTGATCGACAGCCACGCCGAACGGCCCGGCGGCTACCACGCCCGGTTGCAGGCCACCGTGTTATTGAGCCCCGCGCAAGGCAGCGCGCAACCTTATCGAGTACTCCGTTGGCAAGAATGAATGACTACCTCGCGGCGCGCGTGCGGCCGCTCACGGCGCCTATCGCCCAGCGCTGGCGTGGCAGCCTGTTGCAACAGGGCTGGCGGCTGTGGCTCAAGGAACTGCGCGGCTGCCTGCCGCGCTGGTTGTTGCTGCACGATATTGCGGACCGGCTCTACCACTGGCCGCTGACCGCCGCCGTACCGCCCGTGGTGGGCGAGGTGCGCCAGGTGCTGGTGCTGACTGCGCAAACGGTGCTGATACAAACCCTGCGGCTGCCGCCGGCCGCCGCGCGCAACCTGTCTACCGTGGTCGGCTACGAACTGGATCGCTTCACCCCGTTCGAGGCGGCGCAACTTTATTTCGTCGTTCGCCAGGAGCGGCGCACGCCAGCCTATGTAGAAGTAACGCTGATAGCCGTTCTGCGCGAGCGTCTGGACCAGATCCTCGCCGACTGCGCCGATCTGGGGCTGCGGCCCCATGCGGTGGATGTGCAGGACGCCACGGGCAACGCCCTTGGTGTAGACGTGTTGCCGCTGCCGCTGCGCCGCCGCCAGCGCCCGCCCGGAAAGGGCCTGCAACGCAGCCTGCCGTGGTTGTGCGGCGCCTTGATGATCGGTGCCATGCTGCTGTGGCTCGACGACCGCCAGCGGGTTTTGGAGGCCATGCAGCAGAGTGTGCGCGAGCAAAAAAACCAGGTGGCCGAGATTCAGGCGCTGCGCCAGCAACTGCTCAATACCCGGGGCGCCGCGCAATACCTGATTCGCCGCAAAATGGCGCAACCGCCGCTGTCGGCGCTGCTCAATGAACTGACCGCGTGCCTGCCGCCCGACACCTGGCTCGATCAGTTGGAAGTCAGCGACGGCGCCGAGGTGTCCTTCTCCGGGCAAAGCGCCAAGGCCAGCGCGTTGATCACCCGAATCAAAGGTTGCCGCAGCCTGGAAAACGCCCAGTTCGAAGGGGTGATTCAACCCGATGCGCAAACCGGCAAGGATCAGTTTTCCTTGCGCGCCCACCTGCACCAGGAGGCCGCTGATGCGCCGACCGCTGACACCCCGTGAACGCCGTGGCGCCGCCCTGATCGGCCTGGCCGTGGTGCTCGGAGCCGTCTACTGGCTGTTGATCGACAGCTGGTTCGCCGGGCCCTTGCGCGCCATGAGCGAGCAGGCCGAACAGCTGCGTGAGCAACAGCAACGCTACGCCGGCGTGCTTCGCCAGGGCGATAGCCTGCGTCAACAATTGGAGCAGGCGCGCCAGGACCCGGCCAGCAGCACCAGCCTGTTGCCGGGCGATGACCCCAGCGCGGTCGCCGCCGACCTGATGCAACGCATCGCCGACCTGATCAACAGCCGCGCCACGGTCGGCGGCGGTTGCAGCCTGACCCAGCGCATGCCGATCACCCCTCAACAGGACGACAGCGAGCCCTATCGCCAGGTCAAGGTCAGCCTCACGCTCAACTGCGCCATCGAGCCGTTGACCGCGATTGTGCATGAGCTGGAATATCAGCGGCCGTTTCTGTTCGTCGATGAAATGAGCATCCGCCGCGCGCCGAACGCGCCGGTCAGTGGCGGTGCCGGCAAGCTGGTGGTGCACCTGTTGGTGCGCGGCTACCTGCAACCGGCGGGCGCGCGGCAGGTGCAGCCATGATCAGTGCACTGCGCCCCGTTGAATGGCTCCTGCTTGGCGTTGCCGCGGTGTTGAGCCTGCTGATGGTCGGCATTCTCAGCAGCATCGGCGACGCGCCCGAATGGCTGCCGGCGCCTGCGCCCGATGCGCGCACCCAGGCAGCGGCCAAGGTGCTGAATGCACCGAGTGCCAGCCTCGACAGCCTGGCCGGAACCTGGCAGGCGCCGCTGTTCAGCCCGGATCGCAGCCCCGACCGCGCCGTCGGCCAGGCGGGTGTGTCCGACCTGTCGAGCCTGGTGCTGACCGGCATCATCCTGGACGGCAACGTACAGGTGGCGCTGCTCAAGCGCGCGGACGGCCCGCCGCTCAAAGTCCACCAGGGCCAGACTTTGCCCAACGGCTGGCGGCTCGAACAGCTGACCGCCCGCGACGCCCGTTTTGTGCTGGATGGCCGCACGCACACCCTGAGCCTGAATACCCCGCGTTTGCCGCCACCGTCCACCACGCCCCCGATTACCCTTCCTCACGAGTCCACCCCTTGATCGATACTTTCCCTGGCGCTTTGCGCACCACTGCGTTTTGCCTGGCCACCGCCGTCACCCTCGGTGGCTGCGGGACCTTTCCCGAGCACCTGGATGCCGACCCGGCGCTGTTGCACGAGGCGCTGCAAGGCACCGGTTCGCAACGCCCGCCGGTGGCCCCGGCGGCTGAACAGGCACCGCTCGACAGCACCCAGCCCAGCGCGAAGACCCCGCCTCAGCGTCAACTGATCCGTGGCAATCAGTCCTTCGTCCGCTCGCCAAGTGCGGCGCCCGCCGGCCGCGAGGAGGGCGGGGGTGACATCGTGTTCAACTTCGCCGACCAGCCCATTGAAGCGGTGATTAACAGCGTGATGGGCGACCTGTTGCACGAGAACTACAGCATCGCCCAGGGCGTGAAAGGCAACGTCAGTTTTTCCACCTCCAAACCGGTGAATAAGCAGCAGGCCTTGTCGATCCTCGAAACCCTGCTGTCCTGGACCGATAACGCCATGATCCGGCAAGGCAACCGCTACGTGATCCTGCCGGCCAACCAGGCGGTGGCGGGCAAGCTGGTGCCGCAGATGCGCGTGGCCCAGCCGTCCAGCGGCTTGTCGGCGCGCCTATTTCCGCTGCGCTATATCTCGGCCACCGAGATGCAGAAACTGCTCAAACCGTTCGCCCGCGAAAATGCATTCTTGCTGGTGGACCCGGCGCGCAATGTGCTGAGCCTGGCCGGCACCCCGGAAGAGTTGGCCAACTACCAGGACACCATCGACACCTTCGATGTGGACTGGCTCAAAGGTATGTCGGTGGGCGTGTTCGGCCTGCAACGCGCCTCGGTGGCCGAGCTGATGCCCGAGCTGCAAAAGATGTTCGGCCCCGACAGCGGCATGCCGTTGGCGGGCATGGTGCGGTTCCTGCCGATCGAACGGACCAACTCGGTAGTGGCGATTTCCTCGCAACCGCAGTATCTCAGCGAAGTCGGTGACTGGATCCACACCATCGACGAGGGCGGCGGCAACGAGCCGCAGATGTACGTGTATGACGTGCGCAACATGAAGGCCACCGACCTGGCCAAGTACCTGCGGCAGATCTACGGCACGGGCGCGATCAAGGACGACGCTCCGGCCAAGGTCGCCCCCGGTTTGCGCACCGCGACCTTGTCCTCGCCAGGCACCAACAGTACGTCCGGCAGCACGCCCGGCGGCCTGAGCAACAACCTCAATGGCAACCAACCCGCCGCAGAAGAAGAGGAGCAGGAGCCCGAAGCCGAGCAGGACAACGCCGAGCAGGTCACCAGCGAAGACGCCCCGGCCAAAAGCCTCGACGCCGGTACCCGCATCACCGCGCAAAAGAGCAGTAACCAACTGCTGGTGCGCACGCGCCCGGTGCAATGGAAAGAGATCGAATCGGCGATCAAGCGCCTCGATAACCCGCCGCTGCAAGTGCAGATCGAGACGCGCATCCTCGAAGTCAAACTCACCGGCGAACTGGACCTCGGCGTGCAGTGGTATCTGGGACGCCTGGCCGGTAATTCCACCAGCACCACCGTGGCCAACGCCGCCGGGAGCCAGGGTGCGCTGGGCGGTGGCGGGGCAGGGCTGGGGGCGACGGATTCATTGTTCTATTCCTTCGTCAGCTCCAACCTGCAGGTGGCGCTGCACGCTCTGGAAACCAACGGTCGCACCCAAGTGCTGTCGGCACCGTCGCTGGTGGTGATGAATAACCAGCCGGCGCAGATCCAGGTGGGCGACAACATCCCCATCAGCCAGACCACGGTGAATACCGGCACCTCCGATACCACCTTGAGCAGTGTTGAATATGTGCAGACCGGCGTGATCCTCGACGTGGTGCCGCGAATCAATCCGGGTGGCCTGGTGTACATGGATATCCAGCAGCAGGTCAGCGATGCCCAGGACCAGACGAGCAATGGCGACACGCAAAACAATCCACGCATCTCCACGCGCTCGGTATCGACCCAGGTGGCGGTGCAGAGTGGGCAGACGGTATTGCTCGGAGGGCTGATCAAGCAGGACAACGCCGAGAGTGTCAGTGCCGTGCCTTACCTCGGGAAAATTCCGGGGTTGCGCTGGCTGTTCGGCAACACCAGCAAATCCAAGGACCGCACCGAACTGATCGTGTTGATCACGCCAAGGGTCATCACCAGCAGCAGCCAGGCAAGGCAGGTGACGGATGATTATCGCCAGCAGATGCAGTTGCTGCGGCCGGCTCAATAAACCAGGGCACAGGAATGCGGTCGACTGAAATGGCTTATGCAAGATTCCAGTGGTTTACGAGCCTCGTCTTTACTGCTCAATCCATTGAACACAGTCGTACACAAACGCAGGGCTTAAAAAACCATCGCCCGTCTTACCGGACGCGAAAATTGATCCTTGTCGGGGAGTTGACGTCTCGCCACTGCACGGCCGGAAAGTCGGTCAACGGGCTGCTCCCCACCGTATAGATCAGCGGTTTCCAGGGCGCCATGCGTGAGTCAGAAGGGTGTTCGGACGCCAGTCGACTGGCGTTAAGGAAACCCGCCGGCGTGCCATCCGCTACGCCGATCTGCCACTTCACGCGGCCCTGCGGCAACTGTGCACTCAGTGTTACTTGCGCGCGCGTGCCCGGCATGATGTCGACAGTCCCTCGCGCCACTTCCAGTTCGTTCTGATAGAGCGTGGTTTGGCAAACACGGGTTTGGGTCTCCACAAGACGCTATTGTTGATCTCGGACTTTTCCGACAAGGCTTTCAGGTTGTCGCTCGGAACTGCGCTGACTAACCTCCTGGCCGTCGCTGCCAATTCAGCGACCGGATTTGACCGTCCGCCTCGTAGTGCTCCTTTGCCAACACCGATTCAGGCGTTTTTTTCACGTCTGTTGTATCGTGTCGCGGCAGCTGTACGCGGGATACCTTAGGGTATGCCGGAGTTCCTACGAGCCGGTCGGTCAACCCGCGTATAGCTGCCACCCTATTTCGTTTGACCGCGAATCGTGACGGCTCCATTCTCGTAGGAGTTCCACCATGATTAAAGACAGTCCAAACCCCCCAGGCCCTCAAGACTTCGACTCCAGCACCCTGCACGACGTGGCCTACCGTGCGATCAACCATTACCTGAACCCTGAAAAACCAACACCCGAACCCAGCGACGGGCTCTTCACCCTGCGCGCTGACCTGGACACGGAAACCTTGCTGGTCAACGCCTCCCAGGACTTGGCTTCCATCAACGAAATCGCCGCCCACCTCGCCTTCGAAATTGACGGGGCTCAGCGCAATGTAGCGTTGGGCCTATGCCGAATGCTCGAAGGTGTGCAACTGCTGGTGGACAAGGCGTTGGATAAAACCCACCCCGCCGCCTGAAGAGCAATGATGCCGCTCGGTCCTCTGTGGCGAGCGGGCTTGTCGAATCGTCGCACCGCCCGCGTTGGGCTGCGCAGCAGCCCCAATAAGAGCACCGCAGTGTGCCAGGCAGCTCCGGGCTATGTTTTGGGGCTGCTGCGCAGCCCAACGCGGGGCAAGCCCGCTCGCCACAGGTGGTTTATGTTGGCTCATGAAGGAACAGATCACTGGACTCTGCGCGTTCTACTTGTTGGCCTCGCCGTGCATCGGCCACATCTGTTCCCGCTGTGTCTGCCCGACCCACACCATGCCATGCATGAAGGTATCGCGCTCCTCGGGCGTGGTCAGCGGGAAGCTGGCGTATTGGGTGTGCGCCATGACCCGCAACTCCTCGAACCAGGCCTGTTTTTGCTGCTCGTCGCTGAAGGCCTGCCCCTCCAGAACATGGGTGGGCATCATCGTGGTCAGGTCCAGCGGCAGCGCGTCACGGGTGCTGAGGCGTGCGTTGATGTTTGACGTGCAAATCTCCACCGTAAGACCGGTGATACCCCTGGCCAGTAGCTTTTTCAGCGGTTTGATCTTGTGATGTGCAGCGAAGTTCGTGGACTTGAGCAAGGTGTTGTAGTGCGGTTTGAAATGGTTGATCAGCGCCGCTTCCGCCAAGGTGATCACCTCATCGCGGTTCAGTCGCACTGAGCGCAGCCGCTCGAAGTGCGCGTGCTCCTCCTGCTCGCTGGCAAGCGGGTCGAGGTTGAGGTCGCCGCCATTGCTGATCATTGTCCGGCCGTATTCGAAGCGATACAGCAGCAGCGAAATCTCCAGCTCCGGGTGGTTGGTCGAGGCCTCGGCCAGGATGCGTTGCAAGGTGGTGTGGTTGAGCAAACGGTCGACAGCGCTACGCGAATTGACTCGGCCGATACCCTGGCCGACGTACAGCACGTCCATATCCCGGTGGTCGGCTTCAAGCGCACTGCTGGCGCTCGCGACCACGATATGCGCGGCGGTGGTGACCTGTCGTGAGGCAGTGATGATCTGCAAATGCGTGCCGTTTGGCGCAACGGTTACTTGTTCGATGGCATCGTGATCGTCCGGTGTGATCGGCGGGATGTCATAGCGAAAAGGCACGGACTGCACCCCCAGCTCGTCCATCACCAGGAAACTGCCGTGGAGTGTGCGGTCGAGCAATTGAACGTCGTAGGGGTTGATCAGCACCCGGCGCCGCGCGGTGATGAGGTAGATATTACTGCCTGCAATCAGCTCGCGGTAACGGGCATCATCCTTGGCCCGATACAGGTCGGCGGGGGTGAGTACCGAGGGCGGGCTGGAGTAGAGATGGGTGGCGCCTTCGGCGCTGAATTGGCGTAGGAGGGTGTTGATGTTCTGCATGGCTTGTCCTTGTTTGTGAGTGGGATTACCACCATTTCCAGCGGCCTTGTTTTTTCAGGGTCGCGATGATGTCTTCGCGCTTGTGGCGGATGTCTACCATCTTGTGGCGCAGTTCGCGGCAGCGATTGCTGTTGAGGATCAACAGGCCGGTCAAGGGGCAGAGCAGGCAGATGGCGTAAAGGTAAGTGTTGGGGCGGTAGGCGATGGTGGGAAGTGCTACCAACAGGCAGATGAGGTATATCGCGACGTTTATCCAGACCCAATGGATGCGGCCGTAGAGCACTTCGTATTTGGCGAGGGCGAATACTGCGCCAAGTCCTGTAGCGCCGAAAAAAGATGTTTTGGTGGCAAAACCTGTGGGGCACGTCGAGAGATAAGTGAGCATTGCCAGGATTGCCGTCAATCCTATTGAGGCGCATGCGACAAGCAGGTCTGCTCCGATTACCGGCATGTACCGCTTGATTAATGTCCAAGGGTTTTCAATAAAGACGGCCGAGTAATATTCGTTTTTTATTCCGTTCTGCTTGCTCACTGGCTGAGTTCCTCGTAGATGCCTATTGCGAGCGTCCTGACATTTCCGTTGGTTGCACTACTGGTGAAGCTAAGCGTCGCAGCCAGTACGTCCATAATGTGGGTAGCGGTTGCATGCTGCATCTTTGCGGCGCTGATACGCTTGGGGAGTCTGCCCTTGGCTTTTTCCAACTTGAGCAATTTGGGCGTTAACCTCGGGTCTCGAATGCTCAGCAACTCATCATTGAGTTTAGCCCGCTCCTGGCGAGTCAATCCTTTGAGTGCTTGGCGGACGGATTTTCCGGATACGCTTGTGGTTGTAGTAATGGCTTTCACTGTGACTAACATCGAAGTTGAAACGCCCAGCAATGCCACTCCGTCCAGCACTACCGTTGCGTCTTGATACCAGGATTCGCTATCTAAATAATCATTGAATTCCGGGAAAGCGGCTTCTGACCCCGTTCGGAGGACACCAGCGATACACTGCGCCGTACCCGCCACCGCTGCGGCCTGACCCATGAAGGAAATCACCGCGCTCGTCCCAGCTGTAAAAGGCATCAGTGCAAAACCACTTGAAATCACCACCCAGCTCAGTATCGCCCCCGCACACGTCACCGCCGTATTCAACGCTTCACTCACCAACCGCGATTCCCGCGGCTCATGCTCCAACATCCGCTTGAACTCCACCGGCCCTACATAGCGAGGCGCCTCACGCAACACCACCTTAATGGGCTGCACACTGCAAATCGCCTGGAACTCACGCAGCGTGACCACGTTGAAGCCCTCATCGATATACACCACGCCCGCACCAATCAGCGCCGGATCGCTGTCGATGGCGAAGAACAGTCGACGCAGGTCGATGCTGTTTTCAATGCGTTGGCGGGTAGTGTGGTGGGCCGAGGGAAATCCATCCTTGAGCAGGGCGGTTGTCATTCCTTAACTCCTGGGTTTTTGGGGAGTCGAGAGAGTAAAGACGCAGCAGCGCAAATTAATGTCGGATGTTTCGTCTTTTCAAGACGGGCACTTCCCGATCCAGCTTTGCCATCTTGTGAGCGCCGTCTCGATTCGGGAACGGTGCGCCCCACGTCACTCCCGACGAACAACAGGACAAGGAACCAACATGGCAGTCGATATGTTTTTGAAACTGGGCGATATCAAGGGTGAATCACGGGACCAGGCCCATCGCGACGAGATTGATATCACCGAATGGGCGTGGGGGCTGTCGCAGACCGGGTCAATGCATTCAGGCACCGGCGGGGGCTCGGGCAAGGTCAACATTGCCAACCTGAACCTGAAAAAGCCGCTGGATAAATCCAGCCCTAACCTGATGATGGCCTGCGCCAGCGGCAAGCATTATCCCGAAGCACGATTGGTGGTGCGCAAAGCGGGCGGTTCCAGCCCAGTGGAGTATCTGGTGATCACCCTGAAGGAAGTGATGGTGGTGTCCTACGGCACCGGTGCCAATAATCAGGACGATGTGCTCTTCGACAGCATCGCCTTGAATTTCGCCACCGTTGACGTCAGCTACCAAGCTCAGAAAGCCGATGGTGCCAAGGAGGGTGGGCCCGTGAGGTTCGGCTGGAATATCCGGCAGAACGTGAAGGCCTGAAGTCGCTCTCATAGCGGCGAAGCACGGGCGGGTTGATGAAAATCAATCCCCACGTGGTTGGGTACGCCGCGTCCTCGCACCGCCAGTTGCACCGCGTCGTCGTTGATCCGGCGCCGCTGTGGCCAGAGCCAGGCGAGCACATCCGGGGCCAATTGGCCAATGCCGATAAAGCGTTCGACGCCGGGAATGCGATCGACCTGGATCAATTCCAAGTGGCGCGGTGCTCGGTCCAGGCCTGCCAGGGCGCGAATCAGGAACAGTTGATCGTAGGCGTCCGCTTCGCACCACAGTACGCTCGGTGCATCGTCGGCCAGGGCGTGCAGGTGCTGGTATTCGTTGTCGACCCGCTGCGCCACGGTGGTCAGATCCATGGCAAAGGTCTGGCTGATGAAGGCGCTGCGCAGGGCACGAAATTCCTCGGCGGGCAGGTCGCGTACCGGGCCCATGCACAGCGGATCGGTGAGCATACGGAACTGGCCCTGGAACCCGGCCAGTTGCAAGGTATGGGCGATGTCACTGCCGCAGCGCCAATGGGTGGTGCGGGCTTCGTCGCTGGCTTGGAAGTTGGGATGGCGTGCGGCGAAGTCGAGGGCGTCGACATGGGCCTTGAGTTTGGGCCAACTGCTGAAACCCAATTGTTTGGCGATTTGCCATTGGGCCTGGGACAAGGTTGCGTGAGCGTCGTGGGCTTTCAGGCGCGTCAGCAGTTCCTTGGCGCGCTTGCGCTGCTGCTCAAGGTTGAGGCGGCCATCGGTGGTGGAGGTAACGGGACGTTGCGACATACGAGCTCCTTGCGCTTACCTTTTCCGCTGTCAGGTGGGGAGTCGTAGAAATCGAGTGGGTGATGCGATGTCCTGGGCGCAGCCCTTTCCGCGGAAGGTGGCGTGGATCGCGCCAGGGCGCAAATATAGGCAGTGTGCCTGGCGATTGCAAGGCGGCCCTGGCGCGCAGGGCCGCTCTGGCTTACTGGTCCTGACGCGCGTCCAGGGTCTTCTGGTGCTCGGCCAGGAACGGTTGCTCTGCCGGGTCGAAGCGGTCGATCCCGGCGGTGAAACGGTGCCAGTACGGGTACAACGGCTGGCGCCGCGTGGCGGCTTCGATGCGGGAGGATTGTTCCTCGCTGAGTTTCAACTCGGTGGCCGCCAGGTTGTCGCGCAGGTGTTCCTCGGTGCGCGCGCCGACGATCAACGAGGTGATGCCCGGACGATCCTTGAGCCACGCCAGGCACGTACGCGCCACTGAAACGCCGTGCTCATCGCCCACGGCGGCGAGGGTTTCGATGATGTCCAGGGCGCGTTCCTGATCGTGCACATAGGGTTCCGGCCAATCGCTGCCCTGGCGGGTGTTGGCCGGCGGCTTGTGCCCACGGCGGGTCGAACCGGTCAGCAGGCCTTCGCCCATCGGTCCCCATACCAGGGTGCCTACGTGCTGATCGAGGGCCAGCGGCAGCAACTCATATTCGGCCTCGCGGGATTCCGGTGTGTAGTAGATCTGTTGCGTGATGGGTTTGAGCATGCCGTGCAACTCGGCTTTGCCCAGGGTTTTCATCATCTGCCAGGCCGTGAAGTTGCTGGTGCCGAAGTAGCGGATCTTGCCCGAGCCGACCAACAGCCGCAGGGCTTCGAGGGTCTCCTCGATGGGCGTCATGCCGTCCCAGTTGTGCAATTGATACAGGTCGATATGGTCGGTGCCGAGACGCTTCAGGCTGGCCTCGCACGCGCGAATCAGGTGATAGCGCGAGGAACCGGAGTTGTTCGGGTTGTTGTCCACCGGGCTGCGTCCCTTGGTGGCCAACAGGATGTCGTGACGCTTGTCGCCCAGGGCTTTGCCCACGACTTCTTCGGCCAGGCCGTGGGAGTAGAGGTCGGCGGTGTCGACCATGTTCACCCCGGCGTCGAACGCGATGTCGAACATACGCCTGGCCTGGGGCACGTCGACGGCGCCACATTTTTCAAACTCGGCGCGCCCGCCGAACGGCACGGTGCCCAGGATGATTTCGGACACCAGCAGACCCGAATGGCCCAGTTGTCGATATTGCATGTCGCCTCCTGCAAAAACGTTGAACGTGAAGTTCTGAGCCATGGGGGCCGCGATAGTTTGAATTTTTTACCTGAAATCGCGGTGCCGCCCCTGTGGCGGTGGGGCAGCCAACGCCCTTCAACTGATTGACACCCTCACCGACATAGGTGTGTGATTGTTTCGCAGGGTGAAATGCTCGATTGTGAATCGTGGTGATTCCTCCGGCGGCGGCAGCGCTGGAAGATGGTCAGCGTTGCCCACCCCACTTTTGGAGCCTGTCATGTCTCAGCCTGCGATCAAACTCTATGGTTTCCCGTTGTCCGGTCATTCCCATCGCGTGGAGTTGATGCTGTCGTTGTTGGGGCTGCCCAGTGAATTCATTCTGGTGGACCTCAAGCAAGGCGCTCATAAAACCGAGGAGTTCCTTGCCAATATCAACAGTTTCGGCCAGGTGCCGGCGATCGATGATGGCGGCACCGTGCTTGCCGACTCCAATGCAATTCTGGTGTACCTGGCACGCCAATACGGCAACGGCCAATGGCTGCCGAGCGACCCGGTCGGCCAGGCGCGGGTTCAGCGCTGGCTGTCGGCGGCCGCCGGACCGCTGCACGCCGGACCTGCCACCGCGCGCTTGGCGGTGGTGTTTGGCGCCGATGTGGATGCGCCGTTGGCCATCAGCCGTGCCCACGCCTTGCTGCACCTGCTGGAGCAGCAACTAAGCCAGACGCCGTTTTTGGTCGGTGAGCAACCGAGCATCGCCGACGTCGCTTTTTACAGCTACGTGGCCCACGCGCCGGAAGGCAATGTGTCGCTGGCCGACTACCCTCAGGTACGCACCTGGCTCGGGCGCATTGAAGCCTTGCCGGGTTTTGTGGGCATGCCCCGCACGGCCGCCGGGCTGCAATCCAGTTAAGGAGCACCGATGGACCGATTTCACGAGATGCAGGTGTTTCTGGCGGTCGCCGAGGAGCAGGGCTTTGCCGCTGCGGCGCGGCGTTTGAACACGTCGCCGCCGAGCGTGACCCGCGCCATCGCCGCCATGGAGCAACGCCTCGGCACGCAGTTGCTGGTGCGTACCACCCGCAGCCTGCACCTGACTGAAGCCGGCCAGCGTTATCTGGAAGATTGCCGGCGCATCCTCGCCGAGCTGGACGAGGCCGAGGAAGCGGCGGCGGGCAGTTATGCCAACCCCTGGGGCCACCTCACGCTGACCGCCCCGGTGCTGTTCGGCGAGCTGTATGTGGCACCGCTGCTGGGTGAATATCTCGACCGCTTCCCCCAGGTGACGATCAACGCGCTGCTGGTCGACCGTGTGGTGAACATGGCCGATGAAGGCGTCGATGTGGCCGTGCGTATCGGCCACCTGCATGAGCCGGGGCAACAGGCGATCAAGGTTGGCGAGGTGCGCCGCGTGGTATGCGCCGCGCCGGGGTATCTGGATCAGCATGGCCGGCCCGACCATCCCGCGCAGTTGCGCGAGGCGACGATCGCCACCTCATCCGCCAGCCAGGTGGTCAGTGAATGGCAATTCGTCGACAACGGCCGGCCGCTGGCGGTGTCGATCACGCCGCGGCTGGTGGTTTCGGCGAATAACGCGGCGATCAACCTGGCGCGCCTGGGCTGGGGGATGACGCGAGTGTTGTCCTACCAGGTCGCGGCGGCGGTGGCGGCCGGCGAACTGGAGATTGTCCTCGAGGCCTTCGAGCCGCCGCCACTGCCGATCCAAGTGGTGTTCCACAACCGTAGGCGCGTGCCCGCCAGGATCAACAGTTTTGTCGACTTTCTCAGCCAGCGCCTGAGCCAGGATGCTGCGTTGAACCCGCCCCACGGGCGTCGTCATTGATGGAGCGCTATCGCGATATGCAACTGTTCGTCGCGCTGGCCGGGCAACCGAGCCTGGCATCGGCGGCGCGCGCCCTTGGGGTCTCCGGCCCGACGCTGGTGCGCGCGATGGCCCGCCTGGAGGCGCGCCTGGGTGTCGCCCTGTTGCTACGCAGTACGCAGGGCGTCCGCCTGACCAACGCCGGTGACGCCTACCTGGCCGACTGTGTGCGGCTGCTGGCCGCCGTCGACGCCGCCGAAGCATCGGCCAAGGGCTTGCAGATACAAGTCCAGGGCACCCTGCGGGTGTGCATGCCGCTGTTGTTCAGTCGTTATGCGATGGCGCCGGTGTTGGCCGGCTATTTGGTGCGCTACCCCGATGTGCGTCTGCTGGCGCGGTATCAGGACGCCCACCCTAACCTGCATGAAGAGGGCGTGGATGTGGCGATCCTGGTGGGCGAGTTGCCCAACTCGTCGCTGATCGCGCGGCCGCTCGGGCAGGTGCGGCCTATCCTCTGCGCCAGCCCCGATTACCTGGCGGTCCATGGCGAACCCCGGCACCCGGATGAACTCAAGCAGCATCGCCTGATCGCCAGTGCGGACCCACAGGACCCCTTCAGGGCGCGCGCACGCCTGACGTGCTCCACGGTGCAAGGCGCGATCAACGCCGCCGTGCAGGGCGCGGGGCTGCTGCAGTGCCTCAGTTACCCGGTGCATGAGCATGTGCTCAGCGGGGCCCTGCGCCAGGTGCTGCGGGACTTCGAAGGACCACCGCTGCCGGTGCAGGTGGTGTACCGCGAGGGCCGGCATGCGCCGATGCGCGTGCGCAGTTTTGTCGAGCACTGTGTGAGCGCGTTGCGCGGGCATCCGGCATTTCAGTTGGCGTAACAGTGGATTGCCGCAGGTGGTGATTCCCTCGTTGCGTGTCCGGGCGCAGCATTCACCTATTCCTGCTGGAGGTGACCCATGAACACTCTCGAACAATCCCCTTGGCACGCCGGCGAACGGCAGATGCAGCAGAGCGCCGGCGTCGCCGAGCGCATGGCGGTGATCGGGCCCAAGGTCATTCGCGACCACTTGCCCGAGCAGCATCGGGATTTCTACCCGCTGCTGCCATACCTCGTGCTCGGCGTGGTCGATGGGCAAGGCACGCCTTGGGCAACGCTCGTGGAGGGTGCGCCAGGCTTCGTACACTCGCCCGACCCGCAGCGCCTGCAGATCGACAGCCTGCCGGCGGCCACCGACCCTGCCCGCGCGGGGTTGCACCAGGGTGCCTCGGTCGGCGTGCTCGGCATCGACCTCAATACCCGTCGCCGCAACCGCATGAACGGGCGCCTCGACGCCCTTGACCCTGACGGATTTTCGGTCGATGTGGTGCACACCTTCGGCAATTGCCCCAAGTACATCCAACTGCGCCCTGTCGAAGGCGTCGCGCGCAAACCCGGCAACGCGGTTGAGCGCAGCGATCACCTGGACGCCGCCGCGCAGCACCTGATTCGCAGCGCCGACACCTTCTTCGTCGCCACCTACGTGGACACCGACGGCGAGCGCGCGGTGGACGTTTCCCACCGGGGCGGCAACACCGGTTTCGTGCGCGTCGAGGGCAACGTGCTGACCATTCCCGATTACGCCGGCAACCTGTTCTTCAACACCCTGGGCAACCTGGCGGCCAACCCGCTGGCAGGACTGTTGTTTATCGATTTCGACACCGGGGATGTGCTGCAGCTTGCCGGACGCACCGCGCTGATCCTCGACGGCCCGCAGGTGGCGCTGTTTGAGGGAGCCCAGCGCGTGTGGACGGTGACGGTGGAACACGTCGCACGTCGCCCTGCCGCGCTGGCATTACGCTGGCGGTTTGCGGAATTTTCGCCGTTCAGTCTGGCGATGGGATGACCGCTCTTGCGGCAAGCCGCGCCACGCCTTACCCCGTACCGTATCCAGACTCACCGGTGCCGATCATCCACTTGGCCAGACCATGCCGGCCACTCACGCCCAGTTTGGCGGCGGCGCGTTTGAGGTAGGTTTCGATCGAGCTGTTTTTCACGCTGAGTTTTTCCGCCAGCTGCGGCACGGTGCCGCCCGTTAACAAACCCAGGCATACCTCTTGCTCGCGCGCCGACAGGCTGATGTCGTCCAGGGACAGGCGCTGGTAGAACGCCTGCTGCAGGTGCGAGGGCTGCGACAGCGCGAGGCCCGGTTCGGGCGGGGGGCACGGTGCCTGGCGCAGCAGGTGGGCGTGGTGTTCGAGCAACGGCAGCAAGGTCTCGGACAGGCGCTTGAGAAACGACAACTGGCTCAAGGAAAACCCACGTTCGGTGCACGGGCGGGAGAACGATATCACCCAGCGCCTGTCGCCCTGGCGTGACACCAGGTGGCACTGGTGCAGGTTGTCCCAGGGTTGCGGGCTGTTGAGCCTGGCGTTCATTTGAATCAGCAGCGGGTCCTGCATGTCGAGCATGGCTCGCCACAGCGGGTGGTCTGGGCCCGAAGGCAAGCGTAAGGGGCGTGCGGGATGCTGGCCGGCGCTGCCCAGCCGCTTGATATCGATGACGCGTTCGTGCGGTTCATCCAGGGTGCATTCACTGAGATCGACGCAGTGGATCGGCACCCATTTGTTCACCAGATGCAGCAGGTGCTCGGCGAACCGGGCGTGCCCGCTATGGGCAATGACCTCGCCCAGTTCTGCGTAAAACGGCGCGTTCTCAGGTTGGCTGGTCGGGGGCGCGGCCCGCTGTGTGTCGAGATCGGGCACCGTTAATGGCCACCCTGAGGCCTTGCCGCCGCTCTGCGCTGTAGAGAGCGAGGTAGACGTTGGAGATTTGGTTGACCCATAAAAACCTGATCCTACGTATCCAGCTGAAAGGAGGTACACAACGTGCCATAAAAACCACGTCATTAATTGGACGTTTCTGACGGTCCTTTCCGGACAGGAATCAGCGGACGAGTCTGGATGTATTGATTAACTGTTTGAAAATAATAGATAAATGTTCAGATCACTGCGCACGTTGTGCACGTGGTGCGATTTATCGAGTAGGCAATTTCCTACAGGAATTTAATCGTTTCAGCCGTCAGGCTTCATGGATACCCGATCCATCCGTTTGGATGTTGCGGCCGGGAGGGGGAGGGCGCGAGCTGCTCAACTCAGGGCAAACGAGGAATGAACGCCCGGCTGCCGTCCTGGCGTACATGAAACAGCCGTTCGCCATTGTCCGGTTGTGTGGTGACCACCTGATGGTCCACGGCGAGGTAAGCCAAGGGCGTCGGGTCGTCCTTGGAGAAGGCGGTGACAATAATCGTGCGCTGCGGGTCGAAGTGCCGGCCGCTGGTGGTATCCAGCCAGGCCATGAACGCGGCGCTGTCACCCAGGCGCGGGAAGTCCTGGGCTTGGCTCACGTAGTAAAACGGTCTGCCAGGGTTTTGCAGGTACAGGGGCGCCTTGTTGTCGGCTTCCACCAGGACCATCTGCCATTGATCCCACGGCGCGGTTCTCACCGCCTCGGTCCGTACATCCTCGGCAAAGCGCGTAACGCCGCCACGGCCGTTGCTCCAGGGATAGGCCACACCGAGCACACCGAGCATGACCACGGCGGCGATGGCGAAACCCTTCTGCCAGCGAGGACCGCTGGCGGGCCGGGTCGCCAGCCGTTCGCTCAGCCACCAGGCGGCCAGCAACTGGGCGAACGGCACCAGCGGCAGTACGTAGTAACTGCGTCGGCTGCCGCTGGCGGTAAAGAACACAAACAGCAGGCCCAAGGCCCACACCAACCAGCGCACGTTGGGCGGGGTCCGGCGCCAGTGCCGCAGCGCCAGCCACAGGCCGAGCAGCCAGCACGGTGCCCAGGGCAGGGTGTAGGCAGGGAGGTAGATCAGGTAGGTGTAGATCGGCTCCATATGGTCGAACGGGGCGAAAAAGCGCACCACGTTTTCCCGGAACACCAGCGCCAGGCCGCTCTCGCCGTAAGTCGGTGCGCCGTAGAGGCGGGATAGCACGAACGGCACGGCGTACACCACGGCGCCGAGCAGCAGAGCCAGGAACAGGCGCGGGCTGAGGTGGCGCTTGTAACGCTGTTCGCGGAGCAGATGCGGCAGCAAAACCAGGCCCGGCAGCACCACGCCGATCAGGCCTTTGAACAGCGAAGTTGCCGCCAGCAGCAGGCAGAACACCGTGTAACGCCCAAACCGCGTGTCCTCCGGCCCGCGCCAGTACCACCACACTGCGGCCAATACGCCGCACAGGGTCAGCACATCGGCGGTGGCTACGCGGGCCCAGAACAGAAAGTAAAACGTGGTGGCAAGCATCCACCCGGCGATCAGGCCGGTGCCTTTACGGAACAGGCGCTCGCCGAGCAGGTAGATCAGCCACACGCTCAGCCATGCGGCGATGACCGATGGCAGGCGCAGCGACCACGGGCCCAGGCCGCCCGTCAGATGCGCCATGCCGGTGATCAGCCAATACGAAGGCAGGGGTTTGTCGTAGTAGGGCGCACCCTTGAGGTAGGGGTCGAAGTAATCGCCGCTCTGCAGCATCTGCAGCGCAATGTTGGCCCAGCGGGTTTCCGGGCCCCAGAGGTCACGCGCGCCGAGCCCGCATAGCAGCAACAGGGCCGAAACGCAGAGCAATAGGCACAGGGCGCCGCGGTCGGTCCTGAAAAAGCGCGGCATCAGGGCACCTGCGGATACAGGGTCAGTTCCAGATAGCCCTTGTTATAGCGCTTACCCCCAGGCGGCAGCTGGCCCGCCTCGGCCATTTCGCTGGTGCTGCCGACCCGCAGCAGTACGCCGACCGGGCCGTGGCGGCGAGCCTGCGTGAGCCAGTCCTGAACCTGCGCCAGGTTCACTTTTCGTTGCGTTGCATCGGGGTATTGCAGGCCATAGCGCAGTTCACCCTCGGTGTTGTACAGCGTCACTTGCGTGCGTTGCAGGCGCCAGGCCAGGGCGCTGGCGCTCTCCAGTTGGTTGCTCAGCAGGGCGTTGGTTTGCTGCAGTTCGTCCAGGTGTTCCAGCACGAACTGATCGGGCATTTCGTTATCGGTGATCAGCGCCGGCATACCGGCCGGCAGCAGCACCACCAGCAGGCCGATGCCCAGTGTCGGCATGGCCCACAGGGCGAGCGGGCGGAAGGCCTGCAGCAGGTTGGTCAGAATCCACCCCAGCAGCACGATGAAGGTCAGCGACAGGCTGAACATCTCGGCATGACTGTTGCCATAAAGCGGTCGCGCAATTTGCAGGTAGATCAGACCGATCATTGCGGCCATGCCGATGACGAAGTTGAGCAGGCCGTTGAGGCCGATCGCGCGACCTTTGCCTTGGTTCACCAGATCGACCAGCGTGTGGCCCATGAGCAAAGCCAGGGGCAACAGGCAGGGCATGATATAGGTCGGCAGCTTGCCGTTGCTCAGGCTGAATAAGCCCAGCGGCAACAGCAGCCATAGAGCCAGGAAGCGCACCGGTGCCTGGGTTCTTGCCTGCCAGGCCTTACGCAGGGTATTGGGCAGCAGCCCGGCCCAAGGCAGGCACGCTACCACCATGATGGGCAGGAAGAACCACCACGGGCGTACGTGCTGCGCGTCGTCGGCGCTGAACCGGCGGATATGCTCGTTCCAGAAAAAGAAGCGCCAGAAGTCCGGTTCCTGCCGATGAATCGCCCACACCCACGGCAAGCACACCAGCACGGCCACCAGCACCGCCAGCGGCCCATAGCGCAGCAATTCCCCCAGGCGCCGTTGCCAGAGCATGTAGGGGACGGCGATCAGTACCGGCAACGCCCAGGCCAGAAACCCTTTAGTCATGAAACCCATGGCGCAGGCGAACCCCACAGTGGCCCAGGCGCTCATCCGGCGAGACAGGGTTTGACTGTCCAGCGCAAACCACAGCGCGACCAGGCTGAGGTTGACCCACAGGGTGAAGAGCGGATCAAGATTGGCATACCCGGCCTGGCCGGCCACCAGGCCAAAGCTCAGGTAGAGCAGGGCGCAGGCGAAGCTTTTGCGAGGGTCGTTCCACAAGCGGCGGGCGATCAGGTAGCCCAGCAGCACACTCAAGCCGCTGGCGAGCGCCGATGCAATGCGCACACCGAACAGGTTCTGGCCGAACAACGCCTGGCCCAGGGCGATCAGCCAATAGCCGCCGGCAGGTTTTTCGAAATAGCGGATGCCCATGAAATGCGGTGCGATCCAGTTGCCGCTGAGCAGCATTTCCTGGCTGACTTGGGCGTAACGTGTTTCATCCGGCGTCCATAGACCGTGCAGGCCCAGGGGTAATAAATAAAAAGCGGCGAACGCGGCTAATAGCACATGCAGGGGGTTTATGCGGGTCATGACAATGTCGGTTTTAAGTAATGAAGTAACAGCGGCGGAATTCACGGGGCTCACTAAGCAGCGGGAAATAGTCATGACGTCCTTAAATTAAAGGCGTAATTGAACATGCCAGAACTGGGCTGTCTTTTTGCTGAACATAAACTGCAGTAATGAGTTGCCTGCCACTTAAAGTTGCTTGAGTGCCATCGGCCAGTCGGGGTTATTCACGATGCCCAGAGGCTTGAATTGACCATTGGGCAAAACTTGCACGAACAGCGCGCTGCCATATTCAGGGAACTTGGCATGGGGGTAGCCCAGGCGGGCTTCGAAGTCGGCGATGCAGCCGCTGTGAGTGACGAATACCAGGTTGCGTCCGGACTGTTTGTGGCTGAGCAATTCCTCACCCATCGCCGTGCCGCAGACGGCTTGCTGGCTGGCGGTGACCTCGGTCTGGCCGAACATGAAACGGGACGTCTGGGCCGTGCGAATGGCCGGGCTGGCGAGCACGTCGCTGCCTTCCATGCCCAATGATTTAAAGGCTTTGCCGAGCTGTTCGGCGCGTTGGCTGCCTGCGATCGTCAGGCCTTCGACAGGGCCCAGGCATGGGTTGCTCGAGCGGTCGCAGCGCTCTTCGTGGCGTACCAGCACAATCAGGTCGCCGTCGCGCCAGAGCGGCAATACCGATGAACTCAGCAAGCGATTACCGACGCCCAGGTCCCGTGGCGACAATGGCCAGAACATGAAGGCGGCCACAAGTAAGGCAACGACGACGATGCCCAGCCAGAGGGCTGACAAACGCTTGATGAAGTGTCTGCGCGTGCGCGGTTCGGTCAGGATAAGGTCAACCACTTCATTCACCTTGGGCGCTGTCGGCAGCGTTTTATTTGATCAGGTGCTACGGGTCGGCGAATGCCTGCCGGGGAGCCAGAAGCTGTCACAGGGCGGCTGTCTTTTCGCTGAACATGCGGCGGTTAAAAGTTGCCAGACGTGGCAACTAATAAGTGGCCGACGGGTGACGCTTGGCCGGCACTTTAAAGAGCCGTGAGTGGGCGAGCGGTGAAATCCATGTGAAAAATTTGCGTGGTCTCGACCTGCAGCCGTTATTCTCGATTGCCCAGCCATTACACGAGCGTTTCCATGTTGCAGGTGCAAGGCGTGTTTAAAAGCTATGCCACTCCCCAAGGCCCGTTGCCGGTGCTGGCGGGCGTCGATCTGCAGTTGGCCGCGCGCGGCAGCCTGGCGTTGATGGGCGAATCGGGCAGCGGCAAGAGCACGCTGCTGCACCTGGTGGCCGGGTTGGATCGGATCGATGCCGGGCGTATCCAGGTCGGCGAACAGCGCCTGGACCGGATGAGCGAGGCACAACTGGCGCATTGGCGGCGCACCGACATCGGTCTGGTGTTCCAGCAATTCAACTTGATCGGCAGTTTGCGCGTTGCCGACAACCTGGCGTTCCAGGCACGGCTGGCGGGGCGTTTCGATGCGCGGTGGCAGGCGCAATTGGTCGAGCGACTGGGCCTGGGCGACCTGCTGACGCGCTACCCGGAGCAACTTTCCGGCGGCCAGCAGCAGCGCGTGGCGGTGGGCCGCGCGCTGGCCTCGCGTCCGGGCCTGTTGCTGGCCGATGAACCCACCGGCAACCTCGACGAAGCCACCAGCGACGAGGTGCTGCAATTGCTGCTCGACCTGCTGCGCGACAGCCCCACCAGCCTGTTGATGGTCACCCACAGCCCACGGCTCGCCGCGCGGCTGGATCGCCAGGTGCTGTTGCATCGCGGGCAGGTCGTGCCGGCGGGTGCCGCCTGACATGTCGGTCTTCTATTGGTCGTTGCGCGCGTTGCTCAGCCATTGGCGGCGTCACCCGGTGCAATTTTTCAGCGTGCTGACCGGTCTATGGCTGGCCACTGCGCTGCTGACCGGTGTGCAGGCCCTTAACAGCCAGGCGCGCGACAGCTACGCCCGCGCCAGCCAGTTGATCGGAGGCGAACCCCAGGCCAGTCTCTCAACGCCCGATGGGGCCAGTTTTGCGCAGACGCTGTTCGCCCAATTGCGCCGTGCCGGGTGGCCGGTGTCGCCGGTGGTGCAGGGGCGTGTTCAGCTTCAGGGGCATGAGGACCAGCGCTTGCAGTTGATGGGCATCGAGCCGTTGTCGTTGCCGGGCAGTGGCGCGGTGGCGGGGCAGCGGATGAGCCAGGCGCAGATCCTCGCGTTCTTTGCGCCGCCGGGGCTTACCTTTATCGCGCCGCAGACGCTGCGGGGCCTGGGGCTGCATGAGGGCGAGCAACCGTTGACGGTGACGGGGCAGCGCCTGCCGCCGTTGCAGGCCCAGGCGGACATGGCACCCGGGCTGTTACTCACCGACATCGGCTTCGCGCAAACGCTATTGGCGATGCCCGAACGGTTGTCGCGCCTGCTGGTGGACAAGGCCTTTGCTGCGAGCCACCCGACACCGCCCGCCGAGCTGCAACTCAAGCAAGGCGAGGACAACAACCTTGCGCGGCTGACTGAAAGTTTCCACCTGAACCTCGACGCGCTGGGTTTTTTATCCTTCGTGGTGGGGCTGTTTATCGTGCACGCCGCCATCGGCCTGGCTCTGGAACAGCGGCGCGGTCTGCTGCGTACGTTGCGCGCGTGTGGGGTCAGCGCGCGCTGCCTGATCCTTGGGCTGGGCGTGGAGTTGGGGGTGTTGTCGTTGCTGGGCGGCGTGCTCGGCGTGGCCAGCGGTTACTTGCTGGCCAGCCTGTTGCTGCCGGACGTGGCCGCGAGCCTGCGCGGTCTGTATGGCGCCGAGGTGCCGGGGCAACTGAGCCTGAGCCCAGGCTGGTGGCTGGCCGGCTTGGGCTTGAGCCTGTTCGGTGCCTTGCTCGCCGGCGCCAACAGTCTGTGGCGCGCGGCGCGCCTGCCTTTGCTGGCGCTGGCCAATGCCCAGGCCTGGCACGAGGCGCATGGGCGCTGGCTGCGGCGTCAAGGCTATGTGGCCGCCGCCGCGCTGCTGGTGGCGCTGTTGGCGCTGTGGCGGGGTGATAGCCTGGCCGCCGGGTTCGTACTGATGGCCGCGTTGCTGCTGGGCGCAGCCCTGGGCTTGCCGGTGCTGCTCAACGGCTTGCTCAAGGCGGTGCTGGGCCGCAGTCGCTCGGTCCTTGGCCAATGGTTTCTTGCCGATTGTCGCCAGCAATTGCCGGCCCTGAGCCTGGCGCTGATGGCGCTGCTGCTGGCGCTGGCCGCCAATATCGGTGCCGGTTCCATGACCTCGGGTTTTCGCCTCACATTCAACCATTGGCTGGAACAACGCCTGACTGCCGAGCTGTACCTCAACCCCCAGACCCCGGCCCAGGCCGAGCAACTGGGCACCTGGCTGGCGCAGCAACCGCTGGTGCGCGCGGTGTTGCCCACCTGGCAGGTGGCGGTGCAGCTTGAGGGTTGGCCGGCAGACCTGGCGGGTGTGGTCGACGACGCGACCTATCGTCAGCACTGGCCGTTGCTGGAAGCGGCCTCTGCGCCGTGGGATCAATTGCGCGACAGTGACAGCGTAATGCTCAGCGAACAGTTGGCGCGGCGCCTGGCCCTGAGCGTGGGCGACACGCTGGACCTGCCGACACCGCAAGGGCGCTGGGCGCTCAAGGTGGTGGGCATCTACGCCGACTACGGCAACCCCAAAGGCCATCTGTTGATCAATGCCACGCATTTGCTGAACCACTGGCCGGGCCTGTCTCCGTCGCGGTTCAACCTGCGGGTCGCACCGTCCGATGTGCCGCCGCTGATCCGTGATGTGCAGCGTGTGTTTGCCCTGGAGGACAGCCGCATCATCGATCAGCAGCAACTCAAGGGCTGGTCGAGCCAGGTATTCGAACGCACCTTCGCCGCCACGGCCGCGCTCAACAGCCTCACCCTTGGCGTGGCCGGCGTGGCACTGTTCATCAGCCTGCTGACCCAAAGCCAAAGCCGCCTCGGCCAACTTGCACCGCTGTGGGCGCTGGGCGTGACGCGGCGACAATTGATGCTGCTCAACCTCGGCCAGACCTGGCTGCTGGCGGTGCTCACCTTGTGCCTGGCGCTGCCGTTGGGGCTGCTGCTGGCGTGGTGCCTGGACGCGGTGATCAATGTGCAGGCCTTCGGCTGGCGCCTGCCGTTGCAGGTATTCCCCTGGCAACTGGCGCAGTTGCTGGGCCTGGCAATGCTGGCCACGCTGCTGGCCTCGGCCTGGCCGCTGTGGCAGTTGTATCGCAGCCGCCCGACGGATTTGTTGAGGACATTCGCCTATGAAGGTTAAGTCGCTGTGCTGGGCGGTGCTGCTCGTGCTGGCGGCCTGCGACAAAGCCCCCGCGCCCGAGGAAAGCTTCGCCGGCCTTGGCAGCGACGCGGCGGACTTTGCCCAGGTAGTGCCAGGCAAGGTCTTCAGCTTTCCCGAGGACCATGGTCCCCACGCGGGCTTTCGCATCGAATGGTGGTACGTCACCGCCAACCTCAAGGATGCCCAAGGCAACGTGTTCGGCGTGCAGTGGACGTTGTTTCGCAACGCCCTCAAGGCCGGACCGACGCAACCGGGCTGGCACGACTCCACCCTGTGGCTCGGGCATGCCGCCGTCACCTCCGACACCCGCCACTACGCCGCCGAACGCTTCGCCCGTGGCGGCGTAGGCCAGGCCGGGGCGCAAGCGGCGCCGTTCAACGCCTGGATCGATGACTGGCATTTCACCAGCCGTCCCGGCGCCACCAGCACATTGGCCGACATGCAACTCAAGGCCAACGGTGCGCAATTTGCCTACGACCTGCGTTTAACCTCCAGTCGCCCACTGGTGCTGCAGGGCGACAACGGCTACAGCCGCAAATCCGACCAGGGCCAGGCGTCGTATTACTACAGCCAGCCGTTCTTGCGCGCCGAGGGCAGCGTCAGCATCGATGGCAAGACCTATCAGGTCAGCGGCCCCGCGTGGCTCGACCGCGAATGGAGCAGCCAACCACTGAGCGCCAGCCAGAAAGGCTGGGACTGGTTCTCCCTGCACCTGGATCGCGGCGCACACCTGATGCTGTTCCGGGTGCGGCAAACCGACGGCGCGCCGTACCTGACCGGCACCTGGATCGACCGCGAAGGCCGCACCCAAACCCTGCACAACGCCGATATCCAACTGACGCCGTTGGGCACCACCGCGATTGACGGGCGCCAGATACCGACGCGCTGGTCGCTGAAGATCCCCAGCAAACAGCTGGACATCACCACCGAAGCTCTTAACCCGAACGCCTGGATGAACCTGAGTATTCCGTACTGGGAAGGCCCGGTGCGCTTTGACGGTGGGGTGGGTTACCTGGAAATGACCGGTTATTAGGGGTGTTTCTGTAGGCGCTGTTTCTTCACGAAGTAGGCAACTTCCCAAATGTTAATGACCCCACTTGCGCTTGTGTCCGGGCCCCAGGCGCTTGCTTATATTTCCACGCCATCTTCTTTGCATCCCGGATGTAGGGCATGGCGCAGAGCTATATCAACGACCGCACCACGGACTACCACAGCTTGAAATCGCGCCTGATGGGCAGCGCCCCGAGCCGACAACGCTCCGAGCATTTTGATGTGTTGAACCGGCACCTGCGCCCCGGCCTGGTCACGCCGGGGCAACTGGTGATTATTCCCGATTCCCACAGCGTGAGTTGTTCGGGCGAGGAAGCCTGGTTGATGCGACATGCCCAAGAGGTGCGACGCCACCTGGATATGAACTCATCCACCGGCAATGCCTTGATCGGCAACTACGACTTGTTGCAGAGCTTCATGGCGTCCACCTCCATTGGCATCGGCAGCGCCACATCGGCCTGGGCGCGGCACCTGAATGAGGTGGCGCAAACCTTGGAAGACATCGAACGCTTGCATCAACGCTTGAAAGACGGCGCGTTGGACCGCGATGCCTTTATCCAGCAGCGCCAGGCCCTGTTCCGCCGCCTGGACCTGCAGCTGCAAGGCGCGGCGCGGTTCGGCACGGGGTTGCAGGGCAATGAGTCGTTGAAAAAGGTGCTGGGGATATCGACCAAAAGCTATCTGCATAAGGGTGAGATCGCCGGGTATGCGCAACGGATTCGGGAGACTGCGCAGATGTCGAAGTGGTTGGGCAAGGGGACCTACCTGGGGGTGGCGCTGGATGTGGGCGTGGCGGGGTTGGAAATCAAGGAGGCGTGTGTGGCGGGGCGGGAGACGCAGTGCAGGAGGGCGAAGTATGTGGAGACGGGGAGGTTGGTGGGGGGAGTGGCTGGGGCTGCTGGAATCGGAGGCTTAGGCGCTGAACTAACCCGCCGCGCCTGCACCCTTTTGTTAGGTGTGGCGACTAGAGGAAGCGGCGCACTGTCTTGTGGAGTTATTGGGGGAGCCGCGGGAGGATATGTTGGAGGAACTAAAGGAGGTGATGCAGGGGCGTTCCTTGGCGGAAAGATCATCGAGATCGACGGTGATGTGATATTTCAACCGGAGGGCGCTTAATGATGTCTGTTTTTTACATGTACACCCTTGTGATGATCGTTGGCACGTTCGTTGTTCTGGGACTGATGTTGTATGCAGGGCACACAAAACTCGACGAACTGGAAAGCTACTTCAAAGAAAACGCAGAGGTCCGTAAATATCAGGAACGCTGGAAACGAAACCAGCAGCTCAACCGGGGTAATCGCATGGCACTGTTGATTAATATCCTGCGCACGCCAAAACGTTCGGTTAAAGAAGGCCTCGTGACCGAAGCAGAGCTAGCCGCCGTCCCCCTTGCACTCAAGCGTTGGGCCGTTTGGCCATATCGTCTTGTGATGATTTGGGCTGTGGGTTGGGGGTATTGGGGGACCTGGCTGTAGAAGGAGCTTTTTTCCTACATGCATTTTCCCTTGAGCCCACATTTTTTTCAAAAAATACTGTACATCCATACAGTCATGTCCTACAGTCCATCCCAGGTGACCGGATGTCACCTGACCTTCAGTTTTTAACTATGGATGGATAAAAAATGAAATCGAAAAAAGCCTTTATGCTCGGCGCGGCCATGGCGGCCTCCTGCTTTGTTTCGGCCTTTGCCCTGGCGGAGCAAACCCCTCAGAAACTCACTGCCCAGGCCGTCCGGCAGGCGGTCGACAAGGCGCTCAAGCCCGGCGGCAAGTTGGATGCGGCGAAGGTTCCGGCCTTGCTCAAGCAAAAACTCAAGGCCGCCAAGACCGGCCAGTCCAAGGCGCTGACCCAGGCGGTGAAAACCGCACCGTTCGACACCGTGGTCGGTGAACTGAAAAAACCGGCGCAGGCCGAATTGAGCGCCGCCGCCATTGCTGCGTTCGAGCCGTTGTTCCCCACGCTTGATATCAACACGCTGTACAGCGTGGACGGGGTGCAGGCCGGCAACGAGTTCGCCTATCACTTCAACCTGCCGCAGAATGCGCGTATTCAAGTGCAACTGGTCAACCAGAGCGCCGGCACCGACATGTCGCTGAGCCTGTTCCTGGATGACGGCCAGGGCAACCTGAGCCTGGTCGGGTCTTCGGATGCCGCCGGCAACGCCGATGAATACCTCAATGGCGTGCTGCCGGCGGGGGACTATTACTGGTACATGGTGGCCAATACCGCCAGCAACGGGCAGTTCAGCTTTGGCGTCGCCGTAGACAGCAACATCGATGCCTACGAACCCAACGACACGCCGCAGACCGCCTTCGTGCTGCCGGACTCGATGAACAAAGTCAGCGGCAACCTCGACAACGCCAACGATGTCGATTACTTCGACTTCAAGGCCGTGCGCGGCCAGAGCGTGAGCATGTACCTTGCCGGTGATGAAACCGGCAGTCGCAACCAGTGGATCTTCGACCGGTTTGATGGGGTCAATTGGATCACGGTACCGGCCGGTTCGTCGTCGACCTACCCCAGCGTGGCGCCGGGCACCACGGTCAAAGTGCGCGTACGGGCCAACCCCGACGTCGCGCAGGACGCGACCAAGCAGTACCAACTGAGCCTGGGCTCTACGCCACGCCTCAATACCCACGACGTGAAGGGCGACAACATCGTGCGTGTGCCGGTCTCGGAAATGCCGCTGGCCACGCAAACGGCACGGGTGCTGAACTGGAAAACGCAATGGTCCGACTCCACCGGCGCGCCGTTGCTGGGCGTCACTCCGGTGCTGCGCGTGGACAATCACTTCATCGACTTCAACTACCGCTGGGTCAATTATCCGGCCACCACCAACAGCGCAGGTGAAACGTCGGCCACGGCGAATATCGGCAGCTGCTTCGGCGATTACCACACGGTCATCAACGACAGCAGTACCGGCGTGCCGTACAAATGGGACACCACGTACAACCAAGGCGGCTGGCGCATCGAGCTGGCTGAGTTCCCGGGGGTAGGCGTTGGCGGTGACAATGTGCAGTACGTCAGCCTGGGGCATATCTGCACCCAGACCATCGTGCATTGATCGTGATGCAACAGTGAAAAAGGGGGCAGCCTGCACAGGCTGCCCCCTTTTTTTGCGGCAATTTCTGAGGGTTTAAATCAGTGGATCCCAGCGCTGCGACCAATCCCCTTCGGCCTTGACCACCCCGCGCAGCAGTTCCAGCGCGCGCTGCAGCACCGACGAATCCCGCGCCCGTGCGTACACCAGGTACGTCGGAAAGCTGAACTCCGGCGCCTTGGGCACGCGTTGCATCACCCCACTGTCGAGATAGCTCTGCACCACCCGCGTGCGGAAATACCCGGCGCCGCCGTTCTCCAGGATGTACTGCAGCGCCAGCGGCCCGAGGCTGAAGCTCACGGCGGCGCGGGCACGCTCGGGCAGGGCGGCGTCATGCTGCTGGCGAAACCCCGGGCCCCAATCGATATAGACGTAGGGTTCGGGCTTGCTCGCCAACTGCACCAGGATCAGTTTTTCTTCCAGGACCTGTTCCACCTGCAAGCCCGGCCAATAGTGGGGCTGGAACACCAGCGCGGCGTCGAGCACGCCCAGCTCCAGCTGGCGCAGCAGGTACTCGCCTTCGCGGATTTCCGTGCGCAGGGCATGGCCGGGGATGTGCTCGCGCAAGGCCTTGGCCCAGCCGAGCATCAGCGGGTTGCACAGGCTCACCTCACCGCCGATATGCAGCACGTTGCGATAGCCGTCGGGCAACGGCAGGTCGCGCCGCGCGGCTTCCCAGGTTTGCAGCAATTGGTTGGCATACACCACGAAGGCCTCGCCATCGGCGGTCAGTCGCGCCCCGGCACGGTTGCGCACGAACAGCGTACAGCCCAGCTGGCTTTCAAGGTTTTTCACGCGGGCGGTGATGGCGGTCTGGGTAACGTGCAGTTTCTCGGCCGCCGCGGCCAGGCTGCCGCAGCGGGTGATTTCGAGGAAGGTGCGTGCCAGTTCAATATCCATGAAGCCCCCAGGAATGAATGGAGGACATTGTAGGGGCAGGGCATTGGAATGCGATCAGAAAATGTGCGAGGCGGTACGCCACCTCTCACCTGTTGGCCTGGGGTGTGGCGGCTTTGGGAGCCTGCAAGTGTCGGGTTGGAAATGCGCGCGCATACACTTGGCATACCCTCAACACCTGCTCATCGGCAAACCGCGCCGCGACCACATGCAATCCCACCGGCAGGCCATTGGCGGCCAGGCCACACGGAACTGACGCCGCCGGTTGCTGGGTGAGGTTGAAGGGGTAGGTGAACGGCGTCCACTCGGTCCATTCCTGCATGCCTGAACCAGGCGGTACGTTATGCCCGGCGGCGAACGCGGTGATCGGCAGCATCGGCGAGACCAGCACGTCGTAGTGCTGATGGAACGCCGCCATTCGCGCCACCAACGCTGCGCGGGCTTCCAGGGCGGTGTTGAAATCATCCAGGCTCAAGCGTTCGCCGCGTTGCGCGATGTGCAGCAGGCCAGGGTCCAGCAGGTGTTTTTGTGCCTTGCTCATCGAACCGGTCAAGCGCGCGGCGCCGGCGGCCCACAAGGTGCTGAACACGTCCAGCGGGTCACTGAAGCCGGGGTCGATCTGCTCAACATGGGCGCCCAACTGCACCAGGCCCTCAACCGCTCGTGCGACCACCTCGGCCACTTGCGGGTCCACGTCGATGTAACCGAAGTCGGGGCTGTAGGCGATACGCAGGCCCTTCAAATCCAAGGCGTCGGATAACCACGGCGTGCTGCGTGGCGCGCCGATCAAACCATCCCGCGCGTCCGGCCGCGCGACGGCCTGCAACATCAGCACGCTGTCTTCCACGGTGCGGGTCATCGGGCCCAGGTGCGACAGGATGGTCATGGAACTCGCCGGCCATTGCGGCACGTAGCCGAAGGTCGGCTTGATGCCGAAGGTGCCGGTAAACGCGCAGGGGATGCGAATCGAGCCGCCCGCGTCGCTGCCCTGGTGCAGCACCCCGAGGTTCAATGCCGCCGCCGCGCCGGCGCCGCCGGATGAACCGCCGGCCGTGGTGCGCGTGTCCCATGGGTTGCGGGTAATGCCATACAGCGGGTTGTCGGTGACGCCTTTCCAGCCGAATTCCGGGGTGGTGGTTTTGCCCAGCAGCACCGCCCCGGCCTTGCGCAGGAACGCCGGGAACGGCGCGTCGACATCCCAGGGGCCTTCGGCGGATGTGGTGCGCGAGCCCTTGCGCGTGGGCATGCCAACGGTCGGCGTCAGGTCTTTGATCGATGCGGGCACGCCATCCAGGGCGCCGCAGGGCTCACCCTTCAACCAGCGTTGCTCGGACGCCCGTGCGGTGCGTAGCGCGCCCTCGGGGTCGACATGGCAGTAGGCGTTGACCGTCGGGTTGTAGCGTTCGATACGCAGCAGCGCATCTTCGGTAACGTCCACCGGCGATAAGGTCTTGTTGCGGAAATGCTCCAGCAGTTGCACCGCTGTCAGTTGGCCTATCTCACTCATGCCCTGTCTCCCTGCGCCGCATTGACCATGGCGCGCAGCAACACCGCGCAACCGGCCGCCAGGTCGTTCGGGGCGGCGTTTTCGATTTCGTTGTGGCTGATGCCGCCTTCGCACGGCACGAAGATCATCCCGGCCGGGCCCAGTTCGGCGACGAAAATCGCGTCGTGCCCGGCGCCGCTGACAATATCCATATGGCTCAAACCCAACGCCTGGGCTGCCTCGCGCACGGCATTGACGCAGGCCAGGTCGAAGTCCAACGGTGGAAAATCGGCGGTGGGCGTCAGCTCAACCATCAACCCGTGCCGGGCGGCCGTGGCGTCGATTACGCGGCGCACTTCCTCGACCATGGCCTGCAATTTGTCGGCATGCAGGTGGCGCAGGTCGAGGGTCATGTGCACCTGGCCGGGAATCACATTGCGTGAACCCGGATGCAGGCTCAGGCAACCGACCGTGCCGCAGGCGTGAGGCTGGTGCTGATGGGCGATACGGTTGACCGCGCTGACCACCTCGGCGGCGCCCACCAGGGCGTCCTTGCGCAGGTGCATCGGGGTCGGCCCGGCGTGGGCCTCGACGCCGGTGAGGGTCAGGTCGAACCACTTCTGGCCCAGGCAACCCATCACCACGCCAATGGTGGTGGCCTGATCTTCCAGCACCGGGCCTTGTTCGATATGCGCTTCGAAATACGCGCCGACCGGGTGGCCCGATACCGCGCGCGCGCCGGCGTAGCCGATGCGCTGCAATTCGGCGCCCACCGACAGGCCCTGGTCGTCGCGTTTGTCGAGGGTGTCCTGCAAGTCGAACTTACCGGCAAATACCCCGGAACCCATCATGCACGGCGGGAAGCGCGAGCCTTCTTCATTGGTCCACACCACCACTTCGATCGGCGCCTGGGTTTCGATGTTCAAATCATTGAGGGTGCGGACCACTTCCAGGCCCGCCATCACTCCGTAGCAGCCATCGAACTTGCCGCCGGTGGGTTGGGTGTCGATGTGACTGCCGGTCATCACCGGCGGCAGCTCCGGATTGCGACCGGGGCGGCGCGCGAAGATGTTGCCGATAGCGTCGACGGTCACGCTGCACCCGGCGTCTTCGCACCACTGTACAAACAGGTCGCGGGCCTGGCGGTCGAGGTCGGTCAGGGCCAGGCGACACACGCCGCCTTTGGCGGTGGCACCGAGGCGGGCCAGGTCCATCAGCGACTGCCACAAGCGGTCGCGGTTGATCAGCGGGGCATTGCTCTGAAGCGGTTGTGCAAAGCTGTTCATGGGCACTCTCCGGTCAGGCGCTCAGGGCCAGGTATCGGTTTTTAATGCTCGGGTCGGCGCGGAAGGCTTCGGCGCTGCCCTCATAGACCACGCGGCCCTGTTCGAGCACGTAATGGCGGTCGGCGAGCTTGTCGCAGACCATCAGGTTCTGTTCCACCAGCAACACCGGCAGGCCGTCGTCCTTGACCTTGCGCAGGATCTTCACCAGCTCGTCGACGATCACCGGGGCCAGGCCTTCGGTGGGTTCGTCGAGGATCAGCAGCTTGGGGTCGTTGAGCAGAGCGCGGGCGATGGCAAGCATCTGTTGCTCGCCGCCGGACAACGCGTGGCCGGCGTTTTTGCGCCGCTCCTTGAGACGCGGGAACATGCCGTACACGTCTTCGAGCTGCCAGCGGCTGGTCTTGCGGACGGCGATGCGCAGGTTTTCCTCGACGCTGAGCAGCCGGAAAATCCCACGGTTCTCCGGTACCAGCGCCAGTCCCTGGCGCGCGATCTCGAAGATTTTCCGGCCCACCAGCGCCTGACCGTTGAAGTGGATCTGGCCCTGGCGCGGACAAATAATCCCAAGGATGCTGCGCAGCGTGGTGGTCTTGCCGGCACCGTTGCGCCCGAGCAGCGTCACCAGTTCGCCGGGGTTGACCTTCAGCGACACGCCTTCGAGCACGTGGCTTTTGTCGTAGTAGGAATGGATATTCTCGACGATCAGCATCAGGCAGCCTCCCCAAGATAAGCACTGCGCACACGTTCATCGGCGCGCACGAACTCCGGCGTGCCTTCCACCAGAATCTGCCCGTGGCTCATCACGGTAATGCGTTGGCTGATGGACATGACAATGCTCATGTTGTGTTCGATCAACAGCACCGTATGGTCGCGGCCAAGGTCGCTGATCAATTGGGTCATGATCGGGATGTCATCGATGCCCATGCCCGAGGTGGGCTCGTCGAGCATCAACAGTTTGGGTTTGGAGCAGATCGACATGCCCACCTCCAGCACCCGCTGCTGGCCGTGGGACAACTCGCCGGCCAGGGTATCGGCGCGGGCGCTGAGTTGCAGACGCTCCAGCACCTGGTCGGCCATCTCCAGGTGTTCGCGTTTGCTGTCTACGTGGCGCCAGAAATTCAGTGCGCGCGCACCGTCGCGGCCCTGGGCAGCGAGGCGCAGGTTTTCACGCACGCTGAGGTTCTGGAACAGGCTGGTGAGCTGGAACGAGCGCGCCATGCCCAGGCCCACCCGGGCGTGGGCCGGCTTGCGCATCAGGTTGCCGCCGTCGAAATGAATCGCCCCGGCCGTGGCCTGGCGTTCGCCTGTCAGGCAGTGGAACAGGCTGGTCTTGCCCGCGCCGTTGGGGCCGATGATGGTGTGGATGGTGCCGGCTTCGACCTTGAGGTTCACGCCGTTCACGGCACGGAATGCGCCGTAGGCCAGTTCCAGGTCTTGGGTTTCCAGCAGGATGCTCATAACACGTCCTCCTTGACCACGACACCGGCCTTGCGGCTGCCGCGTACTTTGTCGAACAGCGAAGCCAGGCCGCCCCACAAACCGCCGCGCATGAAGATCACCACCAGGATCAGGATCACCCCCAGCAGCATCAGCCAGCGTGGCCACAGGTCGGACAGGAAGTCCCCCAGCAGCACGATGGAACCGGCACCCAGCAGCGAGCCGAACAACGAGCCGGTGCCGCCGACGATGGTCATGATCAGGATGTTTTCGGACATCGCCAGGTCGATATTCGACAACGGCACAAAGTGCAGCAGCATGGCGTACAACGCGCCGGCAATCCCGGTGACCGCGCCGGACAGCACGAACACCAGAATTTTGAAGTGCCGCGTGTCGTAGCCGATGGCCGAGGCGCGGGTTTCGTTTTCACGGATCGCCATCAGCGTGCTGCCGAACGGCGAAGCGATGACCCGACGGGCGCCGATGAAAATCAGCAGGAACAGCACCGCCACAAAAGCATAGAACGCACGGGCATCGGCCAGCGACAGCAGCACAGTGTCACCCAGGCGAATCTCCGGGCGCGGCACGCTGAGCAGGCCGTTGTCGCCACCGGTCCAGTCGCTCAAGGTGTAGGCCACAAAGTAGGCCATCTGACTGAATGCCAACGTGAGCATTACGAAGTAAATGCCGGTACGCCGAATCGCCAGGGCACCGACCAGCAACGCCAGGAAACCACCGACGACGGCGGCACCGAGCAGCGCGCTGAACAGGCCCAGGTGCAGGTGGATCATCAGCAATGCCGCGCAATACGCGCCGGCACCGAAGAAGATGCCTTGGCCGAATGACAACAGCCCGGTGTAGCCCAGCAGCAGGTTGCAGGCCAGGGCGGCCATGGCAAAGATCAGGATCTCGGTGGCCAGGGTCGCCGAGGGCAATATCAACGGCAGGCCGATCAGCACCGCCAGCACCCACAGCAGCATGGCGCGCGACTGGGTCCTGGCAAACGGCAGGGGGTTTTTCTCGCTCATGTCAGGCTCTCCCGAACAGGCCGTAAGGACGTACCAGAATCACCGCGGCCATGGCGCCGTAGATCATCAGGCTCGCGCCCTGGGGCCAGAGTGTGGTCATCAGGCTTTGCACCACGCCCACCAGCAAACCGCCGACCAGCGCGCCGCTGAATGAGCCCATGCCGCCGATCACCACCACCACGAAGGCGATGCCCAGAATCTCCGGGCCCACGAACGGCTGCGCGCCGCGCAATGGCGCGAACAGCACACCGGCCATACCGGCCAGGCCCACGCCGAGGGCGAAGGTCATGGAGAACAAACGGAAAATATTGGTGCCGAGCAGCGACACGGTCTCGGTGCTTTCACTGCCGGCGCGCACCAGGGCGCCGAAGCGCGTGCGCTCCAGCAGCAGCCACAGGCCCAGGCCCACCAACGCGGAAAACACGATGAGAAACAGGCGGTAGTAGGGGTAGACAAAATCACCCACCACCAGCACCCCGCGCAACAGCTCCGGCACGGCGACGCTTTTGCCCACCGGGCCCCAGATCATCACGCTCGCCTCCTGGATGATCAGCGCAATACCCAGGGTCACCAGGATCTGGAACATGTGGGGCAGGTGATAAATGCGCTGGATCAACACCCGCTCGATGACCCAGGCCAGTGCGGCCACCACCAGCGGTGCGACCAGCAATGCCAGCCAGAAATTGCCGGTCAGGCTCACGGCGGTATAGCAGATGTAGGCGCCCAGCAGAAAAAACGCACCGTGGGCGAAGTTGACGAAGTTGAGCAGGCCGAAAATGATCGTCAGCCCCACCGCGATCAGGAAGTAGATCATCCCCAACCCCAGGCCGTTGAGTATCTGGAACAGGTAAAGATTAAGCATGCAGAAACCCTCGGACAGCTGGCCGCGGGGGCGGCCCTGTCGCGTTTGACTGGTCAGGATCAGGCGAGCGTGCAGCCTGTGGCGTCGACCGGCGGGAACGATTGGCCGGCACTGAGTACTTTGGCCAGGTCGTCCTTGTCGGCCATCTCGCTGGCGGGCTTGCCGATCAACAGGTAGTAGTCCTTGATCACCTGGTGGTCGCCGGCGCGGATCGACTCCTTGCCGGTCGGGCCATCGAAACTCAGGCCCTGCATGGCCTTGGCCACGGTCGGCCCATCGAAGCTGCCGGTGGCGATGATGGTGTCGAGCATGACCTTGGTGCTGATGTAGTCGGCGGCCAGGGGGTAGGTGGGGTTGATGCCGTATTTGGCTTTCGTCAGTTTGACCAGCTCGCGGTTGAGCGGGGTGTCGACCTGATGCCAGTACTGGGCGCCGAGGTACACGCCTTCGAGCACATCGCTGCCCAATTCCTGGAATTGGTCGAGGCCGGCGGACCACACCAGCAGCACTTTCATACGCTCCTTGATGCCGAAATTCACCGCCTGGCGCAGGGTGTTGGACGACTGGCTGCCGAAGTTGAGCAGCACCAGTACGTCGGGTTTGGTCGAGATGGCGTTGGTCAGGTAGCCGGAGAACTCCTGTTCCTGCAGCGAGTGGTAGCTGTTGCCCACGTGCTCCAGGCCATTCTCTTTGAGCACGGTCCTGGCGCCTTCAAGCAACGCTTCGCCAAACACGTACTGTGGGGTGATGGTGTACCAACGCTTGGCCTCGGGCAGCAGCTTGATCAGCGGCAGCAGGGTTTCGCGGATCGCGCCGTAGGTGGGCACCGACCAGCGGAACGTCGCTTTGTTGCAGTCCTTGCCGGTGACTTCATCGGCGCCCACCGGAGTCATGAACACGCCGCCAACCTTGTCGACTTCCTTGGCCACCGCAAGGGCCGAGGATGACAAGGTGCAGCCCTGGAAGAATCGCGCGCCGTCCTGCTGGATGGCCTCCTGCACCTTGCGTACCGCTTTGCCGGCATTGCCTTCGGTGTCGATGACCTTGTAGTTCAACGGCCGACCGAGCAGTTCGGGATACTGCTCCACCGCCAGGCGCGAACCCATGTCGGCAAACTTGCCATAGCTGGCGAAGGCGCCGGACATGGACTTGAGGCCGTAAAAGGTAAAGGGCTCGGCGGCAAATGCCGACCGCACGCTCAGCGGGAGGCTGAGGGCGGCGGCGGCGGTGAGGCTGGCTTTCAATAACGTACGACGCTGCATGGGGTGACTCCCTGGTTTAGTTATTGGCAGGAGCGGCAAGGGCGATACGGTGAAGCTGGGGCCTGTGGGCAGGCCTGTTATTGGGGCGAGCATGGACCGTGGTCACAGTGTGCGAGGGCAAACCCAGCGCACCTTGATCGAAGTTTTTTTAGGAGTGATCGAACTCCAAAAGAAAGTGCGGGCTGACCTGGCCTTCCAGCGCGGTCATATGGTGTTCGGCGTCGCACATGTGTTCGTGCATCAAGCTGCGCACCGCGCGCTCATCCCCGGCGCGAAAGGCGATCAACAGCTGTTTGTGATAATCGAGGTTGGCCGCATCGAACTGCTTGCGCTTGGGCTTGTAGGCTTTTTTCAGCACCACCAGGTCACGTAGCAGGTCATTGAGAAACTGCGCCATAAAACTCAGCAACGGGTTGGGGCAAGCCTTGGCCAGCAGGGTGTGGAACTCCAATTCCGCCAGGCGCTGTTCGCGCTGGCCGGCTTCGCTGTCTTCCGGCGCACTGCAAAAATCCACGTTGTCCTGCAGGGCCTGGAAGTCGTCTTCACTCAGGCGGCCCAACACCGACACCGCCAGTTCCACCTCGATGACCTTGCGTAACTGGTACACCTGCTCGCCGTCCAAATGTTGAAAATGCAGGTAGTTACGCAATGCGCGGCTGGCAGGTTCCGTGCCCGCCTGGTTCAGGTACGCACCGCCGCTGGGGCCGGTGCGGGTGCTGACCAGACCTTCGACCTCCAGAGCCTTGAGCGCTTCGCGGGCCGAGCCCTTCGAGCATTGGAAGCTCTCCATCAGCTCACGCTCGGTGGGCAGGCGATCGCCCGGCTTCAAAGCGTCGGTGACGATGGAGCGCTTGACCGATTCGACAATCACATCGGACAGCTTCTGGCGTTTGCGGCGTAGCGGACGGCTGAGCATGTGGGCGATTTATCGTATTAATGCGGATAAATAGCACTTAATAACGATCCGGCCGGAGCGTCAATGCGCGAGGTCGTTTTCGGTCGCAGCAGGTCGCAAACGGTTATCTAAGGCCAGTCACTCATTGGCAGGCATCGCGTGAACGATGGGGGTTGTTTGCCGTAGGCCAGGAATTCACCGACCCATCGGTAAACGCAACTGCCAGCATCGGCTTTTGCAGGGTCCTTTAGACGCAGGAGGTCCACCAGCGGCGTGCCGATGTCGTCGGCGTCGGCGTTGACCAAGACCATGCGCGCTACGCGTTCGGGGAACAGCACGGCATAGCGGTTGCCCAGCCGAGTGGCGTCGGCGTTGCCCAGGTAATACAGCTGAGCATCGCCGAGTTGGTCGCGTACATACTCCATGTCGCGCGCGGCGTATTCCACCTGGGTGGTCTGGTCCAGGGCGCGCGCGCTGAGTTCGACGACGTCGTAGCGCTCAAGCAGGCTGCGATAGGCCTGTGTGGCGTTGGCGCTCCAGCGACTGGCCAGTTGGAGAGCAAAAGTGCCGACGCCGTTCTTTGGCGGTGGCAGGCCCGCGTGCACGAAGATTACGCCCTGGCGACTCAGCGGTTGGCGCGCGCCGACACGGGTCACGTACAGGCGCAGAGTGCCTTGTCGAGGCGCCGCGTAGTCGCGGGGGACCGATACGCTGCCGCACTGAGTGCGTTCCACCACGTCGGCGGCCAGGCGGTCAGCCGAAGGCAGCGGGCAGTCCAGCAACCAATCGATGGCGGTGGGTTTGATCAGCGGCTCGGCGGCGGCCAGGCTCGCCAGCAGCCAGAGGCCGCCGCACGCCAAGTGTTTTACGACAGTCATCAGGAGGTCCGGGGCAGCCGTGTGATAACGGCTTTTTTACCAAGGACCTCAAGGCCAGGAATGTAGGGCTAACAGACGCCTCGCGTACGAAAGTGGAGTTTTGTTTATCAGATGTCGGTTTTCCAGCCGCCACCCAATGCCTTGTACAACGCGATGCTGGCCTGCAGGCGTGACAGCCGCAGTTGCACGTTCAGGTCCTGGGCCGCGTACAGGGTGCGCTGGGTTTCGAGTACGGTCAGCCAGTCGGCGGCCCCGGCCTGGTAGCGTTGCTGGGCGATCTGGAACGCGGTCTGCGCCTGTCGCAATTCTTCGTCCTGCCATTGGCGCTGCTGGTCGAGGCGGGTGATGCCGCTGAGGGCTTTTTCCACGTCGGCAAAACCGTTGATGAGCGTGCCGCGATAGGTCTGCAGCAGTTCATCCTGGCGCGCGCGGGCCTTATCGCGTTCAGCGCTTAAACGGCCGTTGTTGAAGATCGGCGCCACCAGCCCGGCGGTCAGTGTGTAGTAGGGGCTGCGCAGCACGTCGATGGCCTTGTAGGCGTCGGAACCCAAGGTGGCGCCAAGGGTGATGGCGGGCAGCAGGGCGGCGCGGGCCACGGTCACGTCCGCCTGCGCCGCCGCCAGTTGCGCTTCGGCCTTGGCGATGTCCGGGCGGCGACTGAGCAATTGGCTGGGCAGGCCGGCGCCGATGCTCGGCCACGTCAGCGCCTGGAAGGGCTCGGCGCCCAGGTCCAGGGCCTGCACGGGTTGGCCCAGTAGGGCGGCGAGGGTGATGCGCGACTCTTCGGCCTGTTGCGCAATCAGCGGCAGTTGGCGTTGCTGGCCGGCCACCAGGCTTTTTTGCTGGGCCAATTCCAGAGCCGTGGCGGAGCCCGCGTCATAGCGGGTTTGCACCAGCGCAAGCACATTGCGCGCATTGGCCAGGTTCAACTCGGCGATGTGTCGGCGCTGGTCGCTGGCAAGGGTTTGCGCGTAGCGGTCGGCGACGTTGCCGAGCAGGGTCAGCTCCACGGTGGCCTGGTCGAATTCGCTGGCCCGCAGGTTGTGCAGAGCGCTGTCGCGGGCGGCGGCGCGACCGCCCCAGAAGTCCACCTCGTAGCTGGCGGTCAGGTTGGCGCCGAAGTTGTTCACCGCATCGTCGCTCTCGCTGGCGTCGAGGTCCGGGCCGCCTGCGCCACGCAGTAACTTCTGATGGCTGGTTGTGAGGTTGGCCTTCACCTCCGGCAGCAACGGCGCGCCGGCGATCACCGCGCTGGCCTGGGCCTGACGCACCCGTGCCATGGCGGCGGCCACGTCGAAACTGTCGCGGCGCGCCTGTTCGATCAGGCGATTGAGCGGCGCACTGCCGAACCGTGTCCACCACTGGGCGTTCACGCTTTGGGCGGCATCGCGTTCGGCGTATTGCCAGGCGGCGGGCGGCACGATACCGCGGTCGATGCTGGGCGGCCGGCCTGCGCAGGCGCTGATCAGCAGGCACAGGCTGAGTACGCACAGGTGTGAAGGGACATAGGGTTTATTCACTGGTCAATGCCTTAACCGGATCGAGCCGGGCAGCTTTACGGGCCGGCATAAAGCCGAATACGACGCCGGTGACCAATGCGCAGCCGAATGCGCCGAGCACCGCCACCAGGGAAAACTGCACTGCCACCTTGGCCAGCACCAGCACGCCGCCCACCAGCAGGGCCAGGGCGATACCACACAGGCCGCCGACCACCGAGAGCATCACCGCCTCGGTAAGGAACTGGCGTAGGATGTCGCGCTGACGCGCGCCGGTGGCCATGCGGATACCGATCTCGCGGGTGCGTTCGCGTACCGTCATGAGCATGATGTTCATCACGCCGATGCCGCCCACCAGCAGGGAAATCGCCGCAATCGAGCCGAGCATCAGCGACAGGGTGTTCTGAGTGCGTGCCTCGGCCTGGATCATTGCGGCGTTGTTGGTCAGTTCGTAGTCGCGCTTGCCGTGGTGCAGACGCTGCATCAACTGGTCGATGGCCTGTTCGGCTTCGTGCACTTTGCGCGCGTCGGCGGCGGCGATCACCACGTACTCCGGGTTGTAACTGCCGAACAGGCGCACGCTGGCGGCGGTGTAGGGAATGGCGATGCGGTCGTCGCTGTCTTTGTTGCCGGAGCTGGCGCCTTTTTCCGCGAGCACGCCGATGACTTGGAAAGGCACGTTTTCGATCAGGATGTATTGGCCGATCGGGTCGACCAGGCCCTTGAACAGTTTTTCACGCACCCGATGGCCGATCACCGCCACCGTGGCGCCGGCGCGCTCGTCGGCCGCCGTGAAGTAACTGCCCTCGACCACCGGCCAGTTGAAAATCTCGGGAAAGTTGGTGTCGTTGCCGCCAACATAGGCCATGTAGTCGACGTTGCCATAACGCACCCCGGCCTCGCTGCCGTTGACCGGCATGATGCGCTGCACCTGAGGCAGCGCCGCCAGCGCGGCCACGTCTTCCAGGCTGACGATGCCCAGCGGCGTGCGCGGGTTGGGCGAGGAGCCGCTCAGGTAAAGAATGTTGGAGCCGAACGCGCCCATCTGCGCCATGACCTGGCGCTTGCTGCCTTCGCCCACGGCCAGCATTACCACCACCGAGGCCACGCCGATGATGATCCCGAGCAAGGTCAGCGCGGTGCGGAAGCGGTTGATCCACATCACGCGCCAGGCTGCCTGCACCGCGTCCACCAGCTCGGCTTTCCAGGCACCGTTATGTTCGGCGCCGTCGGCCAGGCGCTGGCGCAGGTCCACCGCTTGCAGAGCGCCAGGGGTAGCGGCGGGCGCGGTGTCGTGGGCGGATGCCGAATCGCTGATGATCAGGCCATCGCGAATCTCGATGATGCGGTTGGCGCGCGCCGCGACTTCGCGGTCGTGAGTGATCAGGATCACCACGTGGCCCTGGCCCGCCAATTCATCCAGCAGGCTCATCACTTCGGCGCCGCTGTGGCTGTCAAGGGCGCCGGTGGGTTCGTCGGCAAGGATGATATGCCCACCGTTCATCAATGCGCGGGCGATCGACACCCGTTGCTGCTGGCCGCCGGAGAGCTGGTGCGGGCGGTTGCCGGTACGCTCGGCCAGCCCCAGGCGCGTGAGCAGAGCATTGGCCCTGGCATGTCGCTCGGCGGCGCTGATACCGGCGTAGATCGCCGGCATTTCCACATTTTCCTGGGCCGAGCCGGACGGGATCAGGTGATAGCCCTGGAACACGAAACCGAACGCTTCGCGGCGCAGCCAGGCCAGGGCGTCGCTGTCCAGGTGTGCGACGTTTTCCCCGGCGAACAGGTACTCGCCCGAGGTGGGACGGTCGAGGCAGCCGAGGATATTCATCAAGGTGGATTTGCCGGAGCCGGACGCGCCGACAATCGCCACGAATTCGCCGGCGTGAATCGCCAGGTCGATACCGCGTAATACGTCGACCTGAGGGCTGTCGCCGCCACCGTAGGATTTGCGGATGTGCCTGAGTTCGATCAGCGGCGTGACCATCTCAACCTCCACTGCCGGCGACCGGGCCGATCAACAGGTGGTCGCCTTCGTTCAGGCCCTCGAGCACCTGCACGCGCAGGCGGTCGCTGAGGCCCAGGCGCACCTCCCGTTGTTCGATGCTGCCGTTGGGCATCACCACGCGGGCGATCTGTGTGTCAGTGGTGCCGTTGCCGAGCAGTGCCGAGACCGGTGCGGTCAGGGTGTCCTTGGCCTGGCCGGCGACGAAGAACACCTGGGTGGTCATCTCGGCCATCAGCGCATTGTCGGTGTTGTCCACATCCAGCAGCACGGTGTACAGCACCACGCGGCCGGCGCCGCTTTTGTTGGAACTGGTGGGGCTGCCGCTGCCCTGGGTTTCATTCAGGGGCTTGGGCGGTATCGGCAGGATCTGTCGCACGGTGCTGGTCCAGCGCCGGGTGCCGCCGCTCAGGGTGGTGAAGTAGGCGGTCATGCCGGGTTTGACGTGGCCGATATCGGCCTCCGACACCTCGGCCCATACGGTCATCGGCGACAACTTGGCGATACGCAGGATCAGCGGCGTCTGCTGCTGGGCGTTGAGGGTCTGGCCGACGCGCGCATCCACCGCCACCACGGTGCCGCTCATGGGCGCATAGATGCGTGTGTAGCCCAGCTCCGCCTCGTCGCTGCGCAGGCTGGCCTGGGCCTGCCGGATCTGCGCCTGGAACATATCGACCCTGGCCTGGGTCGCGCTCAGCTCGGCCTTGGCGGTTTGCACGTCCTCTTCACGGGTGGCATTGCCAGTGGCCAGGCGTTGCTGGCGCTGATACTTCTGGCGCGCCAGCTCATGCTGGGCCTGCTGCTCCTGCAATTGCGCCTTGAGGTTTTCGATGGCGTAGCGGCTGGCGTCGAGCTTGGCCTGCTGGGTGGACGGGTCGATTTCCACCAGCAATTGGCCTTCCTTGACCTGATCGCCTGCTTCGACGTGGATCCTGCGGATCTGCCCGGACGCCTGGGCGCCCACGTCCACATAGCGACGCGGTTGCAGGGTGCCGAGGGCGGTCACGCTGTTTTCGATAGTGCCGCGGGTTACGGTGACGGTGGTCAGGTCGTCGCGGCCCGACGGCAACACCTGCCACGCGGCGACGGCGATCAGAGGCATCAGGCACGCCGCAACAAGCAGGGCGCGTCGGGCGGGGCGGGGGCGTTTCATGGATGGATTCCAGCCAGGGAAAGTCGAGGCGCGGTTGCGCAGAGCTGACAGTTAAACGAGATAAACGCGCGAGGATTTAAGCGGTTACACACGCTGTTACAGGGCTTGCGGCTAAAAAAAACCGCTGTCGAGGCAAGACTGCTTTAAAAGTAGATGAGAATTACTATAAATTGCACCTACCCAAACTGCCATTATCCAATGGCATCCTTCTGCGGGCCCGAGCACGCTCGTGTCCGCAATGCGCTTTCAAGATGTCGGGAGTCATGTTGGAAAACTACTATCGCGAGCTGGTGTGTTTCCTCAACGCCAAGCTGGGCAACCGTCAGGTGGCCGAAGATGTGGTGCATGACGCTTATGTGCGGGTACTGGAACGCTCCAGCGACACCCCCATCGAACAACCGCGTGCCTTTTTGTACCGCACGGCGTTGAACCTGGTGATCGACGGCCATCGGCGCAACGCCCTGCGCCAGGTCGAGCCGCTGGACGTGCTGGACAGCGAAGAACGTTTCGCCCCCGGCACCCCGCACGCCTGCCACGATCAGGGCCAGCGCCTGGCGCTGCTCGAACGTGCCCTGGCCGAACTGCCGGCGGCCTGTCGCGAGAGTTTCATGTTGCGCAAGCTCGATGGCCTGAGCCACCTGCAAATCGCCGAACGCTTGTGTATTTCCCGCGCCCTGGTGGAAAAACACATCGTCAATGCCATGAAGCACTGCCGCGTGCGGATGCGCGAGTGGGACGCGCACTGATCCATCATCAGTTAAATTTTATTTCACTGTCCTCGTTTCCTATCAACACATGACCTGTTGTGCAGGTCTCGAAGGTATTCCCGCCCCACCGCCACGGGGCTTATCCAGAGGACACTGGAATGACACAGGCAATTGCTTCGCCCGCGGTTCACGACCTGATCGGCATCGGTTTCGGCCCTTCGAACCTGGCGCTGGCCATCGCCCTGCAAGAGCGCGAGAAGGCGCAGGGCAAACTGGATGTGCTGTTTCTGGACAAACAGGCCGACTATCGCTGGCACGGCAATACCCTGGTGACCCAGAGCGAACTGCAGATTTCCTTCCTCAAGGACCTGGTGACCCTGCGCAACCCCACCAGCCCGTACTCCTTCGTCAATTACCTCAAGGCCCACGGCCGCCTGGTGGACTTTATCAACCTCGGCACCTTCTACCCGTGCCGCATGGAGTTCAACGACTACCTGCGCTGGGTGGCCGGGCACTTCCAGGCCCAGGCCCGTTATGGTGAGGAAGTGCTGGCCATCGAGCCGATCCTGCATCAGCAGCAGGTCGAGGCGCTGCGGGTGATTTCCCGCGATGCGCTGGGCGAGCAGCATGTGCGCACCACCCGCTCGGTGGTGGTCAGCGCCGGCGGTACGCCACGGATTCCCGACAGCTTCAAGGCACTCAAGGGCGATAGCCGCGTGTTCCACCACTCCCAGTACCTGGAGCGCATGGCCAACCAGCCCTGCGTGCAGGGCAAGCCGATGCGCATCGCGATCATCGGCGGCGGCCAGAGCGCGGCCGAGGCGTTTATCGACCTCAACGACAGCTTCCCCTCGGTGCAGGTGGATATGATCCTGCGCGGTTCGGCGCTCAAGCCGGCGGATGACAGCCCGTTCGTCAACGAAGTGTTCTCGCCGGCGTTCACCGACCTGGTGTTCCAGCAGGTCGGCGCCGAGCGTGAGCGGCTGGTGGCGGAGTACCAGAACACCAACTATTCGGTGGTGGACCTGGACCTGATCGAGCGTATCTACGGCATTTTCTATCGTCAGAAAGTCTCCGGCGTTGCGCGCCAGGCCTTCCGCACCATGACCGTGGTCGAGAAGGCCGCACCCGGCCCGCTGGGCATCGAACTGACCCTGCGCAATAACGCCACGGGTGAAACCAGCGTCAATCACTACGACGCGGTCATCCTGGCCACCGGCTATGAGCGTCAGATGCACCGCGAACTGCTGGCGCCGCTGGAAGCGTACATGGGCGATTTCGAAGTGAGCCGCGACTACCGCATCGTCACCGATGAGCGCTGCAATGCCGGTATCTACATCCAGGGCTTCAGCCAGGCCAGCCATGGTTTGAGCGATACGTTGCTGTCGGTCTTGCCGATTCGCGCGGATGAGATTGCGGCGTCGCTGTATGCGCTGGACCGTGGGCGCGACACAGGGCGGTCGATACAGGATTTGCTGCTGGCCACCGCGAGCTGAGCTCGCACCTACGGACGGTACTTGTGACAAAGGGTTACCGCTGATACTGTACAAAAAACCAGTATCGGTAACCCGCCATGCAGTTGATCGAAAAACTCAGCATCCTCGCCGACGCCGCCAAGTACGACGCGTCCTGCGCCAGCAGCGGCGCGCCCAAGCGCAGCTCCGAGGGCAAGGCGGGGCTGGGTTCCACCGATGGCATGGGCATTTGTCACAGCTATACGCCTGACGGGCGCTGTGTGTCGCTGCTCAAGGTGCTGCTCACCAACTTCTGCCTCTACGACTGCCAATACTGCGTCAACCGCCGCTCCAGCGACGTGCCGCGTGCGCGGTTCAGTCCGGAGGAGGTGGTCACCCTGACCCTGGATTTCTACCGGCGCAATTGCGTCAGCGGGCTGTTCCTCAGCTCCGGCATTATCCGTTCGGCCGACTACACCATGGAGCAGCTTGTCCGGGTGGCGAAACTGCTGCGCGAGGAGCATGACTTTCGCGGTTATATCCACCTCAAGACCATCCCCGAAGCCGACCCGGCGCTGATTGCCGAGGCCGGGCGTTATGCCGATCGTCTGAGCGTGAATATCGAACTGCCCACCGATGCCAGCCTGCAGACGCTGGCGCCGGAGAAGCAGATCGGCTCGATCAAGCAGGCCATGCAGACCATCTACACCGGCGAGCAGACGGTGCTCAACGAACCTCGCGCGCCGCGTTTCGCCCCGGCCGGGCAGAGCACGCAGATGATCGTCGGCGCCGACGACACCGACGACAGCACCATCCTGCACGGCGCCGAAGCGCTGTACGGCCACTTCAAGCTGCGCCGCGTCTACTACTCGGCGTTCAGCCCCATTCCCAACAGCCCGAAAAGCGTACCCCTGGCCGCGCCGCCGCTGATGCGCGAACACCGCCTGTACCAGGCCGACTTCCTGCTGCGCAGCTACGGCTTCAGCGCCGGCGAATTGTTCGAAGGCCCCGGTCACCTGGCATTGGATATCGACCCCAAGCTGGCCTGGGCCCTGGAGCATCGCGAGGTGTTCCCTCTGGACCTCAACCGCGCCGAACCGACCTTGATCGCGCGTATTCCCGGTATCGGCCTGCGCACCACCCAGCGCCTGGTGGACCTGCGCCGCGAGCGCAAAATCCGCTTTGAAGACCTGGCCCGCATGCGTTGCGTGCTGGCCAAGGCCAAGCCGTTTTTCATCACCAGCGACTACCACCCGCAGCAGGCGGACAGCACCAGCGTGTTGCTGCGCGAGCAACTGCGGGACCGCCCGCAGCCGCAGCAGATGGGGCTGTGGGGATGATCAGCCTGGAATGCGACAACCTGTTCGACACCTGGCGCGAACAGGCGCGCTGGTTACTCAGTCATCAAGTCGACCCCAGCCAGGTGAGTTGGGGCGAGGCGCAGGCCGCGGATCTGTTTGCCACCGATGAGCCGATCCCTGCCGGGCTGGGGCCGTTTCAGGCGCGTATTCCCAAGGCACTGCTCGAACTGCTGGAGTCGGCCGCCTGCTACCACGGCGACCAACGCTGGAGCCTGTTGTATGAAGTGCTGTGGCGCGTCAGCCACGGCGACCGCACCGCGATGCTGGCCGGCGACAAACTGGGCAGCGAGTTGCAGCGGCGGATCAAGCAGGTCAGCCGTGAAGCGCACCACCTGCACGCGTTCGTGCGCTTTGTCGCGCTGCCGCCGGAGGCTGGGCCGGAACTGCCGGAATACGTAGCCTGGCATGAACCCGCCCACGACATTCTGAAATCGGCCAGCCAGCACTTTATCGGGCGCATGGGCCGTCATCGCTGGATGATCGCCACACCGTTGGACGGCGTGTATTACGATGGCGAACAGCTGGTTCATCAACGCCATTGCCCCGAAGCCTGGCAGCAACTGGCGCAGAACGTCGAAGACCCTCACAGCGCCATGTGGCTGACGTATTACAGCCATATATTCAACCCGGCGCGGTTGAACCCCAAGGTGATGGAAGGGCACCTGCCCAGTCGTTTCTGGAAAAACCTGCCGGAGGGCAAGCTGATCCCAAGCTTGATCAGCGAAGCGCGAACGGGGAAGCAGAAGGATGGTCAGGCCAAGATGATCGGCAGCAGGCCCGGTAAGCGTATTGCCAGCGGGCAAGGTTAAACAGGAGGGATCATGTCTACCGTCGTACGTCTCGCCCAGCCCGACGATGCCGAGGGGGTCAGCCAGGTTATCCTGGCGGCCTTGTACGGCAGTAATGCACAGGATTATCCGGCGCAGGTGATTGCCCGGGTGGCGGGTAACTTCACGCCGGAGGCGGTGCTGGACCTCTTCGCGCGTCGTATGGTGCTGGTGGCGGTTCAGGATCGGGTCATCGTCGGCACCGCTGCGCTGGATGCCAAAGTGGTGCGCTCGGTGTTCGTCAACCCGACGCGGCAAGGGCAGGGCATTGGCCGGTTATTGATGAGTGAAATCGAACTGCGCGCGGGGGAAGCGGGGGTGACAACGCTGAGTGTGCCGTCCTCGCTGACGGCCGAGCCGTTTTACGCCAGGCTGGGGTTTCGCACGGTACGTGAGGTCGATCACGGCAGTGAGCGCACCTTGGTGATGGAGAAGGCGCTGTTGCCGTGCGATGCCTGAGCACATCGGAAAGTAAATGTGGGAGGAGGCTTGCGCTATATGAGAATCCAAACGCCCTCCTCAGTTAACTGAAAGAACCGGCTCGAATGTGGGAGGGGGCTTGCCCCCGATGCGGTGTATCAGTCAACAGATTCATTGACTGAGCCACTGCTATCGGGGGCAAGCCCCCTCCCACAGGCGGTTAGACCTTTACGATCCAGCCGGCAGGTGCTTCGACGTCGCCGGTCTGCACGCCGGTCAGCTCTTTGTAGAGCTTCTGGGTGATCGGGCCGACTTCGGTTTCGCTGTGGAACACATGCAGCTTGCCGTTGTACTGGATGCCGCCGATCGGCGAGATTACTGCGGCGGTGCCGCAGGCGCCGGCTTCCTTGAACTGGTCCAGTTTGTCGATGAACACTTCGCCCTCGACCACTTCCAGGCCCAGGCGGGTCTGGGCCAGTTCGATCAGCGACAGGCGGGTGATGCCTGGCAGCACCGAAGGCGACTTCGGCGTGATGAACTGGTTGTCGTGGGTGATCCCGAAGAAGTTGGCCGAACCGACTTCTTCGATTTTCGAGTGGGTCATCGGATCCAGATAGATTGCGTCGGCAAAACCGGATTTCTTCGCTTCCGAGCCCGGCATCAGGCTGGCGGCGTAGTTGCCACCGACCTTGGCCGCGCCGGTGCCTTGTGGCGCGGCGCGGTCGAAGGTGGAGATCTGGAAGTTGTGGGGCACCAGGCCGCCCTTGAAGTAGGCGCCGACCGGGATGCAGAACACCGAGAAGATGAATTCGGGCGCGGTGCGTACGCCGATGTTGTCACCGGTGCCGATCACGAACGGACGCAGGTACAGCGCGCCGCCGCTGCCGTACGGCGGGATGAACCGCTCGTTGGCCTTGACCACTTGCTTGCAGGCGTCGATGAACGCGTCGGTCGGTACGTGGGGCATCAGCAGGCGCGCGCAGCTGCGTTGCATGCGGGCGGCGTTCTGGTCCGGGCGGAACAGGTTGATCGAGCCGTCTTTGCAACGGTAGGCCTTGAGGCCTTCAAAGCACTGCTGACCATAGTGCAGGGCGGTGGAGCCCTCGCTGATGTGCAGCACGTTGTCGTCGGTCAGGGTGCCGGCTTGCCATTCGCCGTTTTTCCAGGTCTGGAGAAACCGCTTGTCGGTCTTGATGTAGTCAAAACCCAGCTTGTCCCAATTGATGCTTTCGTTACCCATGACACCCTCTATCTCTGGTCAAGTCGGATTTTTTTTCTGGATGGGCGCAACAATACTTCATTCTTGGCTCGTGTGGGAGCAGGTGGGCGGACCATCCGACATCTGTATTGGCTGATCCGCCGCTATCGCGGGCAAGGCCGGCTCCCACAGCTGATTGCATCTCAAGGGTGGGAGCTGGGTTGCCTACAGATGCAGCGCGTGGCCCAGCGCCCGCAATGCCGCTTCCTGCACAGCCTCACCGAGGGTCGGGTGCGCGTGAATGGTGCCGGCCACGTCTTCCAGGCGCGCGCCCATTTCCAGGCTCAGGCCGAAGGCCGTGGACAGTTCGGACACACCCACACCCACAGCCTGCCAGCCGACGATCAGATGGTTGTCCCGCCGCGCCACCACCCGCACGAAGCCGGTTTTCGACTCCAGCGTCATCGCCCGGCCATTGGCCGCGAACGGGAAGCTCGACACGATGCAATCCAGTCCCGCCGCCTTGGCATCGTCGGGCGTTTTGCCGACCACCACCAGTTCCGGGTCGGTAAAGCACACCGCCGGGATCGCCGCCGGGTTGAACTCGCGGTGCAGGCCGCTGATCAGTTCGGCAACCATTTCGCCCTGGGCCATGGCTCGGTGCGCCAGCATCGGCTCGCCGCTCAGGTCGCCGATGGCATACACATTGCGCATGCTGGTCTGGCAGCGGCTGTCGATCCTTATCGCCGCGCCGTTCATGTCCAGGTTCAGCGCTTCGAGGTTCCAGCCCTGGGTGTTGGGTTTGCGACCCACCGCGACCAGCACCTGGTCGGTGGCCAATGACAAGGTGTCGCCGTTGGGGTCACGAACCTGCAGGTTGCCGTCGGCAAACCCGGTGACGCTGTGCTTGAGGTACAGCGTTACCCCCAGTTGCTTGAGGGATTCGGCCACCGGCTGGGTCAGCTCGCCGTCGTAGGCGGGCAGGATGCGATCCTGCGCCTCTACTACGCTGACCTGCGCCCCAAGCTTGCGGTAGGCGATTCCCAGTTCCAGGCCGATATAACCACCGCCCACTACGATCATGCGTTTGGGCACGCGGGTCGGCGCCAGGGCTTCGGTAGACGAGATAATCGGCCCACCGATGGGCAGCATCGGCAGGTTGACGCTTGTGGAACCGGTGGCCAGCAGCAGGTGTTCGCACTGGATGCGTTGCTCGCCGACATCGACGGTCTTGCCGTCGACTACCTTGGCCCAGCCGTGTATCACCTGCACCTTGTGCTTCTTGAGCAAGGCTGCGACGCCGGTGGTCAGGCGGTCGACGATGCCGTCCTTCCATTCCACGCTTTTGCGGATGTCCAGTGTCGGCACGTCCACTTCTATGCCCAGCGGCGAGCCCTGGCTGTGATGCACGCTTTGCTGGAATTGCTCGGCCACATGGATCAAGGCCTTGGACGGAATACAGCCGATATTCAGGCAAGTGCCCCCCAATGCCTGGGCTTCCACCAGGATGGTCGGGATGCCCAGTTGACCGGCGCGGATCGCCGCGACATAACCGCCGGGGCCGCCGCCGATGATCAGCAGGGTGGTATGGGTAATTTGTGTCATGCCCTTACTCCAGGAACAGGCTGGCGGGTTGTTCGAGCAGGCCGCGAATGGCCTGGATGAATTGCGCCGCGTCCATGCCATCGACCACGCGGTGATCGAAGGAGCTGGAGAGGTTCATCATCTTGCGAATCACGATCTGGCCCTTGATCACCATCGGCCGTTCGACGATGCGATTGACGCCGACGATGGCTACCTCCGGCAGGTTCAGCACCGGCGTGCTGACGATACCGCCCAACGCGCCGAGGCTGGTCAGGGTGATGCTGGAACCGGACAGTTCTTCACGGCTGGCCTTGCCATTGCGCGCGGCCGTGGCCAGGCGCGCGATCTCTTCGGCGGTGCCCCACAGGTTGCGGGCTTCGGCATGCCGCACCACCGGCACCATCAGGCCGATGTCGCTCTGGGTGGCGACGCCCACATGCACCGCGCCGAGGCGGGTGATGACCTGGGCTTCGTCGTCGTAACGCGCATTGATCTGCGGAAAGTCGCGCAGCGCCACGACCATGGCGCGCACGATAAACGGCAACAGGGTCAGCTTGCCGCGTGTGGCACCGTGTTTTTCGTTAAGGTGCACGCGCAGCTCGTCCAGCGCGGTGACGTCGATTTCTTCCACATAGCTGAAATGCGCGGCGCGCCGGGTGGCGTCCTGCATGCGCTGGGCGATCTTGCGGCGCATGCCGATCACTTGGATCTGTTCTTCGTCGTGGCGTTCGGCGTAAGAGGCGGCAGCGGTTTTATGTTGCGTCGCAGGCTGGAGCAAGTAAGCGTCCAAATCTTCGTGCAGAATGCGGCCCGCCGGGCCAGAGCCTTGGACCAGGCGCAGCGGGATGCCGGCATCCAGCGCATGCTTGCGCACGGCGGGGGAGGCCAGCGGGCGTTCGTCGGCTTCGCGGGCTACCGGGGCTTGCGCTGGAGCCTGAGTTGGTGCGGGTTTGCTTTGGACCGGGGCTGGCTTGGCTTCAACCACGGGAGCGGCTTTCACCGGTTCAGCCTCGAGCGGCACGTTCTTGGTATTGCCCGCGCCTTCCACTTCAATGCTGATCAGAATACTTCCCACGGCCATGACTTCGCCCGGCGCGCCGCCGAGGGCGATCACCTTGCCGTGCACCGGCGAGGGAATATCCACCATCGCCTTGTCGGTCATCACATCCGCCAGCACCTGGTCTTCGACCACCATATCGCCGACGTTCACATGCCACTGCGACAGTTCTACTTCCGCGATGCCTTCGCCAATGTCCGGCATCTTGATAACGTGCGTGCCCATTCAGACCTCCATGACCCGTTGCAGCGCCGCGCCCACACGGGACGGCCCAGGGAAATACGCCCACTCCTGCGCGTGCGGGTAGGGGGTGTCCCACCCGGTGACGCGTTCGATCGGCGCTTCCAGGTGGTGGAAGCAATGCTCCTGCACCAGCGCTACCAGCTCGGCGCCAAAGCCACAGGTGCGCGTGGCTTCATGCACCACCACGCAACGGCCGGTCTTTTTCACCGATTTGACGATGGTTTCCAGGTCCAGCGGCCACAGGCTGCGCAGGTCGATGACTTCGGCGTCGATGCCGGTTTCCTCGGCGGCCACCTGGGACACATACACGGTGGTGCCGTAGGTCAGCACGGTGACGGCCGAGCCCGGACGCACAATGGCGGCCACGTCCAGCGGCACGGTGTAGTAACCGTCCGGCACTTGGGCTTGCGGGTGTTTCGACCACGGGGTGACAGGGCGGTCGTGATGGCCGTCGAACGGGCCGTTGTACAGGCGCTTGGGTTCGAGGAAGATCACCGGGTCATCGTTTTCGATGGAGGCGATCAGCAGGCCCTTGGCGTCATACGGGTTGGACGGCATCACCGTGCGCAGGCCGCAGACCTGGGTGAACACCGCTTCGATACTTTGGCTGTGAGTCTGGCCGCCATAGATGCCGCCGCCGCAGGGCATGCGCATGGTCAGCGGCGCGGTGAACTGGCCGGCGGAGCGATAACGCAGGCGCGCGGCTTCGGAGATGATCTGGTCGGTGGCGGGGTAGACGTAGTCGGCGAACTGGATCTCGGCCACCGGGCGCAAACCATAGGCGCCCATGCCCACCGCCACGCCGACGATGCCGCTTTCGGAGATCGGCGCGTCAAATACCCGCGAAGTGCCGTACTTGCTCTGCAGGCCTTCGGTGCAGCGGAACACGCCGCCGAAATAACCGACGTCCTGGCCGAACACCACCACGTTGTCGTCGCGTTCGAGCATCACATCCATGGCCGAGCGCAGGGCCTGGATCATGGTCATGGTGGTGGTGGTCATGGCGGTTTCCACTTCGATGCTGTTGTTGTGATCGTTCATGTCAGATCCCCAACTGCTGACGCTGGCGCTTCAAGTGCTCCGGCATCTCTTTATAGACGTCTTCGAACATGGTCGCGGCGCTTGGGATCTGGCCACCGGCCAGGGTGCCGTACTGTTCGGCTTGTTTTTGCGCGGCGATGACCTCGGCTTCCAGTTCGGCACTGACCGCCGCGTGCTCCTCTTCGGACCACTGGCCAATCTTGATCAGGTGCTGCTTTAGACGGGCAATCGGGTCGCCCAGCGGGAAGTGGCTCCAGTCGTCGGCGGGGCGGTACTTGGATGGATCGTCCGAAGTGGAGTGGGGGCCGGCGCGGTAGGTGACCCATTCGATCAGGGTCGGGCCCAGGTTGCGGCGCGCACGCTCGGCGGCCCAGGCGGAAGCGGCGTACACCGCGATGAAGTCGTTGCCGTCCACACGCAGGGAGGCGATGCCGCAACCGACGCCGCGTCCGGCGAAGGTGGTGGCTTCACCGCCGGCAATGGCCTGGAAGGTGGAGATGGCCCATTGGTTGTTGACCACGTTGAGGATCACCGGCGCGCGGTAGACGTGGGCGAAGGTGAGGGCGGTGTGGAAGTCCGATTCGGCGGTGGCGCCGTCACCGATCCAGGCCGACGCGATCTTGGTATCGCCCTTGATCGCCGACGCCATGCCCCAGCCCACGCCCTGTACGAATTGGGTGGCGAGGTTGCCGGAAATAGTGAAGAAGCCAGCGTCTTTGACCGAGTACATGATCGGCAGCTGACGACCTTTGAGCGGGTCGCGCTCGTTGGACAGCAACTGGCAGATCAGGTCCACCAGCGGCACTTCGCGGGCCATCAGGATGCTTTGCTGGCGGTAGGTGGGGAAACACATGTCGTCGATGTTCAGGGCCAGGGCCTGGGCGCTGCCGATGGCTTCCTCGCCAAGGCTTTGCATGTAGAACGACATTTTTTTCTGACGCTGGGCGACCACCATGCGGTTATCGAAGATCCGTGTCTTGAGCATGGCGCGCATGCCCTTGCGCAGGATCTCTACGGGTACGCCTTCAGCCCATGGGCCCAGGGCCTGGCCCTGATCATCGAGTACACGGATCAGGCCCTTGGCCAGGTCGGCGGTGTCGGCGGGTTCTACGTCGATGGCGGGTTTGCGCACCAGGCCGGCGTCGTTCAGGCGCAGGTAGGTGAAATCGGTCTTGCAGCCTGGGCGGCCCGAGGGTTCGGGAACGTGCAGGCGCAGCGGTTCGTACTGCTGGGTCATGGCTTTCTACGCTCTATCTTGTGAATTTCTTGTAGTGGGCGCGCTAGCTGACAATCAGTCCCCGGATAGGGGAAATCTTGTCCTACAACAATCATAGGCGGGGCGTAGAAGAATATTTATCTGTGTTTCATTGCGCTCATGATCATTTGCGGATAAAAAATCTGCATAAACATAATAAACAGGTGATTTTGTCTCATGCGCAAACTGGACCGTACCGATATCGGCATTCTCAACGCCCTGCAGGAGAACGCGCGGATCACCAACGCCGACCTGGCCCGCTCGGTCAACCTGTCGCCCACGCCGTGTTTCAACCGGGTCAAGGCCATGGAGGAACTGGGCCTGATCCGTGAGCAGGTCACCTTGCTGGATGCCGATCTGCTGGGGTTGCACGTCAACGTGTTTATCCATGTCAGCCTGGAAAAACAGAATGAGCTGGCCCTGCAACAGTTCGAAAGCGCCATCGCCGACCGCCCCGAGGTGATGGAGTGCTACCTGATGGCCGGCGACCCCGACTACCTGATTCGCGTACTGGTGCCGACGATCCAGGCGCTGGAACGTTTCATGATGGACTTTCTGACCAAAGTGCCGGGCGTGGCGAATATCCGCTCCAGCTTTGCGCTCAAGCAGGTGCGCTACAAGACCGCGTTGCCATTGCCCTCCAACGGCATCAGCCTCGGTTCCTGATGCAACCCAGGCACACATGTGGGAGGGGGCTTGCCCCCGATGGCGGTGAATCAGCTAGCGCCAAGCTGCCTGTCACACCGCCATCTTGGGCAACTCGAATCCCGCATTTCAGAGCTGGTTGAGGGGGATCTTCAGGTAGGTCACCCCATTGTCTTCCGCCGGCGGCAGATGCCCGGCCCGTACATTCACCTGGATCGCCGGCAACAACAGCGTCGGCATCCCCAGCCCCGCATCGCGCTGGGTGCGCATCGCCACAAACGCCGCTTCATCCACGCCGTCATGCACATGAATATTGCCTGCGCGCTGTTCGGCTACCGTGGTCAGGCATTTCGCCTCGCGCCCCCGGGGTGGATAGTCATGGCACACGTACAGTTGGGTCTCCAGTGGAAACGCCAGTAATTTGCGCATTGAGGCGTACAACTGCCGCGCATCGCCGCCGGGGAAGTCGCAGCGCGCGGTGCCCACATCCGGCATAAACAGGGTATCGCCGACCAGGATCAACCGACCCTCGATCAGGTAGGCCATGTCCGCCGGGGTATGACCGGGCACATGCAAGGCCTGGGCTTGCAGGCCGCCGATGTGGAAGCACTCGTCCGGGGCGAACAAATGATCGAACTGCGAACCGTCCGCCCGGAATTCCGGCTCCAGGTTAAATAGGTTTTTGAATACGTCCTGCACTTTGCTGATGCACTGGCCGATGGCGATCTTGCCGCCCAGTGTGCGGCGCAGGTAGGGCGCGGCGGACAAGTGGTCGGCGTGGGCATGGGTTTCCAGCAGCCACTGCACCTGCAAACGGTGTTCGTGTACGAATGCGATCACCTTGTCCGCCTGGGTGGTGTCGGTGCGGCCGGAGGCGGGGTCGTAGTTGAGCACCGAATCGACGATGGCGCAGGCGCCGCCGTCCGCTTCGTAGACCACATAGGTATAGGTCGACGACGCCTCGTCCAGAAAGGATTGAATCAACGCTGGCATGGCGGTAGCCCCTGATGCTGGAAAAAAGTGATTACAATCACTTTATATTTAAACATAATGTTTTCAGATTAAGTGACACACAGGACCCGACGCAAATGGAATCTACCTTGAGTGAGGGCGAAGTCGCCCAGTTGCGTGCGTCCGCGTCCAAAGCCTGCGCCTTGCTCAAGGCGTTGGCCAATGAAGACCGCCTGTTGATCCTGTGCCAGTTGACCCAGGGCGAACGCAATGTCGGCGAGCTGGAGACCATGACCGGCGTGCGCCAGCCGACGCTGTCCCAGCAACTGGGCATCCTGCGCGACGAAGGGCTGGTGGCCACCCGTCGCGAAGGCAAATACATTTTCTACGGGCTGGCCAGCCACGAAGTGATTCAAGTGATGAAGACCTTGTCCGGGCTGTACTGCGGCGCGGTCATAAAAAGTTGGGCGTAACGCCATCCGGCGGCGACCCTTGTGTGCATTGACAAAAAAAGGCGATAGACCATGACCGACCAACACTGGGGCCAAACCATCAGTGGCGACATCGTTGTCATCGGCGGCGGCTCGGCGGGCATCGGCCTGCTGGCCAGCCTGCTCAAGCGCGACCCCCATCTGAACATCACCCTGATCGAACCCAGCGACTACCACTGCTACCAACCGGCCTGGACCCTGGTGGGCGGCGGTGCCTACGACCTGGAAAAAACCCGCCGTCCCCTGGCCGACGTATTGCCCAATGGCGTGACCTGGGTGCAGGCCGCCGTCACCGAGGTGCTGCCGGACAGCCAGAGCCTGGTGCTCGACAACGGCCAGCGCGTGACCTGGAACAATCTGGTCGTCTGCCCTGGCCTGCGTCTGGCCTGGGAAAAAATCGAAGGCCTGCAGGACACCCTCGGCCAGCACGGCGTGACCTCCAACTACAGCTACGAGCACGCCGTCTATACCTGGCAGCAAGTCAAGCAACTCAAGGCCGGTAAGGCACTGTTCACCCAGCCGGCCATGCCGATCAAATGCGCCGGCGCGCCGCAGAAGGCCATGTACCTGTCCTGCGACCACTGGCTCAAGCAAGGCCATCTGAAAAACATCGACGTGGAATTCAACCTGGCCGGCGCGGCGCTGTTCGGCGTGGCGACCTTCGTGCCGCCGTTGATGAAATACGTGGAGAAATACAACGCGCGCCTGGCCTTCAATACCAACCTGGTGAAAGTCGACGGTCCGGCACGCAAAGCCTGGTTTGACGTCAAGGACGCTGAAGGCAACGTCACCCGTGTCGAAAAAACTTTCGACCTGCTGCACGTGGTCCCACCGCAAATGGCGCCGGAGTTTATCCGCAACAGCCCACTGGCCGACGCCGCCGGCTGGTGCGACGTGCACCCGCACAGCCTGCAGCATCAGCGCTATGCGCGTGTCTTCGGCCTGGGCGATGTGTGCGGCACCAGCAATGCCAAGACCGCCGCGGCGGTGCGCAAGCAGATTGTGGTGGTCGCCGAAAACCTGTTGGCCCTGCGCAAACAGGCGCCGCTGCCGCTCAAGTACGACGGCTACGGTTCCTGCCCGCTGACGGTGGAGAAGGGCAAAGTGGTGCTGGCCGAGTTTGGTTACGGTGGCAAGCTGCTGCCGACGTTCGCCCTCGACCCGACGCGGGCACGTCGTTCCATGTGGTTTCTCAAGGCCACGTTGCTGCCATGGTTCTATTGGAACGGCATGCTCAAGGGCCGCGAATGGCTGACCCGCCTGAGCAAGGTGGACTGAATGCTGCTGGCCAGTGTGTTGGGCGTGTTGATGGGCATGGTCATGGGCTTGACCGGCGCCGGTGGCGGCATCCTCGGTGTGCCCGCGTTGGTGCTGGGGCTGGGCCTGAGCATGACCCAGGCCGCGCCGGTGTCGCTGCTCGCTGTGGGCGCGGCGGCGGCGGTGGGGGCGATTGACGGTTTGCGCCATGGCCTGGTGCGTTATCGCGCCGCGTTGCTGATCGCGTTGCTCGGCGCGCTGTTTTCCCCGCTGGGGGTGTTCGTCGCCCACCAGATGCCCGAAGCGCTGCTCAAGGGCCTGTTCAGCGCGTTGATGGTGCTGGTGGCGTGGCGCATGCTGCAACGGGAGAAACTCCAGGCCGGGCCGAGCGACCATGGCGCCGCCTCCTGGGGCCAGAAAAACTGCATGCTCAACCAGCAGACCGGGCGCCTGGCCTGGACCGCCAAATGCACCGCCACCCTGGCCACCCTGGGCGCCATCACCGGTGCGGTGTCGGGTCTGCTCGGCGTGGGCGGTGGCTTTCTGATCGTGCCGGCATTCAAACAGCTTACCGATGTGCAGATGCGCGGCATTGTCGCCACCTCGTTGATGGTGATCAGCCTGATTTCGCTGATCGGCGTGGTCGGCGCGTTCCATGCCGGCGTGCGTATCGATGCCGTCGGCTGGGTGTTTATCGCAGCCAGCATCGTCGGCATGCTGGTTGGCCGGCGCCTGTGTTCGGTCATCGCCGCACGCACCCTGCAGGTGGGGTTTGCCAGCCTATGTGTGGTGGTGGCGATTGGCATGCTGGTCAACGCCCTGCATTGATCGTTCCCACGCTCCGCGTGGGAATGCCGCCCTGGACGCTCCGCGTCCGCTCTTGACGGTCGTGACGCGGAGCGTCACCCGCTGCATTCCCACGCGGAGCGTGGGAACGATCAAGCGCCTTCATCCCATCGCATCCCCCCACCCAGTACCCAAGTAGCATAGGTCGCATCCCCCGCCCTTCGTACACTCATGCATCAGAGGGGGAGGCAACGATGCATAACAGTGAAGGCGTAGTCAGTGCCATGTCCCAGGCCACCGATGAAGGGCAGGCCGCCGAGGAGTTGGCGCAGCAACTGTTGCATCCGTACCTGGGCTTCGTGCTGTTTTTCTGCTCGGCCTCTTACGACCTGCAGGCCCTGGGCCAAGCGTTGCAAGCGTGCCTGGGCAACGTGCGCGTGGTGGGCTGTACCAGCGCCGGCGAGATCACGCCCCAAGGCTACGGCCGCAATTGCATTACGGCGATGGGCTTTAATCACGCGCATTTTTCTATCGCCACCGAGCTGATCGACCAAGTGGAACACTTCAGCCTGATCGACGCCCAGCACATGGTCGAACGCCTGGTCGGCGGCTGTCGCAGCAATACCCTGGCGCCGATCAAGGGCAATACCTTCGCCCTGACCCTGCTCGATGGCCTCTCCAGCCGCGAAGAAATGGTACTCGCCGCCCTCAGCGCCGCCCTTGGCGATATCCCGCACTTCGGCGGTTCGGCCGGTGACGACAACTTCCTCACCCACACCCACGTGTACTTCAATGGAGCGTTCCACAGCGGCGCGGCGGTGGTGGTGCTGGTCAATACCTGGTTGGATTTCGAAGTGTTCACCACCCACCACATCCTGCCGCGTGCGGAAAAACTGGTGGTGACCGGCGCCGACAGCCCGTCACGACGGGTGTACGAGCTCAATGCCGAACCCGCCGCCGAGGAGTACGCGCGGCACATCGGCGTGGCGGTGGCCGACCTCGACCACCGCGTCTTTGCCGCCCACCCGCTGGCGGTGCGTATCCATGATCAGTACTACGTGCGCGCCATTCAACAGGTGCACGAAGACCTGAGCCTGAGTTTCTACTGCGCCGTGGAAAACGGCATCGTACTGACCGTGATGAAACCCGGCCCGATTCTGCCCAACCTGGAAAGCCTGTTCGACGGCCTGCACTCTCGCCTCGGCGATTTGTTGCTGACTGTCGGCTGCGACTGCTTCCTGCGCCGCCTGGAGCTGGAAGACGCCGGGGGCCTGGAACAGATCGGCAGCTTCCTGCAAGCCAAACGGGTGATGGGGTTCAACACCTACGGAGAACAGTTCAATGGCATGCACATCAACCAGACCTTCACCGGTGTCGCCATTGCCCGAGGCCGGCGCTGAACTGCTCGCCCAGGTGGCCCGACTGCAACAGGACAACCACAAGCTGGCGCGGATCAATGCGGCGCTGATCGAGCGTATCGAGTCCGGCATGGCCCAGGGTAATAACCCGTACACCACCTTTCAGCATTCGGTGGTACTGGCCGAGCAAGTGCGCGAACGCACCGATGCCTTGAACCAGGCAATGGCCGAACTCAAGGCCAGCAACCACTTGCTGATCAACGCGAGGCTGCGCGCCGAGACCCTGCGCGGTGAACAGGCGGCGGCGCAAAAGGCCCAGGAAAGTGAACGCTGGATTCGCCTGATCACCGATAACGTTCCGGCCCTGATCGGCTACTTGAATGCCGACCTGGTCTACGAATTCACCAATAAGGTCTATGAACAATGGTACTGCTGGCCGCGCGGCATGATGCTCGGCCTGAGCCTGCGCGAAGTCCACAGCGAGCAGCATTGCCAGCGCCTGGACGCCTATGTCGCCCGCGCCCTGGCCGGGGAGAGCGTGACCTTCGAGTTCGCCGAGACCAACATCAATAACCAGGAGCGCTACATGCTGCGCTCCTATGTGCCGAATATGCTGGCCAGTGGCGAAGTGGTAGGGATCTTTGTGTTGATCCGCGACATCACCGAACGCCGCCGCACCGCCGAAGCGTTGCACCAGGCCTATCAGCACCTGGAGCAACGCGTGGCCCAGCGCACCTCGGAACTCACTGCGCTCAACGGCCAGTTGCTCAAGGAAATCGATGAGCGCCGGCGCATGGAAACCCGCCTGCGCGAGGCCAAGCTGGAGGCGGAACAGGCCAACCTGTCGAAAACCAAATTCCTCGCGGCCGTCAGCCACGACCTGCTGCAACCGCTGAACGCCGCGCGTCTGTTCACCAGCGCTTTGCTGGAGCGCCCGAGCGAAAAGCTGGTGCGCAACGTGAGCAATTCCCTGGAAGACGTGGAAAACCTGTTAGGCACCCTGGTGGATATTTCCAAGCTGGATGCCGGGGTGATCAAGGCCGATATCGCGCCGTTCGCCTTGAGCGAACTGCTCGATAACCTGGCCGTCGAATACACCCAACTGGCCCGCAGCGAAGGCTTGGAGCTGCGCTTCATCGGTTGTTCGGCACTGGTGCGCAGCGACATCCAACTGCTGGCGCGGATTCTGCGCAACCTGCTGAGCAATGCGATTCGCTACACCTACAGCGGTCGCGTGGTGCTGGGCTGTCGTCGCCAGCATCAGCGCCTGTCGATCCAGGTGTGGGACAGCGGCATGGGCATCGCCGAGGAGCGCCTGGAGGAGATATTCCAGGAGTTCAAACGCGGCGATGTGCAGCGCCGCGATCAGGATCGCGGGCTGGGGTTGGGCCTGGCGATCGTGGAGAAAATCGCCGGCATTCTTGGCCATCGCATCAGCGTCAAATCCGTACCCGGCAAGGGCTCGATGTTTGCCGTGGAAGTGCCCTTGAGCGCCACCGCACCAAAAAACCTGCCTGCGCCCAGCATGAGCGAACCGATGCTGGAGCGTTTACAGGGCGCGCGGGTGTGGGTGCTGGATAACGACGCGGCGATCTGCGCGGGTATGCGCACGTTACTCGAAGGGTGGGGCTGCGAGGTGATCACCGCCTTATCGGAGCAGGACCTGGCTGGCCAGGTGGACAATTACCACGCCGAGGCCGACCTGCTGATCGCCGACTACCACCTGGACAACGACCAGAACGGCGTCGACGCCGTGGCCCACATCAACGCCCGCCGCAGCCGCCCGATACCGGCGCTGATGATCACCGCCAACTACAGCAACGAGCTGAAACTGCAGATCCGTGAGTTGGGGCATACCTTGATGCACAAGCCGGTACGCCCAATGAAACTCAAGACCGCCATGAGCCACCTGCTCGGTCGGCCCTGACAACTGATCGTTCCCACGTTCTGCGTGGGAATGCCGCACTGGACGCTCTGCGTCCGCTTTTAACGGGCGTGACGCGGAGCGTCACAGGATGCATTCCCACGCGGAGCGTGGGAACGATCATCCATACCTTGATGCACAAGCCGGTACGCCCAATGAAACTCAAGACCGCCATGAGCCACCTGCTCGGTCGGCCCTGACAACTGATCGTTCCCACGCTCTGCGTGGGAATGCCGTACTGGACGCTCTGCGTCCGCTTTTAACGGGCGTGACGCGGAGCGTCACAGGATGCATTCCCACGCGGAGCGTGGGAACGATCATCCATACCTTGATGCACAAGCCGGTACGCCCAATGAAACTCAAGACCGCCATGAGCCACCTGCTCGGTCGGCCCTGACAACTGATCGTTCTCACGCTCTGCGTGGGAATGCCGCACTGGACGCTCTGCGTCCGCTTTTAACGGGGGTGACGCGGAGCGTCACAGGATGCATTCCCACGCGGAGCGTGGGAACGATCATCCATACCTTGATGCACAAGCCGGTACGCCGAATGAAACTCAAGACCGCCATGAGCCACCTGCTCGGTCGGCCCTGACAACTGATCGTTCCCACGCTCTGCGTGGGAATGCCGTACTGGACGCTCTGCGTCCGCTTTTAACGGGGGTGACGCGGAGCGTGGGAACGATCAGCACATTTGATTTGTGTTGTGCCAGACGGGTCAGCGGCGCAGGTATGAGCCGAAATCGATATCCCCGGCACTGAGGATCGCCTGCACCCGGTTATGCACGTTCAACTTGCGCAGGATCGCCGACACGTGGGCCTTCACTGTGGTCTCGGCGATTTCCAGGGTGTAGGCGATCTGTTTGTTCGACTCGCCCTTGGTCATGCGTTCCAGCACCAGCAATTGCTTGCGCGTCAGGGCTTGCAGTAGTTCGGGGGCGAAGCCGGGGTTTTCGTTGAGGCGGCGCTGGCCCCCGGGTTTCTGGGTGCGGATGATGTCCGGCGGCAGGTACACGTTGCCGTTGAGAATCTGCTGGATCGCCTCGGTCATTTGCAGGCGCGGCGAGGACTTGGTGATAAACCCCACCGCGCCATAGGTGATGGCTTGCAGCACAATCTGCTTGTCCTGCTCGGCGGAAACGATTACCACCGGGATGGTCGGCGACTCATTGCGCAGGTTGATCAGGCCGTTGAGCCCGTGCATGCCCGGCATATTCAGGTCGAGCAGGATCAGGTCGAGGTCGTCGTGTTCCTGGGTCAGGGCGAGGGCGCTGTGCAGGTCGGCGGTTTCCATCACTTCGCTGCCGGGGAAGCCGTCGCTGATGACGTTATGGATCGCCTCGCGAAACAGCGGGTGATCGTCGGCAATCAGGATTTTGTACATGGCCGTTCACCTTCTTGTTGTGGTTATTGAAAAGGCTCGGGTGTCGCAGCCGTCACTGGCAGGTTTGCCGCTTCCCATGCATCCAAGCCGTCGCGGTACCAATACACAGAGGTATAGCCTAGGTTGGCGGCACGTTTTACCGCGTTCCAACTCAGCCAGCAATCGGAGCGGCAGTAGAACACCAGCGGGCGCGACAGGTCGCCGCCGGTGTACTTGTACAGGTGCCGCGCGAAGTAACCTTGCCACTCCGGCGTCAGGTCGCCGTCGCCGGTATTGGCCAGCCAATAGCTGCCGGGCAGGTTGGCGTGGGGCTGGTCTTGGATGAAACGACCTTGCAGCCATTGGCGACGGTAAACGTCGATCAGCACCGGTGCGGGCACCTGGCCGAGCAAGGCTTGCAGGGCCGGGGTGTCGACGATGGTCGCCCCCGGCACATGGTCGGGGGTAGGGCTGCGGTACAGGCTGATGCGATAGCCGTCGGTGGAAAACAGCGGCGTGTCGGCCTGGACCTGGGCGGTGAGCAGGCACAGCAACGCCAGCAGGGGCAGTCGGGCGGGCAGCATGGCAGGGCGATCCTTATCGTTATGCGCCCATTACACGTGAGTCCCGCGCCCTTGGGAATGCGACGATAGACAGCAAAACCAGTACCAAAGTAGTAGTTTTTGCGCCCTCAGCCCGGTTTGCGCAAGGCCGCGTGCTGCGGGTTGAAGGTCAGCACCGCCAGCAGGGTGAACAACCCGGTCAGGCCCAGGCAGATCACCAGGGCCAGGCCGGCCAGGCGTTCATACAGGGCAAAGCGCACCAGCTCCACCGCGTGGGTGAACGGGTTGACCGCGCACAACCAGTACAACCACTGGCTGGCATCGCGCATCTTCCACAGCGGGTACAGCGCCGATGACAGGAAAAACAGCGGGAAAATCACGAAATTCATCACCCCGGCGAAATTCTCCAACTGACGAATCGCGTTGGACAGCAACAGCCCCAACGCACTGAGCATCAACGCCACCAGCAGCAACGCGGGCAAGGCGAGCAACAGACCCATGGCCGGCGGCTGCACGCCGTAGACCCAGGCAATGGCCAGGAACCCGTACACCTGCAACAGCGAAATCAACGCCGTGGCCAGCAATTTGCTGCACAGCAAAAACGTGCGTGGCAGCGGGCTGGTCAGCAGCACGCGCATGCTGCCCATCTCACGGTCGTAGACCATCGCCAGCGAGCCCTGCATGCCGTTGAACAGCAGGATCATGCAGGCCAGCCCCGGAATGATGTACACCTCGTAGGGGATGTAGGTGTCGTAGGGTTCGATTACCGAGATGCCCAACGCGGCGCGAAACCCGGCGGCGAACACCACCAGCCACAACAGCGGCCGCACCAGGGCGCTGAGAAACCGTGTGCGCTGCAACACAAAGCGCAGCCATTCGCGCAGCACGATGCCACGCAGGCACTGCCAATACGCGTTCATGCCGGCGCTCCCGTTGCGGTGGGGCGGGTCAGGCCCGCGAACAGGCGGCCCAGGTCGCCGTCGTGGTTCTGCACCAGCGTGTCGACTTGCCCGCTGGCCACCAACCGGCCCTGATGCAGGATCATCAGCGCGTCATCGGTGTGCACTTCATCGAGCAGGTGCGTGGTCCACAGCACGCTCAGATTGTGCTCCCGGCACAGCCGGCGCACATGCTGGTTCAGCCCCAGGCGGCTGGCCGGGTCAAGGCCCACGCTGGCTTCGTCCAGCAACAGCAGGCGCGGTTCATGCAGCAGGGCGCGGGCGATTTCCACGCGGCGCCGGTGCCCGCCGTTCAGGGCGCGGACCTTTTCGCGCCGCCGTTCGCCGAGCCCCTGGCGCGCCAGCTCGGCCTCGACGCGCAGGTCGGTTTGCCGGCGTGACAAGCCATGCAGGGCGGCGTGATAGCGCAGGTTCTGTTCCACGTTCAGGTCCAGGTCCAGGGTGCTTTGCTGGAACACCACCCCCAGTCGAGTGAGGGCCGCCCGCGGTGCGTCGCGCAGGGAGTGGCCGCCGACGTGGATCTCGCCGCGTTGCAGGTCATACAGCCGCGTCAACAGCGCGATCAGGGTGGATTTGCCGGCACCGTTGGGCCCCAGCAATGCGCTAAAGCGCCCCGGCGCCAGGCTGAAACTCACCTCGCACAACGCCTGTCGAGCGCCATAGGCAAAGTGCAGGTCGCGCACCTCAAGAGCGTTCATGGTGTGACCACCACGCCCCACGGATAGCGCCCCACCTTCACCGACTTGATCACCTTCAGGCTGTCCACATCGATCACCGACACATCGCCGCTGACGCCGTTGGTGGCCAGCAGTTGCTTCTGATCCGGGGTGAATGCCAGCTGCCATCCGCGGCGGCCCACCAGCAGGTAATCGAGCACCTCGAAGGTCTTGGCGTCGACTACCGCCACATGGTTGGCCGGGCCGAGCGCGACAAACCCGTATTTGCCATCGGCGCTGAGTTTGATACCGACCGGCTGCACCTTATCCGGGTGCACGCCCTTGATGGCGAATGTCAGGGTCTTGAGCACCTTGCGGCTGGCCACATCGAGAATGGTCACGGTGCCGCCGATTTCCGCCGAGGCCCACAGCTGCGAGCCATCATGGTTGAACTCGACGAAGCGCGGGCGTTGATCCACCAGGGTGCTGTCGGCCAGGGTCTGGGTGCTGGTGTCGATCCAGTGCAGCATGTTGGTGGTTTCGCTGGTATTGACCGCCCACTTGCCGTCCGGGCTCACGGCCATACCCTCGGGTTCCACGCCGACGCTGATCTGGCCGAGCACCTTGGCGGTCTCTGTGTCGATCACGGTGACCAGCGCATCGTCTTCGTTGGACACATACAACCAGCGGTTATTGGGGTGCAGGGCAAACTGCTCGGGGTCTTTGCCGGAAGGCAGCTCCTTGACGATTCTGCGCGTGGCCACGTCCATCACCTGCACACGGTCCGAGTCGCTGGCGCAGATGTACAGCAGCTTATTGTCATGGGACAACAGCAGGCCCCGTGGGCGCTGGCCGACCTTGAGGGTGTCGGTGACTTGCAGTGTCTGCATGTCGATCAGGCTCAGGCTGTTGTCTTTCTCGTTGGAGACCCAGGCGGTGCTGGCCATGGCATGCCCGGCGGCAAGCAGCAGGGCGCATGAGAGCAGGGTGCGGCGCATGGCGAGTTCCTTATTATTGTGAGCGATCAGGGAAAGCGGCAGGTCACCTCGGGTTGGTCATAACCCAGGCTGTCCATTTCATTGGTGGGGTGCAGGAAACCGTCCTGGGGCGACGTGCTGACCAGCGCGCGCGGCTGCACGATGGGAATCGGCTGGCGCAGTTGGCCGTTCCAGGCGCGGTAGCTGAGCTTGCGGCCCTTGAAACCATCCAGGGGCAACTGCTCGCTCAGCTCCAGTTGACGAATCGCCTGAGGGTCGACCTGGCGCAGTTTGTTGACCGCGCTGGCAACGCTGCGCACGGCCATCCAGGCGGCGAAATCGCGGTCGTTCATCCAGCGTCCGGCCAGGGCTTCGAAGCGCTTTTGCAATTGGGCGGCGCCGTAGGTTTCCACGGTCTTGTGCCAGCCGGTGGGTGTAAGGCCCTGGGTGCCGGCGACGGGGCGCGGGTACCAGGTTTGATAGGGGACATACTCGCCGAAGTCACCGCGTTCGTCGGCCACCAGCACCACGTCGTAGTCGGCGGTCTGGGTAAACAGCGGCATATCGGCCTGGGCGCTGCGGCGTTGGTCGTTATCGAAACGCCAGGCTTTTTCCGCGACCAACTGCACGCCGAAGCGTTTGGCGGCACGGCGCAGGGCGGCGGCGTAGGCCTGATCGTCTTCGGTGGGGCCGACAATCAGCAACGCCTTCTGCCATTTGCGCAGCACCAGAAACTGCGCCAACGCATCGGCGAGCATCGCGCGGCTGGGCAGGGTATGCAGCACATTGGCCAAACAGTCGGTGCTGCGCAGGCGGTCGTCCGGGCTCCCGGCGTTAAACAGCAGGCTGTCGGGCAGGGCGGCACTGAGTTGACGCAGGCTGGCGGCCGGGGCATTCACCACGAACAGGCGCAGGCCCTGAGCGTGCTGGGCTTGGGCCGCAGTGAGCAGCGCTTCGGGGCTGTCCACACTGGCGCTGGTCAAGCTGTAGCGCTGGTTGAGAAACGCGCCGGTGCTGTTGCTGTCGATGATCGCCAGCTCGGCGCCGCGCTGCCCGGCATCGGCGGGTTCGGGAATCACATTCGACAGCAGCGGCCCTGGGTCGGGTCGATAGCCCAGGTAGCCGATCTGCACCTGCAAGGGCGCTTCAGCGGCCTGGCCGTGGCTAGCCCAGGCCATTGTCAGCAGGCAGATCACGGCATAAGGGGCGAGCTGGCGCATAAGGCACTCCATGACAGGTAGCGCCAGCATAGGAAGCCTTAGGGTTGCTGCAAATATGCAGAAAGTAGCGCTGGGGCAGTACCAAGGTAGTAGCGGCGGCGAGCGACGGTCTTAGCATGGACCACCTGGCCTCATTCACAGGAGTGACACGAGCATGCGCGTCTTCACCGCCTGGCCTGGGCTGTCGGCCCTGTGGCGCATCAACCTGTGGGGGTGCAGCTTCTTCACCTTGGTGACCGGCGCGTGTATGGCACTGCTGCTGCACCAAGCCTTGGCGGACGTGGAGCGCGAATTGCAATCGGCCGCGGCGGCGGTGGCCTGACTGGGCGACACCGCCGAGCGCGACCCCGCCAGCCTGCACTGTAAAGTCCCGCCGTGGCCGGGAAGATTTCCCGAGGCGCCGCTGTTTTAGGCCTGCCCCACAAGCCCTACTACCAAGGGAGGAGAGCGCGCCCACCAAAGCAGCATACGGCCCATGCGCCGGGGTTTCTAAGATGGTTGCCATAGCCTCTGCAATGAGGTTTTGCGTGCAATCCTGAGGGCAAAAATAATGACAACAAAACACAACGCCTTGCTCGTGGCCGGGCTGCTGGCCGGTGTGATCGCTGCCGGCTCCGCCTGGGCCCATGGCAACGTGGTCCCGCAAGCGGTGGAAACCAAGGGCCTGACCTCGATCAAGGACGCCGGCGTAGCGGTCAACGAAGACGGCTGGGCGGCGGTCAATCCGTACCGCACCTCGCTTGAACACGACCGCGCCGTGGAAATCGGTGCGTCGGCCTATAACCAGAACTGCGCCGCCTGCCACGGCCTGGAGGCCAAGTCCGGCGGGATCGCCCCCGACCTGCGCATGCTCGATGTGGGCGAAGCCGGTGATGAGTGGTTCGTCGAGCGCGTGCGCCATGGCGCCGTGCGCGACGGCCGCGTGTACATGCCGAAAATGGCCGATTACTTGAGCCAGGAAGCCTTGTGGGCGGTGCGCACCTACCTGGACAGCGTGCACGTCGAGGAGTAAGCCATGCGCCTGTTCGCTTATGTGCTTGGCCTGGCCCTGCTGTGCTGCCAGCCGGCACAGGCGCAGGTGCGCAGCTATGACCAGATGATCGCTGCCGGCGAAATCAACGTGGCGGTGTACCAGGACTTTGCCCCCTACAGTTTCCAGGACGGTGGCACCCCGCGCGGGGTCGACGTGGAGCTGGCCCGGGCCCTGGCCAAGGCGTTGGGGGTGCAGCTCAAGTTGATCTGGGTGCCGGCCGGGGAGAAGCTCGACGACGACCTGCGCGACTACATCTGGCGCGGCAGCCCGTTGCACAACCAGCAACTGGCCGACCTGATGATGCGTGCCCCCTACGATCACGATTACGCGCAAAAGCGCAACGATCAGGGCGAGCTGGAAAATGCCCATGTGGTGATGTTCGGGCCGTACCAGAATGAACAATGGCAGGTGGCCTATGACCGGCGGCGCCTGGCCAGCGTCGCCAGCGTGGCGGTGTTCGAACGGCACCCGATCGGCGTCGAGGTCGACAGCGTACCGTCGTTCTACCTCACCTCGGTGTTCAACGGCATGCTCGCCGCCAGGACCCATCACTACCCCGACGTGCCCCAGGCCTTCGCGGCGATGAAGGCCGGTGAGGTCGACGCCGTGATGGCGATGCGCGGCGAAGTTGACTGGCAGGTGCACGAGGCCCATGACCCGCAATTGGCCCTGGCTGAAAACGCCTACCCGAACCTGGGCAAGCAACGCTGGGAGATCGGCATGGCGGTGCACGAGAGCAATCGCCAGTTGGCCTATGCGGTGGAAGAAGCGCTGGAAAGCCTGATCCGTGACGGCGTGGTGCACGCCATCTATGCCCATTACGGCCTGCGCTACGAAGTGCCCGAGATGTATCAATAGGAGCAGGCGATGAACTGGCGACTGAGCTGCATCCTGGCTTGCTGGCTGCCGCTGGCGGCCCACGCCGTGGAGGTCGACCCGGTGCCGTCGGTGATGTGGGACTTCTATCACAAGCAGTTCCTGGCGCAGGCACCGTTCGTGTTCGACGACCGAGTCAAGCTGCTGGCGCCGCCATTCGCCGAAGATGCGCGCCAGGTGCCGCTGGAAATCGATGCGCGCGCCTTCAACGGCCATGTGGTGAAAATCCTCGCCTGGGCCGAGCTCAACCCACTGCCGAAAATCGTCGACTTCCAACCCAGGGCCGGCGTGCTGCCGTGGTTGTCGCTGCGCATTCGTGTCGAACAGGCCACGCCGTTGCGCGCCGCAGTGCTTACCGACGACGGCCTGTGGCATGTGGGCTCGACTCTGATTGACGCGGCCGGTGGCGGCTGCACCGCGCCCAGCGTGGTACGCACCCAGCCGGGTTGGGAAGAGCACATCGGCGAGGTGCTCGGCGGGCGCTACCCCCGTGGCGAATTCAGCCGCGTGCGCGTGCAGGTGGCGCACCCGATGGACAACGGCATGGTCAGCGGTATCCCCGAATTTTTTATCAATCATGCGCAACTGCGTGGTCAGGACGATCAGGTGCTGGCCGAGCTGGAGTTGTTCCCGGCGGTCAGTGAGAACCCCAACCTGGCCTTCGATATCGACGCGCCGGGACCCACTCGCCTGGTGCTGCGCGACAACAGCGGCAATGAGTTCGACGCGGCCATCCCCTGACCAGAAGGAGCGCGCCATGCGCTGGATTTTCCTGTTGTGCCTGGGCCTGAGCCTGCCGGCCCTGGCGGACCTGGACTACACCCTCAAGCCCCGGCTGATCGCCGAAGACACCTGGCTGCTTGAAGGCAGCACCGACAACTTCGCCAAAGCCAATGGCGGCAATATCGTCAACACTGCCTTTATCGTCACCGAGGCCGGCGTGGTGGTGATCGACACCGGGCCGTCGCGCCGCTACGGCGAAGCCCTGCGCCAGGCCATCGCCCAGGTTACCTCCAAGCCGGTAATCCAGGTGCTGATCACGCATCATCACCCCGACCACGCCCTGGGTAACCAGGCGTTCAAGGACGTGCCCATCGGTGCCCTGGCCGACACCGCGCGCCTGCTGCAGGAGCAGGGCGACAGCATGGCCGAGAACCTCTACCGCATGGTCGGCGACTGGATGCGCGGCACCGAGGTGGTGCTGCCGACCCAGGTGCTGCAACCCGGTGTATTGAGCGTGGGCCAGCATGACCTGCGTTTGCTTGCGCTGGCCGGGCATACCGGCGCCGATCTGGCCATTCTCGACCAGCGTACCGGCGTGCTGTTTGCCGGTGACCTGGTGTTCTACCAGCGCGCCCTCACCACGCCGCACAGCCCAGGGCTGGCGGTGTGGCTGGCCGACCTCGACACCCTGCAAGCCTTGCCCTGGCGCCTGATCGTGCCCGGCCACGGTCCGGTGGCCGACGATGCACAGCCCTTCGCACAGATGCGCGACTACCTCACCTGGCTCGAGCAACTCTTGCGCGACGGCGCGGCTCAGGGCAGCGCCATGGCCGAGATGATCCGCAGCCCAATCCCTGAGCGTTTCGCCGCGATCAGCCTGAGCCGCTACGAACTGATCCGCAGCGTCAGCCACCTGTACCCGCGCTACGAACGCGCGCAGATGCAACGGGTCGATACCCGCTACTAAGGAACTAGCAATCTCGATACTGCGGTCAATTGTGACAACTGCCCCTGCGCCCAAGAATCGGCACCAGACCGGGAAAATTTCCCGGGTATAACAAAAAACCGCAGAGGTAGCCGTCATGACCCAACCCGCCCGCCGCCAACCCTTCGCCTTGAGTGTGTTGCTCGGTGCCATCCTGTTATCCGGCCAGGCCATGGCCGCCGTGAGCGATCAGGACATTCTCCAGGACCCGAAAAACCCCGGGCAGATCGTCACCAACGGTCTGGGTGTGCAAGGCCAGCGCTACAGTCCGTTGGACACTCTGAATGTGGACAACGTCAAGGACCTGCGCCCGGTCTGGGCATTCTCCTTTGGCGGCGAGAAACAGCGTGGGCAGCAGGCGCAGCCGATGGTCAAGGACGGGGTGATGTACCTCACCGGCTCCTATTCGCGGGTGTTCGCGGTGGATGCGCGCACCGGCAAGAAGCTCTGGCAGTACGATGCGCGTCTGCCGGATGACATCCGCCCCTGCTGCGACGTGATCAACCGAGGGGTGGCGCTGTACGGCGACCTGGTGTTCTTCGGCACCCTGGACGCCAAACTGGTGGCCTTGAACAAAGACACCGGCAAGGTGGTGTGGAGCAAACGCGTGGCCGACCACAAGGAAGGCTATTCCATCAGCGCCGCGCCGCTGGTGGTCAACGGCAAGCTGATCACCGGCGTGGCCGGCGGCGAATTCGGCGTGGTGGGCAAGATCGAAGCCTACGACCCGAAAAACGGTGACCTGCTGTGGACCCGGCCGACTGTCGAAGGCCACATGGGCTATGTGTACAAGGACGGCAAGGCCGTGGAAAACGGTATCTCCGGCGGCGAAGCGGGCAAGACCTGGCCGGGCGATCTGTGGAAGACCGGCGGCGCGGCGCCGTGGCTGGGCGGCTACTACGACCCGGAAACCAACCTGCTGTTGTTCGGCACCGGTAACCCGGCGCCATGGAACTCGCACCTGCGCCCCGGCGACAACCTCTACTCCTCGTCGCGCCTGGCGCTGAACCCGGACGACGGCAGCATCAAATGGCACTTCCAGAGCACGCCCCACGACGGCTGGGACTATGACGGCGTCAACGAGCTGATCTCCTTCAACTACACCGAAGGCGGCAAAGAAATCAAAGCAGCGGCCACGGCGGACCGCAACGGTTTCTTCTATGTGCTGGACCGCACCAACGGCAAGTTCATCCGCGGTTTCCCGTTTGTCGACAAGATCACCTGGGCCACCGGCCTGGATAAGAACGGCCGGCCGATCTACAACGAAGCCAGCCGCCCCGGCGCTCCGGGCAGCGAAGCCAAGGGCACGTCGGTGTTCGTTGCGCCGGCCTTCCTCGGCGCGAAAAACTGGATGCCGATGGCCTACAACCGCGACACCGGCCTGTTCTATGTGCCGTCCAACGAGTGGGGCATGGACATGTGGAACGAAGGCATCGCCTACAAAAAAGGCGCGGCGTTCCTCGGCGCCGGGTTCACCATCAAACCGTTGAACGAAGACTACATCGGCGTGCTGCGCGCCATTGATCCGGTGAGCGGCAAGGAAGTCTGGCGGCATAAAAACTTCGCGCCGCTGTGGGGTGGCGTGCTCACGACCAAGGGCAACCTGGTGTTCACCGGCACGCCGGAAGGTTTCCTGCAGGCCTTCAACGCCAAGACCGGCGAGAAAGTCTGGGAATTCCAGACCGGCTCCGGCGTGCTCGGCTCGCCGATTACCTGGGACATGGACGGCGAGCAGTATGTCTCGGTGGTCTCCGGGTGGGGCGGCGCGGTGCCGCTGTGGGGCGGTGAAGTGGCCAAGCGCATCAAGGACTTCAACCAGGGCGGCATGCTCTGGACCTTCAAGTTGCCCAAAGACCTGGTGGCCAAGCACTAGGTCTACGACCAAATGAGCAACACCCCCCTGCCAACGGCGCATTCGCCCTGCCGTGGGGGCACCTTACTATCGGGTGATCGCCTGTTGATCGACAGGCCCGGACCCAGACAGAGGTTTCAACATGATCTACGCACAACCTGGCACCCCTGGCGCCATCGTCAGCTTCAAGCAGCGCTATGGTAATTACATCGGCGGCGAGTTCGTCGCACCGCTCAACGGCGAGTACTTCACCAACACGTCGCCCGTCACCGGTGAAGTGATCGCCGAATTCCCGCGCTCCAGCGCCGCCGATATCGACAAGGCCCTGGACGCCGCCCATGCCGCCGCCGATGCCTGGGGCAAGACCTCGGCCCAGGACCGCGCCCTGGTGCTGCTGAAAATCGCCGACCGTATCGAGCACAACCTCGAAGTGCTGGCCGTGGCCGAAACCTGGGACAACGGCAAGGCCGTGCGCGAAACCCTCAACGCCGACGTGCCGCTGGCCGCCGACCATTTCCGCTATTTCGCCGGCTGCATCCGCGCCCAGGAAGGCGGCGCCGCCGAGATCAACGAACACACCGCCGCTTACCACTTCCACGAACCACTGGGCGTGGTCGGCCAGATCATTCCGTGGAACTTCCCGCTGCTGATGGCCGCGTGGAAACTCGCCCCGGCCCTGGCCGCCGGTAACTGCATCGTGCTCAAGCCGGCCGAGCAGACGCCGCTGTCGATCATGGTGTTTGCCGAGTTGATCAATGACCTGCTGCCACCGGGCGTGCTGAACATCGTCCAGGGCTTTGGCCGCGAAGCCGGGGAGGCGCTGGCCACCAGCAAGCGCATCGCCAAGATCGCCTTTACCGGCTCCACGCCGATTGGCGCGCACATCATGCATGCGGCCGCCGAGAACATCATCCCGTCCACCGTGGAGCTGGGTGGCAAGTCGCCGAATATCTTCTTTGAAGACATCATGCGTGCCGAACCCCAGTTCATCGAAAAAGCCGCCGAGGGCCTGGTGCTGGCGTTCTTCAATCAGGGCGAAGTGTGCACCTGCCCGTCGCGGGCGCTGGTGCAGGAGTCGATCTACGAGCCGTTCATGGCCGAGGTGATGAAGAAGATCGTCAAGATCAAGCGTGGCAATCCACTGGACACCGAGACCATGGTGGGCGCCCAGGCGTCCGAGCAGCAATACGATAAGATCCTGTCCTACCTCAAGATTGCCCAGGAGGAGGGCGCCGAGCTGCTCACCGGCGGCGCGGCCGAGCACCTGGAGGGCGACCTGTCCAGCGGTTACTACATCCAGCCGACCCTGCTCAAGGGCCATAACAAGATGCGCGTGTTCCAGGAGGAAATCTTCGGCCCGGTGGTGGGCATCACCACGTTCAAGGACGAAGCCGAAGCCCTGGCCATCGCCAACGACAGCGAATTCGGCCTGGGCGCCGGGCTATGGACCCGCGACATCAACCGTGCGTACCGCATGGGCCGGGCGATCAAGGCCGGTCGGGTGTGGACCAACTGCTATCACCTGTACCCGGCGCATGCGGCGTTCGGCGGCTACAAGAAGTCGGGCGTGGGACGTGAGAACCACAAGATGATGCTGGACCACTACCAGCAGACCAAGAACCTGCTGGTGAGCTACGACATCAATCCGTTGGGGTTCTTCTGATTTTCTAATTGCAATTAGACCAAGTATGGGAGGGGGCCTGCCCCCGATGAGGGAGTGTCAGCTTAAACAGCTGTGACTGACACACCGCCATCGGGGGCAAGCCCCGATGCCAGTCAGTTAAGGAGGAACACTGGAACTTTGGTGAGCGGGCTTGCCCCGCGTTGGGCTGCGCAGCAGCCCCCAATAGGAGCGTCGCAGTATGCCAGGCAGCTCCGGGACTATGTTTTGGGGCTGCTTCGCAGCCCAACGCGGGGCAAGCCCGCTCGCCACAGGGTACTGGTTGCCCGTTCCGTCTCTTAACTGACCGGCATTGGGGCAAGCGCCATACCATAGTTTTGCTCCCTGTACATTCGCGACCAATGCACTGCGGTATTTACTTCGAAAGTAGCATTCGCACCCCCATCCCCCCATGCACTAATGCGTTTACCGGAATCTTCCGGCACAACAAGAGGACTCTTCCATGTGGACCAAACCCGCCTTCACCGACCTGCGTATCGGCTTTGAAGTGACCATGTACTTCGCCAGCCGTTGATTCAAACCCGGCCAGCCCAGTGCTGGCCGGTGCGCTATTGGGAATGACCCTTTGGTCTGATTGCAAACGCCTGCGGATCGGTTAGTGTGGAGCGCATCTTCCAAAAATAATAAGAACAGGCTTTCCAATGAGCCCCAACCTGAGCCTCCTGCGTAAATTCGTCTCGCCTGAAATCATCTTCGGCGCCGGTTGCCGGCATAACGTCGGCAACTACGCCAAAACCTTCGGTGCGCGCAAAGTACTGGTGGTCAGCGACCCCGGTGTGATCGCCGCCGGCTGGGTCGCCGACGTGGAAGCCAGCCTGCAGGCCATCGGCATCGACTACTGCCTGTACAGCGCGGTGTCGCCCAATCCGCGCGTGGAGGAGGTGATGCTCGGCGCCGAGGTGTACCGGGAAAACCATTGTGATGTGATCGTCGCCATCGGCGGTGGCAGCCCCATGGACTGCGGCAAGGCCATCGGCATTGTGGTGGCCCATGGGCGCAGCATTCTGGACTTCGAAGGCGTGGACACCATCCGCGTGCCCAGCCCGCCGCTGATCCTGATCCCGACCACCGCCGGTACCTCGGCGGATGTGTCGCAGTTCGTGATTATTTCCAACCAGCAGGAACGCATGAAGTTCTCCATCGTCAGCAAGGCGGTGGTGCCGGATGTGTCGCTGATCGACCCGGAAACCACCGCCAGCATGGACCCGTTCCTGTCCGCCTGCACCGGCATCGACGCATTGGTGCATGCCATCGAGGCGTTTGTGTCCACCGGCCATGGCCCGCTCACCGACCCCCATGCGTTGGAGGCCATGCGATTGATCAACGGCAACCTGGTGCAGATGATCGCCAATCCGGCCGACATTGCCCTGCGCGAAAAGATCATGCTCGGCAGCATGCAGGCCGGGCTGGCGTTTTCCAATGCGATCCTTGGCGCGGTGCATGCCATGTCCCACAGCCTCGGCGGCTTTCTCGACCTGCCCCATGGCCTGTGCAACGCGGTGCTGGTCGAGCATGTGGTGGCGTTCAACTACAACTCGGCGCCGGAGCGCTTCAAGGTGATTGCCGAGACCTTCGGCATCGACTGCCGAGGCCTGAACCATCGGCAGATCTGCGCGCGGCTGGTGGAACACCTGATTGCGCTCAAGCACGCCATCGGCTTTCACGAAACCCTCGGCCTGCACGGTGTGCGGGTGGCGGATATTCCATTCCTGTCCCAGCATGCGATGCACGACCCGTGCATCCTCACCAACCCGCGCGAGTCGAGCCAGCGTGACGTTGAGGTTGTGTATGGCGAAGCTCTCTAACGACCAGCAGCGCGCTCTTGCCGGGTTGCTCGGGCTGGGCGACCAGTCGGCGCGCAAGAGCCATTACCCCGAATTGACAGCGCGCCTGGACGAACTGGAAGCCGAGCGGCGGCGCTATATCCGTCTCAACGATGAACTGGAACAGCGGGTGGCGGCGCGTACCGATGAGTTGCTGGAGGCCAACCGCAATCTGCAACAGCAGATCGCCCAGCGTGAACAGGTGGAACGGCAACTGCGCGACGCCCGCGACGCCGCCGAGGCCGCCAACCGCAGCAAGGACAAATACCTCGCCGCCGCCAGCCACGACCTGCTGCAACCGCTGAACGCCGCGCGCCTGCTGATCGCCACCCTGCGCGAGCGGGCATTGCCCAGTGTCGAGCAGGTACTGGTGGAGCGCACCCATCAGGCCTTGGAAGGCGCCGAGGACTTACTCACGGATCTGCTCGATATCTCGCGACTCGACCAGGCGGCGGTCAAGCCGGACGTGGCGGTGTATCGCCTGGAGGAACTGTTTGCGCCGCTGGTCTCGGAGTTCCAGTCGGTGGCCCAGGCGGCGGGGCTGAACTTGCGTGCGCGCACCGGCGGTTATGCGATTCATACCGACCTGCGCCTGCTGACGCGGATCCTGCGTAACTTCCTCAGCAACGCCTGCCGCTACACCGATGAAGGTTGCATTCTGCTCGGCGCCCGCCGCCGTGGCGATTGCCTGCGCCTGGAAGTGTGGGACACCGGGCGCGGGATCGCCGCCGACCGGCTGGAGGCGATCTTCCTGGAGTTCAACCAGCTCGACGTCGGCCGCGCGTCGGAGCGCAAGGGCGTGGGCCTGGGGTTGGCGATTGTCGAGCGTATCGCCGAGATCCTCGGCTACCCGGTGGCCGTGCGTTCATGGCCGGGGCGCGGCTCGATGTTCAGCATCGAGGTGCCCATCAGCGCAGAGATGCCGCCCGCGATCAGCCAGTTGCCGACCCTGCCCAGCACCGGCAACCCGCTGCCGGGGCGGCGTTTGCTGGTGATCGACAACGAGATCAGTATCCTCGACAGCATGCGCGCGCTGCTGGGCCAATGGGGCTGCGACGTGGTCACCGCCACCGACCAGGCCGGCGCAGTGCTGGCGCTGCAGGGCAGGGCGCCGGAGTTGATCCTGGCCGACTATCACCTCGACCACGGGGTGGTGGGCTGTCTGGTGGTCAAGCAACTGCGCGAGCATTTCGGTCACAAGATCCCCGCCGTGATCATCACCGCCGACCGCACCGACCAATGCCGCCGCGCGCTGCGCAGGCTGGATGCGCCGCTGCTGAACAAACCGGTCAAGCCTGGGAAGCTGCGTGCCGTGCTCAGCCAGTTGCTGGCTTAGAAGCTTGATACCTGTCAACACGTCGCAGCCGGCGTTGCGGCAAGCTTAAGGCCTGACCCGGAGGCCTGGAGTACGCCATGAACGCCGCACCTTTCAAACTGCCCATGGGCCTGGTGGTCGCCGTGCTGGCGCTGGCCGGCGTGCTGCTGTTGCCGCTGCCCGCCGACCTGCCGGTGGCCGGCCAGCGTATGTTGGCGATCCTTGCGTTTGCCGTGGTGGTGTGGATCACCGAGGCGGTGTCCTATGAAGCCAGCGCGATCATGATCACTTCGCTCATGGCATTTCTGCTCGGCACGGCACCCTCGCTGCAGGACCCCGCGCACCTGATCGGCTCCAGCCCGGCCATCGGCATGGCGCTCACCGGCTTCGCCAACCCGGCGCTGGCGCTGGTGGCGGGGGCCTTGTTCATCGCGGCGGCCATGACCCACACCGGCCTGGACCGGCGCATCGCCCTGGTGACGTTGAGCCGCATCGGTACCAGCACCCGGCGCATCCTGCTGGGGGCGATTGCGGTGACGATCCTGCTCAGCCTGGTGGTGCCCAGCGCCACGGCGCGCAGTGCCTGTGTGGTGCCGATCATGATGGGCGTGATCGCCGCCTTCGGCGTGGACAAGCGCTCGAATATCGCCGCCGGGATCATGATTGTGGTGGCCCAGGGCACCAGCATCTGGAACGTCGGCATCCAGACCGCCGCGGCGCAGAACCTGCTCACCGTCGGCTTTATGGACAAGATGCTCGGCCAGCGCGTGTCGTGGCTCGACTGGCTGATCGCCGGCGCGCCGTGGGCGCTGATCATGTCGGCGGTGTTGCTGTTGCTGGTGCTCAAGCTGCTGCCGCCGGAAACCGACAGCATTCCCGGCGGCAAGGAAGCGGTGGCCCAGTCCCTGGTGGACATCGGCCCCACGACCGGCCCACAGAAACGCTTGCTGGCGGTGTCGGTGCTGCTGCTGTTGGCATGGGCCACGGAAGGGCGCCTGCATCCTTTCGACACCACCTCGACCACCTACGCCGGGTTGGTGTTCCTGCTGCTGCCGGGCATCGGCGTGATGACCTGGAAAGATGTGCAGTCGCGCATTCCGTGGGGCACGGTGATCGTGTTCGGCGTGGGTATCAGCCTGGGTACGGCGCTGCTGACCACCCAGGCCGGGCAGTGGCTGGGGGCTGCGGTGGTGGCCCACACAGGATTGGATCAGGTCGGGCCGCTGGGGGTGTTCGCGATACTGGGTGCGTTCCTGATCCTGATTCACCTGGGGTTTGCCAGCGCCACGGCGTTGACCTCGGCGCTGTTGCCGATCCTGATTGCGGTGCTGCAGACCCTGCCCGGCGAATTCAACCGCTTGGGTATGACCCTGTTGCTGGGGTTTGTGATGAGCTACGGGTTTATCCTGCCGATCAACGCGCCGCAGAACATGGTGTGCCTGGGCACCGGAACGTTTACCGCGCGACAGTTTGCCAAGGTGGGGATTCTGGTGACGTTGATCGGGTATGGGTTGATGTGGGTGCTGGCGGCGACTTACTGGAGTTGGCTCGGTTGGATTTGATTTGACGTTTACCTCTGGCTGCACCTGAGATCAAATGGGGGAGGGGGCTTGCCCCTCCCACTTTCTGACCCTACCCACTTCTGACATCCATTCCACCCCAAGATGGCAAGATGAACTCCGCTCAGGTTTACTGTTCTCTGAGTAGAGGTATCACCGACGCCCCCGTCGGTCATCTAGGTCATTGAATGGACAAATACACCCCCCGCACCTGGCAACCCCACGAACGCCCGAGCCTGCCCGGTTCGCCGTCGACGCCATTGCACCCCACCTATAAGCGCTGGCTGTTCGCGATGGTCGGCGTGCTGGTGGCGATCACCGGTGGGCTGGGCAATTCGTTGGTGATCGCCAACCTGCAATACCTGCAAGGCGCACTCGGTGCGACCACCGCGGAAATGGCCTGGCTGCCTGCCGCCTATGTAATGACCAACGTGTGCATGAACCTGCTGCTGGTGAAGTTTCGCCAGCAGTTCGGTCTGCGTGCCTTTACCGAAGTATTCCTGGTGCTGTACGCGCTGGTGACCTTCGGCCATCTGTTCGTCAACGACCTTAACTCGGCCATCGCCGTGCGGGCGGCCCATGGCATGGTCGGCGCGGCGCTGAGTTCGTTGGGGTTGTACTACATGATCCAGGCGTTCCCGGCCAAGTGGCGCATGAAAGCCCTGGTGCTGGGGTTGGGCACCGCGCAATTGGCGCTGCCGCTGGCGCGATTGTTCTCCGAGGATTTGCTGCAGATCGCTGAATGGCGCGGCTTGTATCTGTTCGAATTGGGCCTGGCGCTGATCTGCCTGGGTTGCGTGTTTCTGCTCAAACTGCCACCCGGTGATCGTTTCAAGACCTTTGAAAAACTCGATTTCCTCACCTTTGCGATCCTCGCCAGCGGCGTAGCGCTGCTGTGTGCGGTGCTGTCCCTGGGGCGTATCGACTGGTGGCTGGAAGCGCCGTGGATCGGCATCGCCTCGGCTTGCTCGCTCGTGCTGATCATGGCCGGCCTGGCCATCGAACATAATCGCGCCAACCCGCTGCTGATGACGCGCTGGCTGGGCAGCGGTGTGATGATCCGCCTGGCGCTGGCGGTGGTGTTGATTCGCATGGTGTTGTCCGAGCAGTCCACCGGCGCGGTGGGTTTTATGCAGGTGCTCAATATGAGCTACGAGCAGATGCACACCCTGTATGTGGTGATGCTGGCCGGGGCGATCAGCGGGCTGGTGGTCAGTGCGTTGACGATCAATCCGGCGCATCTGTTGATGCCGCTGATCATCTCCCTGGCGCTGATGGCTACGGGGTCGGTGATGGACAGCTTTTCCAACAACCTGACCCGGCCGCAGAACCTGTATGTCAGCCAGTTCCTGCTCGGCTTTGGCGGTACGTTCTTTCTGGGGCCGACCATGGTGCTGGGGACCAGGAACGTGCTGACCAACCCGCGCAACCTGGTGAGTTTTTCGGTAATGTTCGGCATCTGCCAAAACCTCGGCGGCCTGATTGGCGCGGCGTTGCTTGGCACTTTCCAGGTGGTGCGCGAGAAGTATCACTCCAGCATGATCGTCGAGCACCTGACCCTGCTCGACCCTCGTGTGGCAGCGCGCGTGCAGAGCGGCGGTTCGGCCTATGGCGGGCTGGTCGCCGACCCGGAACTGCGCAACCTCATGGGCATTCGCAGCCTGGCCACGGCGGCCACCCGTGAGGCGAATGTGATGGCCTACAACGATGTGTTCATGCTGATCGCGATCATCGCCATCCTGACCATGTTGTGGATCTTCATCCGCAGCCTGTGGCTGATGAGTACAACCAAGGCAGCAACCCCTCCCGTTCAATCCAGCGGCGTTACTTCATGACTGAAACAACGACTACCACCAACGCCATCGCCTCCACCCCCGAAGGCACCACGCCCTCGGGTGCGACCGTGAATGAACCGCGCTCGCTGCGGGTGCGCATCCTGTCATCCCTGGGCTTTGCCGCGATTGCCATCGTCGGTGTGTTGATTGTGCTGTACGCCTGGCAATTGCCGCCGTTCAGCAGCGCGGTGGAAACCACTGAAAATGCCCTGGTACGCGGCCAGGTCACGATCATTGGCCCGCAGCTCAGCGGCTATGTGTTCGAGGTGCCGGTGCAGGACTTTCAGTACGTCAAGGCCGGCGATCTGCTGGTGCGCCTGGACGACCGCATTTATAAGCAGCGCCTCGATCAGGCGCTGGCGCAACTGGCGGTGCAGAAGGCCGCGCTGGCCAATGTAGTGCAGCAGCGCAACAGCGCCGAAGCCACGATCAAACTGCGTCAGGCAGCCTTGGCGGACAGCCAGGCCCAGGCGCGCAAAAGCACCGCCGATCTGCGGCGTAATCAGGAGCTGATCAGCGATGGCTCGGTGTCCAAGCGCGAGCTGGACGTCACCCGCGCAGCAAATGCCCAGACCCAGGCGGCAGTGGCCCAGGCCCAGGCCAGCCTGGAAATCGCCCGGCAGGATCTGCAAACGGTGATCGTCAACCGCGGCTCCCTTGAGGCCGCGGTGGCCAGTGCCGAGGCGGCGGTGGAGCTGGCGCGGATCGACCTGTCCAATACCCGCATTACCGCACCGCGTGACGGCCAATTAGGGCAGATCGGCGTGCGCCTGGGCGCCTACGTCAACTCCGGCGCGCAGTTGATGGCGCTGGTGCCGAAGCAGTTGTGGGTGATCGCCAATATGAAAGAAACCCAGATGGACAATGTGCAGGTCGGCCAGCCGGTGACCTTTACCGTGGATGCGCTGAACCACCGCAGGTTTCACGGCACGGTGCAGCATATTTCCCCAGCCACCGGTTCCGAGTTCAGCCTGTTGCAGGCCGACAATGCCACCGGCAATTTTGTGAAGATTGCCCAGCGCGTGCCGGTGCGGATTACCGTCGACCCGGATCAGGCCGAGAGCGAACGGTTGCGGCCGGGGTTGTCGGTGGTGGTGAGTATCGACACCGCCGGCCGCCTGAAAAACAGCCCGCCCTGAAGGATTGCGGTCAGTGCGGGAGGTATTTCAGGGTGAAATCGAGGTGGGTTGATTGGCCCTGTTCCAGCAGCTTCAGCCCCGGCCTGCCCGGCAGGTGATGGGCATTGACCGGATGGCTTACCGGTTCGATGCAAAAGAAGCCGAGCCCCGGCGGGCAGTACAGCAGGAAGTAATCGGCGCCGATGGCCCGGCACTCCAGGGCATAGCCCAGCTCCGGCTGTTCGATCCGGCAGGCCCCATCCCACTGGCAGAAGCCATTGTCCACGAGGCCATCCGGCAGGTTTTTCAATATGTGGAAATCCCAGGCATCCGGAATCGTCGCCAACGCTGTCGGTAACTTGCTCGCGTCGCTCAGCCATACCTGCGCCGCCCTGGCCTGCAATTGCGTGCCGGCCCGGCGCGGAAAGTAGGGGTGCAACCCCAACCCATGCCACGCCGCCTTTTCGGCCAGATGGGTCACGCACAATTGAATGCTCAGTTCGCCGTTATTCAAGCGAAACCGTTGCTCGGCGCGATAGGCGAAGGGCGTTTGGCACAACACCTCCAACACTGCCTCAGTCGTCGTTTGGCTGACCACTTGCCATGCCTGCTGCCAGGCCGAACCATGAATCGCAAAGGGGTCGGTAAGGCTGTTGGGCGTCAGGGCCAGCCAGCCGTCGGGGTTCTCAAAACCGCCTTCGGCGATGCGGTTGGACCACGGCACCAGCGGGTAGCAGCCAAGCTTGCCGGGCAGCCCGGTGTTCAATGCCTGCTGGTCGCTGTGCCGTAACAGCGGCTGGCCGGTGGCGCGCACGCACCAGTTGACGAGGCTGCCGCCCACGGCAGGGTTCAGGGTGAGGTGAGTCACATGATCTTCAAGTTCAAGCATGATCACTCCGCTGAGCGCTCCCACGCTCTACGCGGAAGCGCTGCCTTGGATGCTGTTGGATCGTGACGCGCAGCGTCACAGGATGCATGCCCACACAGGCGCGCAGGAAGAATCAGTCAGAGGGTGAAGGTGGGCTCCGGCAGGCCGGTCACCCCGGGGTTGAGGGCGAATACGCCGCCGGCGAGCGACTGCGGGCCCTGGTCATCACGGATCGAGGTGACGAACAAGGTGTCCAGGCGACTGCCGCCAAACGCGCACATGCTGGGCTTTTTCACCGGTACGCTCAAGGAGCGATCGAGGCGGCCGTCGGGGGTGAAACGGTGGATCAGCCCGGCGTCGTTGGCGCAGATCCAGTAACAGCCGTCGGCGTCCACGGCGGCGCCGTCGGGACGGCCGAGGTGGTTGTGCATGTCGACGAACTCGCGGCGGTTGGACGGTGTGCCGGTGTCGAGGTCGTAATCAAAAGCCCAGATCCGTTGCACCAACGGGTGCGAATCCGAGACGTACATCGTGCGGCCGTCGGGGCTGAAGGCCAGGCCGTTCAGCGTGATAAAGCCTTCCAGCTGAGCATGCGGCGCGGAACCTGACGCATAGCGGTAAAGGATGCCCTCGGCCGCATTCAGGCCCATGTCCAGTACCATGCTGCCGGCCCAGAAGCGCCCCTGGCGATCACAGCGGCCATCGTTCAGGCGCATGTCCGTGCGCGGGTGCTCGACACCGGCCAGGAGCGTGGCGTCGAGGCTTGCGTCGTTATGCGGGGTGAGTTGGAAAAACCCGGTTTCCATGCCGGCGACCCAATTGCCCGCGTCGGTGCGGGCGATGCAGGCGAGCATCTGCGGGGCTTTCCACGCAGCCAGGTGGCCGGTGGCGGCGCTCCAGCGCTGCAGGCCGCCGTTGGGGATATCCACCCAATACAGGGCGTTTTCCTCGGGTACCCACACCGGGCATTCGCCCACGGCGTTGCGGGCGTCGACGATCAATTCAGCAGTCATGGCCACTTCCTGGGTTGGTGAACGCTCAATCGCCAAACGGCCCGGCCGCGCAGAACGCGCCGCCCTGGTACACCTTGGCCGGGTCGTTGTCAGCCACCGGCGGCTGGGCTTCGACCTGGGCGCGGAACACTTCGGAGTTGTCCTTGGGCACGAAGCCCAGGTGCGCGGCGTAGCGGTTATCCCACCAGGTGTCGAGGTTGTCCGACATACCGTAGACCACGGTGTGGCCGACGTTGGGCGTGTACAGGGCGCGTTCGAGCAGTTGGGTCAGGTCATCGAAGCTCAACCAGGTGTGCATCATCCGGCGATTCTGCGGCTCGGGGAACGAGGAGCCGATGCGGATGCTGACGGTCTCGATGCCGTAGCGATCGAAGTAGAAACTCGCCATGTCTTCGCCGTAGGACTTGGACAGACCATAGTAGCTGTCCGGGCGGCGCGGGGAGCGGGCGTCTATTTTTTCGTCCTGCTTGTAGAAGCCGATCACATGGTTGGAGCTGGCGAAGATCACCCGTTTGACGCCATGGCGGCGCGCGGCTTCGTAGATATGGAAAACCCCGCAGATATTCGCGCCGAGAATCTCCTCGAACGGTCGCTCCACCGACACGCCGCCAAAGTGCAGGATTGCGTCGACGCCTTCCACCAGGTGATGCACGGCTTGTTTGTCCGAAAGATCGCACGGCTGCACTTCTTCCTGGGCGTTGGCGGCGGGGGCCATCTCGGCGATATCCGACAGGCGCAGTACGTGGGCGTAGGGGCGCAGGCGTTCGCGCAGGACTTTGCCCAGGCCGCCGGCGGCCCCGGTGAGCAGCAGGCGATGGAAGGGAGTTGGGGTGATGGTGGTCATGAGCATTCCAGATTTTTGTTGTAGGTTGGCGTATGACTATGGCGAAGTATTGTTACGGAGCTCCGGGTTGTCAACGTCGATTCGGCTTGCCGCGACAGCGGTGGGTCAGCTAAGGAAACATCGGCTGACCCGGCCTCATCGGCGGCAAGCCCCCTCCCACATGAGTTGGGCGTCAGTGTCAGGTTGTGCAATCTTTAGAGCAGCGAGATCGGGTAGCTGATGAATATCCGGTTCTCATCGAACTCGTTGGTGCTGAAATCCCGACGCATCGTCGAGTTGCGCCATTTCACGTTGAGGTTTTTCAGCGCGCCGCTCTGCACGGTGTAGGCCAGTTCCGATTCGCGGCCCCATTCCTTGCCGTCAGTGATCGTTCCGGTGTGCACGTTGCTGCCGCTGATGTAGCGGTTCATCAAGGTCAGGCCGGGTACGCCGAGCACCGCGAAGTTGAAGTCGTGACGCAGTTGCCAGGATTTTTCCTTGGCGTTGTCGTAGCTGGAGTTGTAGCTGTCGTTGGCCAGGGTGCCGCCGCTGGTGCCGTTGACGCGCATCCACACGCTGTCGCCGCTGAGTTTCTGCAGGCCCACGTAGAACGTGTTGCCGCCGTACTTGGCCGAGAGCAGGGCAAACGCGGTTTTGTTATCGAGGTCGCCGGCCAGTGCGCTGCCGTCCTCTTTGCCGTTGAAAAAACCGAGGTTGGCGCCCAGGGTCCAGTCGCCCACCGGTTGGCTGTGGATGAGGTTGACGTACTGCTGCTGGTAGATATCGCTGAGCTCGGCGTACCACAGGCCGACCTGGGTGCGCTTGTCATTGAAGGTGTATTCACCGCCGCCGAAGTTGAAACGGTCGGACTTGAACGCCGTTTTGCCGTTCATGAACATGTCTTCCATGCTCGCGTCGTTGCGCGGGCTGTTGCCGCGAAATTGCCCGCCGTAGAGGGTCAGGCCCGCGATTTCATTGGACGTGACCTGGCCGCCGCGGAAGGTTTGCGGCAGTGAGCGGCCATCGTCGGAGCGCAGGATCGGCAGCACCGGCATCCATTCGCCGACTTTCAATTCAGTCTTCGACAACTTGGTTTTCAGCGCCACGCCCAGGCGTCCGAAGTTGTCGGCGGGGCGGCCGTCGTCGTGGATCGGCAACAACTGGGTGCCGCCGGTGCCTTTACCGCCATCGAGTTTCTGCGAGTACAGCCCCAGCACGTCAATTCCGAAGCCAACGGTGCCTTGGGTGTAACCGGACTTGGCGTCGAGAATGAAGTTCTGCGTCCACTCTTCAGCCTTGCCCTGGGCGTTGCCTGGGTTAGTGAAGTTACGGTTGAAATAGGCGTTGCGCAGGTTGAGGGTGGCCTTGGCGTCGTCGACAAAGCCGTCGGCATGCGCGGCGAAGGGCAGGGTGATGGCCAGGCTGCCGAGGCCGACCAGGCCCAGGCGTGCGCAGGAATTGCGGGCGAGTTGACTCACAGTGACGCTCCATTCTTTTGTTGTTTTTATTGGATGTCATACGTCGTCGTACAACATTGGTGCGGATATTTGCGAGAAATTCTCGGAGTGTCAAGCAGAAGTCATACGATGACTAAGGTGCGCGAGGTTAATGTGAGAGGGGCGGCACGGGTATCAGTGAAAACATCCCTTGAGGCTCTTGTGGTGAGCCAGCTCACCACAGGGCAGGCCTGCTCCCCACAGAGTTATGTGCCAGCCTCTAAGACCTGTGTAGATACCTATGGCTATCGCAGGCAAGTCGAATCGTCGCACCGCCCCTCCCACATTTCAGCCAGCCAGGACCATCGGAGGCAAGGTGCCCAGCACCGAAACGGCCGCTACCGCACAAACACCGAGCAGCCACTCCAGCATTACGCTGCCTTTCAAACTGGCCAAGCGCTGTTCGTCGCTATCCAGGCGCAGCCGGTTCAGCAGGGCCAAGCCCAACATGCCCAGCACCAGCATCACCTTGATCAATAGAATCAACGCAAAACCACTGAACAACGGCGTGGGCCACAGTTGCCCGGTGAGGACACGCACGTTGATCAACCCGCTCACCAGCAACGCCGCAACCAGGCCATAGCCGACGCCGCTGAAACGCCTGAGGACCGGCTCCAGCCGGTAACTCGGCGCTTGCCTGAAGATCAGCACCAGCAACAGCAACCCGCCCAGCCACGCGCCGACACACACCAGGTGCACCACTTGGTTGAGGATCAGCAGGCGTCCGCTCATCCCGTCCAGCATAGCGCCGTGCCCCACCGGGGCCAGAGTGGCCAGCAACAGTGCCAGAAGCGGCAGGCGCAGCGCCGGCCAGGGTTTGACCAGGGCGATCACCAGCAGCAGGTTCAGCAACAGGTGCCAGACCCACACCTGGCCGAAGAACGTCTTACTCAACACCAGGCGTACGGTGTTCGGCTGCAGTGCTGCGTCCCAGCCGCCGGCCATGCTCGCGGTGATCAGCAGCAACCAGGCCGCGCCGGACGCCAGGCCGATCCAGGCCAACCCACGGGTGAGGCGCAGCAAGGTGCGGTCCAACGCCGGCTGTGTATCGCCGCCCAGCAGCCAGGGCCTGAAGGCCCAGGCTCCGAACATCAGCAGCACGACGATAAAATGCACGAAGCGGCACAGCACCAGCAGGGTTGCCATCGCTTATTGGCCGACCTTGAAGCGATAAGTGCCTTCGCTTTTGTGGGTGTCGACGGAGACCGCATGCCACTCGACGGTATAAGTGCCGGCTGCCAGCGGCGCGGCCGGTGTGACCACCAGGACTTTTTTGTCGGCGTCCGGGGTTTCCAGGCCTTTGATAGCGACTTCGGTGCCGTCCTTGCTCAGGGACACCTTGGTGAAGGTGGCCTCGACGCCTTCGCTGAAAGTCAGACGCAGGTCTTTGGGCGGGGTGACGGTACTGTCCTGCGCCGGGGTGGCGCTTTTCAGGTGGGCATGGGCAAATGCCGCCGAAGCGCCCAGCAGGGACGCGAGCAGGGCAACGGTGGTCAGGGCTTGCTTGATCAACATTGTGCAATACCAATCAATGGGGAAGAGCGGGCAGTGTACGAAGTTTCGACTGTGCCTGTCGCCCCGATCTAGAGCGGTGGTAGTCTTTGGTTTATGTCTTTGTCAGGGAGCCCACATGGGCAATCACAAGAGTGGCATTCGCCGAGCCAACGTCGAAAAAATCCTGCTGGCGGCGGAGAAAGTCTTCGCCGAGAAAGGCTATGGCAGCACCGCCATGGCCGACATCGCCGAACAAGCGCAACTGCCGCGCTCCAACCTGCATTACTACTTCACCACCAAGAGCGAGCTGTACAGCGCGGTGCTGTTCGATCTGCTGGACCTGTGGAAACAGGATGCCCTGAGTTTTGAAACCTTCGATGACCCACGGGTGGTGCTCAGCAGCTACATCCGCGCCAAGATGCAGCGTTCACGCACACGGCCGTACGGCTCGAAAGTCTGGGCCAACGAAATCATCCACGGCGCGCCGACCCTGGGTGAGGCGCTCGACGAAAGCCTGTACGACTGGGCCAAGATGAAGGAAGCGAAAATTCGCCAGTGGGTGGAAGACAAACGCATCCTGCCGGTGGAACCGTCGAGCCTGCTGTATATGATCTGGGCTTCGACCCAGCACTACGCCGACTTTGATCACCAGGTGACGATTTTGAATGATCACCAGCCGTTGTCGGATATGCAGTTCGAGAAGGCGATCCAGACGGTGACCAGTGTGATTCTGCGGGGGATTGGGTTGGAGCCTTGAGTATCGTGGTGGGGCTTGGGGCCTCATCGGGGGCAAGCCCCCTCCCACACTTGACCGCATTCATTCAGACAGACTCGGTCGAATGTGGAAGGGGGCTGCCCCCGATGAGGCCTGAAGGGCTACACCGCCTCCCTGTACGGATTCCTCGGATCCTGCGTCCAATTCAAAAACGGCTTGCCCGTGTCGATGGGCACCATCTCGATGCAATCGGCCACCGGGCAGGTGATCTGGCACAGGTTGCAGCCCACGCATTCATCATCGATCACTTCGTATTTATGCGTGCCGTCCGCTTGTTTCAGGCTGGCGATGGCCTGGTGCGAGGTATCCTCACAGGCAATATGGCAACGCCCACAGCCAATGCACGCCTCTTGGTCGATCTTGGCGATCACCTGGTAGTTGATGTCCAGATACTTCCAGTCCGTGGTATTGCCCACCGCGCGGCCGGAAAACGCTTGCAGGCTCTGGTAGCCATGACTGTCCATCCAGCGCGACAGCCCGTCCTTCATCTCTTCGACGATGCGAAACCCATGCAGCATCGCCGCCGTGCACACCTGCACCGCGCCGCAACCGAGGGCGACGAATTCGGCGGCGTCGCGCCAGGTGCCGATGCCGCCGATCCCGCAGATCGGCAAGCCTTGGGTCTGCGGGTCGCGGGCGATTTCAGCGACCATGTTCAGGGCGATCGGCTTGACCGCCGAACCGCAATAACCGCCGTGGGTGCTCTGGGTGCCAACCGTCGGCAGCGCGACCATACGCTCCAGGTCGACGCTGGTGATGGAGTTGATGGTGTTGATCAGCGACACCGCATCCGCCCCGCCCCGATACGCCGCGCGTGCCGCCACGCGGATGTCGGTGATATTCGGCGTGAGCTTGACGATCACCGGCAGCGAGCAATAGGTCTTGCACCAGCGCGTCACCTGTTCCACGTACTCCGGCACCTGGCCCACCGCCGCGCCCATGCCGCGTTCGGGCATGCCGTGGGGGCAGCCGAAGTTCAGCTCGATACCGTCGCAGCCGGTGGCTTCCACCAAGGGCAGGATGTTTTTCCACGACTCTTCAACGCAAGGCACCATCAGCGACACGATCAGCGCGCGGTCGGGCCAGTCCTTTTTCACCTGGGTGATTTCCCGCAGATTGATCTCCAGGGAGCGGTCGGTGATCAGCTCGATGTTGTTGATGCCCAGCACTTCACGGTTGGCGCCATAGTGCGCCGAGTAACGCGAGGATACGTTGACCGCCGCCGGGTCCTCGCCGAGGGTTTTCCACACCACGCCGCCCCAGCCGGCTTCAAAAGCCCGGACCACGTTGTAGGCCTTGTCGGTGGGCGGCGCGGAGGCCAGCCAGAACGGGTTGGGGGCTTTGATACCGGCGAAGACAATCGAGAGATCGGCCATTACGCAGCCTCCACATTCAGCATGAGTTGGGCGTGCATGGCCTCGGCGGCCAGCTTGCCATGTTGTACCGCCTGCACGGTAAGGTCCTGGCCGAGGCTGACGCAGTCGCCGCCGGCATAGACGCCTGGAATGCTGGTGCGCAGGTGCTCGTCGACGAAAATCCGCTCGCCCACGCGGTGCAGTTGCTGGGCCAGTGGGTCGTGCAACGCCTCGTTATCGAAGCCTTGGCCAATGGCCTTGAAGATCGCATCGGCGGCCAGTTCGAAGGTTTCTCCCGTGGCACTCAGACGCCCGTTTTCCATGCGTGTGCGTGCAAAGCGCATGCCGCGAACGTGGCCCTTATCGTCGAGCAACACCTCTTCAGGCTGAGCCCAGGTCAGCAGGCGTACCTGGTTGACCTTGGCGATGTCCTGCTCATGGTGGGTGGCGCCCATATCGGCCAGGCCACGGCGGTAGACGAGGTTGACATCGCGGGCACCGAGGCGGGCCATCTGCACGGCCATGTCGATGGCGGTGTTGCCGGCGCCGAGCACGATGCAGCGGTCGGCCAGCGGCAGTTGGGTCAGGTCATCGGCCTGGCGCAGTTCGCGGATGTAGTCGGTGGCGGCGAGCAGGCCGGGGGCGTCCTCATGGGGTAGACCGAGTTGCTTGCTGGCGGCCAGGCCCAGGCCGAGAAACACTGCATCGAATTGCTGATGCAGTTCGCTCAGGGTCAGGTTGTCGCCCAGGCGCTGGCCTTGGCGGATGTCGATGCCGCCGATCTGCAGCAGGAACTCCAGTTCCTTCTGGGCGAAGTCATCCACCAGTTTGTATTTGGCGATCCCGTATTCATTCAGGCCGCCGGCCTTTTCCCGCGCTTCGAAAATCACCACGTCGTGGCCGTGCAGCGCCGCGCGATGGGCGCAGGCCAGGCCGGCGGGCCCGGCGCCGACCACGGCGATGCGTTTGCCGGTGGGCGCGGCGCGTTGGAACGGGTGTTCACTGAAGTGGGCATTGTCGACCGCATAGCGCTGCAACAGGCCAATCAGCACTGGCGCACATTCTTCGGCGTTATTACGGACACAGGCCTGCTGGCACAGGATTTCGGTGGGGCAGACCCGCGCACAGCTGCCGCCGAGGATGTTGGCCGAGAGGATTTTCTGCGCGGCGCCCTGCACGTTATCGGTGTGGATATTGCGGATGAACGAGGGGATATCGATCTCGCTGGGGCATGCATTCACGCACGGCGCGTCGTAGCAATACAGGCAGCGTGAGGCTTCCAGTTGGGCCTGGCGGGCGTTGAGAGGCGGTGCCAGGTCGGTGAAATGGCTGGCGAGGGTTGCGCCATCTTCTACGGGATGGGGGAGGTGGGTCAGGGTCTGGATCACGGTGGTGGCCTCACGGTTGTTGAGGTTCTGCCTCTGATGGGGGATCGTTCCCATGCTCTGCGTGGGAATGCCTCACTGGACGCTCTGCGTCCGCTCTTGGAACGCGGAGCGTCCCTGGCTGCATTCCCACGCAGAGCGTGGGAACGATCATGTGCGCTGTATGTTCAGCGCTTCACAGCAATTGGCCTGGAATGCTCGGCCCGCTTGCTCAACTGCTCGAACACCGCCGGATACGCCGGCCGCTCCACATAGCGCCCGGCCCCGCGCTCGGCGCGCAGGTCGCCATCGGCCCAGACCAGCTTGCCCTGGCTGATGGTGTGGCTCGGCACGCCGCGCACGGTCTTGCCTTCGAAGATGTTGAAGTCGACCTGCTGGTGGTGGGTCTTGGCGGAAATGGTACGTGTGCCCTGCGGGTCCCACAGCACCAGGTCGGCATCGGCACCCACGCGGATCGCACCTTTGCGGGGGTAGAGGTTGAAGATCTTCGCGGTGTTGGTGGAGGTCAGCGCAACGAAGTCCTGCACGGATAAGCGGCCGGTGTTGACCCCTTCATCCCATAGCAGTGCCATGCGGTCTTCGATCCCGGCGGTGCCGTTGGGGATTTTGCTGAAGTCGTCGCGCCCGGCGGCTTTTTGCTCGGCGCAGAAGCAGCAGTGGTCGGTGGCGGTGGTGTGCAGGTTACCCGATTGCAGGCCGTGCCAAAGCGCCTCCTGGTGCCCGCGCGGACGGAACGGTGGGCTCATCACATAGCCGGCTGCAGTCTGCCAGTCGGGGTGCTGATAGACGCTGTCGTCCAGCAGCAGATGGCCGGCGAGCACTTCGCCGTACACCGGCTGGCCCTTGCCACGGGCATAGGTGATCTCATCCAGGGCTTCTCGGGTGGACACATGCACCAGGTACAGTGGCGTGCCGATGGTTTCGGCGATTCGGATCGCCCGGCTGGCCGCTTCGCCTTCCACCTGGGACGGCCGCGACAGCGGGTGCGCTTCCGGGCCGGTGATGCCCTGGGCCATCAGCTTGCGTTGCAGGTGGTACACCAGCTCGCCGTTTTCCGCATGCACGGTGGGCACCGCGCCCAGTTCCAGACAGCGTTCGAAGCTGGCGACCAGGGTGTCGTCCGCCGCCATGATCGCGTTCTTGTAGGCCATGAAGTGCTTGAAGCTGTTGATACCGTGGTGGCTGACCAGCTCGGCCATTTCCTCGCGCACCTGTTCGCTCCACCAGGTGATCGCGACATGGAAACCGTAGTCGGCCGCCGATTTTTCCGCCCAGCCGCGCCACTGATGGAAGGCTTCCAGTAACGACTGCTGCGGGTTGGGAATCACGAAATCGATGATCGATGTGGTGCCGCCGGCCAAACCCGCCGCCGTGCCGCTGAAAAAATCTTCGCTGGCCACGGTGCCCATGAAGGGCAGTTGCATATGGGTGTGGGGGTCGATGCCGCCGGGCATCAAGTATTGGCCACTGCCGTCGAGCACTTCGGTGCCGACAGGAATGTCCAGGTCCATGCCAATAGCGCGAACTAGACCGCCTGCGCATAAAACATCGGCGCGGTAACTTTCATCATGGGTAATTACGGTGGCGCCACGGATCAACAGCGACATGTCGAATTCCTCACAGGCTTGACCGGCTTGTGCCAGTTCTAAGTGTTGTAATGCTGCGTTCCCATCTCAGGTTTATTCCTGACATCGGTGACAGGAATAGAAACTAGCCCGAGTTTTCCGATTGGGCAAGCTTATTTTTTACAAGCTTATTCAAGATATAACCTATTGAAAATAAACTAAAAAATGTTGGAATCACCAAAATGTAGCGGGCGTTCACCATTTTGACGCACTTGACAGGTTTGCAAATTGAGCAACATTTCTTATTGCAAATCAGGTGCTTGAGATATGTCGCTTGACGGGAGTGAAAAATGAAAATAATTGTGTTGCACCAGATTGAGTCCGACCGGTTCAGGCAACTTGCTTAATGCCCCGGCTGAACCCAGCAACAAGTAACCCGGATTCAATCTGAAAGTTGATTAGCATCAGCAAGTTATATAAGCGGTGAGGGCATGGCGGCGGTTAACGGCACGAATATTGAGTGCAGTGGCGGCTGGCCGGGCCTGTGATGTCATGTTGTTTACGAGGTACTCCGGCCATCTCCTGCGTTGCAGGGGTGAGCAACAATAATTCGAAAAAACCGTGGAGCGGCCATGCAACAGAACAGATCGCAAGTCATTGAGCGCAACGGCCTGTACGAACTCGACGCCGGCCCCGACGTCCTCGACAGCCCTCGCTACAACCACGACATGGCACCGACCAAGGTGCATGAACGAACCTGGAACAAATGGCATATCACCGCGCTGTGGGTCGGCATGTCGATCTGTGTGCCCACCTATACGCTGGGCGGTGTGCTTACCGCGTATTTCGGCTTGTCGGTGGGGGAGGCGCTGATTGCGATTCTGCTGGCCAATATCGTGGTGTTGCTGCCGCTGACCCTCAACGCGTTTCCCGGCACGAAGTACGGTATTCCGTTTCCGGTGCTGCTGCGCTCCTCGTTCGGTATTCTCGGTTCCAACGTGCCGTGCCTGATTCGCGCCCTGGTGGCGTGCGGCTGGTTCGGCATCCAGACGATGTTCGGCGGGCTGGCGATCCACCTGTTTTTGGGCTCGATTTTCGAAGGCTGGAAGTCCCTGGGCGGCACCGGCGAGGTGATCGGGTTCATGATTTTCTGGTGCCTGAATTTGTGGGTCGTGCTGCGCGGCGCCGAGTCGATCAAGCGCCTGGAAACCTTGTCGGCACCCTTGCTGGTGGCGGTGGGCATCGGTCTGCTGGTGTGGGCGATGCCGAATGTGTCGATCAGCGAGCTGATGGCGATCCCGCCCAAGCGGCCCGAAGGCGCGAGCCTCATCGGTTATTTCATGGCGGGCCTGACCGCCATGGTCGGTTTCTGGGCCACCTTGTCGCTGAACATTCCCGACTTCAGCCGCTACGCCAGGAGCCAGAAGGACCAGATCCTCGGGCAGATTTTCGGCCTGCCGCTGACCATGTTTCTGTTCGCCGCCCTCGGCGTGATCATGACCGCCGCCTCGGTAAAACTGGTGGGTGTGAGCGTGTCCGACCCCGTCACCCTCATCGGCCATATCCAAAGCCCGGTATGGGTGGCCGTCGCGATGGCGCTGATCATCATCGCCACGCTCTCCACCAACACGGCGGCCAATATTGTCTCGCCCACCAACGACTTCCAGAACATCGCGCCCAAGCTGATCAACCGCACCACCGCAGTGATCCTCACCGGCCTGGTTGGGCTGGCGCTGATGGCGCATGAACTGCTCAAGAAACTCGGCCTGATTGTCTCGGATGTGAGCCTGGAGACGGTGTATTCCAATTGGCTGCTGGGCTATTCGAGCCTGTTGGGGCCGATCGCCGGAATCATGGTGGTGGACTACTTCATCACCCGCAGGCAGCAGCTGGACCTGGCCGGCCTGTACCGCGACGACGTCTACCCGGCGTGGAACTGGAGCGGGTTTATCGCCTTTGGTGTGCCGGTGGTGCTGACCTTGCTGTCCCTGGGCAGCGATGCGTTCAGCTGGTTTTACAGTTACGGCTGGTTTACCGGTTCGGCGTTGGGCGGGCTGTTGTATTACGGCCTGAACGCCAGGCGCGCAGCCAGCCCGATCGTTGTCAATTCATAAGAAATACAAGCCTGAGGAGACCCCCATGAACGCTGCCCTCGACGTTCTGCAATCGAGCCACCCGCACATCAACCGCGACCGCTTGTGGCAGTCGCTGATGGACCTGGCAAAACTCGGTGCCACGCCCAAGGGGGGCGTGTGTCGGCTGGCCCTTACCGACCTCGATCGCAAGGCTCGCGATCTGTTCGTGCAGTGGTGTGAAGAGGCTGGCTGTACGGTGAGCGTCGACGGCATCGGCAACATTTTTGCCCGCCGCGCCGGGCGCAACCCCGACCTGCCGCCGGTGATGACCGGCAGCCACATTGATACCCAGCCCACCGGCGGCAAGTTCGATGGCTGCTTCGGTGTGCTGGCCGGCGTGGAAGTGCTGCGTACGCTGAACGACCTCAAAATCGAAACCGAGGCACCCCTGGAAGTGGTGGTGTGGACCAACGAGGAGGGCTCGCGTTTTCCGCCGTGCATGATGGGCTCCGGGGTGTTCGCCGAGAAATTCACCCTCGCTGATACCCTGGCCAAGGTCGATGCGGACGGGGTCAGCGTGGGCGATGCGTTGAATGCAATTGGCTACGCGGGAACCCGGCCTGAAAGGGGGCATAGGGTCGGTGCGTATTTCGAGGCGCATATCGAACAAGGGCCAATTCTGGAGGATGAGAAAAAAACCATTGGCGTGGTGCTCGGCGCGTTGGGGCAAAAGTGGTTCGACCTGAAACTGCGTGGCGTCGAAGCCCATGCCGGGCCGACGCCGATGCACCTGCGCAAGGACGCCCTGGTCGGCGCGGCGGCGGTCGTGGCAGCGGTGAATGCGGCGGCGCTGGGGCATCAACCCCACGCCTGCGGCACGGTCGGTTGCCTGCAGGCCTATCCGGGCTCACGCAACGTCATCCCCGGCGAAGTGCGCATGACCCTGGACTTCCGGCACCTGGAACCGGCGCGCTTGGATTCGATGATTGCCCAGGTGCGCCAAGTGATCGAAGACACCTGTGCCAAACACGGATTGAGTTTCGAGATGGAACCCACCGCCGATTTCCCGCCGTTGTACTTCGACAAAGGCTGCGTCGAGGCGGTGCGTAACGCGGCGAACGGCCTGGGTCTGTCGAACATGGACATCGTCAGCGGGGCGGGGCACGACGCAATCTTCGTCGCGGAGTTGGGGCCGGCGGGCATGATCTTTGTGCCGTGTGAAGGCGGCATCAGCCACAACGAAATCGAAAACGCCGCGCCGGATGACCTGGCGGCGGGGTGTGCGGTGTTGTTGCGTGCGATGGTGGCGGCCTCTGCTGCACTCGCCGCCTGAACGTGTGATTAACAATATGGGAGGGCGCTTGCTCCCTCCCACATTTGGGCGGTGTTTGACGTTAAACCCAGATGGCATCCCAGAGTGGGTAGTCGCCAATCCGTTCGACCAAACCCGCACGCAATGGATTAGCCACCACATACCGAGCCATTTTCACCAAATCATCTTCCTCGCGCAGGGCCCGGTCATGAAAGCTCTGCTGCCACAGCCGGCCCTTGCGACCACTCACACCATTGACGGATCGCGTGCTCTTGGACTTCACCTGCCGCATCAGGTCCGCCAGCGAGCCTTTGCGTAGCTCGATCAGCCAATGAAAATGGTCCGGCATGATCACCCATGCCAAAGAGTTGGCCAGCCCTTGGTACTGGGCTAACCGAAATTGCCAGACCACCAGGCGACCGAGGTGGAAATGGCTGAATAGCGGTGTGCGTTCGTGAGTGTTGGTGGTGATGAGGTAGATGCGGCCTTGCTCGCTGAAGCGGCCGATGCGCAGGCGGTGTGAAGCGGGTAGATCTGCCATTCCCTGGCCCTCTTTAGATGTGCTTAGAGAGGCTAGATTGGAGAGCAGGAGGTTGAGCGGCAGGCTTTTGGCAGGATGTGTCTGGAGGGCCGCCATCGGGGGCAAGCCCCCTCCCACATTGGCTCAGCGGCGCTTATACATTATGTGTCTGACGCGGGATCAGTGTGGGAGGGGGCTTGCCCCCGATGAGGCCAGAACTGACGCTGCCGCAACCTCATTGCACTTGGAAGTATCTTGCTTTGAGGCTGTGGTGTAAGGCATGTCTTACTCCTTCGTACGAATCCTCTTTTGCTCTTCTCCTCGCTCATCATCTTGGCTATCCGGTGTTAGGTTCTGCCGCTCAAAAACCTAATGCAGAGGAAGCATGCAATGGCGAACCCTATGCCCCCGCCGGGTGTATCGGTTGACGAAAATATGGCCACCCGCTTTTCATAAAAAGAATGTACTGAAAGCCGGTTCAGCGTTTATGTATTCTTGGCTTTATACTCAGGTCCGCAATCGCGGCCCGTGGGACTACAAGCAAATTTCCAAAGAATATGAAGCGTTTGGAAACTTTCACTATGTCGCCGTGGGGATTGCCGCGGGTTTCAGCGAAGAAGTGCTTTTACGTGCAGCGGGACTTGCTCAAACCAGGGCGGGTACGGATAAACCCGAGTTTGGTCGTTGGTGGGGGGATGCGCCTTTCGGTGACGATCCAGTGGACCAATATTGGATCAAGAAAGGAATCAGGTATGCCAGGTTCAGGAACTACGAGAAAGTCGCTTTATTCAACGGTCACAACGATCTTGCTGGCGCTTTGCTTGGTGTATATCGCTGGTGATTGGCTGCTTTCGCCGGGCCGTCCGCAATTGACGGAGGTTGTACTCCGCGTGCCGATCAGTGATGACGCTTCGATCTATGGCGTCAAGGATGATCGCGGAGGGGCCACTGTGCCGTTCAGTTACCGATATTACGTTTACCGCACCTTGGGAACCGATAGTGAAATATTGGCTTTATTGAAAGATGCCAATCCGTTTCTAGTTACGCGTGACGGGGCGGTAAAAGTTGATGTCGAGAGCCGTTCGATTACGGTTTCGGTGTCGGGGGATGTATCTGACTATCACAGCAGTACCCTGTATCGGCATGCCAATGGTAGTGATTACACAGTGGTGAGTGTTTTTCTTAATAGTCGGCCAGAGGGCTGAAATATGCGGTGGATCAGTCAGTGATGATTGACTGAATCACCGCAATCGGGGGCAAGCCCCCTCCCACATTGGCTCAGCGACGCTTATACATTATGTGTCTGACGCAGGACCCGTGTGGGAGGGGGCTTGCCCCCGATTGCGGTGGCTCAGCTACGGATAAACTGGCTGTTCCACTGCTATCACTGTGCCTGGGGTGATGTCAGGCGCCAGGTTGCCAGCCGCCGCCGAGTGCGGTCATGAGTCCTACACTGGCCTGCAACTGCCGCGTCTGCACCGCCTGCAATGTCCGCTGCGCCTGCAACGCCGCCGTCTGCGCGGTCACCACATCCAGGTAACTCACCGCACCCGCTTGATAGCTGTTCATCGCCAGCGATTGCGTATGCTGCGCCGCATCCGCCGCCGCTTGTTCATCCTGCGCTTCCTGCTGCAAATCCCGCAGTTGCGCCAGGTTATCTTCCACCTCGCGCACGGCCTTCAGCACCTGGCTGCGGTACTGCGCCGACGCCTCTTCAAACTCGGCCTTGGCCTGGCGTTCATTGGCGCTCAAGCGGCCACCGTCGAAGATCGGCAGGTTCACCAACGGGCCCAGTGCCCAATACCGATTGCCCGCCGACAGCAGATTGCCGACGCCCTGCGTCTGCCCGCCAATCAACCCGGTCAAGCTGAAGTCCGGATACCACGCCGCCTTGGCCACGCCGATATTTGCGTTGGCCGCAAACACCCGTCGCTCTGCCGCTGCAATATCCGGGCGACGTTGCAACAGGTGGCTTGGCAACTGCGACGGAATTCCCGGCAGGGCGATCAGTTGCTGGTCGGGCGGCAAGGTAAAGTCACTGGCTGCCACACCTACCAACTCGCCGATGGCGTGCTCAGTGAGGTTGCGTTGGCCGCGTACCTCGTCCAATTGCGCCCTGGCCTGCGCCAGTTGATTTTGCGCACGGGTCAGGTCCAGCTCCGAGGCTATCTGGCCCTCGTAGCGACTGCGGGTCAGTTGCAATGCCTGGCTGAAATCATCCAGCGAGCCAGTGAGAATCCGGCTCTGTGCATCCAGCCCATTGAGCTGCACGTACAAGGTCGCCAGCTGACGCTGCAAACTCAGGCGCGCCACCGCCAGGTCATCCCCGGACGCTTGCGCCTGGGCATCGCCGGCCGCGACCTGATTGCGAATTTTGCCCCACAGGTCGAGGTCGTAGCTCAAGGAAAAACCCGCGATGTTGCTGTTGTACACCGACGGTTGCGTATCCCCCCGCAACGGTCGCGAATCCGATTGCCGCTGGCGCAGAGGTTGCGCGCTGGCGGTGATCTGCGGGAACAGGCCTGCGTGCAGTTGGCTGGCATACGCCTGGGAAGCATCAAAGTGCGCCAGCGCCGCCGCCAGGTCCGGGTTGGCCTTGAGCAGCCGCTGTTGCAGGTCATTCAGGCGCGAATCGTTGTAGAGCTTCCACCATTGGGGCGCCAGTTGGTCGGAGGGCTGGGCGCTGTGCCAGGGTCCATCGCTGGTCTGTTCGCGGTAGTTGGCCGGCAGGTCGATCGCCGGCACCTTGTAGGTCGGCGCCATTGAGCAACCCTGCAAGACCAGCAGCGTCAATGCGGCGAGCGGTTTAAGCCTTATGCGCATGCGCACCTCCGGAGGCATCGGCGAGTTGCACGGGATCACCTTCGCGCAGCGCATCGGGCGGGTTGTCGACGATGCGGTCGGCGGGTTTCAAGCCTTGGTCGATCACCAGGCGTTCGCCCAGGTCGAGGCCGATATGGATGGCTTGCAGGTGGATATGATTCTGCGCATCCAGCACTGCGACCTGAGTGCCCTGGGCACGGAAGATCAGGGCGCTGGCCGGGATGCTCACGCCGTGGGTGTCGGCCGGAATCGGCAGAGTCGCTTCGGCATAGTCACCCGGCAGCAATTCGCCGCTGGGGTTGTCGACCGCGAATTGGGCGAGCAGGGTGCCTGACCGTCGGTCGATGGCAGTGGAATCGCCGATCAGGCGCGCCTTGAAGTGCTCGCCGGGGTGCTCGGGCACGCTCAGCTCGGCTTCCAGGCCCGGATGGATGACCGCTGCGTAGTTCTGCGGCACCGGTACATAAAGGCGCAACTGGTGGGTGTCGGCAATGTTGAACAGTTCCGGAGCGCTGTCGGTGTCGGCTTTGATCAACTGGCCGATATCGGTGTTGCGCGCGGTGATGGTGCCGGCAAACGGCGCGCGGAGGGTCTTGAAGCTTTCCAGCGCCGACAGCCGGGCATAGTCGGCAGCGGCGGCCTCGGCGTTGGCCTTGGCGGCAGCGGCATTGGAAGTTTTTTCATCCGCCTCCTGGCGCGATACCGAATGGCTGGCCAGCAGGTTTTGCCAGCGTGTAGCGGTGGTGCCGGCCAGGCGCGCATTGGCCTGCTCCTGCACCAGGCGTGCATGGGTCTGTGCCAATTGCTGGTCGAGATCGGGGCTGTCGATTTCCGCGAGGACTTGCCCGGCGTTGACGTGGCTGCCGATGTCGACTTTCCAGTCCTTCAGATAACCGCTGACCCGAGCGTGAATCGGCGCCTTGCTCCAGGCTTCCAGATGCGCCGGCAGGCGCAAGGTGTCGCCGGCCACGTTCTGCTTGGGTTGGAACACTCTCACCTGAGGGATGGCGGCGGTCTCGGTCCAGGCGGTGACCGATTGTTCGTGCAGCGTGCGGGCATGCAGGCCGTTGGCAACCAACACGGCGGCCAGGGTCAGGCCGCCGACACCCAGGAGCATCAGGCGCTTGCGCGAGGGTTTGTGATCAGACGACATGGGGCGTTTCTCCAGCAGTGACGCGAGTAGGGTGACGACCGTGGACCAGGCTGAAGACCACGGGTACAAACAACAGGGTGGCAGTGGTAGCGAGGATCAAACCGCCGATGACGGCGCGACCCAGCGGCGCGTTCTGTTCCTCGGACAAAGCCAGGGGCAGCATGCCGATGATCATCGCCAGGGCGGTCATGCACACCGGGCGAAAGCGCGTGTAGCCCGCTTCCAATGCAGCTTTCAAAGCATCGCCGTGTTCGGCCAGGCGTTCCCGGCAGAAGCTCACCACCAGGATCGAGTTGGCGGTGGCCACGCCCATGCACAGGATCGCGCCGGTCAAGGCCGGTACCGACAATGAGGTACCGCTGAGAAATAGCATCCACACGATCCCCGCCAGCGCCGCCGGCAGCGCGGTGATGATCACAAACGGGTCGACCCACGACTGGAAGTTGACCACGATCAGCAGATAGATCAGCACCACCGCGCCCAGCAGACCAAAACTCAAGCCGCTGAAGGCTTCATGCAGCGCATCGATCTGCCCATGCAGGCTGATCGTCGCGCCTTTGGGGCGCATGGCCGCGGTGTCGTCGAGCACCTTTTGCACGTCCCGCGCCACACCACCGAGATCGCGACCTTGCACATTGGCGTACAGGTCCAGGGTCGGCTCGATGTTGTAGTGGGTCACCACCGCCGGGCTTTGCACGCGGGAGATGGTTGCCACGCCGCCGAGGATCTGCGACTGGCCGTTCGCGCCGGTGACCGGCAAGGCTTCCAGCGACGGCAGGCTGTCCAGGCGATATTGCGGGGTGGCGGCAACGATGGAGTAGGACACCCCATTGGCCGGGTTGAGCCAGAAGGTCGGCGCAATCTGCGAGCTGCCCGCCAGTGACGCGACCATGCTGTTGGTCACGTCGCGCTCGGTAATGCCCAGGCCGTTGGCGCGCAGGCGGTCGACATTCACCTGCAGCGAAGGGTAGCCGGTGGATTGCTGGATACGCAGATCGGCGATGCCCGGCACGTGCTGCAGGCGGCGTTCCAGCTCGACGGCATAGGCGCGGTTTTCTGCATCGCTGCGCCCGGAGATTTTCACATCCAACGGCGCCGGCGTGCCGAAGTTGAGGATCTGGCTGCTGATGTCCGCCGGCAGGAACGCAAAGTGGCTGCCGGGGAAGCTTTGCGGCAAGGCTTCACGCAGTTTTTTCACGTAGTCGGCGGTGGGGGCGTGGTGCGCTTTCAAGGTGACCTGGATATCGCCATCCTGCGGGCCGATGGTGCCGCTGCTGCTGTAGGCCATGTCGATGCCGCTCAGCGGCATGCCGATATTGTCGACAATGGTGTCCAGCTCCTGGGCCGGGATGACTTCGCGAATGCGCGCTTCGATACGGTCGAAGGCTGCGGCGCTTTCTTCGATGCGCGTGCCCAGCGGCAGGCGTACGTGCAGGGCCAGTGCGCCGGCATCGGTGGCCGGGAAAAAGTCCTGGCCCAGGCTGGGCAGCAGCAGGAAGGAGGCCAGCACGCAGGCAAGAAACCCTGGGATAAAGACCCTGCGGTTGCCCAGGGCCAGCGTCAGCAGACCGTGATAGGTGTCGCGGATATTCGAGAAGTGGCGCTCGAAACCCTGCTGGAAATTCAGCACCGCTTGCAGCGCGGCATTGCGTGGTTTCGAGTGCTGCTCGCCTTCATGATGGTTGATGAATTCGTCTTCGGGATGGTGCCCCGCGCCTTGCTCCGGGGTGTGCGGCTTGAGCAGAAACATGGCCAGTGTCGGCACCAGGGTGCGCGACAGGACGAAGGAGCTGGCCATGGCGAAGATCACCGCCAGCGCCATCGGCCGGAACAGATAACCGGCGATGCCTTGCAGCAGAAACATCGGCACGAACACGATGCAGATGCACAGCAGAGAGACGAACGCCGGGCCGACGATCTGCGCGGCGCCGTCGAGAATCGCGGTCCTCACCGCCTTGCCTTGTTCCAGGTGCCAGTTGATGTTTTCGATGGTCACCGTGGCGTCGTCCACCAGGATCCCCACGGCCAGCGCCAGCCCGCCCAGGGTCATGACGTTGAGGGTTTGCCCGCTGGCCGCCAGCAGCGCGATGGCCGCCAGCACCGCCAGGGGAATCGATGCCGCGATGATGATCGTGGAGCGCCAACTGCCGAGGAACAGCAGGATCATCGCGCTGGTCAGCAGCGCGGCAATAATGCCTTCCTGCGCCACGCTGCCCACCGATTGCTTGACGAACACCGAGGCGTCACCCAGCAGCGAGGTCTTCAGCGACGGCGGCAGGGTTTCGTTGATGCGCGGCAGCATCTGGCGGATGCCGTCGATGATCGACAGGGTTGAGATGCTGCCGTTTTTCAACGCCGGCATCAGCACCGCGCGATGGCCGTCGACGCGCACGATATTGGTCTGCGGCGGCGAACCGTCGCGCACATGGGCGACCTGGCCTATGGTAATCAGCGCGCCGTCGACGGTCTTGATCGGCAGGTTGTTCAGCTCATCGATGGCCTTGGGGCTGTTGTTGAGCAGGACCGTGTATTCATTCGAACCGAGTTTGGCGGTGCCCACCGGAATGATCTGGTTCTGCAGGGCCAGCGCCGTGCCCACGTCCTGGGCCGACAGGCCTTTGGCAGCCAGCGCCTGAGGATCGAGGTCGAGGGTGATCTGGCGTTGCTTGCCGCCCATCGGCGTAGGCATCGCCAGGCCGGGCAGGGCACTGAGGGGCAGGCGGATATTGTTCTGCACCAGGTCGCGAATTTTGGCTTCCGACAGCGTCGGGCTGGAGAACGCCATCTGCAGGATCGGCACCGTGGACGCGCTGTAGTTGAGGATCAGCGGCGGCGTAATGCCGGGCGGCATTTGCTTGAGCACGGTTTGTGACACGGCGGTCACTTGGGCGTTGGCGGTGCGGATATCGACGCCGGGCTGGAAGAAAATTTTGACGATGCCCATGCCGGGCAGGGATTGCGATTCGATGTGTTCGATGTCGTTGACGGTGGTGCTCAGGGAGCGTTCGTAGGTATAGATCACCCGACCGGCCATGGCGTCCGGCGACAGGCCGTTGTATTGCCAGACGACGGCGACCACCGGAATGCCGATATCGGGGAACACATCGGTGGGTGTGCGCAGGGCCGCCATTGGCCCGATGATGCAGATGAATATGGCCAGCACGATAAACGTGTACGGCTTGTGCAGTGCGGTCTTTACCAGCCCGAGCATGCGTGGATCTCCAACAGAGCAGGATTGCAAACCCCGGCAGTCTTGCCCGACCCACCTAACACGCACCTTTCAGCCAGGTGAAGGAACATTTAGGTAACAGCTGAAGATCGTTTCATAGGCTTTCATTTGTTCCAGCCGTAGCAGCTCTCCAAGCTTGTCGCCCATCGAATGATTGACCCGAGGAGCGTTGCCATGTCACTCAAACCCTTTTTGTTACTCCCTGTCCTGAGCGCCGTATTGCTGTTATCGGCCTGTGCCGGACCGATGCCCAAGGCGGACCCGAGCGAGGCCTGGATCGGCCTTAAAGAGGAAGCGCCCAATGACCTGCTGGCCGAGCGCGTGGATGGCAAGCGCGTGGATGATGGGCGCTTCTTCGAGGTGACCCCGGGCGACCACCGGCTGGATGTGACGTTGTTCGAGGACGAACCTGGGGACGACAACCAGCAGGATTGCCAGGGACGCGTGGAGTACAAGCACTTCAAGGCAGGCGAGCACTACACCTTGGTGGAGTCCAGCCTGGGAATGACCGTGCGCGCATCCCTCAGGGATGCGCACGGTCACGAAGTCGCGACGACCCAGGACTTCAATTGCATGCCTGGCTAGGCGTGACGCGCCACTGACTTATGCGCTTTGGCGGGTTTGACGTGGGGGTGATGGTGCCGGCGGGTGATGCGCAACACCCCCCACAACATGGCGCCGGCTACTGCCAGCCAACCGCAGATCAATAAAAAAATCGTCGTTGCAAGGCTCATTCGGGCCTCCTTCGCCCCGCAGGGGGCACACACAGTCTTCTCAATGGACAGTCTAGCCAACGGGCGGTTGCCTGCTATTGACCAATGGTCGTGTCCGTCTAACCGGTTCGCTATATCCAGGCCCCACGGAAACGTGATTGGGCTATGATCAGGCCCCTCACCGACGGCTGATCAAGAGAGTAAAAAAGTGCGGTTACGGTCGAACCTTACAGCGTCCCTGCTGCTGGCCTTCACCCTGGGGCTCACGGCCTGTGCCGGGCAACCTTCGAAATTGGCGGGCCTGCCCGAACGCGTCGAGCTCAATGGCGTGCCGACCTTTCGCAGCGAGGCTTATCAGAGCGGCCCTGCTGCGTTAGCCAGCATGCTGTCGCAACAAGGCATTGTGAAGACACCGGGGCTGCTGGATAAACCGCTGCAGTTGCCGGGCGGCGAAGCCAACCTTGAGCGCACGATGCCGGAACTGGCGCGCGAGTACGGGCTTATGGTGTATCCGCTGGAGGCCAGGCTGACCGCCGTGCTGGCGCAGGTGGCGGCAGGTTATCCGGTGATGGCGCGCCTTGGCGGCGGGCTGTGGTCCGACGCGCGGTATGTGGTGGTAGTGGGCTTTAATCAGCAGAAGAGCACAGTGCTATTGCGTTCGGGCATGGACCGGCGACTGGTGATGAGCTTCAGCGATTTTGAATCGAAATGGGCCAGTGCCGGGCATTGGGCGATCCTCACCCAGCGCGCGAGCCAATTGCCGGCCAATGTGGATGCGCAGCGCTGGCGCGAGGCGGCCAATGCAACCGCCCAGGCTGGGCAGGAGCAGGCGGCGGCGCAGGCGCTTAAAGTGTTGGCGGAACATCGGTGAAAACGCGGGAGGGGCGTTGCGCCTCCCGCGTCACTGTTTAATGTCGTTCAGCGGCGCACTTCAGTGGCATTCCCACGATTCTTCAGGTTCTTGTCGGCCTTGTAGCGCAACGCGACGTCCGGCACCGCGCCGCCCTTGCCGGTCTCGACCCAACTGCGAATGCGGCTGGCATCGGCGAAGTGGGTGAATTTTCCGAACGCATCGAGGATCACCAGAGACACCGGCCGGTTACCCATGCTGGTCACCAGCACCAGACAATGGCCGGCCTGGTTGGTGAATCCGGTCTTGGTCAGCTTGATATCCCAATTGGCGCGGTTGATCAGGTGGTCGGTATTGGAGAAACCCAAGGTGTAGTTAGGCTTGCGGAACGCCACGGTCTTTTCCTTGGTGGTACTCAACTGGCTCAGCAGCGGATATTTGCGCGCCGCGGCCAGCAGTTTGCTCAGGTCGCGGGCGGTGGACACGTTGTGAATCGACAGGCCGGTGGGTTCGACGTAGTGCGTGCTGGTCATGCCGAGCGCCTTGGCCTTGGCATTCATCGCTGCGATAAATGCCGAATAGCCACCCGGATAGTGATGGGCCAGGCTGGCGGCGGCGCGGTTTTCCGAAGACATCAGCGCGATCAGCAGCATTTCCTTGCGCGGCATTTCGCTGCCGATTTTCACGCGGGAGAACACGCCTTTCATTTCAGGGGTGTCGGTGATGTTGATGTCGATGTACTCGTCCAGGTTCTGCTTGGCTTCGAGCACGATCAAACCGGTCATCAGCTTGCTCACGGAGGCAATGGGCACCACCACGTCGGGGTTGCTGGCATAGATGACTTTGTTGGTTTGCAGGTCGACCAGCATGGCGCTGCCGGAAGCGATTTGCAGTTTGGAGGGATCGCGCGGCGCCAGGGTGGTTTCGGCGGCGTGTGCGAGCGTGCCTGAGAAAGCAAAAAACAGGCTGATGATGGATAGACGAATTTTCACGCGGATGAACTCGCTAAAAAGTAAGAAATACCGTCGGGAAACGGGTTTTTGATAAATGGCGTTACATTTTAGGAGTATGGATCAGAAACTGTCGAATGTTCTTCCATAACCAGACGAAAGTACTTCAAAAATAAGAAAAAACAGGTTTTATTCCGGAAACAAAAAAGCCCCGCGATAAGGCGGGGCTTTTTCAGTACGAGCGGTTATTAATCGTGCAGGGTTTCTGCGGCGTACAAGGTGTTCTCCAGCAGGCACGCGCGGGTCATCGGGCCGACGCCGCCCGGCACCGGCGTGATCCAGCCGGCGCGGGGCAGGGCGGTGTCGTACACCACGTCGCCGACCAACTTGCCGTCGTCCTGGCGGTTGATACCCACATCGATAACGATGGCGCCTTCCTTGATCCACTCGCCTTTGACCAGACCCGGCTTGCCGGCGGCAACTACCACCAGGTCGGCACGGCCGACGTGGCCGGCGAGGTCCTTGGTAAAGCGGTGGGTAACGGTCACGGTGCAGCCGGCGAGCAGCAGTTCCATGGCCATCGGGCGACCGACGATGTTGGAGGCGCCCACTACCACGGCGTCGAGACCGTACAGGTCGACACCCGTGCTTTCCAGCAGCGTCATGATGCCTTTAGGGGTGCAGGGGCGCAGCAATGGGATGCGCTGGGCCAGGCGCCCGACGTTATAAGGGTGGAAGCCGTCGACGTCTTTGTCCGGGCGAATGCGCTCAAGCAATCCGGACGCGTCCAGATGGGCCGGCAGCGGCAGTTGCAGCAGCACGCCGTCGATCGCCGGGTCATCGTTGAGGCTGTCGATCAGGTCGGTGAGGGCTTGCTGGGTGGTCTCGGCAGGCAGGTCGTAGGCCTTGGAAATAAAGCCGACCTCTTCACAGTCTTTACGCTTGTGCGAGACATAAACCTGAGAGGCAGGATCGCTGCCGACCAGGATCACCGCGAGCCCGGGCGTGCGCAGGCCTTGCTGGCTACGCTCGGTGACGCGTTTGGCGATCTGCTGGCGCAGGCTGGCGGCGATTGATTTGCCGTCGATAAGTTGTGCAGTCATTACGCGTGATTAACCATCGAGAGGGGGAAGAAAAGTGCGCGCATTCTCGCATGCCAGGGCGTGAGGGCAAAGGCGCTTGGTCTGCAAATTGGCCTAACCCCTTAAATAAAATGAATTTTTTTCAAAAAAGATTTGACGGGTTTCTGGGGCCTCTATACTATTCGTCGCACTTGTCGGGCACAGCCTAGCACTGGTTAAGAAGGTCGAGCAGAATAGTTGTTCTGTAAGGCTGGAAGCACTTAGTTTGTAATCCTCCAAGAGTACAGATTAATAAGGCGCCCGTAGCTCAGCTGGATAGAGCATCCGCCTTCTAAGCGGATGGTCGCAGGTTCGAGTCCTGCCGGGTGCGCCATTAGGCAGCTTTGGCACAAGTAGCGCTATATGGTGGGCGTAGCTCAGTTGGTAGAGCACGGGATTGTGACTCCCGTTGTCGAGGGTTCGATCCCCTTCGTCCACCCCATATTTTGAAAGGCGCCAGATTTTACGGTCTGGCGCCTTTGCTTTAAGAGCTGCAAGCGCGGATGTGGTGGAATTGGTAGACACACTGGATTTAGGTTCCAGCGCCGCGAGGCGTAAGAGTTCGAGTCTCTTCATCCGCACCAATCACAGCTTTGTTCAATCGTAAGAGAGAGCAGGGCTCGACAAAGAAGTGGTTTGGTTTCTTTGTTAACGCAATATGGTGGGCGTAGCTCAGTTGGTAGAGCACGGGATTGTGACTCCCGTTGTCGAGGGTTCGATCCCCTTCGTCCACCCCATATTCGAAAGGCGCCAGATTTAACAGTCTGGCGCCTTTTTTGGTTTTGGCGGTTCGAACGCTGGGTAGTCGCGGCTACCGCGTCGCCGCGTCAGGGGGGGATGGTGGTGACGCCTTCTATATATAGAAGGAGGCGGCGCAGGGCCCTGGCTTGATTGGCTGTATTTGTCAGCGGGACGAGGAGCAGCAGTGCTCTCGTACCGATAAATTGCCGGCTGTTTACGAGCATATTTCCAGTAGGGTGACTTCTTGAGTTTGACCCACTAGAATGCATGCCCTTGATTGGGGTCGGAAATGGCCGGCTAACGTCTGTGCAACGAGGAATATCCATGCAAGTTTCTGTTGAAAATACTACTGCTCTCGAGCGCCGCCTGAGCATCACCGTGCCGGCAGAGCGTATCGAGACTGCGGTCAACAAGCGTCTGCAGCAGACTGCCCAGAAGGCCAAGATCGCTGGTTTCCGTCCAGGCAAAGTGCCGATGAGCGAAATCAAGCGTCGTTTTGGTGCCGATGCGCGTCAGGAAGCTGTCGGTGACGTGATCCAGGCTTCCTTCTATGAAGCCGTGGTCGAGCAAAAGCTGAACCCGGCTGGCTCGCCTTCGATCGAGCCCAAGTCCCTGGAAGCGGGCAAGGACCTGGAATACGTTGCCGTATTCGAAGTGTTCCCTGAGTTCGAAGTTGCCGGCTTCGACGGTATCGCTATTGAGCGCCTGAGCGCTGAAGTGGCTGACTCCGATCTGGACAACATGCTGGAGATCCTGCGCAAGCAGAACACGCGCTTCGAAGTGGTTGAGCGTGCCGCCCAGACCGAAGACCAACTGAACATCGATTTCGTTGGCAAGGTTGACGGCGAAGTATTCGCTGGCGGCTCTGCCAAAGGCACTCAGCTGGTGCTGGGTTCCAACCGCATGATCCCTGGTTTCGAAGACGGCCTGGTTGGCGCTAAAGCCGGCGAAGAGCGCGTGTTGAACCTGACCTTCCCGGCTGACTATCAGAACCTGGACCTGGCCGGTAAGGCCGCCGAGTTCACCGTGACCGTCAACAGCGTTTCCGAGCCTAAGCTGCCAGAGCTGAACGAGGAATTCTTCGCTCAATTCGGCATCAAGGAAACCGGCATCGAAGGCTTCCGCGCCGAAGTTCGCAAGAACATGGAGCGTGAGCTGCGCCAGGCCATCAAGTCCAAGGTGAAGAACCAGGTCATGGACGGTCTGCTGGCCGCCAATCCGATCGAAGTGCCTAAGGCTCTGCTGTCCAACGAAGTGGATCGCCTGCGCGTTCAAGCGGTTCAGCAGTTTGGTGGCAATATCAAGCCTGATCAACTGCCGGCCGAGCTGTTCGAAGAGCAAGCCAAGCGTCGCGTTGTGCTGGGTCTGATCGTGGCTGAAGTGGTCAAGCAGTACGACCTCAAGCCTGACGAAGATCGCGTTCGCGAAATGATCCAGGAAATGGCTTCGGCCTACCAGGAGCCTGAGCAGGTCGTGGCTTGGTACTACAAGAACGACCAGCAACTGAACGAAGTACGTTCGGTTGTGCTGGAAGAACAAGTTGTGGATACTGTTCTGCAGAAGGCTAAGGTGACCGATAAAGCGGTCTCTTACGAAGAAGCAGTCAAACCGGCGGAAGCAGCACAAGCCGACTGATTGTCCAACTCGTTGGAAATACAACCATAAGCCAGCCTCGCGCTGGCTTATGCGTTTTCAAGACATGACTATTTGGGAGTAACTGCAGAGCATGTTCCGTAATTCCTATATTCAGCAGAACTCTGATATCCAGGCCGCCGGCGGCCTGGTCCCGATGGTTGTCGAGCAATCCGCTCGTGGCGAACGCGCCTATGACATCTATTCGCGCCTGCTAAAGGAGCGAGTGATCTTTCTGGTTGGTCCGGTAGAGGACTACATGGCCAACCTGATCTGTGCGCAGCTGCTGTTCCTTGAAGCGGAAAATCCGGACAAGGACATCCATCTTTACATCAACTCGCCGGGCGGTTCGGTGACGGCGGGCATGTCGATCTACGACACCATGCAGTTCATCAAGCCAAACGTATCGACCACCTGTATTGGTCAGGCCTGCAGCATGGGTGCGTTCCTGCTGACAGCCGGCGCTCACGGCAAGCGTTTCTGCCTGCCGAACTCCCGTGTAATGATTCACCAGCCGTTGGGTGGTTTCCAGGGTCAGGCGTCGGACATCGAGATTCACGCCAAGGAAATCCTTTTTATCCGCGAGCGCTTGAACACGCTGATGGCCAAGCACAGTGGACGCACCCTTGAAGAAATCGAGCGCGATACCAACCGCGACAATTTCATGAGTGCAGAAATGGCGCGTGAATACGGGTTGATCGACGCAGTGATTGACCACCGCCCCGCATAATATAAGCCGCTCAAAATAAGGCTGATCGGCGTGTCCGATCATCGGCGGGCTTGAAAAAGCCCGCATAAGCCTTCATCTTGTGTTGCAAGCCTATCGGATTTGGATCGAACGAATGACTGACACCCGCAACGGCGAGGACAACGGCAAGCTGCTCTATTGCTCCTTCTGTGGCAAAAGCCAGCATGAAGTACGCAAATTGATTGCCGGCCCCTCGGTCTTTATCTGCGACGAGTGCGTCGACCTGTGCAATGACATCATCCGCGAGGAGGTGCAGGAAGCCCAGGCCGAGAGCAGCGCGCATAAATTGCCTTCGCCCAAAGAAATCAGCGGCATCCTTGACCAGTATGTGATTGGTCAAGAGCGTGCGAAGAAGATTCTGGCCGTAGCGGTGTACAACCACTACAAGCGCTTGAATCAGCGAGACAAGAAAGGTGAGGAAGTCGAACTCGGCAAGAGCAACATCTTGCTGATCGGTCCTACAGGCTCGGGTAAGACCCTGCTTGCTGAGACCCTCGCTCGCCTGCTTAATGTTCCGTTCACCATCGCCGACGCCACCACCCTCACCGAGGCTGGCTATGTGGGCGAGGACGTCGAGAACATCATTCAGAAACTGCTGCAGAAGTGCGACTACGATGTGGAGAAGGCCCAGATGGGTATCGTCTACATCGACGAAATCGACAAGATCTCGCGCAAGTCCGATAACCCGTCCATCACTCGTGATGTTTCTGGTGAAGGTGTGCAGCAGGCGCTGTTGAAACTCATCGAAGGCACGGTGGCTTCCGTACCGCCGCAAGGTGGTCGCAAGCACCCGCAGCAGGAATTCCTTCAGGTTGATACGCGTAATATCCTGTTTATCTGTGGCGGTGCGTTCTCCGGTCTGGAAAAGGTTATTCAAAACCGTTCCACCCGTGGTGGCATCGGGTTCAGTGCGGAAGTGCGCAGCAAGGAAGAAGGCAAGAAGGTAGGCGAGTCCCTGCGTGAAGTCGAGCCTGACGATCTGGTCAAGTTCGGTCTGATCCCTGAGTTCGTTGGCCGTCTGCCGGTCCTGGCCACGTTGGACGAGCTGGATGAGGCTGCGTTGATTCAGATCCTCACCGAGCCGAAAAACGCGCTGACCAAGCAATACGCCAAGCTGTTCGAAATGGAAGGCGTCGACCTCGAGTTCCGTACCGACGCGCTCAAATCGGTGGCCAAGCGTGCACTGGAGCGTAAGACCGGCGCGCGCGGTTTGCGCTCGATCCTGGAAGGCGTACTGCTCGACACCATGTATGAAATCCCCTCGCAGTCCGAGGTGAGTAAAGTGGTGATCGACGAAAGCGTTATAGAAGGTAAGTCCAAGCCACTGTATATCTACGAAAACAGTGAGCCGGCTGCCAAGGCTGCGCCAGACGCGTAAGCGTTTCGCGGCATTCGTAAAGACAAAGGGGCCTCCAGGGGCCCCTTTGTGTTTTTAACGTTTTACTGCGCTTAACTGCCGGCAATAAGCTTGTTTTTTTTGCATGCAGCCCCCATCTTGGCTTCATGCTTAATTTTGAACTGTCATAGAGGCGAACTCATGAAGACCACCATTGAATTGCCTCTCCTGCCGTTGCGTGATGTCGTCGTCTATCCGCACATGGTTATCCCGCTGTTCGTGGGGCGCGAGAAGTCTATCGAAGCCCTCGAGGCTGCGATGACGGGCGATAAGCAGATCCTGCTGCTGGCCCAGAAGAATCCGGCTGATGATGATCCAGGTGAAGACGCCCTGTATCGCGTCGGCACCGTTGCCACTGTGCTGCAATTGCTCAAACTGCCGGATGGCACCGTCAAGGTATTGGTAGAAGGCGAGCAGCGCGGCGCCGTGGAACGCTTCATGGAGGTGGATGGCCACCTGCGTGCCGAGGTGGCGTTGATCGACGAGATCGAGGCCCCGGAGCGCGAGTCCGAAGTGTTTGTGCGCAGCCTGCTTTCGCAATTCGAGCAGTATGTGCAGTTGGGCAAGAAAGTCCCGGCTGAGGTGCTGTCTTCTCTCAACAGCATTGATGAGCCGAGCCGCCTGGTCGATACGATGGCCGCGCATATGGCGCTGAAAATCGAACAGAAGCAAGACATCCTCGAAATCATCGACCTGCCGGCCCGCGTGGAGCATGTACTGGCCCTGCTGGACGCTGAAATCGACCTGTTGCAGGTCGAGAAGCGCATTCGTGGCCGTGTAAAGAAACAAATGGAGCGCAGCCAGCGCGAGTACTACCTGAATGAGCAGATGAAGGCCATTCAGAAAGAGCTCGGCGACGGTGAGGAAGGCCATAACGAAATCGAAGAGCTGAAAAAGCGTATCGATGCCGCCGGTTTGCCCAAGGACGCTCTGACCAAGGCCACCGCTGAGCTGAACAAGCTCAAGCAGATGTCGCCGATGTCGGCTGAAGCCACCGTGGTTCGCTCTTACATCGACTGGTTGGTGCAGGTGCCGTGGAAGGCGCAAACCAAAGTGCGCCTGGACCTTGCGCGCGCCGAGGACATCCTCGACGCCGACCACTACGGCCTGGAGGAGGTCAAGGAACGCATCCTTGAATACCTCGCCGTACAGAAACGCGTGAAGAAAATCCGCGGCCCGGTGCTTTGCCTGGTGGGTCCGCCTGGCGTGGGTAAAACATCCCTGGCCGAGTCCATCGCCAACGCCACCAACCGCAAATTCGTGCGCATGGCCCTTGGCGGTGTGCGTGATGAAGCGGAAATCCGTGGTCATCGCCGCACGTATATCGGTTCGATGCCAGGAAGATTGATTCAAAAGATGACCAAGGTTGGCGTACGCAACCCGCTGTTCCTGCTCGATGAAATCGACAAGATGGGCAGCGACATGCGCGGCGATCCGGCTTCGGCGTTGCTCGAAGTGCTCGATCCCGAGCAAAACCACAATTTCAACGACCATTACCTGGAAGTCGATTACGACCTTTCCGACGTGATGTTCCTGTGCACCTCCAACTCCATGAATATTCCGCCGGCGTTGCTTGATCGGATGGAAGTGATTCGCCTGCCGGGTTACACCGAAGACGAGAAGATCAACATCGCCGTCAAGTACCTCGCGCCCAAGCAAATCGCGGCCAACGGCCTTAAAAAGGGCGAAATCGAGTTTGACGTCGAAGCGATCCGCGACATGGTCCGCTACTACACCCGCGAGGCCGGTGTGCGTGGGCTGGAGCGCCAGATTGCGAAGGTGTGCCGCAAGGCGGTGAAGGAACACGCACTGGAAAAACGCTTCTCGGTGAAGGTGACGGCCGATGCGCTGGAGCACTTCCTCGGCGTACGCAAATTCCGATACGGGCTGGCCGAGCAGCAGGATCAGGTAGGGCAGGTGACTGGCCTGGCGTGGACCCAGGTGGGTGGCGAGCTGCTCACCATCGAGGCTGCGGTGATCCCAGGCAAGGGCCAGTTGATCAAGACCGGCTCCCTGGGTGACGTGATGGTCGAATCCATTACCGCCGCGCAAACCGTGGTGCGCAGCCGCGCGAGAAGCCTGGGGATCCCCCTGGACTTCCACGAGAAGCACGACACCCATATCCACATGCCGGAAGGGGCGACCCCGAAGGATGGTCCTAGCGCGGGTGTGGGCATGTGCACCGCACTGGTATCAGCATTGACCGGCATCCCGGTACGCGCCGATGTAGCGATGACCGGGGAAATAACCCTGCGTGGTCAGGTATTGGCGATCGGCGGCCTCAAAGAGAAATTGCTGGCCGCGCACAGGGGTGGTATCAAGACCGTGATCATTCCTGAAGAGAATGTTCGCGACTTGAAGGAAATTCCTGACAATATCAAGCAGGATCTTCAGATTAAACCGGTTAAATGGATTGACGAAGTCCTGCAAATTGCGCTGCAATACGCGCCGGAGCCCTTGCCGGACGTGGCGCCGGAGATAGTTGCTAAGGACGAAAAACGAGAGTCTGATTCCAAGGAAAGAATTAGCACGCATTAATGAGCCTGGGGGCTTCCTTGACAGCTTTTTAGAGCCCTTGTTATAAAGCGGCTCTTAAGTGTCTGTAGGCCATTCAGCACTGGTTTTTGCTTTTACCAAAAAACTTAGAATCATACTCAATAGATATATAAGGGGACTTAGAGTGAACAAGTCGGAACTGATTGATGCTATCGCTGCATCCGCTGATATCCCGAAAGCTGCTGCTGGCCGTGCGCTGGATGCAGTAATCGAATCCGTCACTGGCGCTCTGAAGGCCGGCGACTCCGTGGTACTGGTAGGCTTCGGTACGTTCTCTGTGACTGACCGCCCAGCTCGCACTGGCCGCAACCCACAGACTGGCAAAGCACTGCAAATCGCTGCTGCCAAGAAACCAGGTTTCAAAGCCGGTAAAGCCCTGAAAGAAGCCGTTAACTAAGCTTCGATCAAGCCTTACCTACCCGGGTCCGACGCAGGTCTGGCCTGGCAGCGGAGCGGCAATCGACCCACTATCCATCGGGTCGCCAAGCCGGGGGTGTGGGTTCAGACCCCCGTCCGCTCCGCCAGTTACGAGAAGGCGCATCCTCGGATGCGCCTTTCTTCTATCCGGACTCTACCCACGCTCCACGGTTGCCAATTTTTGAAGTTCAACCGTTTCTGGGGGACGCATGCTGCAAAATATCAGGGACAATTCACAAGGCTGGATTGCCAAGACCATTATCGGGATCATCGTCGCATTGATGGCGTTCACCGGTATCGAAGCCATTTTCCAGGCTTCGACCAACACCAAGCAGGACGTGGCCAAGGTCAACGGTGAAGCAATCACCCAGACCGAACTGAGCCAGGCCGTCGACATGCAACGGCGCCAGCTGATGCAACAGTTGGGCAAGGATTTCGATGCTTCGCTGCTGGACGAAAAACTGCTGCGCGAAGCGGCCCTCAAGGGCCTGATCGACCGCAAGCTGCTGCTGCAAGGCGCAGCCGACGCCAAGTTTGGCTTCTCTGAAGCTGCGCTGGACCAGGTGATCCTGCAAACGCCGGAATTCCAGGTGGACGGCAAGTTCAGCGCGGAACGCTTCGATCAGGTGATCCGCCAACTGGGCTACAGCCGTCTGCAATTCCGTCAGATGCTGATTCAGGAAATGCTGATCGGCCAGGTGCGTGCAGGTATCGCCGGCAGTGGCTTTGTGACCGATGCCGAGGTGCTGGCTTTTGCCCGCCTGGAAAAACAGACTCGCGATTTCGCCACGGTCAATATCAAGGCTGACCCTGCGGCGGTGAAGCTCACCGACGATGAGGTCAAGGCCTACTATGACCAGCACGCTAAAGAGTTCATGACACCGGACCAGGTGGTCATCGATTACCTCGAATTGAAGAAGTCGTCGTTCTTCGACCAGGTCAGCGTCAAGGATGATGAGCTGCAGGCGGCCTATCAGAAAGAAACCGCCAACCTCGCTGAACAGCGTCGTGCCGCGCACATTCTGATTGAAGTCAACGACAAGGTGACCGACGCGCAGGCGAAAGCCAAGATCGAAGAAGTCCAGGCGCGCCTGGCCAAGGGGGAGAAGTTCGAAGCCCTGGCCAAGGAGTTCTCTCAGGATCCGGGTTCGGCCAACAATGGCGGCGACCTCGGATTTGCCGGCCCCGGCGTCTACGATCCGGACTTTGAAGCCGCGCTGTACGCGTTGAATAAAGACCAGGTCTCGGCGCCGGTGCGCACCACCTTTGGTTGGCACCTGATCAAACTGCTCGGCGTCGAAGCACCTGAAGTCCCGACGTTCGCCAGCCTGAAAGACAAGCTGACCCGCGAGCTCAAGGCCCAGCAGGTCGAACAGCGCTTTGTCGAAGCCACCAAGCAATTGGAGGATGCGGCATTCGAAGCGTCCGATCTGGCCCAGCCGGCGTCCGATCTGAAGCTGACCGTGCACACCTCCGCGCCTTTCGGCCGCGACGGTGGCGAAGGTGTCGCCGCCAACCGTGCCGTGGTGACCGCTGCGTTCAGCCCGGAAGTGCTGGACGAAGGTGCCAACAGCACCGCTATTGAGCTGGATCCGGACACCGTCATCGTGCTGCGTGCCAAGGAGCACCGCAAACCAGCGCAATTGCCGCTGGAAAGTGTTGCCTCGGCAATTCGCGCGCAGATGACCAAGGAGCGCGCCAGCGCGGCCGCCAAGACCCATGCTGACGAGCTGATCGCCAGCCTGCGTGAGGGCAAGACCCCGCTGAACCAGCCGATTGATGGTCAGGCGTGGAAGGTCACCGAAGCGGCTACCCGTAGCCAGGAAGCGATCGATCCGGCCGTGCTGCAAGCCCTGTTCCGCATGCCGAAGCCTGCGGCCAAGGACAAGCCAACGTTCACTACAGTGACCCTGGCTGATGGCAGCCTGGTGATCGTGCGTTTGAACGGTGTCAACGAAGCCGCCGCGCCAACGGACGAAGAAAAGGCACAGTACCGCCGCTTCCTCGCTTCCCGTGTCGGCCAGCAGGACTTTGCCGCTTACCGCAAGCAGTTGGAAACAAAGGCTGACATCAAAAAATATTGATGTCGGTTTGAACACCCAGCCCCCGGCCTGTAAAGGCCGGGGGTTTTTTATTGGGGTTCGTTCAGAGCCAATAGTCAACCTGTGACGTTTTACCGACAGGAATACGCGCGCCAGTCCCCCGTTCTGTTGCACAATACCGCCCAGACCGTTTTCCTCAGGATTTTCAATGTCGACATCATTTCACTTGCGCAGCCTCGGGTTGGCGTTGGTGTTGGCGGGCGCCGCGGGCTGCTCGTCACCCAAGACCGCTATCTATGAACATGAGAACTTCGACGACTCCGGTACGTTTTCAAGGGACTACCCGGTCAGCGACGTAGCGGCGTGCGAAGCCGCTCGTCGTGCCTTGCTGAGCCAGGGCTACATCATCACCAGCAGCGATCCGAAACTGGTGGTGGGTAACAAGAGCTTCCAGCAGACCGGCGAAACCCATCTGCAGATCAGTTTCAACGTCGTGTGTGCCGATGACGGCAAAGGTAAAAAGCACTCGACGATGTTTGCCAATGCCTTGCAGGATCGTTATGCGCTGAAGAAGGTCAATAACTCGGCGAGCCTCGGCGTGGGCGTATTGGGGTCGGTGTCGATGCCGATCGGCTCCACCGATGACTCGATGGTCAAGGTCGCCAGCGAGACGGTGTCTGCGCCTAAGTTCTATGATCGTTACTTCGCCCTGGTGGACGTGTTCCTGCCGCAGGAAGTGAAGAAGGCCGAGCATATCCCTGAGAAGCCGAAGGCGGACCTGGGTGTGCCGGAGCCTAAAGCCGAACCTGCTGCAGAGAACGTCGAGGCGCCCAAGCAAGAACCGGCGGCGCCTGCTGCATCGCAACCGCTTGCCCCACCTGCCGAGCCTGCTCCGTTTGCCCCGCAGGTTGAGCCACAAGCGGCGCCAACGCCTGCACCTGCACCGACCAATCCTGAGCTCCCCGCGCCGACCGAGGCAATTCCAGCCCTGCCGACGCCGGCGCAGTAAAACAGATCGTTGCGGGGTCGATCCTGTCCCCGTAACGGTTTCTTCCTCGACAGCCTACGTGTGCTAAATCCCCGCGCCGCTGCTACGTTTAATCCTCAAGTGCAGGAACGTCATGGCGCAGACTTTTTTTCGTCATCACGGCACTTTAGGCTGGTGGTGCGGGTCATTCATTAAAGCCGTATTGCACCGGCTTTCACGATCAGAAAACAGGGAGTACACCATGGACGATTACCAGGAAGAACTGCTGGAGTATCAGGCCTTTGAGCTGGATCCGTTGGATCCGGTCGACGATGCCACCGAGCTGTAATACCGGCCTCAGGCGGAATGCCGCTGACTGCGGCGAAATTCCCCTGGGGTCTGGTTGTTCCATCGCCTGAATGCCCGTTGAAATGCCTGGGCAGAGGCAAACCCGAGCAAATAGGCGATCTCGCCAAAGGCCAGTTCCGTGTCGCGGATGTAGGTCATGGCCAGGTCGCGACGGGTGTCATTGAGAATTGCGCGAAATTGAGTGCCTTCATCGGCCAGTTTGCGCCGCAAGGTCCAGGTCGGCAGCTTTAAGCGTGCCGCCACTTCCTCCAGGTCGGGTTCCCGGCCGCCATTGAGCATCGGCCCAAGCAACCGGGTGATGCGCTCGCGCAGGCTGCGGGTGCGCGTCAACTGCTCCAATTCCCGTTCACACAGTTGCAGCAACAGGTGCCAGGTGCTTGGACAATGTTGTGGGTTGCGCAGGGCCAGGGTGGGTTGGCTCAGGCGCAACTGGTTGATATCCGCGCCGAAGTGCACGGGGCTGTCGCCCAATAGGCTGTAGTGTTCGCTGTAGTCCGGAGCCTCGAATTCAATTTCGATCCGCTGCGCCTGCACCGGTCGCTCGGCCAGGCTGGAGAGTTGGTGCAGCCAGCCGGCGATGATCGAGTCCACCACGAAGCGGTTGTAGGCGTTGTAGGGACTGATGGAGTAAAAGCGCAGCCAGGCGCCTTCGGCGTCCTCATGAAAGCTCGATTGCCCTCGGTAGTTGGAACCGTACAGCGGCTCGAAGCGCGTCAGCGTGCGCGCGGCTTCGCGAACGTTGGGCGCCTGGGCGGCGGTGACGCCCGCCAGCCCGGCCTGGCTCAGGCGGCTGAGCTGTCCCATGCGCAGGCCCAGCGCCGGGTTGCCGGTCAGTTGGATGGCCGCGTGACCCAGGCGCATATAGCGAGGGATCGACAAGCGCGCACCGGCTTCGGCCAGCCGTGCCGGTTCAAGACCGTATTGCAGGAGCAGGGGCTGCGGGTCCAGGCCGTGGCTGTGGACGGCATCGGCCAACGTGTGCACAAAGCCTACTGACAGATCCCCCAGGCGCACGGGCTTCATTGCGTTACAGCCAGATATTGAGCATGCGAGCACCCCGGGCGTCGCCATCGGCGCTGATCTGCCCGTTGCTGCTCAGGAAGCTGTGCCCGGCGGTGCCCAGGTCCCAGAACTGCCCGCGCAGGAACACGCTCATGCCGGCGGTGGCCTGGCTGACGGGCTGCTGGCTGATCAACGTGAGCCGCCGCCAGGCCTCGCCTTCGCTCAGTTCCTCGGGCTTGAGGCTGACTTCCGGTGGCGTCGAAACGCTTTTGAAACCGCGCCATGGCCGATCCCAGGTGTCGCGTCCGGTCACCAGCGCCGGCACGGCAATCAACTGCGCGCCGCGGTCGTTGAGTTTGCGGTAGTTGTCCGGGTACCAACTGTCGCTGCCCACCAGCACCCCCAGGCGACCGGCCGGGGTGTCCACCACGTTGACCGTGTTCTCGTCGCCGGGCTGGATAAATTCGCGCTCGTCGTAGATTGGGTAGAGCTGGCGCTGGGGCTCGCCGATAGGCATGCCGTCGGCGGCGAATACTACGCTGGCGTTGTATAAGGCACCGTGGCCGATCTGCAGTTGGCGTTGGCTGACTGTCGGGTCGGGCAGGGCGATGGAGCCGGCCACCACGGTCACGCCGAACTCTTTGGCCAGGCCGCCGAACAGCACCTGGTAATCGCGCGCCATGCCCGCCGCCTTCATGCGCAGGTAGGCGTCGTCCAGGCGGTCGCTGCCGCTGGCGCTGATCCAGGCGCGCGCGAACTGTAACGGGTTGCTGACCGACAGCCAGTTCATCGCATCCTTGAGATGCATCGCCTGATACACCTCGTTCTTTTCGCCGGTAAGCATCAGCCAGGTGCCGATATGTTCGGGCAGTACCACGATGGTCTTGTCGTTGATCAGGCCCTGATCGCGGGCGTTTTGCAGGTAGGCCGCGAGTTTCAGATGCAGGCGTTCAAGGCTCTGATAGTCGGCGGGAAACAGCTCGGGCTGGATGCCCAGCAGATTGCCACGATCGGCTGGCACGCCTTCGTTGACGGCCAGTGTAATGCGCAGGTCCGACAGGTAATGCGCAACGGGGCGCTCCTGGGTCCAGACCAGATACGCGGCGACGGCGGCAACCAGGGCCAGGGTGGCGGTGAAGGCTAGAAGTTTACGCATGGGTAACAGACAACAAACCGATTGCGGGGCGTGAATTTATGACGCAAGTGCAATTGAGGATACACAGTGTCAGCGGCTTACAGGAATTATTGGCAAGGCGCGCCGATTATTTCCTGCGCTCAATGGCAATTCGCTGTGGGACGAACCTGCATGTTGGAACCGGTTGTCCTGGCTTGGTTCCTGCCGCGCTCGACCTTTGCGCCGAGCAAGTTTCGGTGGACACCGGCGCTCACGTCGCGTCAGCCCCCTTGGGTCTGTTGCCGTCAAAGGTCTGGCCGTTGGCTACCCACTCACAGAGCGCGTCGGGCGACAGTGGCCTAGAGAAGAAATAGCCTTGCCCTTGATGGCATTGCCAGTCGCGCAATAGCCTGTAGTTGGCGAGTGTTTCGACGCCTTCGGCGACCACAGTGAGGTTCAGGTTTCGTGCAAGGCGAATAATGCCTTGCACGATATGCCAATTGCTGGTGTCGGGGCGCAGGTCTGCCAGCAGCGATCGGTCGAGCTTGACGCTTTTTGCGGGGATGTCCCGCAGATACCGCCAGTTGCTGTAGCCACTGCCAAAGTCATCAATGGCGATTTCCACACCGAGCAGACGCAGGCGCTTGAGCTGTTGCTGTACCGCATCGAAGTCCGGGATCAGCACGCTTTCAGTAAACTCCAGTTCAATGCATTGCGGCGCCAGGTTGAAGTGAGCCAGTGATTGCGTCAATTCATCGATGAGCTGGCCATCGGTAAGATCAATCGATGAGACATTCAGCGATACCGTCAGGCGTAGACCTCGGGTTCGCCAGGCGTCGATCTGCTTGCAGACGTTTCTCACCACCCAGCTCGTGATACGGCGGATGACGGCGGTGGTTTCAGCCAGCCCGATAAACTCCGCAGGCCCGATTTCACCCAGAGTGGGGTGCGTCCAACGCAACAGCGCCTCCACCGATTCGCACTGGCCATTGGTGAGGTTTATGCGCGGCTGGTATTCCAGCCGCAATTGGTCATGGGCGAGCAAAGCCGATTCGATCGAGTGGAGCAACAGCGCGCTGCGTTGTGAATGAGCGTCGACGGCGGGGTCGTAATACAGCCAGCGGTGCTCGGACCGCCGCGCCGTATCGGTCGCGCTGGCCATCAATCTCAAATTATCGACAGAGGCCTGCGCGTTGGGACCGATTTTGAGCACGCCGATGCCGACATCGGCAAAGATCGGCACATTTTTGAAATGCACCGGCTGAGCAAGGGCTTCGTTGATGCGTTCGATCAGCTCATCCACCTTCAGTTGGGGAGTGTCCTCCAACAGAATGGCGAAGCTCAGCGTACTGGCTCGATACAAGCGGGCGCCTTCCGGCAGCACGCTGGCGAGCAGGTTTTTAACGCCAAGCATGAATTCAACGAAACAATCCAGGCCCAGGGCCTTGACCAGCCTGTCCATCACGGAGGCCGTGAGCGGTTCAATCAATATCGCCAGGCGGTCGGCCAGGCACGCTTCGCCCTTGACGACGTCCAGTTCGAAGCATTGGCGATTGGGCAGTCCGGTCAGGGCATCGAAAAAAAACTTGTGATGAATCGATTCCAGCCGTGCAACAACAATGGCGCCGGCGTTGTGCAGGAACACTCTGTCCTGCTCGCTCATCGGCGCCCGCTCCTTTTGATCGATGACGCACAGCGCACCCAATGCCGCGTGTCCTTTGGTGACCAGTGGGGCGCCGGCGTAGTAGCGAATGAACGGTGCGGCGGTGACCAGCGAGTTGTCGGTGAATCGAGCATCGTCCACGGCGTTCAGGATTTCCAGTATCCCTTCGCCGTGCATGCAGTGGACGCAGAACGAATCCGCCAGCGGAGCGCCGTCGGCCTCGATCCCGAGCTTGGCTTTATACGTCTGAAACTCATGGTCGACGATGCTCACCATCGCAATCGGCACGCCAAAGTGTGCCGACACCAGCGCGACGATGCTGTTGAGTACCTCATCCGATCCACTCTCGATATGGGCGGTGAGCCGCTCCACTTCGGACAGGCGCATTTGTTCTGCGAACGTTGAGAAGCAATTGGACATTTTCTCGATCCTGCAGTTGAGCAACCGCCACCGACGGCGTGCTCGATAAACGATAAAGCGGATGCTGAAATGAGATCCGAACAACCAACATAGCGCGAGCTGGGCAGACCGTCAGGTTTTAAAGCGCAAAACCAAGGCGTTCAAGGCGACCGACAGTCGCGAGAGTTCATTGCTGGCGGCCAGCGTCTGGCGCGTGCCTTCGCTGCTCTGGACGGCAAGGTCACGGATGCTGATCAAGCTGCGGTCGACATCACGCGCTACGTGCGCCTGTTCTTCGGAAGCTGTCGCAATCTGGAGGTTGCGGTCGTTGATTTCGAGTACCGAATCGGTGATTTGGCGCAGGGACTGGCCTGCTTGTTCCGCAGTGTCTCGGGTGCTGTAGACCTGCGAGGTACTCTCCAGCATTGAGCTGACTGCTGCGCGTGAGCCTGATTGAATTGCGCCGATCATTTGTTCGATCTCTTCGGTCGAGGTTTGTGTGCGATGCGCCAGGGCGCGCACTTCATCGGCGACCACTGCGAACCCGCGTCCTTGTTCACCTGCGCGCGCAGCTTCGATGGCCGCGTTCAACGCCAGCAGATTGGTCTGTTCGGCAATGGCGCGGATAACGCTCAGCACTTTGCTGATGTCCTGCGCTTGCCCAGCCAGCGACTTGACTTGATCTGAAGAGGATTCAACCAGGCCGGTCAGGCTATTCATCGCTGTCAGGGTCTCGTTGACGCGAGTATTACCGAGGTCGGCCGACACGCTCGATTGCCTGGCCGCTGCGGAGGTGGAGGTGGCGTTTCTGGCAACCTCTTCAACGGCGGCGCTCATCTGGGTCACGGCGGTCGCCGCTTGCTCGATCTCGCTGTTCTGTTGCTGCAATGTGCGATCAGCGCTCTCCGTGATCGCCGTCATTTCCACGGCGGCGGTGCTCAGTTGAGCGGACGCCCCTGAGATTTCCAGGATGGTGTTTCTCAGGTTTTCCCGCATCCGGTTGAGTGCGCTCATCAGGCGCGCTGCTTCATCAGTGCCAGTGACCTCAAGCCCCTGGGCCAAATTGCCCACGGCGATATCTTCCGCTAACCGCAGCGACGAGGTGATGGGGCTGACTATGCTGCGGGTGAACACGATTGCCAGAATGACCGTGAGCATTGCAGCGGCCAGCAGGACCACGATCAGCACCATGACGCTGTGTGCGTAGACCCTTGCCGCTTCTTTGCCTGACTCAATCGCCTGACGCGCGTTTTGCTCGCGCAGCAACGTCAGTTGTTCCTGATAGTCACTTGCCCGTTGCGCCTGTTCGCCGTTGGCAATCACGATGGCTTGCTCGTGATTGGAGCCATCCAAAGCGATGACTTGGTTCAAACCCTCAACATAGGCGTTCATTGCCTGATTGGTTTTTTCAAACTGGATTTTGTCCTGCTCGCCCGATAGCAGATGTTCACGGTAGAACTCGGTTCGCGATTTGAGCGCCCCTAAAGCTTCGTGGACCCTGGCCAATGCCACGCTGTGTACCTCAGTGGTGACGCTTGAAAGCATGCGGATGCTCTCAAGACGGGCATGAAGCAGGGCGATCTGAATATCGTCAATGACTTGGACGCTGGGAAGCGAGTTGGTCTCGATGTCCTGCTCGGCGCTGCGCAGGTGATCGATCTGCACGTACGAGAAGCCGGCAAAACCGAATAGAAGCAGCGTGATCATGCCAAAGCAGATGGATGCGCGGCGTGCAATGTTGATTGATCGAAGTGTCATAAGGCCTCCAGAGGCCAGGAAGTTTTGTGAGGGCATGCACGACTGGATTCACAGGCGAGACGAGAGTTGGAACCCCGCAGTGGCGCTGATGCCACAGTGATGGCTCTGGGTGTTGGTTTGAAGTGAGCAAATTAGATTGGGTTGATAGGCGCGCTAAATAATTGCGCGCTCATGAGTGACGAAGGCGGCAGCGACGGCCTCGGTGTGCATTTGGATCAATAACTTGTCAGTTTCAGTCATTGAGCGGTCACTGAACGGCTCTTAGTCTGTCGGGTATAAACCGATGGTCGGCCATATGAGCCTGCCACGTCCCGTGATGATCTGCCGTGGAGCTGTACCATGACCGCCGCTGCTTACCCGCATCTGTTGGCCCCGCTGGACCTGGGTTTTACCACCTTGCGCAATCGCACCCTGATGGGCTCGATGCATACCGGTCTGGAAGAAAAACCCGGTGGGTTCGAGCGCATGGCCGCTTACTTCGCCGAGCGCGCCCGGGGTGGCGTAGGCCTGATGGTCACAGGCGGCATTGGCCCCAATGATGAAGGCGGTGTGTACGCCGGCGCGGCCAAGCTGACCACTGAAGAGGAAGCGCAGAAACACAGAATCGTGACCCAGGCAGTGCACGCGGCGGGCGGCAAGATCTGCATGCAGATTCTCCACGCCGGGCGTTATGCCTACAGCCCCAAGCAGGTGGCACCGAGCGCGATCCAGGCGCCGATCAACCCGTTCAAGCCCAAGGAACTGGACGAGGAGGGCATCGAAAAACAGATCCAGGATTTCGTCACCTGTTCCCTGCTGGCTCAGGTCGCCGAATACGACGGCGTGGAAATCATGGGCTCGGAAGGCTATTTCATTAACCAGTTCCTCGCCGCGCACACCAACCACCGCACCGACCGGTGGGGCGGCAGCTACGAGAACCGCATGCGCCTGGCCGTAGACATCGTGCGCCGTGTGCGCGAAGCGGTAGGGCCGAACTTCATTATTATTTTTCGCCTGTCGATGCTCGACCTGGTGGAAGGCGGCAGTAGCTGGGAAGAAATCGTACAGCTGGCCAAGGCCATCGAGCGGGCCGGTGCGACGATTATCAACACCGGTATCGGCTGGCATGAAGCGCGTATTCCGACCATCGCTACCAAGGTGCCGCGTGGCGCGTTCAGCAAAGTCACCGCCAAGTTGCGCGGCGCGGTGCAGATTCCGCTGATCACCACCAACCGCATCAATACGCCGGAGATTGCCGAACGCATCCTCGCCGAAGGCGATGCCGACATGGTGTCGATGGCGCGACCGTTCCTCGCCGACCCGGAGTTCGTCAACAAGGCCGCCGCCGGCCGCGCCGATGAGATCAACACCTGCATCGGCTGCAACCAGGCGTGCCTGGACCACACCTTCGGCGGCAAGCTGACCACCTGCCTGGTCAACCCCCGTGCGTGTTACGAAACCGAGCTTAACTACCTGCCCGTCACCCAGGTCAAGAAGATCGCCGTGGTCGGTGCCGGCCCGGCAGGCCTGGCCGCAGCGACCGTGGCCGCCGAACGTGGCCACCAGGTCACGCTGTTCGATTCGGCCAGCGAGATCGGCGGCCAGTTCAATATCGCCAAGCGCGTGCCCGGCAAGGAAGAATTCTTCGAAACCTTGCGTTATTTCAAACGCAAGCTGCAGACCACCCATGTCGAGGTGTGCCTCGACACCCGTGTGGATGTTACGCAACTGGTGGCCGGCGGCTATGACGAAATCATTCTGGCCACCGGCATTGCCCCGCGCACCCCGGCCATCCCAGGCGTCGATAACCCCAAGGTGTTGAGTTACCTGGACGTGATCCTGGAGCGCAAGCCGGTGGGCAAGCGCGTGGCGGTGATCGGTGCCGGCGGCATCGGCTTTGATGTGTCGGAATTCCTTGTGCATCAGGGTGTGTCCACCAGCCTGGACCGCGAGGCGTTCTGGAAGGAATGGGGTATCGACACCCAATTGCAGGCCCGTGGCGGCGTGGCCGGCATCAAGGCCCAACCCCATGCGCCAGCGCGTGAAGTGTTCCTGCTGCAACGCAAGGCCTCCAAGGTCGGCGACGGCCTGGGCAAGACCACCGGCTGGATCCACCGCACCGGTCTGAAGAACAAACAGGTGCAGATGCTCAACAGCGTCGAGTACCTGAAGATCGACGATGACGGCCTGCATATCCGCATCGGCGCCGAGGGCGAGCCGCAGTTGCTGGCGGTGGACACCATCGTCATCTGCGCCGGGCAGGACCCGCTGCGCGACTTGCAGGACGGCCTGGTCGCCGCCGGGCAGAACGTGCACCTGATCGGTGGTGCGGACGTGGCGGCCGAACTGGACGCCAAGCGCGCGATCAACCAGGGCTCGCGCCTCGCCGCCGAGCTGTAAGGCCTTGAGCGGGGCGGTGCTAGACTACCGCCCCGTTTTACCGGCAGATCCGACCCCATGGGCCCCTTCGATTGGCATCCCCACGCTCCTCTTGAACCGTTAGTGCTCGATTGGCTGAACGGCGTCGAACTGGCCGTCCTGCGCCTGGACCGCATCGATCCGCTGATCAGCGGCAACAAGTGGTTCAAACTCACCGAGCATTTGACGCAGGCGCAACAGGCCGGTGCCAGTGGGATCATCAGCCTGGGCGGAGCTTACTCCAATCATCTGCACGCACTGGCGGCGGCAGGCCAGCGCTTTGGTTTCGCCACGGTCGGCCTGATGCGCGGCCATCCCCAGGACACACCCACCGTCCTCGACCTCAAAGCGTTTGGTATGCAGCTGCACTGGCTGGGCTACGGTGGCTATCGTGCGCGCCACGCGGCGGATTTCTGGTTGCCGTGGCGCGAGCAATACCCGCATTTGTATCCCGTGCCCGAAGGCGGCGGCGGGGTGGCCGGGGCGTTGGGTTGCGCCGTGCTGGTTGAACAGGCTCGTGGCCAATTGAGCAATGTGGGCTGGGCCGATTACGACGGCTGGTGGTTGGCGGCGGGCACCGGTACCACCCTGGCCGGGCTGGCGTTGGCGGAAGCCGGCGCGCACCCGGTATATGGGGCGATGGCGGTGCCGGACGATCACGGCGTGGCGCAGAATGTGCGGGCGATCGCAGCGCAAGGCGTCGAACTGCTGGATGCCAGCCGTGGTGGTTTCGACAAGGTCGACGGGGCATTGCTCGACTTCATTCGGACCACCGAGCAGGCCACCGGATTGCCGCTTGAGCCGCTTTACACTGGCAAGGCGCTGTCAGCGCTGAAGCAGCAGATCGAAGCCGGGCGCTTTGTGCCCGGCACGCGTCTGATTTTTGTGCACACCGGCGGCTTGCAGGGCCGCCGTGGTATCAAAGGCTAGCGCGTTTGCCCGGTATCATCCGCAGCGCGGTGTTATCGCGGATCACATAGTGATGAACGATCCCCGCCACTGCATGCAGCCCGATCAGCCAGTAGCCGACCTTACCGAACAGCACATGCCAGCCTTCGATCTGCTTGGCCAAGGCCTTGTTTTCTGCGATCAGCGGCGGCAGCTCGATGCCGTAAAACATCACCGAATGTCCCTCTGCACTGACAATCAGCCACCCGGCAATCGGCATGCCGATCATCAACGCATACAGCGCGAAGTGCATCAGGGTGGCCAGCAGGCGTTGCCATTGCGGCGGGGCGGGGACGATTTTCGGGGCCACCCCCAGGCTGCGTGCGAACAGGCGCAGCCACACCAGCACAAACACGGTCAGGCCGAACATGAAGTGCATTTCCACGATCAGCGTGCGAGCGCCGCTGCCTTTGGGGAACTGCCCACGCAGTTCAATGCAGGCGTACACCACCGCCAGCAGCACCACCATCAGCCAGTGCAAGGCAATTGACATGGTGCTGTAGCGTGTATCGGAATTTTTCCACGGCATCGCTGGGTTCCTCGTTCATCAGGGCATGCCTTCGTTCTTTTGTGACGAAGTATTTCTACTGTATGCCTGTTTCAAACGAGTTGCCCGGTGCGATGGCGGTTTTTTTGATCTTAATCAGTAGCTTTGCGGCATTTCACCGCGGGCCAGGCGCTGGTTGATGTCGGCGATCACCGTTGGCAGGTCATTGAGCGTGTCGATCAGATAGTGGGGACGCGCGCCTGCGAAGAGTGCCTCAATGCGCTGGCGTTCGCGGGCGAGGGTGTCCGGGGCCAGTGCTTGGAACTGTGCGTAGGTCAACCCCAGCGCATTGCCCGAGCAGGTCAGCGCCACGGTCCACATCCCGGCGCGACGCCCTTCGAGGATGCCCGGTACGGTGTCGTCGACTTTCACGCACGCCGCCACATCGTTAATGCCCAGGGCGATGACGTTAGCCAGGGCCTGGGCCGGCCATGGGCGGCCGTTGGGCACTTCGTCGGTGGCAACCACATGGTCGGCGACATAGCCGTTGCGCGCGGCCAGGGCGACCACCTTGTCCATCACCTGCTTGGGGTAGCCGGAGCAGGAGCCGATCTTGATCCCCTGGGCGCGCAGTGTGGCGATGGTGTCGAGCGCGCCGGGGATCAACGCCGAATGCTCGGCGATCTTCTCGATCTGCAAGGGCATGAAGCGCTGGTAAATGGCGGTCACGTCGTCATCGGTGGGCGTGCGTGCGAACGTCTGGCGGTAACGCTCGGCCACCTGCGGCTGATTGCACAGGGTGCGGATGTGGTCCCACTTGCCCATGCCCATCGGGCCGCGGGCTTCTTCAATGGAGACCTGCACGCCGAATTCGGCGAAGGCCTCGACAAAAATTTGGGTTGGCGCGAAGGAGCCGAAGTCGACCACGGTGCCGGCCCAATCGAGGATCGCGGCCTGGAGAGTGGTGGGGTTTTGATAGTTCATACGGGTACTCCAGACGCAGAGAGAAGCGGGATGTGCATGGCGCGCAATACCTGGGCGACGGCCGCTACGGCGGCGCGCATGTCGGCTGCGTCGACGTGGCCGATGCAGCCGACACGAAAGGTTTCCACCTGGGTCAATTTGCCGGGGTACAGGATGAAACCCTTGGCCTTGACCCGCTCGTAGAAGTCCTTGAACTGGTAGCGTGAGTGCTGCGGGGCGTGAAAGGTGACGATGATCGGGGCCTGGATCGCCGCCGGCAGGAAGCTGCGCAGGCCGAGTTCGGCCATGCCCTCAAGCAACGCCTGACAATTGCGCGCATAGCGCTGATGACGGGCAGGCAGGCCGCCTTCTTCACGGTATTGCAGCAGCGCCTCGTGCAGCGCGGCGACCACATGGGTGGGTGGGGTGAAGCGCCATTGACCGGTTTTGGCCCGGTAGCTGTGCTGGTCGAACAGGTCCAGCGCCAGGGAGTGGCAGTTGCCTTGGGCGGCGGCCAGCGACTGCTTGTCGGCAAAGACGAAACCCATGCCCGGCACGCCTTCCAGGCATTTGCCCGACGCGGCGATCAGCGCATCGAAAGGCACGTCGCGGGCATCGATCGGCAGCGCACCGAAGGAACTCATGGCGTCGACGATCAAGCGCTTGCCATGGCGCTTTACGACATGCGCGATGGCCGACAGCGGGTTGAGAATGCCGGTGCTGGTTTCGCAATGGATCAGCGCGACGTGGGTGATGGACGGGTCGGCATGCAGCAGGCGGTCTACATCGGCGGCGGTGGTGGGTTGGTCCTCGGCGGTTTCAAAGGTGCTGGACGCACGGCCGAGCACGTCGCAGATCTTCGCCAGGCGTTTGCCGTAGGCACCGTTGATCAGCACCAGAACCTTGCCATCGCGTGGCACCAGGGTGCCGATTGCGGCCTCGACAGCGAAGGTGCCGCTGCCTTGCAGAGGGACGCAGTGGTGGCTGTCGGCGCCGTGGATGATGGCCAGCAACTGTTCGCAGACATCGGTGGTGAGCTGGTTGAAACGGTCATCCCAGGAACCCCAGTCCACCAGCATGGCCTGGCGGGTGCGGGCAGACGTGGTCAGGGGGCCTGGGGTCAATAGCATCGGCGCGGTAGGGAGCATCTCGGGTTCTCGAAAGCGTTGGGTTGAATCTACGGCGCTTACGTTGCGGTTTAGCGTGATATCAATCAAATTGTTTGTTGTTATGCGAGCTATCAGCGAGGCCGATAAGCATGAACCTGTTCCAATTGCGTGCATTCGATGCCGTGGCCCGCGAGGGCAGCTTTACCCGGGCGGCGGCGCGGCTGTTTATCAGCCAGCCGGCGGTGACCGGGCATATCAAAGCCTTGGAGGAGCACTACCAGATCCCGCTGTTACGTCGAACGGCGCGGCGGGTTGAGTTGACCGAGGAGGGCGCGCGGCTGGCGGCGATCACCCGCGCTATCTTCGGCCTGGTGGATGAGGCGCAGGCGCTGCTGGAAGCCAATCGCCAATTACTCAGCGGGCGCCTGGAAGTCGCGGCGGACGGCCCGCATCTGGTCATGCCGATGATCGCCAGTCTGCGCGAGCGGTATCCTGGCATCACTGTCAATCTGCGCCTGGGCAATGCCCAGGAGACCCTCGCCGCGCTGTTGGCCGAGCATGCCGATGTGGCGGTGCTGACCGAGGTTGAACCCCGCCATGGTGTGCACTTACAGCTCTTGGGCGAATCGCACATCTGCGCCTTGGTACCGGCCGGCCACCCTTGGGCGGGATTGTCCGAAGGCATTGGCCTGGAGCAACTGAACGAGGTGATTATGGTGCTGCGCGAGCCCGGTTCGATCACCCGTCGTACGTTTGATGCTGCCTGCCAAGCCGCCGATGTGCATCCCAAGGTGCTGCTGGAGCTCGATAGCCGTGAAGCGGTGACCGAAGCCGTCGCCGCGCAATTGGGCGTCGGGGTGGTGTCGTCACTGGAGACCAGCCCGGACCCGCGGGTGCGGGCGGTGCCGATCCGCGGCGTCGGGTTATTGAACCGGCACAGCCTCGGCTGCATGGAGCGACGCCGTTCGCTGCGGCTGATCCAGGCGTTTTTCGAGCTGGCGCCGTGACGGTTTTTTGGTGGAACGATGCGTCCCTGCGCTATAAACTCTGCCCCCAAAGCGCCGGCCAGTAGACGTTTCGGCGCGATGGACGAGAAGAGAGCGAGTCATGGGCGCACAGTGGAAAGTCAAACATAAAGAAGCGGCAGCCAATGCCAAGGGCAAGATCTTCGGCAAACTGGTGAAGGAAATCACCATCGCCGCGCGCAATGGTGCCGATACCGCGACCAACGCCCACCTGCGTCTGGTGGTGGAACAGGCGAAAAAGGCCTCGATGCCCAAGGAAACCCTGGACCGCGCCATCAAGAAAGGCGCCGGTCTGCTCGGCGAAACCGTGCAGTACCACCGCGTGACCTACGAAGGGTTCGCGCCGCATCAGGTGCCGCTGATCGTCGAATGCGTGACCGATAACATCAACCGCACCGTGGCGGAAATCCGCGTGGCATTTCGCAAGGGCCAACTCGGCGCTTCCGGTTCCGTGGCCTGGGACTTCAACCACGTCGGTCTGATCGAGGCCTCGCCGGACAGCCCGGACGCCGACCCTGAAATGGCCGCCATCGAAGCCGGCGCGCAGGATTTCGAAGACGGCGAAGAAGAGGGCACCACCCTGTTCATCACCGAAACCACCGACCTCGACGCGGTGCAGAAAGCCCTGCCGGAGCAAGGCTTCACCGTGCTGTCGGCCAAGCTGGGCTATATCTCGAAGAACCCGGTAAGCGGTCTGACCGATGAGCAGATGGCCGAAGTCGAAGCCTTCCTTGAAGGCCTGGACAACCATGACGACGTGCAGGACATGTTCGTCGGCCTGGCGGGCTGATAAACGGCTGAGCAAGGTGGAGGGGGGCGAGCCCCCTCTGGCATTGCCTTAATTAATCACAGCTGCAGAGGGAGTGAAGCTGCTCCTCGATCTCTTCAAAACCTGGCCGCGCCAGTACGTCCGGCTGGCAGCAGCGCGCTTGCAAAGCCACCAGTGCCGCCTCCACGGGTTGCCCCTCGATCCGCTCCAGCAATTCCCCCAACAGCACGCCGAAGGCCCGCACTTCGATGCGCTGCAATGCCCGGGTTTCCACGGTGTCCGCCACGGCATGGAATGACGCTGCGCCAAAATCCCCCAGCAAACAATCGCCCGCCGCGTTCCACAGAATATTGTGGGCGTACAGGTCGCCATGGGTGATGCCGTGACGGTGCAAATGCGCCGCCACCGAAGCGATGCCACGGGCTATGCGCAGTGCGACATCGACGCTGAAACGGGTGTCGGGCGCATAGATGTCGCGAGTGCAGGACGCCAGGCTGGGCAGGGCCGCCAGGTTGCGGTAGCTCGGCTCGATCAGGTCCATCACCAATGCAGCCTGGTCATCGGGGTGGCCGACCACGCGACCTTGTACGTTGATCAGGTTGGGGTGCAGGCCGGCGGCGATGCATGCCTGCATCTCGTGCAGCGGCGAACCGTCGCTGGTGATCGTGCCTTTGTAGAGCTTGACCGCCACCGGCAGGGCCTGGGGTGTCCACACGGCTTTGTGGATCACACCGGATGCACCTTCGCCGAGGACGTCGGCCAGTGCCAGTTCGCCCCAGGCAATATCCGCTGTGGCGTCATCGTCCGTGACGGCCACCGCCATTTCCACCGGGTTACCGGCATAGGCCAGCCAAGTCAGGCTTGGCAGTGACAGCAGCCAGTCCGGGAGATGACTGAGGCGATTGGAGGCGATGCGGATCAGCTCCAGGTTGTGGCACTGAGCCAGGCTGCGCGGCAGTTGTTCCAGTTGATTGCCGGCCAGCATCAGCTTTTGCAGCAAAGGCCGCTCGCCCAACTCGTCGGGCAGCTGGCGGATGCTGTTGTCGGTGAGGATCAGCCAGCGCAACAGCGGCGGCAGCGCGGCGGCGGGCACCTGGCTGATACGGTTGGCCTTGAAACCGATCATGCTCAGCTTTGCGCATTGGCCCAGGCAGGTCGGCAGTTCGGTAAAGGCGTTGTCCGAGCAGAACAACACGCGCAGGTGCGACAGACGGTGCAGGTCATCCGGCAAACGGCTCAGGGCGTTACCGCTGAGGTTGAGGATTTCCAGGGTGTCGGCCAGTTCGAAGATTTCCCGAGGGAACTCGGTGAGCCCGCAGGACAAGTCCAGGCGCGTGATACCGGCCAGTTGGCCGGCCTTGAGTTGGGCGAGGGTATGCATGAACGGCGCGGTCACTCGGCTAGGGGACGTAAAGGGCGCTCATGATACCGGGTCGGGCAGGGGTTGCGGGTCGGTCTGTTGCAATTGACTCAGGCGGCTGGCGGTGCGCGCCAGATCGATAGCCTGGCCTGCGAGGCAGTCGGCCAACGGCTCGTTGCCGATCAGGATCAGGTGCTTGTCGCGGTCGTAGAGCACGTCCACCAGGTTGATAAAACGCTGCTGCACGGCAATCGGGCACTGCGCCAGGCGGGGCAGTCCGTCGATGATCCAGTGATCGAAAGCTTCGCACAGCAAGAGGTAGTCCATCACCGCCGTCAGTTCCTCGCAGAGATCGGCGAAGGTGAAGGCAATTGTGCGCGCCTGGTGGTGGCGACACAGCAGTTGCCGGTTACCCACCTGCAGGTGCTGCGCCGGGCCTTGGGTCACCGGCAGGTCGAGGGCGGCACGTTGCGCCGCCGTGCCTGGCCACACGTAGCGGCCGGCAGTAAAGCGTTGTGTGGCGTGGGCCTGGGGCAGGCTGCGAAAGTCCTGGGGCGAGCTGACCTCGAGCACGTCCATGCGCGCGGCGATCAGGTCGATCACCGGCTTGAAGCGCTGGTGGTACAGCGGATTGGGCAATAATCCTTCGGGTGGGTAGTTGGAGGTAACCAGCACCAGCATGCCGCGCTGGAACAGGGCCTTGAACAACCGGCTGATCAGCATGGCGTCGCCGATGTCGTGGACGTGAAACTCGTCGAAGCACAACACCCGGCAGTCTGCCAACAGATTATCCAGCGTCGCGCCCAGCGCATCGTGCTGTTCGCGGTGCTGGAACATGCCCTGGTGCAGGCGTGCAAAAAAATCGTGGAAATGCACTCGCTGCTTTTCAGCCAACGGCAAGGCCTGGAAAAAGCCGTCCAGCAGCCAGCTTTTACCGCGCCCCACCGGCCCGTGCAGGTACAGGCTGCGAGTGGCGTGGCCGGCGAGCAGGTGTGCGGTTTCGCGGGCCATGGCGGCAATCGCGCGGGTTTGCCCGGCGCTGAGGGTGTAGCCCTGTTGCTGGGCTTTTTGCGCAAAGAATTGCGCGATGCAAGCGTCGTTGCGTGGCGAGCGATGTTTACCAAGCAGGCGACGGATCAAAGTCGGCACGGCCAATACGGGTCACTCTGTGGGGCGAAGGTCGCTTACTTTAGGACGCGCGCGCCACTTTGACCAATAGCGAAGGCGCGAATCGGCCATCTCGAAAACGCATGGCGCGCGTGCGGCTAGAAGGTCTGCAGCGGCGCCACCGGGTGATCCGCCGGGCTGACCACCGCGTAGTTATAGCCGCCCCCGGACCAGTATTGCGCCTGCAGGCCATCGGCGGTGCGGCTGCCCCGGGGCAGGAAGCCATTGCCCGGCCCCGGCGGGCGGATGTAGAAACTGATGCGCCTGCCTTGCGCGTCCTGGTACAGCACCATGGCGGCAGCGCCTTGGTCGGTGGTGAGCAGGCGCCCGCTGACCGGCTGGAAACCTGACTGGCTCAAGTCCGGCAGGCGATGGGCCTGGTGGAAGTAGCGGTCGAGCCAGGCTTGCATGGTGCCGCTGTCCTGAGCGCTGTAGTCGGCGGGCAGGATGCCGTCCTGAGCGAACAGGCGAAACGCTTGCATGGCATCGGCCATGGGTTGCAGGGGCGGTTGCGTGGCCTCGCGGGCATGCCAGCCGCCCAGGCCGCCGAGGCTGACCGCTATCAACAACAGCGCCGCCGTAGCCAGGTGGCGGCGTGACTGACGCTTGATGCGCTGGCGGATCAGCGCCGGGTCCAACTGCGGGTTGGCCGGCTGTTGCAGCGCACCGCCCAGGGCCGCACGCAATGTGTGCGCGTCCTGTTGCCAGGCCTGCACTTGGGCCGCCACCTCCGGGTGCGCCGCCAGCCACGTCTCCAGGACCTGCCGGTCACTGTGCGAGAGCTGATGATCGATATAGGCATGCAGGTCGTGTTCGTTGGGGGGCAGGCTGATCATTTGAGTATCCGCAGGGAAGGGCTGGCAATTTCGCCATCACTGAGTTGACGCAGGGCCTGGCGCGCCCGTGACAACCGCGACATCACGGTGCCGAGGGGCACGTCGAGAATCTCGGCGACTTCTTTGTAGCTCAAGCCTTCGACGGACACCCACAGCAGCAGCGCGCGTTGCTCGGTATTCAATTGATCGAAGGCTTGCAGGGTCGACTGAGCGATCACGGTGCGTTCGACCGAAGGCTGCACGTCATCGCGCCCGGTGATGAAGTCGAGCATGCGCGCATAGCGTCGAGTACGGCGGTGGGCGTCCAGGAACTGGCGATAGAGGATCGAGAACAGCCACGCGCGCAGGTCGCCTTCCGGGCGCTTGTGGGCCCAGCGGGTGATCGCACGCTCCAGCGTAGCCTGGACCAGGTCGTCTGCGCTGCTGGTATTACGCGTGAGGGAGACGGCGAAGCGCCGTAGCCGGGGAAGGAGTTCACGTAACGGTTCGTCGAGTTCGTGCATGGGAATCTGTCTGGCCACTACGCTGGGACATGAGAGACGTCGGGGATCGGAGATTATTCCCGGCGGTGAAAAATAAACTCGGGGCCCGGGAATAGACCACCGCAGCGTTCGTCTCAATGCTCCGACCTTCTGGTTTATTGTCTTGGAGTTGTGTCATGGTAGATCACTCACCACCCCCCCGTCCTGCCTTGAGCACTGCGAGCCTGTTGGCCCGCCTGACTGCAATCGGCATTGTGGTTGCCGGTGTGGCCGCGGCGTTTGCCTACGTCAACGGCAGCCTGGACCCACAGCGACTGCGGCCTAAAACCCTGGTCAATGCCCTGGAAACCAATAACGGCGTGCACCCAGGCTTTCGACGCAACCACGCCAAGGGCGTGTGCGTAGCCGGGTACTTCGAGAGCAGCCCCGAGGCTCGTGCCTACTCCCGTGCACAAGTGTTCAACGAGGCGAAAACCCCGGTGGTCGGCCGCTTCGCCTTGCCCAGCGGTAACCCCTACGCCCCGGACAGCAGCGTACCGATCCGCAGCTTTGCCGTGCAGTTCAGCCAGGCCAACGGCCAGCAATGGCGTACCGGCATGAACAGCATGCCGGTGTTCCCGGTGGGCACCCCCGAGGCGTTTTACCAATTGCTCAAGGCTGGCGCCCCGGATCCGGCCACCGGTAAGCCGAACCCGGCGAGCATGCCCGCGTTCTTCGCCGCCCATCCGGAGGCCGCGCCGTTCCTGGCGTGGGTCAAGACCGCCAAACCGTCGGCCAGCTACGCGACTGAGACCTACAACGGCATCAACGCTTTTTACCTGGTGAGCGCCGATGGCGAGCGCCACGCCGTACGCTGGACGGTGGTGCCTCAGAGCCAGGATGCGACGGGCGCTGCGCCAGCCGACGGCGCGGACTTTCTCGAGAAGGACCTGGTACAGCGTCTGGCCGCCGGACCGTTGCGCTGGCAGTTGAACATGACCCTGGCCAATCCTGGCGACCCACTGGACGATGCGAGCAAACCCTGGACCGGCGACCATAAGGTGCTGAACGCCGGTGCCCTGGTGCTGGACAGCAGCCAACCGCAAGCCGACGGTGATTGCCGGGACATCAACTTCGATCCGCTGATCCTGCCCAGCGGCATCGACGCCTCCCATGATCCTCTGCTGGCCGCCCGTTCGGCCGCATACGCCAGTTCGTACCTGCGCCGCGCCGGCGAGGTCAGCCCCTTGCACAGTGCTCCACAGGAGTCGAAACCATGAACGCCTCTCCCCAGTTCTTCGCTCCCCTGGCCCGTCTGCTGCATTGGCTGATGGCGTTGTTGGTTATCGCCATGCTGTTTATCGGCGCAGGCCTGGCGGCCTCGGTGTCGCAGCGGCATGCCTGGTTGATCGACCTGCACAAACCGCTGGGCATCGCGATCCTGGCACTCGTTGTCGTCAGGCTGGTGGTGCGCTTTTCTACGCAACAGCCGCCGTTGCCCAGCGATTTACCGTTGTGGCAAGTGCTGGCGGCGAAGGCGTCGCACCTGATGTTGTATGGCTTGATGCTGGTGCTGCCGCTGCTGGGCTGGGCGATGATTTCGGCGGCGGGCGACCCGGTGATGCTCAGCAGTTCGGTGCGGTTGCCGGCGCTGGTGGGGGCGGATGCGCCGTTGTTCGCCATACTGCGCAAGGCCCATGGCTACCTGGCATACCTGCTGTTCCTGACGGTGTTGGTGCACCTGGCCGCGGCGTTGTTTCACGGGCTGATTCGCCGGGACGGCGTGCTGCAAAGCATGACCGGCACCAGGCACTGAAGCCGGGGTTCGCCGCGTCAGCGCAATAGGCCGACGATATCGGCGATGCTGCTCAACACATCCTTGCCCAGTTGCATCGAGCGTTTGCCGGACCAACCGGTATGCGGGTTGGGCGCGTCGTCGTTGTCCTTGAATGGCATTTCCAGGGTCAGCGACAGGCAATCGTATTGCTGGCCGACCGCGTTGCAGGCCAATGTCATGTTGGCCTCGCCCGGCAGGTCGCGGGTGTAGCCGTGGGTCGTCTGGAAGTCACGGGTCAACCCGCTCAGGTGGGTGCGAAAGTGCTTTTCCAGCGCTTCAAGGCGCGCCGTATAGCCGGGGTTGCCTTCGCAGGCGGCGGCGAACACGTAGGGGATTTCTTCATCACCGTGAATATCCAGGAACAGGTCTACGCCATATTTCGCCATTTGCTGTTGCACGAACAGCACTTCCGGGCTGGTCTCCTGGCTGGCGCTCTGCCACGCGCGGTTGAGGTCCTGGCCCAGGGCGTTGGTGCGCAGGTGACCATGGAAGGCACCATCCGGGTTCATGTTGGGCACCAGGTAAAGATCGGCCACGGCCAGCAGCTTTTTCATTTCGGCATCGCCATCCTGCTGCAGGCGTTCGATGACGCCTTCCATGAACCACTCGGCCATGTGTTCGCCAGGATGCTGCTGAGCAATGATCCATACGTTGCGCCGACCTGAGCCACCCTTGCCGCGGCGCAGCAATTGAATATCACGGCCCTCGGCACTTTTGCCGGTCGCCAGCAACTGCGTGTGGGGGTGTTCCAGCGCGTGCTCGATCAGCCAGGCGTGGCGCTCGCGTGAGTAGGGTTCAAAGTAGGCGAACCAGGCGTGTTTTTCGCGAGTTTCCAGGCTGATGTGCAGGATTTCCCCGTCAAAGCGTGTCGGTACGCGAAACCAGTTGACGTGGTCATAGGACGCGACGGCTTGGTAACCGCTCCACGCATGGGGGTAGGACGAGCGCCCCGCGTTGCTCAGGCGATAGGTGTGGGTATGGCCCACGTGCATGCCTTCGGCCTTGAAGTGGAACCACTGGAAATGCTGGCTGCGGGTATCGGGCTTGATGGCCAGGAGCAACTGGTAGGCGTCGCTGGCATCCAGCACCTGGATATTGCCGCTGTCGAAGTCGGTACTGATCTTGATGGAGGTCAAGGCCACGGTCATAGTCTGATTGCCTGAGTATGATTGTTGTGGCGGCTATATTACACAGGAGTCCGGCAAAGCCAGGCTGCAAAATTGTTGCGGGGCGGGGGCGTCATCCATGACGCTGCGGCAGCTTAGAGTCTATGAGATTGATTCTCAAGCGCTATTTCCCAAAGATCGAGTGCTCGGCCTGCGAGCGGCTTTCTTTCAGCGATAGTCTTTTGCTACCATGCGTGCCATTACGCAACACACAGTCTTCATTAGCCTGAAGCCATGCCAGTAACACTGGCAAAAAAAAGACCCGGCCAAAGAGCCGGGTCAAAAACCGTGATTAGCCTGATGAGGAGATAGTCCAAGAGTCCGACCTAAGGTCTCTTGGTCTATCGACTGATCTCGCGATCAGCTAGGCCCAATAATAATCATTATCATTTGCAAGTCAAATGTTTTTATCTGCGCGATAGAAATATGCTGGCGTGGCGCCTTCAGATCTCCGCCTGTGCTTCCCGCGCCTGCATCGACCGCTCCACCATCGCCTTCGCCATATCGATTAAATACACCACTGAAAACGCCAGGTCGCGATGGTTGCCTTGATGGCTGCTGGCGGACTCATAGGCGGTGGCCGCTGCGCTGCGCAGCAGGTCCGACGCATGGACCAGGGCTTCCTCCTGGCTGATACCGGGCTTGATAGCGAACAAGGCCTCGTTCGCGACGGGCGCGGACATGTCTTCTTTCAAGTAAAAATCCAACGCGCGCTGGGCGGCACCGCTGTTGCACAGGTCGTGCAGATCAACGTTTTCGGGAGTTTCAGGCAGCAGGTAAGGGCTTGTCGTCATGAGGGGCAGTACTCTGGGTGGGGTGTCGAAAACCGTCTGCCTGATAATAGTACGTATCGTATTTATGTCGTTTTATGGATTACTACAAACTGTTTATTGCCATGAAAACGTCCTGCCGTATTGTCTGGCCCATGGATAAATGGATCGGGTTGGTCAAAGCCAACATGAAAGACCGCAAGGTCACCCAGGGTGAATTGGCTGAGCGCCTGGGCATGTCCCAGGGCGGTGTCGGCCATTGGCTCAACAAGCGTCGCGTGCCGAGCCTGGCGGATATGAACCGGGTGCTCGAGGCGTTGGGCCTGGGTGATCTGGAAGTGGTGCAGGAGGTGCGCGAACGGCAGGCCGAAACCGCCTCGCCGACGCCCCGGCCCGCGTATTACCGCTACCCGGTCAACGACTGGAACAGCCTGTGTGAAGTTCGCGAGGAACGCCCGGCCTACGGCGGTGCGCGCTATGAAGCCGCTGACTACCACGCCAGGGGCGACGCTTTCTGGTTACCGGTCATGGGCGACGCGATGACCGCACCCAGCGGCCTGAGCATTGGCGCAGGGATGATGATCCTGGTGGACCCGGCCATCAGCGCCCAACCCGGCAAATTGGTGGTCGCACAATGGCCCGATAGCCCCCACGCCACTTTCCGCCAATTGCTGGAGGAGAGCGGTCAGCTTTACCTGGTACCGCTCAACCCCACCTATCCGAAACAACTGTTCACCGAGGGGTGGCGTATCCTCGGCGTCGTGGTGCTGGCCATGGCAAGGTTCTAGCCGGCCGGTTCGAGGTCCACCAGCACGCATCCTTCGGCAACCATTTCGCCTTCCTGGCAGAAGAGCGCCTTGACTACCCCGGCCTGGGGCGCACGAATGCTGTGTTCCATCTTCATTGCTTCAAGCACCACCATCAGAGTGCCGGCCTCGACCGTCTGGCCGACGTCCACCAGCACCCGCACAATGCTGCCGTTCATGGGCGCGACGAGGCCACCCTGATGCGATTGGTTGGCCCCCACGGCGGCAATCGGATCGAACAGGCTGACCCCATGCATTTCGCCGTCCCAGCGTACAAACACCACGTCTGCGTGGCGCACCGCCAATTGGCTGCAACGCACGCCGTCGCGGTCGATGATCAACTGCTCACCGTGCAGTTGCGCGGGGTCCGGCGCCAGGGTCACCAGTCGATCCTGCCCGTTGCAGCTCAAGTGCAGTGACACCTCGGCGGGCAATCCCGCTCTAAAGCCACGGATGTCCGCCCACGGACCGTTGCCGGCGGGCAGGCTCTGCATGAATGCTTCACCCGCGACCTGCCAGAACGCGTCACTCAACGCACCGGCCTGCGGCAGCAGTTGTTCCTGATAGCGCGGGATAAACCCGGTATCGAGTTCCGCGGCGGCGAACGCCGGATGCGCGATAATGCGCCGCAGGAAACCCAGGTTGGTCTTCAGCCCGCCCACGGCGAATTCGTCGAGCATGCTCAGCAACCGCAGCCGCGCCTGCTCACGGTCTTCGCCCCAGGCGATCAGCTTGCCCAGCATCGGGTCGTAGAATGGCGAGACGCTGTCACCCTGGGCCACGCCGCTGTCCACGCGGCGCCCAGGGCCGGGGGCGGATTCGCGATAAAGCGTCAGGTGGCCGGTGGCGGGCATAAAATCATTGGCCGGGTCCTCGGCATACAGGCGCACTTCAATGGCATGGCCGATCAAGGGCACCTGCGCCTGGGTAATCGGCAACGCTTGACCCTGCGCCACACGCATCTGCCATGCCACCAGGTCCAGGCCGGTGATCGCCTCGGTGACCGGGTGTTCCACCTGCAGCCGCGTATTCATCTCCATAAAGAAGAACTCACCGCGCGCGTCAAGCAGGAACTCCACGGTGCCGGCGCCGACATAGCCGATTGCCTGGGCCGCCCGCACGGCGGCCTCACCCATCGCGCGGCGTTGTTCAGCACTCAAACCAGGGGCCGGGGCTTCTTCCACGACTTTCTGATGGCGGCGCTGGATCGAGCAATCGCGTTCATTCAGATACAGGCAGTGCCCATGCTGGTCGGCGAAAACCTGGATTTCCACATGGCGGGGCTTGAGCAGGTATTTCTCCACCAGCATCTGCCCGTTGCCAAATGACGACAACGCCTCGCGCTGGGCGGAAGCCAGGGCGTCGGCCAACTGGCTGACATCCTCGACCACCTTCATGCCCTTACCGCCGCCGCCGGCCGTGGCCTTGAGCAGCACCGGGTAACCGATGCGGGCGCAGGCGTCGCGGAAGGTCTCCAGGTCCTGGGCCTCGCCGTGGTAGCCCGGCACCAAGGGCACGCCAGCGGTTTCCATCAATTGCTTGGCCGCCGATTTGCTCCCCATGGCGTCGATGGCCGAGGCGGGCGGGCCGAGAAAGATCAACCCGGCGGCTTCGATGGCACGGGCGAAACCGGCATTTTCCGAGAGAAATCCATAGCCCGGATGAATGGCTTGGGCGCCGCTGGCGTGGGCGGCGGCGATCAGTTTGTCGATCTGCAGGTAGCTTTCGCTGGCCTTGCTGCCGCCCAGGTCGACGCACATATCCGCTTCGCGGCAGTGTCGCGCGTCACGGTCGATGGCGCTGTGCACCGCCACGGTGGTCAGGCCCATGGCCTTGGCGGTGCGCATCACGCGACAGGAGATCTCACCGCGGTTGGCGACCAATACGCGGGTCAATGTGCTCATGAACGCGGCTCCTGCGCCTGCCAGCTCGGTGGACGCTTCTGCAGAAAGGCGCGCAAGCCTTCCTGCCCCTCGGCGCTGACGCGGATGCGGGCGATGGCGTTTTCGCAGTAGCGGCGCAACGCCGGGGTGAGGGCGCCATTGCCGACTTCGCGCAACAGGTCCTTGCTGGCGCGCATCGCGGCCGGGCTGTTGTGCAGCAGATTGGCTATCCAATGTTCGACGTGAATGTCCAGCTCGTCCGCCGGGTAACTTTCCGCCAGCAGGCCGATTTCACGCGCGCGCTGGCCGCCAAAGCGCTCGGCGGTCAAGGCATAGCGCCGCGCCGCGCGTTCGCCGATGGCCTGCACCACGAAGGGGCTGATCACCGCCGGCGCCAGGCCGATGCGCACTTCCGACAGGCAGAACTGCGCATCGTCGGCGCCGATAGCCATGTCGCAACAACTGATCAGGCCCAGGGCGCCGCCGTAGGCTGCACCTTGCACCACCGCCAGGGTGGGGATTTTCAGCTTGGCCAAGTTGTACATCAGTTCCGCCAGTTCGCGGGCGTCGTCGAGATTGGTGTGGTAATCCAGCTCGGCCGATTGCTGCATCCAGGCCAGGTCGGCCCCGGCGCTGAAGTGCTTGCCGCGCCCGCGCAGCAGCAGAAATCGCAGGGAGGCGTCGCCCTGCACCTGGTCGAGGGCGATGATCAATTCGCGGATCATCTCGGCGTTAAATGCGTTGTTCTTGGCTTCACGACTGAGCCACAGCGTGGCAAAGCCACGGCGGTCGGTGATCAGTTCGAGGGTATTGAAATCGCTCATGGGTGCAGCTCCATTTACATGCGGAACACGCCGAAGCGGCTCGGCTCGATGGGGGCGTTCAGGGCCGCGGACAGGGCCAGGGCCAGTACGTCGCGGGTCTGCAACGGGTCGATGACGCCGTCATCCCACAGGCGTGCGCTGGAATAGTAGGGGTGCCCCTGGGTTTCGTACTGGTCGAGGATCGGCTGCTTGATCGCCGCTTCTTCCTCGGCGCTGAACCCGGCGCCCGCGCGTTCGGCCTGCTCGCGCTTGACCTGCACCAGCACCCCGGCTGCCTGTTCGGCGCCCATCACGCCGATGCGTGCATTCGGCCACATCCACAAAAAGCGCGGGTCATAGGCGCGGCCGCACATCCCGTAGTTACCGGCGCCAAAGCTGCCGCCGATGATCACGGTGAATTTCGGCACCTTGGCGCACGCCACTGCCGTAACCAGTTTGGCGCCGTGCTTGGCAATGCCGCCGGCCTCATATTTCTGGCCGACCATAAAACCGGTGATGTTCTGCAGAAACAGCAGCGGAATCCCACGCTGACAAGCCAGTTCGATAAAGTGCGCGCCTTTTTGCGCGGCTTCGGCAAACAGAATGCCGTTGTTGGCCAGGATCGCAATCGGGTAGCCGTGCAGGTGGGCGAAACCGCACACCAGCGTGGTGCCGAACAGCGCCTTGAACTCATCGAACACCGAGCCGTCGACCAGGCGCGCAATCACTTCACGCACATCGAACGGCTGCTTGGCGTCGGCCGGAATCACGCCGTATAGCTCCTCGGCGCTGTACAACGGCGCCACCGGTGTGCGTTGCAGCAACTGGCCCTGTTTGCGCCAATTCAGGTTGACCACGCTGCGTCGCGCCAAGGCCAGGGCGTGTTCATCGCTGTCGGCATAGTGGTCGGCCACGCCGGAGATCCTGCAGTGCACATCAGCGCCGCCGAGGTCTTCGGCACTGACCACTTCCCCGGTGGCGGCCTTTACCAACGGCGGGCCGGCCAGAAAGATCGTGGCCTGTTGGCGCACCATGATGGCTTCGTCGGCCATGGCCGGTACATAGGCGCCACCGGCGGTGCATGAGCCCATTACCACGGCGATTTGCGGGATGCCTTGGGCGCTCATATTGGCCTGGTTGAAAAAGATCCGCCCAAAGTGCTCGCGGTCGGGAAATACCTCGTCCTGACGCGGCAGGTTGGCGCCGCCGGAGTCCACCAGGTAGATGCACGGCAGGCGATTCTGCTCGGCGATGGTCTGGGCGCGCAGGTGTTTTTTCACGGTCAGCGGGTAGTAGGAGCCGCCTTTGACCGTGGCGTCGTTGGCCACGATCATGCACTCCACGCCTTCCACGCGCCCGATTCCGGCGATCACCCCGGCGGCGGGCACGTCTTCGCCGTAAACCTGATAGGCGGCGAGTTGGCTGAGTTCAAGAAACGGCGAGCCGGGGTCGAGCAGGCGATTGATGCGTTCACGCGGTAACAGTTTGCCCCGTGAGGTATGCCGCTCCTGAGCCTTGGCGCCGCCGCCTTGCTGGACCTGAGCAAGCAGGGAATGCAGGGCGTCGACCTGTTGGCGCATCGCCGCGCTGTTGCTGGCGAACTCCGCCGAGCGCGGGTTGAGCTGGGTGTGCAAGGTGGCCATGGCGCGTGCCCTCAGCGAGTTTCGTTGAACAGTTCGCGACCGATCAGCATCCGCCGGATCTCACTGGTGCCGGCGCCGATTTCGTACAGCTTGGCGTCGCGCAACAGGCGACCGGCGGGGAATTCGTTGATGTAGCCGTTGCCGCCGAGAATCTGGATCGCGTCCAGGGCCATTTGCGTGGCGCGTTCGGCGCTGTAGAGAATCACCCCGGCGGCGTCCTTGCGCGTGGTCTCGCCGCGTTCGCAGGCCTGGGCCACGGCATACAGGTAGGCGCGGCTGGCGTTGAGCTGGGTGTACATGTCGGCGACCTTGCCCTGGATCAGCTGGAATTCGCCGATGCTCTGGCCGAACTGCTTGCGGTCGTGGATGTACGGCACGATCAGGTCCATGCACGCCTGCATGATCCCGGTGGGGCCGCCGGAAAGCACCACGCGTTCATAGTCCAGGCCGCTCATCAGCACTTTCACGCCGCCGTTGAGCACGCCGAGGATGTTGTCTTCGGGCACTTCGACGTCATCGAAAAACAGCTCGCAGGTGTTGGAGCCGCGCATGCCCAATTTGTCGAACTTGTTACTGCGGCTGAAACCCTTCCAATCGCGCTCGACAATGAACGCGGTGATGCCGTGAGGGCCTTTTTCCAGGTCGGTCTTGGCGTAGATCACGTAGGTGCTGGCGTCGGGGCCGTTGGTGATCCAGGTCTTGCTGCCGTTGAGCACGTAATGGTCGCCGCGTCTGTCGGCGCGCAGCTTCATCGAGACCACGTCGGAGCCGGCGTTCGGCTCGCTCATGGCCAGGGCGCCGACGTGTTCGCCGCTGATCAACCGCGGCAGGTATTTGAGCTTCTGCTCATGGTTGCCGTTGCGGTTGATCTGGTTCACGCAGAGATTGGAGTGGGCGCCGTAGGACAACGCCACCGACGCCGAGCCACGGCTGATTTCTTCCATGGCCACCACATGCGCCAGGTAACCCAGGCCGGCGCCGCCGTACTCTTCCGGCACGGTGATGCCCAGCAGGCCCATGTCTCCGAATTTGCGCCACAGGTCGGCGGGGAACAGGTTGTCGCTGTCGATTTGCGCTGCGCGGGGTGCGATCTCCTTGGCCACGAAGGACTGCACCTGGTCGCGCAGCATGTCAATGGTTTCGCCGAGGGCGAAGTTCAGGGACGGGTAACTCATGGACAGGCACCTTAAATGTGAGCGTTGTTGTTGTGGGTCGGGCGCCAGGAGGAGGGCGCTCACCTTTACGTTAACGTAAGCTTGCGTTACGGCGCTGTCAATCGTAGTTTACGTTTACGTCAACCTACAAAAAAGATAACAGGGGTCGTTATGGATCAACCACTTCAGAGCTACAGCCGTGGCTCCCAGGACAAGACCTTACTGGCCATGACCATCGGCCAGGCCTTCGATCAGACAGTAGCGCGCTACCCTGATGGTGAAGCGCTGGTGGTGCGCCATCAGTTGCGGCGTTATACCTGGCGACAACTGGCCGACACCGTGGACCTGCATGCGCGGGCTTTCCTCGCCCTTGGCCTGCAGACCGGCGACCGCCTGGGCATCTGGGCGCCGAACTGCGCCGAATGGCTGATCAGCCAGATCGCCAGCGCCAAGCTCGGGGTGATCCTGGTCAATATCAACCCGGCATACCGCAGCAGTGAGTTGGACTACGTACTCAAGCAGTCCGGTTGCCAATGGCTGGTGTGCGCCGGTGCATTCAAGGGTTCCGATTATCACGCGATGCTCCAGGAATTGAAGCCCGACCTGCGCGGCATCATCAGCCTCGACCCCAACCCGCCGGCAGGCTTTACGCCCTGGTCGACACTGGCCGACCTCGGCACAGGCGTGCCGCCCGAACATCTGCACCAGCGCCAGGCCACCCTGCATTTCGATCAAGCCGTCAATATCCAGTACACCTCCGGCACGACCGGTTTTCCCAAAGGCGCCACTCTCAGTCATCACAACATTCTCAACAACGGCTATATGGTCGGTGAAAGCCTCGGCCTGACCGCCCGGGATCGGCTGGTGATCCCGGTGCCGCTTTATCATTGTTTCGGCATGGTGATGGGCAACCTAGGCTGTATCACCCATGGCACGGCCATGATTTACCCGAACGACGCTTTCGACCCCCTGCTGACCCTCACCGCCGTCGCCGAAGAACGCGCCACCGGCCTGTACGGCGTGCCCACCATGTTTATTGCGATGCTCGATCACCCACGGCGAGGCGAGTTCGAGCTGTCCAGCCTGCGCACCGGCATCATGGCCGGGGCCACGTGCCCCATCGAGGTGATGCGCCGGGTTATCGCCGAATTGCACATGGGCGAAGTGCAGATCGCTTACGGCATGACCGAAACCAGCCCGGTGTCTTTGCAGACCGGGCCGAATGACGACCTTGAGCGCCGTGTTACCACCGTCGGCCGCACCCAGCCGCAACTGGAAAACAAGATCGTCGACGCCGACGGCAACACCGTGGCGCGCGGTGAAATCGGCGAACTGTGTACCCGCGGCTACAGCGTGATGCTCGGCTACTGGAACAACCCCGAAGGCACCCGCGAGGCCATCGACGAGGCCGGCTGGATGCACACCGGCGACCTGGCGACCATGGACGAGCAGGGCTACGTGTGCATCGCCGGGCGCAACAAGGACATGATCATTCGCGGTGGCGAGAACGTGTACCCGCGCGAGCTGGAGGAGTTTTTCTTCACCCACCCGGCGGTGGCCGACGTGCAGGTAGTCGGCATTCCCGATGCGCATTACGGTGAAGAAATTGTTGCCTGGGTCAAGCTTCACCCAGGCCATGTGGCCGACGCGCTGACGTTGCAAGCCTGGTGCAAAGGCCGCATCGCGCACTTCAAAACACCCCGGCATTTCAAGTTTGTCGATGAGTTTCCGATGACGGTCACCGGCAAGATCCAGAAGTTTCGCATGCGCGAGATCAGCATCGACGAGCTGCGCCAGTCCTGAGGTGCGTCGGCTCGCCCCCGATCACGTCGTGACAGGGGCCGAGCCGGCGTGGCGCTTCATCAGATCAAGGTGAGCGAGCCGGTTCTCCCTGAGGATGCGCCGGGTGGTGATCCGTTCCGGGTAGCAGCGCATGAACATCCGAGTGAAGTGTTCGCCGTAGTGAATGAATGACCCCCGCGTCTGGCCCCGCACCGGCCGGGCGATCGCTTCGAAGTTGGGTTCATGGAAATACGCCAGGGCGAAGCGTTCGCGGGTGTTGAGCTTGACCTTGTGTGGGGTCGACAACAGATAGCCGTCGGTCATGAACTGCAGGAGATCGCCTGGAAACACCGTGAAGACCCTGGGCATGGGCTGGACAAACGTCCAAGGGTCTTGGTCTTCGAACCTGCCTGCCGAGCTTTCTTTTTCCAGCCAGTTCCTGTTGCGTTTTTCCCCGGCGACCGGCGGGCGGATATAAAGCCCGCCCACGTCATCCTGCGCGGCAATCACCAGCAACCCATAGTCGGTATGCGCGCCGATACCTCGGGCAGTCGAAGACGAGCCCGCAGGGAAACGCAGCACGCGCAGGTGATGCCAGCCATCGCGGGTCAGGTCAGTGAACGTATGGCGATCTTCAAGCTCCAGGCCCAGGGCGACCAGTGTCAGCAACCGCTCGCCAATGTCACCCAGCGCATCCATAAAGGTGTGCATGCGCAGGCGGTAGTTTTTGTTCGGCCAGGGCACGGGCCCATGGCAAGGCCAGCCGTTCTTCACCCGGACGTCGTCCAAGGGCAGATCCTTGCAGACGGTGAATATTTCCGAGTAATCCGCCTGGCCCGCCGTGACCTCTTCGCCGGACGCGATGTAGCCGCTGTACGTCAGGTCGCTGATTCGACGGGCCTTGTTCCTGGGCTGCAGTCTGAAAAAACCCTGGCTGGCCGTCATGGCCTGCAGCATGGCGCGATTTTGTGCGGGGGTGGCGGCCACTTGGAAAATACCGTCACGACGCCAGACCTCGATCATTGCCTTGCCCAGGGCGATGTCCTCAGGGGTAGCGCTGATGGATTCAGGCAGGTGGAACGTGTGTAGCGTAGTCATCGGCAGCTCCTTTTACTCCATTAAAAGGACGTGCATTCAGACGCTGGACGGCAGAACTGCTCTCAACGGAACCTTTCAGCCCGCAGGACGGGTTGAATCATGTACGTCGTTTCCCGATAGGGAAGAGAAGGTTATACAACAGGGTTCCGAGCGGTGAAAAGAGACGAAAACCCGCCCATTTGCCGCAATCGGACGAGTGGAAAGGTGTGCAAGCAGGAGACGCAGGGCATCGGTGAGATGACCCTGGAGGCGCTGGGTCGCGGCTGACACATTGCGCCATACCCAGGGTGATATTCGCGTGCCGCCTGTGTATCCAGGCCGCGGCCTAGGGTAGCGAACCTATTTCGCTAACCAGGGCTACCCACGTGACAGCTACCGCTTCAGGCCAGAACGAACAAGAGGTTCACCTTCATACCGTCAGAGACAACACGCCTGACTGGTACACCGAGTCGCTGGCGGACCACAAAACACAACTGGCTCTCCAGCCGTTGAATATTCCGGGTTGGTTCAAACGCGCGCCGGATCAAGCCAGGGAGGCGCTCAAGGCGATTCACAGCCGTAGCCGGCGCTCGTTGAATCAGTTGGATCAACTGCTGATCGGGTTGAACAGTGCCGCTGACTTTGCGCAACCCTTGCTGGTCGAGGCGATCGAAAAGACCTTCGGCCTTCGATTGGATGTCAGGCGGGTTTTTTATGCACGCAAGATGGAACAAAAGGAATGTGAGCGCCTGCCCGGCGAGGTTTCCCGCAGCGCCGAGTCGACACTGGCGTCGCAGTTCTACTTTTATCAAGGGGTGAGCCTGCTGGAAGCGGCGTTGAGCAACTTCAGCGACGATGAAACCAAGGTTCCCGTCTGCCGGGACTGTCACCTGATTACTCACTACAACTTTCATCGGCGTTCATCGCAGGCATTGCCCAATCCCGGCGACGTTAAGTCCCTGCCTGTGGGAATCAAGGCCCATGAGTTTGCCCGCTTGTGCAGGAAACTGGACCTGGGCGCGCAGTACTACGAGCATGTCCGTGCCACGCTCAATGCCCAGATCACCTCGACAATCCCCGGTGCAGCCTCCGGCAAGCTTTACAGCGCGATGATCACCGCGCATCGCAACCAATTGGAGCTGGCCGCGTAGATCGCGTTGATGAAACAGGACATCCAGCCTGATGGACATGCCTTGATAAAGGACATCCTGATCAACCAGAGCGGCCGGCAGCTGGACGGCGAGAATATCCGGTTTTCCAGGTTTTCGTTATGCGACTGCATACTGGAAAATATCCTGGTCATCGGGCCCGTAGCGGTGGCCGCCCATTTAAGGAATGCGTCGATTCTGCCTCGCCGATGCTTGGTCTACATCCCGGGTGATCCGCACTCCGTACTGAAGGCGTACCCCAGCCTCGACTGGTTTGCCGATGACCTGACCACACGGTTGTGCAGCGCCGAATACCGGGCGTTCTTCAGCCAGTTCGTGCCACTTTCCGCGCACGATGAGTTTTTTACCCAGCTCAAGACATTGCTTGATCCTACGGGCGTGTTCACCCATTCCCAGGATTTCGACCCTGCTGCCAAGAGCAGAATTCAGAGTCCTGCCGACTACGGTTACGGTCCGTCATTCAGGGATGTCTGGATGGACAGCGCGTTACAGAAGATCCGCGTGATCATGGCCAACTGCAGCGTCGCCGCTGTTTCGACTCAAGACCTGGACAACCGTGTCTACAGCGCCAGGCTCTCATTATGGGGGAACAGGCTGCTGGACATTCTGAACCTGGCCGGGATGGTGGTGCCGGTTCTTGGCGAAGTCATGCTGGTGGTGGGCGCCTTGCAACTGTCCTATGAACTGTTCGAAGGCATCGAGGCGTGGTCCGACGGGCACGTACAAGAAGCCTGGGGGCATTTCTCCACCGTCTTGCTGGGTGTGGCGGGGCTGGCGATCCCCAAGGCCCTTCTGGTCGCGAAGGAGTCGGCGTTCGTCAAACGCCTGGTGCGCGTCGAATTGGCGGGCGCCAAGGTTCGTCTGCTCGATTCCGGGCTGGGCTCTTTCAAGCACTCGATCACCCTGCCTGCCGAGCTCAAGCCCGATGCCAGGGGGTTGTACGCTCATGAAGGCGAAAGCTATCTGCCCGTGGACGGCGGGCATTACAAAATCGCCGATCCCGATAGCGATGCACGGCTTATCCATCCAGACAACGTTTCGCGCTATTCACCGCGCATTCGGCATAACGGTGGCGGCGCCTGGGTACATGAGTTCGAACAGCCCCTTACCTGGGATCGCAAAACGTTGTTACGCCGTATCGGGCACAGTGTCGATGCCCTGAGCGATACCGACTTGGAGCATCTGAGGGTCATGAGCGGGGTCACGGATCAAGCGCTGCGTAGCCTCTATATCGATCAGCAATTACCCGCGCCGCTGTTCAGGGAGGGCTTGAGACACTTCGAGGCCAATGCCAGGCACCAGGTATTGCTCGATCATCTGCGCAGTACGGAGCCTGACGCACTGACGCGCATAGACGGCTATCAGCAGCTGGATTTGATCATGCGCGAGGGCGTGTGGCCCAGTAGCAAGGCGGTCGCAGTCGTGGATGGGGCGGACAACGTCGTATGGCGATCGGCTGATACAGACGCGCAAAAGCCTTTGATTCGACTGGACGAAGCGGACGTTCGAGCCGGGCGGATATTGCCGACGCTGCTGGCAAACATGGATCTGGCCGAAGCGCGTCAATTGCTGGACGAGGGTATTCCACGCGACACCGTCACGCTTGATCTTCTGATTGGCAGGACCGAGGTCGAATTGCCGGAACACTTGCAACGCTCGCTCCAGAGGCGGGCGCTCGAAGTGCCGTCTGAGGCCCAGAGGGCCGCGAATTACCAGCGGCGTCTGCTGCGATTGGCAACTGAACACCGCAGTGAAATCATTGAGCGCGACATCGCCTCTACAAACCGGTCCGATGACAGCAATGTGCAGTTGGTCCAGCGTACCTTTCCCGGCTTGCCCAAACTGGTCATCGAAGAACTCCTGGCCCACGCTAACGCTGGTGAGCTGGAACAAATCGCACGACATTCCCGCCTGCCATTGCGCCTGGCGCAAGAGGCCCGCGCTTATCTGCCACGCGTGCGCGTCCTGCGGGCCAACGCCGCTATTCACTTTGACACTCAACTGACGATGGACAGTGCGCAGCTGGCGTTGCACACGCTGGCAGCCATCCCCGGCAAACTGCAAGGCGTCAGCATCGAGCTGCGCGCCGACAGCCCGACGGGACCCTTGCTCGACCGCGTAGGCAGCGCAGAAGCCCCCCAACACGTTCAACTGGTGAGCACGGACATGAAGCAGTGGAGTGTCTTCGATGCGTCGGGTAAAACCCTGTACTCACGGGCAGACCCAGGTGCTTTCTACAGCGCGCTCTGGATCGCTGCCGGGGAGCGATTCACGGACTGGGAGACGCTCAAGGTAGGCACTGAAGATCTCAAAGCCGAGCTTGTACGTCAGCCATTGAACCAAACAGCGGCCCGGCGCGCGTTGGGTGTGCAGCCGATCAAACCCGGCTACAAATCACCCATGCGCCTTGCCGATGGGCGTTTCGGTTATCCATTGAGCCCCGTTGCGGGAACTGCCCAACGTCCCTTCGCGTGCAGGCTTGCCGCAGCGAAAGTCTATCCCTCCAAAGCACTTGGAGAGGTGGAAGCTTTTTTAGGCCTTGAGCAGAGCAGCGATGCTGACGTCCTGCAAAGATTGACCGCACTTGGGCGTGAATTCGATCAGCTTGAAACGGGGCTGACCGAATGGAGTACTGAGCCGGGTTCAGGCTTTAGCCAGGCCAGACGCAGGGTTGCCCATTCGATCAAAGCCGCCTGGCGGCGGACCTCAGCCCAGGCCTATGCCGCGGATGGAACACCCATTGGCTACAGCCTTGATTTGGCTGACGAGCCCATCGGGCAACTTCCAATGATCACCGCCAATATGGATCACGTGGGCAGTCTGCGTTTGAGCCGTATGGGCTTGACCGACGATTCAATGGGGTTCTTGAGGCCTTTTGGCGGATTGCGCTGGTTGAAACTCAATGGGAACGCTCTGACCCGATTGCCGGAATTTGCCAATGACGGCATTGGGCTGACCAAGCTGGACTTGAGTGCAAATGATATTCGGCTGAATGGCCAGGCGAACGCACGTCTGGAGCGGATGCACAGTTTGAAAATCCTCAAGCTGTCCGGCAACCGCCGCTTGGGATGGACCGCCAATCTGAGCGGAATGCGAAATCTCAATCAGCTTTACCTGGGCGGGACAGAAACAACAACTTTCCCCGCCGGCGCGGAACAGCTCACGCAGCTGGCCAGGATCGATCTGCATGGGAACCGGATCGGCACATTGCCCGAGTATGCGTACCAGCATCTTGAACGGATCAATCTGCATGAAAATCCGTTATCGGCAGAGACACTCCAAAGGCTCGCTCCCCAAGCCCTTGTGGTTCAGCCAAACTGGGAACATGTGACGGCTGGCGAAGGGCGAGACTTATGGTTGCAAGGGTTGGAGCAAACCGAGCGATCACGCGGTGAAACCCTCTGGGACTCGCTCACGGCCGAACCGGAGTCGAGCGCATTGCTGACCGTGGTGGCGGATACCACGCGATCGGCCGAATACCGCAACCCGACCACCCGAGCGCAATTGAGAGAGCGTGTCTGGGCGATGCTCAAGGCCGTCAGCGACAGCGAGAATATCCGTAATAAGTTGTTCGAGATTGCCGATGACAGGGCCACCTGTGGTGATGGCAGTACGCTTGAGTTCATGAACCTGGAGCGTGAGCTGTTTGTGTTGAATGCTACGGAACTGGCAGATGGGCCGTATCTCGAGGATCAACTGCTGAACGTATCGAAACAGCTGTTTCGATTGAAGTTGGTCGATGAGATTGCACAACGGGATGTGATGGCCAGAGGCGCTGCGTTTACAGAACAGAGTGAAGTGATTCTGGCGTATCGAATCGGGTTGGCCGACAAGCTAGAGCTACCGGTCAAGTCGCGGGAGATGCTGTTCGCTCGGACGGCGAATGTGACCCCGGCGGCCATTAACGCCGCCTTCGATGACGTACTCAAAGCAGAAGCCGTCAGCAGTGATTACGAAACATTTTTGGTTGACCAACCATTCTGGGACAGGTACCTGCGTACGCACTACCGCGCTGAGTTTGAAGCACTGATAGCCCCCGAGATCAAGCCTATAGATGAAAAGAGCAGTGCTTTGTTGGAGTTGTGGGGATTGTCGGAAGGGGGTGTTCCAGAGGATCAAGCGGTCGAGAGGGTGGTCAGCGTACTGGGCGTGAGCCGCGATGAGGTGCTGGTGGATGGCTCGATGCGCAGTGGCTTTTATAAAAAGCAGATGGATGCGCTCGGCGTCTTACGAAGCCAACAGGAACAACTGGGGCTAACGTTATTAACGCGCAAAATACTCAATAATCACGCGGCGAAACACGGCACCCAGCTCTGAAACATCAACCGCAAAAACACAAAGGGGACCCGAAGGTCCCCTTTAACGTATCGTTGCGTGCTCTTTTCTTATTATTGAGGGGCGGTCTGTTATTGTTTTTGGCAACCGTTACCCTTTACCGCTGTTTTGGGCGACCCCCATCCGGGGTCAAGAGCAAACGTATTTTTTTGAACGCTGATCTGCTTCTTCGTAAACGATCCAACCAGTGGGCAGCTACCTGAAGGTAGTTTTATTTTTCTCCGTCCGGTTGCGGGTTTCGGCACGCCGTACCCTGCAAAGCACATCTTCTCCAAAAAAATCTGTTAGCTGCGTCTCTGCCGTGTTGTTTTTGTTATGTCAGAGTCGTTTCGTCTTATTTTTATTAGGTTTGGCGCTTTTTATTCTTGTTATGCCATAGAGATAGCAGAAGCCGTGCCAACTTTTAAAATACCTTTAAAATCAAGGATTTGATTTTTATGTAGGAAATGGCTGGGGGCAAATACGACAAAATATGTTCCCGTGTTACTCGATGTGTAGGGCTTGGGTAACACATTGTCACAGGCGTGCTACTCACATCGCGTTACGTGCCTTGGCCACACGCGAGCCGGTGGGGCGGCCGAGCACCTGGCTGATTTGCCGGCCCGCGTTGATCAACGCGTCCAGGTCTATACCCGTGTGGATGCCCAGGCCATTGAGCAGGTACAGCACGTCTTCGGTGGCGACGTTACCGCTGGCGCCCTTGGCGTACGGGCAACCGCCCAGGCCGGCGATAGAGCTGTCGAACACCTGGATGCCCTCCAGCAGGGCGGCGTACACATTGGCGATGGCCTGGCCATAGGTGTCGTGGAAATGCCCGGCCAGCTTGTCCCTCGGCACCTGCGCACCGACCACTTCAAACAGTCGACGCGTCGCACCCGCCGTGCCGGTGCCGATGGTGTCGCCCAGGGATACTTCATAACAGCCCATGGCATACAACTCCCGCGCCACGGTCGCTACTTGTTCGGCGGCGATCTCGCCTTCGTACGGGCAACCCAATACACAGGACACGTAACCGCGCACGCTGACCCCATGTTGCTGGGCCGCGGCCATGATCGGCGCGAATCGTTCCAGGCTTTCGCTGATGGAGCAGTTGATATTGCGCTGGGAAAACGCCTCGGACGCAGCTGCGAACACCGCCACCTCCTTGACCCCGGCAGCCAGCGCATCCTCGAAGCCGCGCAGGTTCGGCGCCAGGGCGCCGTAGGTAACGCCGGGTTTGCGCTGGATCTGCGCGAACACCTCGGCCGAACCGGCCATTTGCGGCACCCACTTGGGCGAGACAAAACTGCCGACTTCGATATAACTCAAACCGGCGGCGCTGAGAGCGTCCACCAATTGGACTTTGTCCGCGACGCTAATGGGCTGTGCTTCGTTCTGCAAACCGTCGCGCGGGCCGACTTCAACCAGGCGAACGTGGGAGGGGAGGGTCATGGCGGTTACCTTTTGATTAATCGCCGGCCTGGCGCATGGTTTGAGCCAGGGCCTGGGTGCAGCGCTCTTCGGCGGTGTCCAGTTCCAGCTTCATCTGTTCGATATCCAGTAACTGCTGTTCCAACTGCTCACGGCGCTCGGCGATCTTGGCCAGCATGCTGTTGAGTTGGATGTGGTTACCGCTGCTCGGATCGTAGAGTTCGATCAACTCGCGGCACTCGGCCAGGGAAAAGCCGATGCGCTTGCCGCGCAGGATCAGCTTGAGGCTGACTTTGTCCCGTGCGCTGTAGATGCGTTCCTGGCCACGCCGCTCCGGGGCGAGCAGGCCCTGTTCTTCATAGAAGCGGATGGCGCGGGTGGTGATGTCGAGCTCGCGGGCGAGGTCGGAAATGCTGTAGGTGGTGCTCATGGCGGCGCTCAAGAAAGTCCTGGCGCTAAGCTAAAGGCAGGTTGACGTGAACGTCAAGGTCCGCTGCGCGGACCATCGGGGGCAAGCCCCCTCCCACAAAGGGCTCCTTGGTAGTCCATTGCACGGGAGGGGCGCTCAAGCTTGTTGTTTGTCGAGTTTCTTTTCGTGGGCCGTGACCTGCTGGCACAGCTCAATCATTTGCTCGCGCATCCAGCGGTTGGCCGGGTCCTGGTCGGTGCTTTCGTGCCAGTACAAATGGGTTTCCACTGGCGGCACATCGTTGACCGGCAAGTTGAACCAGTGCAGTTCATGGCGTCGGGCGAAGCGTTCGGGCACGGTCATCACCATGTCGGTCTGCTGCAGCACTTGCGAGGCCATCAAGTAATGCTGGGAGCGCAGGGCGATCTTGCGTTGGATGCCCATCTTGCCCAGCGCCAGGTCGACATGGCCCAGGCCGTTGCGGCGGCTGGAGATGTGGATATGGGTCAGTGACAAGTAGTCGTCCAGGGTCAGTTTTTCCTTGCCCGCCATTGGATGGCCCTTGCGCATGGCGCACACGTAGCGGTCTTCCATCAGTTTGACGTGACGCACCTGCGGGTCGGTGTTGAGCGGTGCGTCCACGGCAAAGTCCAGGCGCCCGGCGGCCAGTTCCTTGGTGGTTTCGCGGCGCTTGGACAGGAAACTCTCGATCACCACCGTGGGCGCCAGACGGCGCAGGCGCTGGAACAGCGGCGGCAGGATTACCGCTTCGGTGAGGTCGGTCATGCTGATGCGATAGGTTTTGGCCGCCTGTTGCGGGTTGAAGATGCGGCTTTCCTGCACCGACACCCGCAGCAGCGACAGCGCATTGCGCACCGGGCCGATGATGTTCTGCGCCATCGGCGTGGGCACCATGCCTTGGGCGGTGCGCACGAACAGCGGGTCGTTGAAGGTCTCGCGCAGGCGGGCCAGAGCGTTGGACACCGCCGGTTGGGTGATGCCGACAATCTGCCCGGCGCGGGTCAGGTTGGCTTCGGTGTAGATCGCGTCAAAGACGATGAAGAGGTTGAGGTCGACCTTGCTCAGATTCATTTCGTTGCGCTCTTATTGTTAGGTGTTCATACGCCGATCATATATCGGTGATGAATGTTAATACACGCCGAGAATAGGCTAGGTAAATTATCAACGCTGTTCTAGCATCGATTGCATGACCTAAACAACCTCTCAAAGAAGGGAGCTGCTCATGGATTTCGCCTATTCGCCCAAGGTTCAGGAACTGCGTGAACGCGTCACTGCGTTCATGGACGCTTACGTTTACCCGGCCGAGCCGGTGTTTGAACGCCAGGTCAGCGAAGGCGACCGCTGGCAGCCCACCGCGATCATGGAAGAACTCAAAGCCAAGGCTAAAGCCGAGGGCCTGTGGAATTTGTTCTTGCCCGAGTCCGAACTGGGCGCTGGCCTGACCAACCTCGAATATGCGCCCCTGGCGGAAATCATGGGCCGTTCGCTGCTGGGGCCGGAGCCGTTCAACTGCTCGGCGCCGGATACCGGCAATATGGAAGTGCTGGTGCGCTACGCCAATGCCGAACAGAAACAGCGCTGGCTCGAACCACTGCTGCGCGGCGAGATCCGCTCGGCGTTCGCCATGACCGAACCGGACGTGGCTTCCTCGGACGCCACTAACATGGCCGCCCGCGCCGAACGCCAGGGCGACGAGTGGGTGATCAACGGCAAGAAATGGTGGACCTCCGGCGCCTGCGATCCACGCTGTAAGATCCTGATCTTTATGGGCCTGAGCAACCCGGATGCACCGCGTCACCAGCAGCACTCGATGATCCTGGTGCCGGTGGACACCCCAGGGGTGAAAATCCTCCGCCCGCTGCCGGTGTTCGGTTACGACGATGCGCCCCACGGCCATGCCGAAGTGCTGTTCGACAACGTGCGCGTACCTTATGAAAACGTGTTGTTGGGTGAAGGGCGTGGCTTCGAGATTGCCCAGGGTCGGCTCGGCCCTGGCCGTATCCACCACTGCATGCGCTCGATCGGCATGGCCGAGCGCGCGCTGGAACTGATGTGCAAGCGCTCGGTCAGCCGTACTGCGTTCGGCAAGCCTTTGGCACGCCTTGGCGGCAATATCGACAAAATCGCCGACTCACGCATGGAAATCGACATGGCGCGCCTGCTGACCCTGAAGGCGGCTTACATGATGGACACCGTGGGTAACAAAGTGGCGAAAAGCGAAATCGCCCAGATCAAAGTAGTGGCGCCGAACGTGGCCCTGAAGGTGATCGACCGTGCGATCCAGATTCACGGCGGCGCCGGGGTGTCCAACGACTTCCCGCTGGCCTACATGTACGCCATGCAACGTACCCTGCGCCTGGCCGACGGCCCGGACGAAGTGCACCGCGCGGCGATCGGCAAGTTCGAGATCGGTAAGTATGTGCCTAAAGAGCTGATGCGCGGCGGGCAGTAAGCCTGTGGCGCCTGCATCGGGGGCAAGCCCCTTCCACAATGATCGTTCCCACGCTCTGCGTGGAAATGCCTCCTGGGACGCTCTGCGTCCCGCCAGCCGCCGCAAGTCTAGGCGGCTGCGCACAGGCGACGCGGAGCGTCACGGGCTGCATGCCCACGCGGGAGCGTGGGAACGATCTTTGAAGTTGATGCGCGGCGGGCAGTAAGCCTGCGGCGCCTGCATCGGGGGCAAGCCCCCTTCCACAGTTGATCGGATTCCTCCAGTCAGTGTGGGAGGGGGCTTGCCCCCGATGAGGCCATTGCCAACTACACAACACCCAAGCCTCAATACACCCACACCTCCACCCGTCGGTTCTTGATCCGTCCCTCGTCCGCCGTATTCGCCGCCACCGGCATCTGCGCACCGAACCCTCGAATATCGCGCAGCACTACACCGTTGCGTACCAACTCCCGCCGCACCGCCATGGCACGCAGCTTGGACAGCAACGCTGCCCGTTGCGGGTCGTTCTTGGCATCGCCGAAGCCCACCAACGTCACCTGTTTATTCAGCTTGTCGTGACTCTTCAGGTACGCCACTACCCGTTGCAGGTCCTGGCGCGCCTTGTTGTCGAGGCTGGCGCTGCCTTCTTCGAAGCGAAAATTCACGCTCAGGCGTTGGGCATCGCGGGCAATCGCCTGGTAATCGTCGGGCATCGACGGGCGCGGTGTCACGGCCATGGCCTGCACCTGCTGCGCGATAAAGCCGTTGGCGGCCACGATCGCCTGGCCTTTGGGGCTTTGGGTAAAGTCCACCAGCGCCTCGGCCCATGGGTTGCGGTTCGATGGCGGCAGGTAAAAGAACAAACGACGCGACAGCGGGTAATCCTCGGTGGCGATCAGGCTGTTCAACGGCAGCATCGGTTGCGAGTCGCCGTCGACAATCGCCACCGCCTTGGCCTGACGCACGTAGGGCAGGCCGATAAAGCCAATGCCCTGGGGGTCGCGGCTGACCGCGTCGGACAACTGCTCGCTGGACTCGAAACGCTGGGCGCTCGCCACCAACGGTTTACCGCGCAGGCGCAGCACCAGCTCCTTGAAGGTGTCGTAGGTGCCTGACTGATCATCCCGCGCATACACATGAATCGGCGCGCCGACACCGCCCAACGCGTCCCAGGTGCTGACTTCGCCGTTGAAGATCTGCGCCAGTTGCCAGGTGTTCAAGGTGTTCAGCGGGTTGCGCGGGTTAAGGATAATGGCCAGGCCGTCGATGGCAATCACCTGCTCGGCCTCGGGGCTTTTCAGGTCGCCCACGGGTTCGAGGTCCACCAGTTCGCTGTCCTTGATGGGACGGGACGAGGCAGCCAGGTCGGCGCGGCCTGTTTTGAGGGCGGCGAAACCGGTGCTGGAACCATGGGCGGCGACCTCGATGGTCACCGTTTTACCCTGGCGCGTCTGGCCGACCACCCGCTGTTCATTGGTGCCGTCGCTGGGCTCGCTGTGGAGGCCTTGCAAACCCTGTTCGGTCATCAACCCCTTGACCAGCGCCGGGCCCAGCGCCGCGCCAATGGTGTTGGAACCCTGGATGCGCAAGGCCGGGCCCTGATCGGGAACGGGCAGGGGAGCGGCCATGGCGGTGAGGGAGGATACGCAACACAACAGGAACAGAACGCGCAGCATCATGCCGGCACCTTCTCAAGCCAAAGGGAGTGCCGCGAGATTAAGTCAGTCAGGTTGCATCAATATGACTGACAGGCCGCCCCATTTAACCGAGCCAGACTGCCGGTCAGCTCAATTCAAGCCAGATCGGCGCATGGTCCGACGGTTTTTCCAAACCGCGCAGGTCGTAATCCACGCCCGCATCCTTGACCCGTGGCACCAGGCCGGTAGAGGCCATGATCACGTCGATGCGCAGCCCGCGCTTGGGCTCATCTTCAAACCCACGGCTGCGGTAGTCGAACCAGCTGAAACGGTCGGTCACGTCCGGGTAAAGGTGCCGGAAACTGTCCACCAGGCCCCAGCTTTTAAGGCGCTCCATCCACTCGCGTTCTTCCGGCAGGAAGCTGCATTTGCCGGTCTTGAGCCAACGCTTGGCGTTGTCGGCGCCGATGCCGATGTCGCAGTCTTGCGGCGAGATATTCACGTCGCCCATCACCACCAGCGCCTGGTCGTTGCTGAACTGGCTTTCCAGCAACTGCTGCAGGTCTTCGTAGAAGCGCTGCTTGGCCGGAAACTTGGTGGGATGGTCGCGGCTTTCGCCTTGGGGGAAGTAGCCGTTCATGATCGTGACCGGGTGGCCGTTCTCATCGGCGAAGGTGCCCCAGATAAAGCGGCGCTGGGCGTCTTCTTCATCGCTGGCAAAGCCTTTGTGCACGCTCAATGCTTCCTGGCGCGAGAGCAGGGCCACGCCGTAGTGGCCTTTCTGGCCGTGGTAATACACGTGATAGCCCAGGGCTTGCACTTCAGCGAGAGGGAACTGGTCGTCGTGAACCTTGGTTTCCTGCAGGCCGATTACGTCCGGTTGATGTTTTTCAATCAGCGCCGCCAGCTGATGAGGGCGGGCCCGCAGCCCGTTGATATTGAAGGAGACGATTTTCATGGTCGGCGGTCCGGTTCTGGCAAAAAGGCGATGCTAGCCGACAAGTCAGACGGGGGCCAGCGTGGCGGTAGGACAGATGCACTGCTAATGTCTGGGAACGACTGGTGCCGTGTAGGTTCGTACCCATAAGAACGCCATCTTTTGAGTGGCGCCCAGAGAGATTGACTGTATGCCTGACACTTCGACTGCCATCGCCGACGTCCGCGTGCTCAACAGCGGCTATTCCCGCGAAGCCCGCTCCCTGTTGTACCAGGCTTACCGCCACGAACCGACGTTTGCCTACATCTTCGAGGCCGAACGTCCCGGCTATGAACAGCGGGTGCGCGCCACCGTGCGTGAGCTGGTCAAGCAGCATTTCTTTCAGAAACTTCCCGCCATCGGCCTGTTTGTCGATGACCGCCTGATCGGCATTGCACTGATCGCACCGCCGCAACGGCGCCTGGGCATCACCGAGAGCTGGGCCGGGCAATTGCGCATGTGGCTGAGCACTGGCGTGCGTGGCACGCGGCGTTACCTGGATTATCACCATGCCGTGCTGGCGTGCCTGCCGAGCGAATCGGTGCATGTGCTGCCATTGCTGGGGATTCATCCACAGTTCCAGGGCAAACATTACGGTGAGCAATTGTTGCAGGCGGTGCACAACTGGTGCGCCGAGGACCCGCATTCTTCGGGCGTGGTGCTCGACACGGGCAACTCGCGCTACCTGGAGTTCTATAAGCGCCAGGGCTATGAGGAAATCGGCGAGGTCGCTGTAGGACCTGTCCTTGAGCATATTTTTTTCCACCCCAGCCCGCAGGTCCTGCAGGCTGCCACGGCGTAATGCAGATTTTTTCAGAATCTTCCGAGTTCTACGTTCCTTGCCAGCTCGTGTAGCATCCGCGCCTATGAAGTTTCCAGGAAGATTCACCAGCAGCTTGATTCTGCTGTTCACAAGCTGCGGCGCATTGGCGCAAAGCGAATTGGACGTGCGCATCAAACCCGCCAACGACGCGCTGAAAGCCAATATCGAAGGCTATATCGGCGGCGTGGGCGATCGCGATGAAGAGGCGCTGCTGCGGTTCAGCCGTGGCGCCGAGGAGCAGGCGCGCAAGGCCGCCCAGGCACTGGGCTACTACCAACCGCGCATCGACAGCGATGTGAAAGGCGGCAAGAACCCGCGCCTGATCCTTAATGTCGATCCCGGCGAACCGGTGCACCTGCGTGATGTGACGATTCGGGTCGATGGCCCGGCGGCCAGCCTCAAAGCGTTTCGCGTGCCCGCCGGTGACGATCTCAAGTCCGGCGCCGTGCTCAACCACGGCCATTACGAAGACGCCAAGCGCCTGATCCAGAACCAGGCCTCGCGCTACGGTTTTTTCAGCGGGCGCTTTACCCGGCAGAAACTTGCGGTGGACCCGCAGGCTGGCGTCGCCGATATCGAACTGGTCTACGACAGCGGCCCGCGCTACACCCTGGGCAAAGTCAGCTTTGCTGGCGATACGCCATTTGACGAGGACCTGCTGCACCGCATGGTGCCGTTCAAAAGCGGCGACCCCTACGACTCCGAACTTATCGCTGAGCTCAACCAGAACCTGCAGGCCAGTGGTTTTTTTGAAGGCGTGCGGGTGGACGCCGCCCCCGCCGCCTCGATCCATGATGTGATCCCCGTCGCCGTGCAGCTGGATACACGTAAACCGCGCACCCTGGGCCTGGGCCTGGGTTACTCCACCGACGTCGGACCGCGCGGCAAAGCCAACTGGACGCGGCACTGGGTCAACCCCCAGGGCCATAGCTATGGCTGGGAAGCCGAGCTGTCGGCACCGCGGCAGAACGTCGGCCTTTGGTACGACATTCCCATGGACCCGCCGCTCACCGACAAATTGCGCTTTGCCGGCGGCTATCAGAACGAAGAAATCGCCAACACCGACACCCTGAGTAAATTGCTTACCCTCGGGCCGGAGTGGCACAGCAAGTTGCCCAGCGGCTGGACACGGGTGATCTCGCTCAAGTGGCAACGCGAGGAATATCGCCTGGGCAACGACTCAGGCCTGAGCAACCTGCTGATGCCAGGCGTCAGCTATTCCTACCTGCGCAGCGACAATCGTATTGACCCGCACCACGGCTACCGCCTGCAATTCGACGCCAAGGTGGCCAAGGAGGGGTTGGGATCGGACACCAACCTCCTGTATGGCACGGCCATGGTCAAAGGCTTGACCACCCTGTGGGACAACCACCGGTTTCTCGCCCGCGCCCAAGTGGGCGGCAGCGCCACCAATGGTTACCAGTCGGTGCCACCGTCGTTGCGTTTCTTTGCCGGTGGAGACCAGAGCGTGCGCGGCTATGAGTACCAGACCCTGTCCCCCGAAAACGACCGGGGAGATCGCATCGGTGGGCGCTACATGGTGGCGCTGAGTGCCGAGTACCAATATTCCATCGCCGAAAAATGGCGGATCGCGACCTTCATCGACCAGGGCAACTCCTTTAATGATCTGGAGCTGCCGAGCCTGAAGACCGGCGTCGGCGTCGGTGTGCGCTGGGTCTCGCCGGTCGGCCCGATTCGCCTGGACCTGGCCCATGCTCTGGAAGACCCGGGCGGCATTCGATTGCACTTTTCCATGGGGCCTGAGTTGTGATGCGAGGTGTGAAAATAGCCGGGCTGGCCGTGATGGCCGTCCTCACCGTGGCAGTGCTGACCGGCTGGGCGATACTCGGCACCCAGGCCGGCAGCCGTTGGGCGTTGGCGCGTGTGCCGGGGTTGAGCGTGGAGAATTTCCACGGCCACCTGGGCGGCCAATGGCGCGCCGACCATCTGCTCTGGCAGCAGGACAGCAGCCGCGTCGAACTCCAGGCAGCGACGTTAGCGTGGTCGCCGGCCTGTCTGCTGCGCATGACCTTGTGCATCGATCAACTGGATGTGGAGCAGGTCAGCCTGCAATTTCCCCCCAGTGGCGACGAGAGCAGCGGACCGATTCAACTGCCGGACTTGAAATTGCCGGTGGCCCTGCAGTTGGGCGACGTCCGTGTCGGTCGTCTGTTGTTCAACGGCAGCGAGGAACTCAAGGGCCTGCAACTGGCGGCGCACTGGACCGCGGCGGGGATGCAGATCGACGCCGTGCACCTGCGGCGCGACGACCTGGTGCTGGACCTGAGCGGCCTGTTGCAGCCCAGCGGCGATTGGCCGTTGACCGCCAGCGGCAATCTGAGCCTGCCTTATGCACCCGGCGGCGCGCCGTGGACGGTGGCGCTGAAGATCGACGGCGACCTGCTCAAGACCCTCAAACTCGACGCCGACAGCAGCGGCTACCTGCCGGCCAAACTCAGCGGCGAACTGCAACCGCTGGCGGAAAACCTGCCCGCCCAACTGCGCATCACCGCCGATGGCTTCAAGCCCAGTGCTGATTTGCCCGACACCCTGCAACTCAATCAACTGGACCTTACCGCCAAGGGCGACCTGAGCCGTGGCTACCAACTGCAAGGCAAGGCCGTGTTGCCGGCGGAAAAAGGCCCGGTGGATCTGCTGCTGCAAGGCAAGGTAGACGCCAAAGGCGCGCAGATCGCCGGCCTGGACGTGAATGCCGGCGACAAACAAAGCCTGAAACTCAGCGCCAACCTGGACTGGCAGCAAGGCTTCAGCGCCGATGCCAAAATCGCCTGGCTGGATTTCCCGTGGCATCGCCTGTACCCGCTGATCGACGAGCCCCAAGTAGCGTTGCGTACCTTCAACGGCGAGATTGCCTATAAAGACGGCAACTACCTCGGTAACCTCACGGCCAACCTCGATGGCCCGGCCGGCTCGTTCTCGGTGGTCACGCCGTTCAGCGGCGACCTTACGCAAGTGTTCCTGCCGGAGCTGAAACTGAGCGCCGGTCAGGGCAAGGCCGAAGGTCACCTGAACCTGCAATTCGCCGACGGCATTGCGTGGGACACCGCGTTGGACCTGTCGGCGCTGAACCCGGCGTACTGGGTGGCGGAGTTGCCCGGCACTCTGGCCGGACCGCTGCGCAGCAAGGGCGAATTCAAGAACGAACAACTCAAACTCAACGCCGACCTTGACCTCAAGGGCCGCCTGCGCGGGCAGACCGCCGTGCTGGCGGCCAAGGCCGACGGCGCCGGCGAGCAATGGACCCTCGCCAACCTCGACCTGCGCCTGGGCGACAACCGCATCCAGGGCAGCGGCAGCCTGCAGCAGCGCCTGGCCGGGCAGATCGATATCAAACTCACACGCCTGGCCCAGTTGTGGCCACAGCTGCGCGGTCAGATCAACGGCCGGCTCGACGTGGCCGGCACGCTCAAGGCGCCTCAGGGCAAGCTTGGGCTCAAGGGCCAGCAACTGGCGTTTGCCGACAACCGCCTGCAAACCCTCAGCCTCGACGCCTCGCTGGATAACGCCCAACGCGCAAAGATCGACCTCAAGGGCAGCGGCCTCCAGAGCGGTGACACCCAGGTCGGCACGCTCACCGCCAGCGCCCAGGGCGATATCCGGCAGCAAAAGGTCCAGCTCGACCTGGCCGGCCCGTTGGTCAAACTGGCCTTGGCGCTGGACGGCCATCTTGACCAGGGCAACTGGCGCGGGCGCCTGGCCAGCGGCGATGTGCAGGCCGGCGGCCAGGACTGGCGGCTGCAGGCTCCGGCCAGGATCGAACGCCTGGCCGATGGCCGACTGACATTTGCGGCGCACTGCTGGGTCTCCGGTGCGTCGAGCCTGTGCGGCGAAGACCAGCGTCTGATGCCCGAACCGAAGTTGCGTTATCACCTCAAGCAGTTCCCCATCGACAGCCTGGCGGCGTTTTTGCCCAAGGATTTCGCCTGGCAAGGTCGCCTCAATGCCGACCTGCAACTGGACCTGCCCGCCAGCGGCCCCAAGGGCATCGTGTCGGTGGATGCCAGCGGTGGCACCTTGCGCGTCAAGGACAAGGCCCAGTGGTTGGACTTTCCCTATGAGACCCTCAAGCTGGAAACCACCCTCAACCCTCGGCGCATCGATACGCAGCTGAATTTCCGCGGCGGCCAGCTCGGCGAATTGCTGCTGCAGGCGCAGATCAACCCATTGCCGAAAAACAAGCCGATCACTGGCAATTTCAGCCTGATGGGGCTGGACCTGGCCGTGGCGCGGCCGTTCGTGCCGATGGTGGAAAAACTCAGCGGCAAGCTCAACGGCAACGGCCGCATCAGCGGCGGCCTGCTGGCGCCGCAGGTCAACGGCAGCGTTAACCTGGTGGGCGGCGAAGTGTCCGGGCCGGAACTGCCCATCAGTCTCGAAGGGCTGAATGTGCAGGCGTTGATTGCCGGTGAAAGTGTGCAACTGAACGGCGGCTGGCGCAGCGGCAAAGCCGGGCAGGGCAGCCTCAAGGGGCAGGTCGATTGGGGCCAGGCCTTGGCGATGGACCTGCAACTGCAGGGCACGCAACTGCCCGTCACGGTGGAACCCTACGCCGAGCTGGAAGTGGCGCCCGACCTGAAAATCAGCCTCAAGAACGACAGGTTGGCCGTTGCCGGCAAGGTGCGCATCCCGCGTGGCGACATCACCGTGCGCGAATTGCCGCCGTCGACCGTCAAGGTGTCGGATGACACGGTGATCATCGGCAGCCAGACCGAAGAGGGCAAGCCACCGATGGCCATGGCCATGGATATCGACGTGGTGGTGGGTGAAGACCGGCTGAATTTTTCCGGTTTCGGCCTGACCGCCAAGGTCCAGGGTCAGGTGCACATCGGCGACAACCTCGACACCCGTGGCGAGCTGTGGCTCAACGACGGCCGCTACCGCGCCTATGGGCAGAAGCTTGACGTGCGCCGTGCGCGCCTGCTGTTCGCCGGGCCGCTGGACCAGCCGTACCTGGACATCGAAGCGATCCGCAAGACCGACGACGTGACCGCCGGTATTCGCCTGAGCGGCAGCGCCGAGCAGCCCACCACGCAAATCTTTTCGGAACCGGCGATGAGCCAGGAACAGGCGCTGTCCTACCTGGTGCTGGGGCGCCCGTTAAGCACTACCGGCGAAGACAACAACATGCTCGCCCAGGCTGCCCTGGGTCTGGGCCTGATGGGCAGCGCCGGGGTGACGTCGGACATCGCTAACAAGCTCGGCATTCGCGATTTCGACCTCGACACCCAGGGCAGCGGCAACAACACCGCTGTGGTCGCCAGCGGCAAAATCACCGAAAAACTCAGCCTGCGCTATGGCGTTGGCGTATTCGAGCCTGCCAACACCATCGCCTTGCGCTACCTGCTGAGTAAAAAGGTCTACCTGGAAGTGGCCAGTGGCGTGGCCAGCTCCCTGGATATCTTCTACAAGCGCGATTTCTAAACCCAACGGGGATAGAAATGTAGGAGGGAGCTTGCTGTGGTGAGCGGTTTTTTTGTGGTGAGCGGGCTTGCCCCGCGCTGGGCTGCGAAGCAGACCCAAACCCAGGCACGTCGGTGTATCAGCTAAACCACGTCGCCTGGAATGGGGCCGCTTCGCGGCCCAGCGCGGGGCAAGCCCGCTCGCCACAGCAAGCCCCCTCCCACATTAAGTCTGTCTTTCACCCACCCATCGCCAAACTACCAAGCAAGCTAATTATTCCATTTGACTTTCGCTGCCTAGGCAGTAATATCTCGTCACACATTCACTGCCTAGGCAGTAATAAGGTGACTTCCAATGCCGCACTTCACCCCAGACAACTTCCACAACTGCCACCTCGGCCTGCTGCTGGGCCGCGCCGCGCTCCTCAAGGACCGCATCATCGACACCCATATGGAACCCCACGGCATCACCGCCGCACAGTTCAAGGTGTTGATCATCATGGCCCAGTTCGGCGTCGACACGCCGGCGGAGCTGTGTCGCAACCTGTCCCTGGACAGCGGCTCAATGACGCGCATGCTCGATCGGCTGGAGCAGAAGGGCTTGCTGTGCCGGCAGCGTTCCGAACAGGACCGGCGCCAGGTGCAACTGGTCCTCACCGCCGATGGCCAGCGCTTGGCGGACATGCTGCCGCACATCGGCGCCGCTGCGCTGAATCAACTGGCCGGTGTGCTCGAACCCGGCGAGCTGGAAACCCTGGAACGCATCCTCAAAAAAATTCTGATAGCGGCAGGCGACCCCATCACCCTGCAGCGGGTAGGTAAAGCATGAACACACGCGCCCTTTGCCTGGTGCTCGTGGCCATGAGCATGGCCGGTTGCGCCAACTACAGCGGCCTCGACACCCAGGGCCGGCGCCTTGACGCCAACACCCTGCACACCGAAAAGTCCCTGAGCGGGGTAACGCTCTCCAGCGCTGCCTGGCCGAGCGCCGACTGGTGGAAAAGCCTCGGCGACCCGCAGCTCGACGGCCTGATCAACGAAGCCCTGCAAAACAGCCCGGATATGCAGGTGGCCAGCGCCCGCGCGCACCAGGCTGAAGCCGCTGCCTACGCCGCCGACGCCGCGCGCATGCCCACCCTGGATGCCAGCGCCGGTGTGAGCCGTTCGCGCCTGGCCAAGGACCAGGACCCGCGCGGGCAGGGCGATGCCTACTCGACGGTGCGCAACATCGGCGCCAGCTTCAACTACACCTTCGACCTTTGGGGTGGCCAGCGCGCCGCCTGGGAGGCCGCATTGGGCCAGGCGCGTGCCGCCCAGGTCGATCAACAGGCTGCGCGCCTGACCCTGGCCGCCGATGTGGCCAAGGCCTACAGCGATCTGGGCCAGGCCCATATCGTGAGTGACCTGGCCGAAGAAGACCTCAAGCGCACCCGGCAAATGCTCGAACTGAGCCAGCGCCGCCTGGATTCGGGCATCGACAGCCACTACCAGTACCAGCAAACCGAAAGCCTGGCGGCGAGTTCCGAGTCGCAGTTGATCGATGCGCAGAAACAACTGCAGAGCGCCAGGATCGCCCTGGCAGTGTTGCTCGGTAAAGGCCCGGACCGTGGCGGCGAACTGGCACGCCCGGCCGTGCTCAAGCCTGCCGCCGTGGCGGCGCCTGCGGTGCTGCCCGCCGAGCTGTTGGGCCGGCGTCCCGACCTGATTGCCGCGCGCTGGCGCGTGGAGGCGGCGAGTCGCACCATCGATGCGAGCAAAACCCGCTTCTACCCCAATCTCAATCTCAGCGCGAGCGCCGGCGCCGAGTCGTTGCTGGGCGATGCGATGTTCGGCTCGGCCAGTCGCTTCTTCAATATTGCGCCGACGATCTCGTTGCCGATCTTCGACGGCGGCCGCCTGCGCGCCGACCTCGACGCCCGCGACGCCGACTACGACCTGGCCGTGGCGCAATACAACAAAACCCTGGTGCAAGCTCTGGGCGATATCGGCAACACCTTGTCCCAACTGCGCGACACCGGCCGGCAGATCCAGGCCCAGCAACACGCTACGGACATTGCGCAGCAGTCCTACGACACCGTGGTCCAGCGCTACGGCTCCGGCATCGGCAGCTACCTGGATGTACTCAGCATCGAGCAGCAGCTGCTGCAGGCCCAGCGTCAGCTGGCGAGCCTCAATGCCGGGCAGATCACCCTGTCGATCCAATTGATGCAGGCCCTGGGCGGCGGCTACGGCGCCAGCAATGTCGCGTCGACTACCCCCGCCACCCGCACGGAATAATTCGAGGTATTTGTCATGGCCACTGCCGAACACTCCAACGCCACACCACAACCGAACACCACCAGCAACCCGCGCAAGCGCAAAGTCATGCTGATCGGCCTCGCGCTGATCGTCATCCTGGGCGTGGTCGGCGTGTGGGCCTGGTACGAACTGTACGGGCGCTTCAATGAAAGCACCGACGATGCCTACGTGAACGGCAACGTGGTGGAAATCACTCCGCTGGTCACCGGCACCGTGGTGAGCATCGGCGCCGATGATGGTGACCTGGTGCATGCCGGTCAGGTGCTGGTCAATTTCGACCCGAACGACGCCGCCGTCGGCCTGCAAAGTGCCCAGGCCAATCTGGCGCGCACCGTGCGCCAGGTGCGCGGCTTGTACAGCAACGTCGACGGCATGAAGGCTCAGGTCAATGCGCAGAAAGCCGACGTGCAGACTGCGCAGGACAACTACAACCGGCGTAAGACCCTGGCCCAGGGCGGTGCGATTTCCCAGGAAGAACTGTCCCACGCCCGCGACAGCCTGACCGCTGCTAAGAACGCCCTGACCAACCTTGAGCAGCAACTCAAAACCACCAACGCCCTGGTGGACGACACGGTCATCAGCTCGCACCCCGACGTGCAGGCCGCCGCCGCGCAACTGCGCCAGGCTTACCTGACCAACGCGCGCAGCACTTTGATCGCGCCGGTCACCGGTTACGTGGCCAAGCGCAGCGTGCAATTGGGCCAGCGCGTGCAACCAGGCACGGCGTTGATGGCGGTGATCCCACTGGACCAGCTGTGGATCGACGCCAACTTCAAGGAAACCCAACTGCGCGATATGCGCATCGGCCAGCCGGTGGACATTGAGTCGGACATCTACGGCAGCGACGTTAAATACAGCGGCACCGTCGACAGCCTCGGCGCCGGCACCGGCAGCGCATTCGCCTTGCTGCCGGCGCAGAACGCTACCGGTAACTGGATCAAGATCGTGCAGCGTGTGCCGGTGCGTATCCATATCAACGCCGAAGAGCTGGCCAAGCACCCGCTGCGCGTGGGCTTGAGCACCGTGGTCAACGTCGACCTGCATGACCAGAGCGGCCCGGTGCTGGCGCAACAACCGCCGCAGAAGGCGTCGTTCACCACCACGGTGTATGACCAGCAACTGGCCGAGGCCGATGCCATGATCACGCAATTGATCCATGCCAACAGCGTCGCCGCTCCCAAGGCTGCGCAACGCTGATGAGCAAGGAAGCCTCGTTCACGCCGCCCAGCCTGCTGATGGCCACCATTGGCCTGTCGCTGGCGACCTTTATGCAGGTGCTCGACACCACCATCGCCAACGTGGCGTTGCCGACTATCTCCGGCAACCTGGGCGTGAGTTCGGAGCAGGGCACCTGGGTGATCACCTCGTTTGCGGTGAGCAACGCGATTGCCTTGCCGCTCACCGGCTGGTTGAGCCGGCGCTTTGGCGAGGTGAAGCTGTTCCTGTGGGCGACCATGCTGTTTGTATTGGCGTCGTTCCTCTGCGGGATTTCCACCTCGATGCCCGAATTGATCGGGTTTCGGGTGCTGCAAGGCCTGGTGGCCGGGCCGTTGTACCCGATGACCCAGACGCTGCTGATCGCGGTGTACCCGCCGGCCAAGCGCGGCATGGCCCTGGCGCTGCTGGCGATGGTTACGGTGGTGGCGCCGATTGCCGGGCCGATCCTCGGCGGTTGGATCACTGACAGTTACAGCTGGCCGTGGATCTTCTTTATCAACGTACCCATCGGCATCTTTGCGGTGATGGTGGTGCGCTCGCAATTGAAGAAACGTCCGGTGCACACCAGTTACCAACCCATGGACTATGTCGGGCTGCTCAGCTTGATCGTGGGGGTGGGCGCGTTGCAGATCATCCTCGACAAGGGCAATGACCTGGACTGGTTCGAATCGAATTTCATCATTATCGGCGCGGCAATCTCGGCGATTGCCCTGGCGGTGTTCGTGATCTGGGAAATGACCGACGAGCATCCGGTGGTCAACCTGCGGTTGTTTGCCTATCGTAACTTCCGCATCGGCACCATCGTGTTGATCCTCGGCTACGCCGGTTTCTTCGGCATCAACCTGATCCTGCCGCAGTGGTTGCAGACCCAGATGGGCTACACCGCCACGTGGGCCGGGCTGGCGGTGGCGCCGATCGGTATTCTACCGGTGCTGATGTCGCCGTTCGTGGGCAAGTACGCGCACAAGTTCGACCTGCGCCTGCTGGCGGGGCTGGCGTTCCTGGCAATTGGCTTGAGCTGCTTTATGCGCGCGGGCTTCACCAATGAAGTGGACTTTACCCATATCGCCCTGGTGCAACTGTTTATGGGGATCGGCGTGGCATTGTTCTTCATGCCGACCTTGAGCATCCTGATGTCCGATCTGCCCCCGCAGCAGATCGCCGACGGCGCCGGTCTTGCGACGTTTCTGCGGACCCTGGGCGGCAGCTTTGCTGCCTCGTTGACCACCTGGATCTGGATCCGCCGCGCCGATCAGCACCATGCGTACATGAGCGAAAACATGACCGTCTACGACTCGGCCACCCGCGATGCCTTGCAGGCGTTGGGCGGAGCAGGGCAGAAGGCCTATACGCAGCTGGACCACATCCTCACCAGCCAGGCGTACATGATGTCCACCGTGGACTACTTCACTTTGCTGGGCTGGATGTTCATGGCATTGATGCTGCTGGTGTGGCTGGCCAAGCCGCCGTTTGGTGCCAAGGCAGGGCCGGAAGCGTCCGGCCACTGATTGGCAAAGACTGAAATGCAATCAATTGTGGGAGGGAGTTTGCCGCCTCCCACATTTTGATCTGTATTCACATTGGATCAGCGGTGTTTGAGGATCAGGCGCCAGGCAACGCCAGCTGCGGATTGACGAAGTCAAACGCCGCCAGTTGAAACCCTTGCTCATCCACCTGCAACGCCCAGCCCTGCTTGTCCCAATCCCCGAGCACAATGCGCCGGGCAGCCTGGTCGCCGATCTGCAGCTTGTGGATCGCCGGGCGGTGGGTGTGGCCGTGGACCAGCGTGTGCACGCCGAAGTGCTGCATCACCCGGGGTACTTCCTCGGGAGTGACATCGACAATGTCGTTGGCCTTCATGCGCGTTTGCGCACGGCTTTCGCTGCGCAGCTTGCGCGCCAGCTTGTGGCGGCTGGCCAAGGGCAGGTGGCGCAGGATAAACAGCACAATGGGGTTACGCAGGATGCGCCGCAGCTTCATATAGCCGAGGTCGCGGGTGCACAGGCTGTCGCCGTGCATCAGCAGCACGGGCTCACCGTGCAGATGCACCACGCTCGGGTCTTTAAGCAGGGTGGCGCCGGCGGCTTTGCAGAAGGCCTTGCCGAGCAGGAAATCGCGGTTGCCGTGCATGATGAAAATCGCGGTGCCGCTGTCGCTCAGTTCGCGCAAGTGCGCGCAGATCGAGCGTTGGAATTCGGTCATCCCATCGTCGCCAATCCAGGCTTCGAAGAAGTCCCCCAGAATGTACAACGCCTGGGCGCCACGGGCACGGCCGTGGAGCAGATCCAGAAACGCCCGGGTGATGTCCGGGCGCTCCTCTTCCAGATGCAAATCTGAAATCAGCAATATCACCCAACGATCTCGGCTTTCTCGACGATGACGTCTTCAGCGGGGACGTCCTGGTGGCCGGCCTTGGAGGTGGTGGACACGCCTTTGATCTTGTCGACAACGTCCTGGCCTTCGGTGACTTTACCGAATACCGCGTAGCCCCAGCCCTGCACGTTCTTGCCGCTGTGGTTGAGGAAGGTGTTGTCGGCCACGTTGATGAAGAACTGCGCGGAGGCCGAATGCGGCTCCATGGTACGGGCCATGGCGACGGTGTACTTGTCGTTGGAGAGGCCGTTGTCCGCTTCGTTCTGGATGCTTGGGCGCTTGTCTTTCTTTTCTTTCATGCCAGGCTCGAAACCGCCGCCTTGAATCATGAAGTTGCCGATGACACGGTGGAAAACCGTGTTTTCGTAGTGGCCGGCTTTAACGTATTCGATGAAGTTGGCGACGGTGATCGGCGCTTTCTCGGCGTTCAGCTCGATGACGATGTCACCGTGGTTGGTGGTCAGTTTGACTTGAGTCATGTGCACTACTCTTTTCAGGGAATTCGTGGGTTTGGGCGCGCAGAGCGCCTGACCTGTCTGGCTAAACGGCGGCCAAGGCGCGCAGTTTAGCGTGCCCGGCAGGAATTTCGAGGTGGTTTTTTACCGCCCGTGCATTAAATGCAGCAGTTTTGGGCCACGCTCTGTCAGCGGCTTGACCGCTTCGGCTATGATAAGCCCTTTGTTTTATCTGGCCGCAAACGGCCACGAACCTGTCTGTTCAAGGATCCTATGAGCAAGCCCACTGTCGACCCTACCTCGAATTCCAAGACCGGACCTGCCGTCCCGGTCAATTTCCTGCGCCCGATCATCCAGGCGGACCTGGATTCGGGCAAGCACACGCAGATCGTCACCCGTTTCCCGCCTGAGCCCAACGGCTACCTGCACATCGGTCACGCCAAGTCGATCTGCGTGAACTTCGGCCTGGCCCAGGAATTCGGCGGCGTCACCCACCTGCGTTTCGACGACACCAACCCGGCCAAGGAAGACCAGGAATACATCGACGCCATCGAAAGCGACGTGAAGTGGCTGGGTTTCGAATGGTCCGGTGAAGTGCGCTATGCCTCGCAGTACTTCGACCAGTTGCACGACTGGGCCGTGGAGTTGATCAAGGCCGGCAAGGCCTACGTCGACGACCTGAGCCCGGAACAGGCCAAGGAATACCGTGGCACGCTCACCGAACCGGGCAAGAACAGCCCGTTCCGCGACCGTTCGGTGCAAGAGAACCTCGACTGGTTCGCCCGCATGCGCGCCGGCGAGTTCCCGGACGGCGCCCGTGTGCTGCGCGCCAAGATCGACATGGCCTCGCCGAACATGAACCTGCGCGACCCGATCATGTACCGCATCCGCCACGCCCATCACCACCAGACCGGCGACAAGTGGTGCATCTACCCCAACTACGACTTCACCCACGGCCAGTCGGACGCCATCGAAGGCATCACCCACTCCATCTGCACCCTGGAGTTCGAAAGCCATCGCCCATTGTACGAATGGTTCCTGAGCAATCTGCCGGTGCCGGCTCAGCCGCGCCAGTACGAATTCAGCCGCCTGAACCTCAACTACACCATCACCAGCAAGCGCAAGCTCAAGCAACTGGTCGATGAAAAGCACGTACATGGCTGGGATGACCCGCGCATGTCCACGCTGTCGGGCTTCCGCCGCCGTGGCTATACCCCGGCGTCGATTCGCAATTTCTGCGAGATGGTCGGCACCAACCGCTCCGACGGCGTGGTCGACTACGGCATGCTCGAATTCAGCATCCGCCAGGACCTCGACGCGAACGCGCCGCGCGCCATGTGCGTGCTGCGCCCGTTGAAAGTGGTGATCACCAACTATCCGCAAGACAAGGTCGACAATCTCGAATTGCCGCGTCATCCGCAGAACGAAGCGCTCGGCGTGCGCAAGCTGCCGTTCGCCCGTGAAATCTACATCGACCGTGACGATTTCATGGAAGAACCGCCAAAGGGCTATAAGCGCCTGGAGCCGAACGGCGAAGTGCGCCTGCGCGGCAGTTATGTGATCCGCGCCGACGAAGCGATCAAGGACGCCGACGGCAACATCGTCGAACTGCACTGCTCGTACGACCCGGACACCTTGGGCAAGAACCCTGAAGGCCGCAAGGTCAAGGGCGTAATCCACTGGGTGCCGGCCGCCGCCAGCGTCGAGTGCGAAGTGCGTCTGTACGACCGTCTGTTCCGCTCGCCGAATCCCGAGAAGGCCGAAGACAGCGCCAGTTTCCTCGACAACATCAACCCTGACTCCCTGCAAGTACTCACTGGTTGTCGTGCCGAGCCATCGCTTGGCGACGCACAGCCGGAAGACCGTTTCCAGTTCGAGCGCGAAGGCTACTTCTGCGCGGATATCAAGGACTCGAAACCTGGTGCTCCGGTATTCAACCGTACCGTGACCCTGCGTGATTCGTGGGGCCAGTGATTCTCTAAGGAAGCCGTTGTGCTAACGATCTACAACACACTCAGCAAGACCAAAGAAGTCTTCAAGCCGCTCGATGGCAACAAGGTGCGCATGTACGTGTGCGGCATGACCGTGTACGACTACTGCCACATCGGCCACGGCCGCAGCATGGTGGCCTTCGACCTGGTGACCCGCTGGCTGCGTTTCAGCGGCTATGACTTGACGTACGTGCGCAACATTACCGACATCGACGACAAGATCATCAACCGCGCCAATGAAAACGGCGAGGCGTTCGACGCGCTGACCGAGCGCATGATCGCCGCCATGCACGAGGACGAGGCGCGCCTCAACATCCTCAAGCCGGACATGGAACCGCGTGCCACGGACCACATCCCCGGCATGCACGCGATGATCCAGACCCTGATCGACAAGGGTTACGCCTACGCTCCAGGCAATGGCGACGTGTACTACCGCGTCGCCAAGTTCATGGGCTACGGCAAGCTGTCGCGCAAGAAAATCGAAGACCTGCGCATCGGCGCGCGCATCGAAGTCGACGAAGCCAAGCAAGACCCGCTGGACTTCGTGCTGTGGAAAGCTACCAAACCCGGCGAGCCGAGCTGGGAGTCGCCGTGGGGCGCAGGCCGTCCAGGCTGGCACATCGAGTGCTCGGTGATGTCCACCTGCTGCCTGGGCGAGACCTTCGACATTCATGGCGGCGGCAGCGACCTGGAGTTCCCGCACCACGAAAACGAAATCGCCCAGAGCGAAGCCGCCACCGGCAAGACCTACGCCAATGCCTGGATGCACTGCGGCATGATCCGCATCAATGGCGAGAAGATGTCCAAGTCCTTGAACAACTTCTTCACCATCCGCGACGTGCTGGAAAAGTACCACCCGGAAGTGGTGCGTTACCTGCTGGTGTCCAGCCACTACCGCAGCGCCATCAACTACTCGGAAGACAACCTCAAGGATGCCAAGGGCGCCCTGGAGCGGTTCTACCACGCGTTGAAAGGCTTGCCATCCGTGGCGCCGGCCGGCGGCGAAGCGTTCGTGTCGCGGTTCACCGAAGTCATGAACGACGACTTCGGCACCCCGGAAGCCTGTGCGGTGCTGTTCGAAATGGTGCGCGAGATCAACCGCCTGCGCGAGAGCGATCTCGACGCAGCGGCGGGCCTGGCGGCGCGCTTGAAAGAGTTGGCCAGTGTGCTGGGCGTGTTGCAGATGGAGGCCGATGACTTCCTGCAGGCCGGCGCCGAAGGGCGTGTGGATGCGGCGCAAGTGGATGCGTTGATTCAGGCGCGTTTGACGGCTCGTACCAATAAAGACTGGGCGGAATCCGACCGTATCCGTGACCAACTGACCGCAATGGGCGTGGTGTTGGAAGACGGCAAGGGTGGGACGACGTGGCGGTTGGCTGATCAGGCCTGATTGGCAAACGCCGGATGAAAAACGCCCCGACTGGTTCGGGGCGATCGTTCCCAAGCTCCGCGTGGGAATGCATCCCGTGACGCTCTGCGTCACAAGTGCGCAGGACCTGAGACTCGTGTCGCTGGCGGGACGCGGAGCGTCCCAGGCAGCGCTCCCACGCAGAGCGTGGGAGCGATCACGGGTCCACCGCCATCCGGGGCAAGCCCCTCCCATGGATTAGCCCAATCGATCTCAGATTTATTACAAGGACTGGGCGGAATCCGACCGTATCCGTGACCAACTGACCGCAATGGGCGTGGTGTTGGAAGACGGCAAGGGTGGGACGACGTGGCGGTTGGCTGATCAGGCCTGATTGGCAAACGCCGGATGAAAAACGCCCCGACTGGTTCGGGGCGATCGTTCCCAAGCTCCGCGTGGGAATGCATCCCGTGACGCTCTGCGTCACAAGTGCGCAGGATCTGAGACTCGTGTCGCTGGCGGGACGCGGAGCGTCCCAGGCAGCGCTCCCACGCAGAGCGTGGGAGCGATCACGTCTTTAACTGACCGACCGCAATCGGGGGCAAGCCCCCCTCCCACATTTTTTATCGTGTTCGCCTCAGCGCTCAGCGACGGCTGCTGACCTCGGCCGGCACATCATCACCAGCCATGCGCTTGCGGAACAACGCGGTGCGGGCCAGCAGCAACGTGGTGACCGGCACGGTGATCGACAGCAGAATCGGGATCAACCAGCCATGCAGCACCGGCCCCGATTTGAGCACCGAAAAATAGATGATCGACGCCAACGCCACGCACCACGCACCCAGCGTCGAGGCCAGTGCCGGCGGGTGCATGCGCTGGAAGAAATCCTTCATGCGCAACAAGCCAAGCGCTCCAATCAACGCAAACACGCTGCTCAATACCAGCAGCACCGCGACGACGACTTCCATCCATAACGGCATCATTCAATCACCTCCCCACGCAGCAGGAATTTAGCCAGGGCAAACGAGCCAACGAAGCCGAACAGCGCGATCAGCAACGCCGCTTCAAAGTAGGTGTCACTGGCATAACGAATGCCCAGTACCAGCATCATCAGCATGGCCAGGATGTACAGATAGTCCAGGGCCAGGACCCGGTCCTGGGCCGACGGGCCTTTGAACAGGCGGATCAACGTCAGCACCATGGCCAGCGAGAACAGGAACAGGCTGAGCAGGATCGCATTGGCGAGCAGGGGGCTCATTCGAAGATCTCCATCAGGGGCCGCTCGTAGGTGGTCTTGAAATGCTCGATAAACCGCGTCTCATCATCCAGGTCGAACACGTGCAACAGCAGGATGCTGCGGTCCAGCGCCAGTTCCGACCAGATGGTGCCGGGTACCACGGTGGTGATCATCGACAGCGCCGCCAGGCCGTTGGGGTCGCGCAGGTCCAGGGGGATTTTGATAAAGCCCGAGCGCGGCGGGCGCGAGCCGCAGGTCAGCACGCCCCAGGCTACTTGCAGGTTGGAGACGATCACATCGCGACCGACCACAAAGAACAGGCGGATGATCACGCCAGGGCAGCGGATGTGGATCGGCAGCGGGCGCAACGGCGCCATCAGCAGCGGTGCGAGAAAACCCAGCAGCGCCCCCAGCAACAGGTTGCCGGGGCTGACGGACAGGTTTAACAGCAGCCACAGCAGCCATAGCGCCAGCGACAGCCACGGGGCAGGAAACAGGCGCTTCATGGTTGCACCTCCACGGCGGCGGCCTTGGCTTCGGGGCTGGGCACCGGCCGCGTGGCCATTACCGCCATTACGTAGTGCTCGGGGTTGTTCAGGCTTTGGGCGGTGGCCTGGGTGTAGCGCATCAGGGGTTCGGCCTTGAAGGTCAGGGCGATGCTTAAGCCCAGCAGAAAGAAGATCGGCAGGCATTCATAGCGCCGCAGCAGCGGCGAGGGGCGTTCTTCCGGGGTCCAGAAGCGCTGGATACCCAGGCGCGCGAAGGCAATCAGCGAGGCCAGGCCGGACAGGATCAGCAGTGCCACCAAGCCCCACGCGGCCGGCCGGATCGGCGCGTCGGCACTGGCACCCAGGCCGAGCGGGTTGACCAGCGCGCTCAACAGGCTGAGTTTGCCGATAAACCCGGACAGCGGCGGCATGCCGATGATCAGCAGCGCGCAGGCCACAAAGCTCAAGCCGAGGAAGGCCATGGTCCAGGGAATCACCTGGCCGATCACGGCCTTCTGCTCATCGTCCAGGTTTACGCCGGGCCGTGGGTGCAGGGATTCCATGGCTTTGGGCAGCGCATCGATTTCCTCATCCAGCGGCAGGTCGTTGGCCGAGCGCGAACGCTCGATCAATTCCGCCAGCAGGAACAGCGCACTCAGCGCCAAGGTGGAGCTGACCAGATAGAACAACGCGCCGGCGGTCAGGCTCGGTTGGGCAAAGCCCACCGCCGACAACAGGATCCCCGCCGAGACCAGGATGCTCAGGCTCGCCATGCGCTCCAGCCGCTGCGCCGCCACCATCGCCAGCGCCGCGCAGACGATCGTGGCCATGCCGCCGTACACCAGCCAGTCGCCGCCGAACAACGCCGACGCGCCGGCCTGGCCGGAGAACAGCAGGGTCCACAAACGCAGCACGGTGTACACGCCGACCTTGGTCATGATCGCGAACATCGCCGCCACCGGCGCACTGGCCGAGGAGTAGGCGGGGGCCAGCCAGAAGTTCAGCGGCCACATGCCGGCCTTGGCCAGGAACGCGGTGGCGAGGATCGCCGCGCCAGCGTGCAGCAGGCCGCGATCGGCTTCGGGCACCAGTGGGATTTTCAGCGCCAGGTCAGCGAAATTCAGCGTGCCGGTGACGCCGTAGATCATCGCCGCGCCAATCAGGAACAGCGACGACGCCAGCAGGTTGATCGCGATGTAATGCAGCCCCGACGACACCCGCGCGCGGCCGGAGCCGTGCAGCATCAAACCGTAGGATGCCGCCAGCAGCACCTCGAAGAATACGAACAGATTGAACAGGTCAGCGGTGAGGAACGCGCCGTACAGGCCCATCATCTGGATCTGGAACAGCGCATGGAAACTGGTGCCGGCGCGGTCCCAGCGGGCCATGGCGAACAGCAGCGCACTGACGCCGATGATCCCGGTGAGCACCAGCATCAGCGCCGAGAGCTGATCCACCACCAGCACAATGCCGAACGGCACTTGCCAGTTGCCCGGCAGGTAGACGCCGATCGAGCCGGGGCCGCCTTGCTGCGTCCAGTACAGCAGCAGGATCGCCGTGGCGAGGCCGAGCACACTGGAGAACAGGTTGATACGCGCCTTGAGCGGCCGACGTTTCTCGCTGAGCATCAGCATCAGGGCTGCGGTCAGCAGCGGCAGCAGGATCGGCGCGACGATCAGTTGGTTCACCCACGTCATTCCTTGGGCTCCCGGCCGTCCACATGGTCGGTGCCGGTCAGGCCCCGCGACGCCAGCAGCACCACCAGAAACAGCGCGGTCATGGCGAAGCTGATCACGATGGCGGTCAGCACCAGGGCCTGCGGCAGCGGATCGGTGTAGTGCAGCAGGTCCTGCGGCACGCCGTCCTTGATGATCGGCTCCTTGCCGATAAACAGGCTGCCCATGCTGAAAATGAACAGGTTGACCCCATAGGACAGCAGGCACAGGCCCATCACCACCTGGAAAGTCCGTGGGCGCAGGATCAACCACACGCCCGAGGCCGCCAGGACCCCAATGGCCATTGCGATGACTTCTTCCATCAGGCGGCTCCTTCGGTTGTGACGACTACTTTGGGCTGGTTGCTCGGTTTATGCGCGCGCACCGACTGGTGTCCGAGGGCGGTGAGCATCAACAGGGTCGAGCCGACCACCATGGCGTACACACCCACATCGAAGAACAACGCGCTGGCGATATGGATATCGCCCAGCACCGGCACGCTCAGGTGCAAAGTGTGAGTGGTGAGGAACGGGTAGCCGAAGAACAGCGCACCCAGCCCGGTAAGGGTGGCCGCGAAGAGGCCGAAGCCCATCCAGCGCATCGGCCGCAGGCTCATCTGCGCCTCGACCCACTGGGTTCCGGCGACCATGTATTGCAGGATAAACGCCACCGACATCACCAGGCCCGCGACAAAACCGCCTCCCGGTTGGTTGTGGCCGCGCATGAACAGGTAGAACGACACGACCAGGGCGATCGGCAGCAGCAGGCGCACCAGCACCGCCGGCACCATCATAAAGCCCAGGGCGGTGTCGCTGGCCTGGCGCGGGTTGACCAGGTCGGTGGCCACGTCCGGCGCCAACTGCCGCTGTTGCGGCGGCAGCTCCATGCTTTCCTTGGACGGGCGGAAACGCCGCAGCAGGGCGTAGACCGTCAGCGCCACGGCGCCGAGCACGGTGATTTCGCCGAGGGTATCGAAGCCTCGGAAGTCGACCAGCATCACGTTCACCACATTGCTGCCGCCGCCTTCGGGCAGGGCGCGGCTGAGGTAGAACGAGGAGATATCGTTGGGGGTCTGGCGGGTCAGCATTGCGTAGGACAGCAACGCCATGCCGCCGCCCACCACGCTCGACAGCAGAAAGTCGCGGACCCGGCGGACCCTGGCTCGACGCAAGGTGTTGGGCAGCGGCGAGACCTCTTCGATCCGCCGTGGCAGCCAGCGCAGGCCCAGGAGAATCAGCACGGTGGTCACCACTTCCACCACCAATTGGGTCAGCGCCAGGTCGGGCGCCGAGAACCACACGAAGGTAATGCAAGTCATCAGGCCGCACACGCTGACCATGGTCAGGGCGGCGAGCCGGTGGTACTTGGCTTGCCAGGCGGCGCCCAGGGCACAGGCGATCGCCAGCACCCACAGGGTTACAAACACCACGGAGCCGGGGATTTTCGGGCGGTCGCCCCAGCTAAGGCCGCTGTTAAGCATGGGGATCAGGCCGCCGATCAGCGCCACCAGGACCAATAGGAACAACTGCGGTTGCAGGCGCTTGGTGCTGATGCGTTTTTCGACCTTGCGCACGCCGCGCATCATCATCACCAGGCTGCGCTCGAAGCCGCGCTTGCCGTTGAAATAACTGATAACCGGCGGGTACTTGAAACGACCGCGCTTGAGCTGCTTGCGCAGCATCAGGTACAGCACCACACCGCCGGACATGGCCACCAGGCTCATGATCATCGGCGCGTTCCAGCCGTGCCAGATCGCCAGGCTGTACTCGGGCAGCACGCCGCCGACCACCGGCAATGCGGCGGCGGCGAGGATCGAGCCGACCACCTGGGCCGGAAAGATCCCCACCAGCAGGCAGGTAAACACCAGCAATTCCACCGGCGCGCGCATCCAGCGCGGTGGTTCGTGCGGGATATGGGGCAGGTCGACGGGCGGCGGGCCGAAGAACACATCCACGGTAAAGCGCAGCGCATAGGCCACACTGAACGTGCCGGCGATGGTGGCGATGACCGGCAAGGTGAATTCCACCCATCGGGTCGCTGAGATAAACACCGTTTCGGCGAAGAACATCTCTTTGGACAGGAACCCATTGAGCAACGGCACGCCGGCCATGGACGCGCTGGCCACCATCGCCAGGGTCGCGGTGAACGGAATCAGACGCACCAGGCCACTGAGCTTGCGGATATCACGGGTGCCGCTTTCGTGGTCAATGATGCCGGCGGCCATGAACAGCGAGGCCTTGAAGGTGGCGTGATTGAGGATATGGAACACTGCGGCCACGGCGGCCAGCGGGCTGTTGAGCCCCAGCAGCAGGGTGATCAGCCCAAGGTGGCTGATGGTGGAGTAGGCCAGCAGGCCCTTGAGGTCGTTTTGAAACATGGCGCAGTAAGCGCCGAGGAGGAGGGTGAGGGCGCCGGCACCGCCGACGATCCAGAACCATTCTTCGCTGCCGGACAGCGACGGCCACAGACGGGCCAGCAGGAACACGCCGGCCTTCACCATCGTTGCCGAATGCAGGTAAGCGGAAACCGGTGTCGGCGCCGCCATCGCGTGGGGCAGCCAGAAGTGGAACGGGAACTGCGCGCTTTTGCTCAAGGCGCCGATCAGCACCAGGGCGAGCATCACCGGGTACAGCGCATGCGCGCGAATCTGCTCGCCCGCCGCCAGCACCTGGTCCAGGTCATAGCTGCCGACGATATGCCCCAGCAGCATCACGCCCGCCAGCAGGCACAGACCGCCCGCGCCGGTGACCATCAGCGCCATATAAGCGCCGCGTCGCGCATCGGCGCGGTGGTGCCAGTAGCCGATCAACAGGAACGAGAACAGGCTGGTCAGTTCCCAGAAAAACACGATCTGGATCAAGTTGCCGGAGATTACCAGGCCCAGCATGGCGCCCATGAACGCCAGGAAAAACGCGAAGAAGCGCGGCACCGGGTCGTCCGGCGACATGTAGTAGCGGGCATACAGCGACACCAATGTGCCGATGCCCAACACCAGCATCGAGAACAGCCAGGCGAAGCCATCCATGCGCAGCACGAAATTCAGCCCGAGGCTGGGCAACCACATGAATTCTTCATGGATCACGCCACCGTGGGCGATCTGGGGGTAGAGCAGGGCGACTCGAACGCTGCCGATCAGCGCCACCAGGCCGGCCAGCAGGGATTCGGTATTGCGCGCGTTGTGCGGCAGCAGGGCCGCCAGACAGCTGCCGATGAACGGCAGAAGCAGTAGAACTATCAAGGACATAGGCTTCTAATCTGCGGGAGTTTGGGATGCATCATACGTGCCGCTTTCATGATCACCAAACGGCAAGATGTGGCAGGATCCTACAGAGGCAGTAGAAGGCAGCTACAAGCGGCAAGCTGCAAGAGAACAGCCGGCCGCGTATTTTCTACGGCTTGTGGCTGATAGCTTAAACCATCAACCCTGATTTTCCGGTTCAACTTCGGCCTTAGCGTCGACAACGTTCGAGCTGTTCCTTTTCATTTCACTCACAATCACCGCCAGCACAATCAACGCCGCCCCCAGCATCGCTATCGGCGGGAAGCGCTCGCCGGCGATCCGCCCGACCACGCCGGCCCACACCGGTTCGCCCGCATAGATCAACGTGGCCCGGGTCGGCGAAACGCTCTGCTGCGCCCAGTTCATCGCCACCTGGATGACCGCACTGGTCAGGCCCAGGCCCACCGCGCTGAACAGCAGCAACCATGAAAACCCCGGCAGCGCCTCGCCCATCGGCACCACCATCAGGAATGACAACAGCGACGCCGTGGCCAATTGCACCACGGTGACGCGGCGCACATCCACCTGCCCGGCGAACGCACTGATCAGGATGATTTCGGCGGCAATTGCGATGGCGCCGATCAACGTCGCGATCTCTCCGGCGCTGAAATTCAGCGATGCACCCGCCGGGCCGGTCAACAGCATCAACCCGGCAAACGCCAGCATGATACCCAGGCTTGGCATCAGGCCCGGTCGACGGCCCAGCACCAGCCATTGCAGCAACGGCACGAACGGCACATACAACGCGGTGATAAATGCCGACTGGCTGCTGAGGATGGTTTGCAGGCCGATGGTTTGCAGGCCGTAGCCGAACATGATGGCCACGCCGATAAACACCCCGGCCTTCAATTCGAACACGTTCAGGTCGCGCAGGGTGCGCAGGGAAAAGAACCCCACCACGAGCGCCGCCGCCGCAAAACGCAGGCCCACGAAAAACATCGGCCCGCTGACGCTCATGGCGTGCTGCACCAACAAGAAGGTGCCGCCCCAGATCATGGTGATAAACACCAGGATGCACTCGGCTTTGCTGAAACGATGGAAACGCGACGGGGAGTTCGAGGAGGTCATGGCGGCTCTGGTCTTGCATAGGAAAGGCACGGACCGCACAATGCGCCGCACGCTGGGCAGTATACTGCGCACACCCACCCATTGAGCAATATAGTGCACAAAGAAAATCCGCAGCGGGCTTCGGTCCTGCAACACGTCAGCCAGAACGTTCGTCGCCTGCGCCACGCCGCCGACCTCAGCCAGACTGCGCTTTCAGAAAAGTCCGGGGTCAGCCGGCGCATGCTGGTGGCCATCGAAGCCGGCGAGAAGAACGTCAGCCTGTCCACCCTCGACCGCGTCGCCGAAGCACTGGATGTGGCGTTCAGCGACTTGATCCAGGCGCCCGATGCGCCCGACCACAGTCGCATCAACGAGCTGGCATGGGCCGGCGAGATTCCCGGCAGCAAGGCGGTGCTGCTGGCCAAAGCCACCGCCCGCCGTGAAGTCGAGTTGTGGGAGATGCGCCTGGAGCCAGGTGATTGCTACAGCCCGGACCCCGACCCGGAGGGCTGGAGCGTGCAGCTGTTTGTGTTCGAAGGTTGCCTGACCCTGCTGGTGGGCGACGAGCAAAAGCCCGTGGCCGCCGGTGAGTTCTTTATGTTCGCCAGCCGCCTTGCCCACGGCTACCGCAACGACGGCGATGTGGCCGTGCGCTTTGTACGCAACGTGGTCATCTAACTGTTTGCCTGGCAACAGTGGATGCACACTTTGCTGGTTTGAACCGCGCTATATGGCATTGATAAACCCGCAACCCGCTGAATTTATTGACGATTAAATTCAGGCACGACTCCTGCAATCCTCCTGGTATTCCCTCGGAGCCTGGAGTCGGCCCATGTCAGCCCACCCTCAACACCCTGCCCATATCATCCGCTCGGATGCCGAAGCCATCGAGGTAGCTACGCGCTTGGCCGAACGCTTTGCCGTTGGCGCCAGTGAGCGCGATCGTGAACGTCGCTTGCCGGTGGCCGAACTCGACGAGTTTTCCGCCAGCGGCCTATGGGGCATCACGGTGCCCAAAGCCTACGGTGGCGCCGAAGTGTCCTATGTCACGGTAGCCGAGGTGATCAAGTTGATCTCGGCCGCCGACCCGTCCCTGGGCCAGATCCCGCAGAACCACCTCGGTGTGGTGGACCTGCTGCTGCACACCGCCAGCGAAGAACAAAAGCGCTATTACTTCGGCAAGGTCCTCGAAGGTTATCGTTTCGGCAATGCGTTCTCCGAGGCCAGGAGCAAGAACGCCGGCATCTTCGACACGCAAATCCGCATCGAAGGCGATAGTGCGCAGATCAACGGTGAAAAGTTCTACTGCACCGGCGCGCTGTTCGCCCACCTGGTGCCCACCGTTGGCAATAACGAGCATGGCCAGGCGTTGATTGCCTTCGTCGAGCGCGACGCCCCAGGGCTGAGTGTGATCGACAGCTGGGACGGCTTCGGCCAGCGCACCACAGCCAGCGGCGGGGTGACCCTCGATGGCGTAACGGTGCCCCTGAGCGCGGTGATACCCGCACACCTGGCGTTCGACCGACCCACGGCCAATGGCCCGATTTCGCAGATCATCCAGGCCGCCGTCGACACCGGCATTGCCGTAGGCGCTTTGGAGCAGGCCAAGCTCCACGCACGTCAGGCGCGGCCCTGGATCGACAGCCAGCAGGATCACGGCTGGCAAGACCCTTTCACGATTGCCGCCATCGGTGACCTGGCGTGGCGCGTGCACGGCACCGAAGCCATTCTCGCCAAGGCCGGCCTGGCCGTGGACCGGGCCCTGGCCGAACCGAATGAAGACAGCGTCGCTCACGCTTCGCTGGTGGTGGCCCAGGCCAAAGTGCTGTCGGCGGAAACCGCGTTGCTCGCCAGCAGCAAACTGTTCGAACTGGCCGGTACGCGCTCGGTGACGGGCAAGTACAACCTCGACCGGTTCTGGCGCAATGCCCGCACCCACACCCTGCACGACCCGGCCCGCTGGAAATACCACTTGATCGGCAATTTCGTGCTCAACGGCGTGAAGCCTGCACGCCACGCCTGGAACTGAGAGACCTGACCCATGACCACACTGACCCTTGCGCGCCAACTGCTGGACAGCACCCGTCGACATGTCGAACGCAGCGATGACCCCTACGTGATCAGCCGCTTTGGCGATCTGCAGATCCGCGTCGACGTGGCCGCCGCCTTGCTCGAACGGGCCGAGACCCATCCCAGCCCGGTCGCCCGCGCCGAAGCGCAGATTGCTGCGGCCGAAGCGCTGATTGCCGCCAGCAACACCGAATTCGAATTGACCGGCCAACGCAGTGCGCTGCCGTCAAGCCTGGATAACCCGCTGCGCCACACCTACCACGCAGTCGGCAACTATCACCTCAACGGAGTGCACTGATGGCCCGTGAAATCCGCCTGAATGCCTTCGACATGAATTGCGTCGGCCACCAATCCCCCGGCCTGTGGGCGCACCCGCGCGACCGGTCGTGGCAGTACAAGGACCTGGAATACTGGACCGATCTGGCGAAGATTCTTGAGCGCGGCAAGTTCGACGGGCTGTTCATCGCCGACGTGCTGGGCATCTACGACGTGTACAACGGCAATGGCGACGCGGCGATTCGCCAGGCCACCCAGGTGCCGGTCAACGATCCGTTGTCGCTGATCGCCCCCATGGCGATGGTCACCGAACACCTGGGGTTCGGCCTGACGGCATCGCTGTCGTTCGAACACCCGTATCCGTTCGCGCGCAGGCTTTCGACCCTCGATCACCTGACCAAGGGCCGTATCGGCTGGAACATCGTCACGTCCTACCTGGAAAGCGGCGCCAAGAACCTGGGGCAGAAAGCCCAGACCGAACACGATGCGCGCTACGACTATGCCGAGGAGTACCTCGAGGTTTGCTACAAGCTCTGGGAAGGCAGTTGGGAAGAGGGCGCGGTACTGCGCGACCGCGAGCGCCGGGTTTTCAGCGATCCGAGCAAAATCCATGAGATCCGCCACATCGGCAAGCACTTCCAGGTGCCCGGTATTCACCTGTGCGAGCCGTCGCCGCAGCGCACGCCGGTGTTGTACCAGGCCGGTGCTTCCAGCCGTGGCAAGCAGTTTGCCGCCGAGCAGGCCGAGTGCGTTTTTGTCGCGGCACCGTCCAAGGTGCTGCTGAAAAAGACCGTTGCCGATATCCGCCGGCGTGCGGCCGAGGCCGGGCGCGATCCGAAGAAAATCCTGATTTTCAACCTGCAGACGGTGATCGTCGATGAGACCGACGCCAAGGCCAAGGCCAAGTTTGACGAGTACAAATCCTATGTCAGCTATGAAGGCGCGATGGCGCTGATCTCCGGCTGGACGGGCATCGATTTCAGCCAGTTCAAGCCGGATGAGCCGCTCAAACACGTGCACACCAATGCGATCCAGTCGGCGGTGGAAGCCTTCTCCACGGCCGATCCGAACAAGGTCTGGACGCCCAATGAACTGGCCGACTGGGTCGGTATCGGCGGCTTTGGCCCGCTGTTCGTCGGTGGCCCGCAGACCGTGGCTGACCTGTTGCAGGAATGGGTAGAGGAGACCGACGTGGACGGCTTCAACCTGGCCTACGCGCTGACCCACGAAACCTTTATCGACGCCGTCGAGTGGCTGGTGCCGGAGCTGCAGAAGCGTGGCGTGTACAAGACCGAATACGCCCAGGGTACGTTGCGTGAGAAGTTGTTTGGTGACGGTGCAAGGTTGGGCTCGAACCATCCTGGCGCGAGCTACCGCAATTTATCTGGGATACAAAAAACCAATGTGGGAGGGGGCTTGCCCCCGATAGCGGTGGGCCAGTTAGAGCACTCGTAACTGACCCAACGCTATCGGGGGCAAGCCCCTCTCCCACAGTTGTCCTGTGTTGATACAAATACAAGCCAGCGGACCACCGCACGCATACCCCCCAATAGGAGCAACCCCCTATGAGCGTGCACGAACCCAAGGCTCTCCTGGAACACCTGCGTCACTGGGCACAACTCACGCCGTTGCACATTGCCCTGCGCCACAAGCGTCAGGGACTGTGGCACGCGTGGCGCTGGATCGACACCCTGCGCGATGTAGAACGCCTGGCCGATGGTTTGCGCCAGCAAGGTTTGAGCGAGCAGTCACGGTTGGCACTCAGCGGTGCTTTTGAGCCGAACCTGCTGTTGCTGGCGTTGGCGGCCCAGTCCGTCGGCGCGCAGGTGCTGACGCTGGCCGACAACCTGGAGCCCCAGACCTTGGAACAACAGCTATGGCGTATTCGTCCCAGCCACGTCTACGTTCAAGGTCGCCAGCCCGATTGGGCGTTTACCCAGCGGTTGGATTTTGCCCAACTGCTCGGCCCGGTTGACCCGGCGCAACATGTGCAGCGTTGGTGGAATTCCACAGCCGAAACCGCGTTGTGGAGTGAAGAGGGCACCCACTGGCAAGGCGGCCTGGCGGTGATTCTGGAGCAATGGCTGCACAGCGGCCACGGCCTGGCCTTCCCGGAGAGTCCGGCGTCGGCGCGGCGTGATCGCAGCGAAGTCGCGCCCACCGGCCTGCTGTTGTCGCCGGCGCGCCTGCAGCAGGTGGCCGACGAGATCGAAACCCGCCTCGCGCCCCACGGCACCTGGCGCCGACGCCTGTGCGAGTGGGCCATCGCCGATCCGCGCAGCGGCCTGCGTCGGTTTCTGAAAAACCGCGTCCGCAGGTTATTGGGCTTTCAGCGTCTGACTTCCATCTGGCAGCCCGTCAAATCCAACGCCGAGCCGACCTGGCTGGCCGAATTCAAACGGAAAAGCGCATGAGCCAGGCCATCCTCCAGGTGCGGGACATCTCGCTGTCGTTCAAAGGCGTCAAGGCGATCAATGGGCTGTCATTCGAGGTGCAGCGCGGCGAGATCTGCGCGTTGATCGGCCCCAACGGTGCCGGCAAAAGCTCGCTGCTCAACGTGCTCAACGGTGTGTATCGCTACGATGCCGGAGAGATCGTTTTTGAAGACCAGCATTTTCAGCGCATCGACCCGTTGGGCGCGGCGCGCCGAGGCATCGGTCGCACCTTTCAGAACAACGCCTTGTTCAAAAAAATGAGCGTGCTCGACAACATCCTTACGGGTTTGTCGCGGCATATGCGCAGCACGTTGATCGAGCAGGCCCTCGGCTTGCCGCGTGCGCGACGCGAAGCCGAGGCGTTTCGCCAGCGCGGCCAAAGCATCCTCGAATTTCTTGAGTTGCAGGCCCACCGCGATGTGCTGGTGGGCAACCTGTCCTACGGCCTGCAAAAGCGCGTGGAATTGGGCCGCGCGTTGATCGCCGGGCCGAGCCTGTTGTTGCTCGACGAGCCCATGGCCGGCATGAACGCCGAGGAAAAACAGGACATGGCGCGCTTCGTCGCCGATGTGAACCGCGACCTCGGCACCACGGTGGTGTTGATCGAACACGACATCGGCGTGGTCATGGGCCTGTCCGACCATGTGGTGGTGCTCGACTACGGGCGCAAGGTCGGCGACGGCACCCCCGCCGAAGTCCAGGCGAACCCCGACGTAATCGCGGCCTACCTGGGAGTCGCACACTGATGACCTTCTTCTTTGAAACCCTGCTCGGCGGCCTGCTCGCCGGCACCCTGTACTCCCTGGTCGCCATCGGCTTCGTGCTGATCTACAAGGCCAGCGGCGTGTTCAATTTCGCCCAGGGCGCGATGCTGCTGTTTGCCGCGCTGACCTTTGTCAGCCTGCATGACCAGGGCGTGCCCTTTGCCCTGGCGTTACTGCTGACGGTCATCGTGATGATTGTCGGCGCGTTGCTTATCGAACGATTGGTCTTGCGCCCGTTGGTGAACCGTTCGCAAATCACCCTGTTCATGGCCACGCTGGGCCTGTCGTTCATCATCGAAGGCCTGGCCCAGGGCTTGATGGGGTCGCAGGTACGTGCGCTGGACCTGGGCATCGATGATGTGCCGCTGTTTGTCGGCCCGCTGATGCTCAGCCAGTTCGACCTGATCGCCGCCGTCGTGGCCGTGGTGCTGGTAACGGTGCTGGCGCTGCTGTTCAACAAGACCCGCATCGGCGTGTCGCTGCGTGCGGTGGCGGATGACACCACGGCGGCGCTGTCCATCGGTATCCACCTCAACCGTATCTGGCAGATCGTCTGGGCGGTGGCGGGCGTCGTCGGGCTGGTGGCCGGGCTGCTGTGGGGCGCGCGCCAGGGCGTGCAGTTCTCGCTGTCGCTGGTGGTGCTCAAGGCGCTGCCGGTGTTGATCATCGGCGGCTTTACCTCGATTGGCGGGGCGATTGCCGGCGGGCTGATCGTCGGCGCGGCGGAGAACCTTGCCGAGGTGTATATCGGCCCGCTGATCGGCGGCGGCATCACGCCCTGGTTCGCCTATGTACTGGCCCTGGCCTTCCTGTATATGCGCCCCGCCGGCCTGTTCGGCGAGCGCGCCATCGAGCGAGTCTGAAACCATGTCGATTCCTGTTGCTGAACACACCGCACCGTTGCTGCTGATCCAGCGACGTGTGCCCTGGAGCCTGCTCGGCCTGCTGACGTTGGCGTTTATCGTGGTGCCGCTGTGGGGCAATGACTATTGGCTCAATGCGATCCTGATTCCATTTCTGGTGCTTTCACTGGCCGGGCTGGGCCTGAATCTGCTCACCGGTTATACCGGGCAAACCTCGGTCGGCGCCGCCGGGTTCATGGCCGTCGGCGCCTTCGCCACCTATGGTTTTCTGCTGCGCCTGCCTGAGCTGGGCCTGCCGGTGGCGTTGCTCGGCGGCGGGATCATCAGCGCCCTGGTCGGGCTGCTGTTTGGCTTGCCGAGTTCGCGAATCAAAGGCTTCTACCTGATGGTCACCACGTTGGCCGCGCAGTTTTTCCTGGAGTGGCTGTTCGTCAAATTCCCCTGGTTTTACAACTACGGTTCGTCCGGGACCATATCGGCACCGAGGCTGGCGCTGTTGGGTCATGACCTCAACACGCCGTTGGGCCGCTACTGGCTGACCCTGGTCACGGTGCTGCTGTTGACGTGGGCCGCCGTCAACCTGGTGCGCAGCCAGGTGGGCCGCAACTGGATGGCGATCCGCGATATGGACACCGCCGCCGCCGTGGTCGGCATTCCGGTGGCGCGTTACAAGCGCCTGGCGTTTGCGGTCAGTTCGTTCTACCTGGGCATCGCCGGCGCATTGTGGGCGTTTGCCTACCTGGGCACGGCCAGCGCCAGCAGTTTCGATATCAATCGCTCCTTCCAGATCCTGTTCATCATCATTATCGGCGGCATGGGCAGTATCGCCGGCAATTTTGTCGGCGCTGCCTTCATCAGCCTGCTGCCGATCTTCCTCAGCCACGCCGGGCAGGCGCTGCTCGGCGGTGCGGTGGATGCGGGGCAGTTGCAGAACCTGCAGAAAATCATTTTTGGCGTATTGATCATCGTGTTCCTGATCAAGGAACCCGAGGGTTTGATTCGCCTGTTGCACAACCTTCGCGATTGGCTGCGGCAGTGGCCGCTACGTTTCTAACCCTTCTAAAGAGAACCTCCATGCGTGCATCCTTGAAACGTTCCCTGGCCGGCGCTGCCTTTGCGCTGGCGACATTGGCCGCTGCCGTGCCCCAGGCCGTGGCGTCGGCCGAGCAGCAATTCTTCCCCCTGGCGACCTATCGCGTGGGGGCCTACGCCTCCAGCGGCGTGCAGGTGTGGGCCGGGATGATTGACTACCTGCGCTATATCAACGAGGTCGAAGGCGGCATCAACGGCGTGAAGCTGGTGTGGCAGGAATGCGAGACCGAATGGACGGCGGAGAAGGGCATCGAGTGCTACGAGCGCTTCAAGAACGGCCTGAATGGCGCGCCGGTCGCGGTGTACCAGCCTAACGGCGCACCGGCGGCCTATGCGCTCAGCGAAAGGGCAGAGGTGGACAAGATCCCGCTGATCACCCTTGGCTACGGTCGCACCGAAGCCACCGACGGCACGGTGTTCCCGTACAACTTCCCGGTGATGCTGACCTTTTACAGTGAGGCGTCGAGCCTGGTGAACTACATTGCCCAGCGCGAAGGCGGCTTCGACAAACTCAAGGGTAAGAAAATCGCCACGGTCTACCACGACTCGGCCTACGGGCGCGAAACCCTCGGCCCGCTGAAGCTGCTGGCGGAAAAATACGGCTTTGAAAACATCCAGATTCCGGTGGCCGATCCGGGCAACGAACAGTCCGCCCAATGGCGCCAGGTGCGCCAGGCCAACCCGGACTGGGTGTTCCTGCGCACCTGGGGCGTGTCCACGCCGGTGGCGGTGAAAACCGCCGCGCGCTTCGGCTTCCCGGTGGACCACATCATCGGCGATATCTGGGCCAGTTCCAGCGAAGACGTGTTACCGGCCGGCGCCGCCGCCAAGGGTTACCTGGCGCTCACGCCGTACCCGGCCGGGGCCGATTTCGAGATTCACAAGCGCCTCAAGCAATACGTGCTCGACAAAGGCCACAGCGACCTCAAGGACCTGAAGAACTTCGGCAGCGTCTACTACAACTCCGGCCTGGTGAACGCCGCCGTGGCCGTCGAGGCGATTCGCACCGCCCAGGCCAGGTTCGGCAAGCGCCCGCTCAATGGCGAAGAAGGCCGCTGGGGCCTGGAGCACCTGAATATCGATGATGCGCGCTTGAAGGACATGGGCTACCTGGGCCTGATGCAGAACCTCAAGCTGTCGTGCCGCGACCACGAAGGCGGCGGCTCGGCGCGGGTGCAGCAGTGGGACGGCGCCAACTGGACGCTGATCAGCGACTGGATCGCCGCCGACCGCGCGCTGCTGCGTCCGTTGATCGATGAAAAATCCGCGGCGTTCGCCAAGGAAAAAGGCCTGACGCCACGCACCTGCAATGGGGATGAATAAGCCATGAACCAACCTGCCAGCGCGCCGGCGAGCCCGGCGCTGTTGACTGTCAACGATATCGAGGTGGTCTACGACGGCGCGATCCTGGCGGTGGCCGGGGTGTCGCTGAGCGTGCCCAAGGGCGCCATCGTCGCGTTGCTCGGCGCCAATGGCGCGGGCAAGAGCACCACCCTCAAGGCCATCTCCGGACTGGTGCGGGCCGAGCGTGCCGAGGTCAGCCGGGGTGTGATCGAATATGCCGGGGCGGATTTGGCCGGTATCGACCCGAGCCAGCGTGTGCGCCAAGGCATGGTACACGTGCTGGAGGGGCGCCATGTGTTCGGCCAACTGACGGTGGAAGACAACCTGCGCAGCGGCGGCTTTGTGCGGCGCTTGAGCCGCAAGGCCATGGCCCAGGACCTGGAGCGCATCTACACCTGGTTCCCAAGGCTCAAGACCAAGCGCCACACCCACGCCGGGCTGACCTCCGGCGGCGAGCAGCAAATGGTCGCCATCGGCCGAGCGTTGATGACCCGTCCTACTTTGGTACTGCTCGACGAGCCGTCCATGGGTTTGGCGCCTATGATCGTGCAGGAGATCTTCGAGATCATTGCGCAGCTCAACCGCGAGCAGCAGGTGAGCTTCCTGATCGCCGAGCAGAACATCAACGTCGCGCTCACCTATGCGGCCCACGGCTATGTGCTGGATACTGGCCGCGTGGCGTTGAGCGGCAACGCCGCTGACCTGCTGGCGCGCGGCGACCTGCATGACATCTACCTGGGTAAACAGTAAGGGCGAACCTGCATGACGCAATCCACCCGCAACGCTGATGTGCTGATCATCGGCGGCGGCCTGAGCGGCACGATGTTGGCCGTGCAATTGCTGCGCCTGCCGGGCCGGCGCCGCATCCTGGTGATCGAACCGCGCGCCGAACTGGGCCGGGGCGAAGCCTACAGTGCGGTCGAGTTGGGCCACACCCTCAACGGCAACGCCGCGCGCATGAGCGTCGACCCGGACAACCCCGACGACCTCACGCAGTGGCTCACCGATCACATCGCAGCCGGCGGTTGGCCGGAGTCGGCCGAGCAGCCGGTGCCGATCAGCGAACTTTTTCCGCCGCGCGGGCTGTTTGGTGTGTATGCGCAGCAGCGGCTGGCGGAAGCACAGGCACGTTCGGCGTCCACGGTGGAGCATGTCAGGGCCGAAGTGGTCGACGTGCAAGTGGAGGCGGATTCAACCCTGCTGACCCTCGATAACGGCCAGCCAGTGCGCGGCGCCTGTGCGGTATTGGCCACCGGTATGTTCCCGGCGGCGCGCACGCCACAAACCGAGTCGAGCGGTTTGAACGCGGCGGCGCTGGACCCTTGGGACGTACACGCCATGACTGAACTTGACCCGCATTCGACGGTGCTGATCATCGGCTCGGGGCTGACCATGGTCGATGCCGTGGTGTCCCTGGAACAGGCTGGCCATCGTGGACCCATCAAGGTGTTTTCGCGCCATGGCCTGCTGCCTCATGTGCGTCGCCAGCCACCGAGCTGGGTGGATTTCCTCGACGAAGACCACAGCCTGCGCAGCCCCCGGCAGTTGCTTCGCGAAGTGCGACGTCAATGTCGGATTGCAACGACGCAGGGCATTGATTGGCAGGCGCCGCTGGACACGGTGCGCGTGCATATCGGCCGGTTGTGGAGCCAGGCCAGTGAGCGTGAAAAGCGCCAGTTCGTGCGGCATGTGCGGCCGTGGTGGGAAAGCCATCACCACCGCTCGCCGCCGTTGAGTGCGCAGTTGCTGGCGCGGTTGCACCAGGAGGGGCGGTTGCGCATTCGCGCGGCGTCGTTCAAGGGGTTGGCGCCTGCGGGTGAGGGCGTGACGATCCGTTTGCGCTATCGCGGTGAGCAAGCGCTGACCCAGGTGTCGGGCGCGGCCCTGATCAACTCCAGCGGCATCGAATACGACTGGCGCCGCGTGGCCCGGCCGTTGCCGCAGCAGTTGCTCAAGCGCGGGCTGATCCAGCCTGGGCCGTTGGCGTTGGGGATCGCGGCGGACACGGCCGGTGCAGTGCTGGATGCCCAGGGCCAGGTCAGCGCGCGACTGTTCGCCATGGGCCCGCCGTTGCGCGGGATGTGGTGGGAGAGTACTGCGGTAACGGATGTGGCGCTGCAAGCCAAAGCATTGGCCTCGAAGCTGGCAGAGGTCTAAAAGAAGCTGACAGAGGACTTAGTGTGGGAGGGGGCAAGCCCACCCATATGGTGATCGTCCCCACGCTCTGCGTGGGAACGCCGCCTGGGACGCTCCGCGTCCCGCCAGGTTCTGCAAGTTTGGCTATTACGCACAGGTGACGCAGAGCGTCACGGGCTGCATGCCCACGCGGGAGCGTGGGAACGATCTTGGACCGGATGATCGTCCCCACGCTCTGCGTGGGAATGCCGCCTGGGACGCTCCGCGTCCCGCCAGGCGCTGCAAGTTTGGCTATTGCGCACAGGCGACGCAGAGCGTCACGGGCTGCATTCCCACGCGGGAGCGTGGGAACGATCTTGGACCGGATGATCGTCCCCACGCTCTGCGTGGGAATGCCGCCAGGGACGCTCCGCGTCCCGCCAGGCGCTGCAAGTTCTGGCTATTGCGCACAGGTGACGCAGAGCGTCACGGGCTGCATTCCCACGCGGGAGCGTGGGAACGATCTTGGACCGGGTGATCGTTCCCACGCTCTGCGTGGGAACGCCGCCTGGGACGCTCCGCGTCCCGCCAGGCGCTGCAAGTTTGGCTATTGCGCACAGTTGACGCGGAGCGTCACGGGCTGCATGCCCACGCGGGAGCGTGGGAACGATCTTGGACCGAGTTGATCGTCCCCACGCTCTGCGTGGGAACGCCGCCTGGGACGCTCCGCGTCCCGCCAGGTTCTGCAAGTTCTGGCTATTACGCACAGGTGACGCAGAGCGTCACGGGCTGCATGCCCACGCGGGAGCGTGGGAATGATTTTGAAAAGCACTGGCTTCGAAGCTGACGCCAGGATCTCCATTTATCTTGAGATTTTCACAAAGCCGGGCTTCAGGCCGAACACCTCCACCCCTTGCGCCGTCGACTGCCCGGTGGTCACCTTCACCCGCTCCACCGGTTTATCCATCGCCTCGCGGTACGCCACCGTCATGTCCGGCTCAATCGCCTGGCTGGGAATCACGATCGCCTGGGCATTGTTGTAAGTGACGATGGTCAGCCGCGCACTCATCCCCAACCGCACCCGCTGCAGCTGCTCTGGGGTGAGTTTGGGAATCGACAATGTCACCGCAAACTGCGCGCTGCCTTGACTGTCGCTGGCGATGGCCAAGCCGCTGACCACGCTGACGGAACCCTTCAGTCGTTCGCCATCAAAACCATCGCCCATGACCTCTACCGCCTGGCCCTGATGCAATTGGTTGATGTCCAGCTCCGAAACCTTGGCGACGATTTTCAGTCGCTCGATATTGGCCAGCCCAAACAACACCTGGCCCTGGCTGACCTTGCTGCCGGCCTGGATAGGCACGTTGTTAGTGGCGCCGCCCTGGGGGGAATTATTACCGGGCGCGGGCACCACGATGCCGGAAAACGGCGCCTTGACTTCCTGGCCTTCGAGCAACGTGCGCAGGGCCTCATATTTCACCGTGGCGTTGGTCAGCTCCATGTCGGCGATCTGGCGGTACTCGCCCTTGCCCTGATCAAGCGCCTGCTGCAGTTCACTGCGCGCGGTGGCGAGGTCCAACTGCTGCTGCTGGGCCTGTTGGCGCAGGTCGTCCAGCTCATTACGCGGGATGATGCCGCGCTTGAACAGGTTTTCGCTCTCGGTGAGTTTGCGCTGAGTGTTGCCGGCGCTCATCTCGGCGGTGCGCAGGCTGCGGCGCGCACGGCTGACCGCCGGGCTGCTGTCCCAGTCCTGCATTTCCTGGACGGTGCGCCGGGCCTTGAGTTGGGCGGAGAGGGCGTCGCGCAATTGCACTTCCAGGGTGGCCGGGTCCATGCGCAGCAGCACCTGGCCGGCCTCGACCCGCTGGCCTTGCTCGACCAGATTGGCCTGCACGTTGCCGTCGAAGGGCGCGGCGAGGATGAGCGTGGTATCGGGCTCGATCTTGCCCACCAGGCCGATCTGGTGCACCAGCGCATCCGGCTTGATCGGCAACCATTGTTCGGCGGTATCGGTGGGGGCGGACGCCGGGCTGCGCAGGGCCAGTCCCGCAGCGCCCAATAACAGGATCAGCAGCCCACCCAACAGGCGTTTTCGATTAGTAGTCATTGAGGGCGATTTCCCAACTTTCCAGCGTCATGCCCAGGGTCAGATCGAGCTGGGTCTGGGCGTTCAGATAAGCAATCAGCGCATTGAGCTGCGCGTTTTCGGCGTTGCGCAGGTCGGTCTCGAAGCTCAACACCTGGAAGTTGGTGGATCGGCCGGCGCTGAGTTTTTCCCGTTCGATCTCGATCTTGCGCCGCGACAACTCGACGGCGCGCTGGGCGATCTCATACTGGCGCCAGCGTGTGCCGAGGTCACGCACGACGTCATTGACGCTGCGCTCCAGTTCCTGGCGGGCGTCAGTGATGCGCACCTGCTGGTCCTCCACGTTCACCCGCGCACGCACCTCGGCCTGGCGCGTGCTGATATCACCGATGGGAATCTGCACCTGCACCCCGGCGTAGCTGTCCCAGGTGCGGTTGTTGCTGCTGCCGGCCTCGTTATTGTAGGTGTCGCGTATCTGGTTCGCGCCGGCGACCAGGTCCACTTGCCAGCGCCCGGAGTCCTTGGCGATCACCAGGTTGAGGTCGGCCTGCTGGCTGCCGAGCAGGGCGGCGAGGTATTCCGGTTGCTGGGTCTGCGCCAGGTTGAAGGCCTGGCGCTGGTCGATCTGCATCGGCCTGGCCTCCAGGGCTTCGGTGGCGCGAATCGGCGTGGACAGGTCCAGGGCCAGCAGGCGCAGCAGCGCCAGGCGGTTGGTGTCCAGTTGATTCTGCGCTTCTTCGACGCCCAATTGCTGGGTGGCGATATCGGCTTCGGTCTGCACGATTTCGAACTCGGCCATGCGCCCGGCGCTGATCAATGCCTTGTTCACTTCCAGCAATGTGCCGGAGCGCTTGAGGGCGTCCTGGACGATGCTCAGTTGCTCCTGGGCGCGCAGCAGTTCGCGGTAGGTGGCGATGATCTGGCTGATGGTCTGCGCCACGGTCGCCTTGAGGTTCAGGCGATTGGCCTGTTCCGACAGGCGCGACAGGCGCAGTGGTGCGGTGGTGGCATCCCAGCCGGCGCCGCGCATCAGCGGCTGGATGATCGCCAGGTCCAGGCCATCGCTGCGGTAGCGTCCGGCGCGGTCGGCGTTGTTCAGTTGCTGGGTCCAGGCCATGCTCAGGCGCGTGCCGTATTCGCCGAGCAGGCTGGTGGACGGCGCCACATTGGCGTTGCGCGCGTTATCCACCGATCCGCGGCTGCTGCGGTAATAACTGTTGAGGGTGAGCTTGGGGTTGAACACATCCTCGGCGACCCGCAGGTCGAACTTCTGCGCCACCCGCTGCAGGTACGCGCTGCGGATCGCCGGGTTGTTGCGCAGGCCCAGGTACACCGCGTCGCCCAGGGTCAGGCTGGTCACCTGTGCATTCAGCGATACCCCTCGGTCATAGCCGCTGCGGGTGGTGCTCGGCGCCGAGGGTTTGATGACCACATCCGCCGCCACGCCGGGCAGGCTCACCAAAGCGAGCCACAGCAGCCATTTACTCATCGCGCAGCGCCTCCACCGGTTGCAACCGCGAGGCCGAGACCGCCGGGTAGATGCCGAAGAACAAACCCACCAGCAAGGTGCTGCCCACCCCCAGCGGCAGGGCGGCGGCGGCCAGGGCGAAGGTCCAGCCTGAGAGCCAGGCGTAGAGCCACGCAGCCGTCATGCCGAGCACCGCGCCGCACAGGGCGCCGACGGCGGTGAGGGTGACCGCTTCAAGTAAAAACAGGTTGCGGATGTCTCGCTGCCGGGCGCCCAGCGCCATGCGAATGCCGATTTCGCGGCGCCGCTCCGAGACGTTCATCAGCATCACGTTCATCACCCCCACGCCACCCCCCACCAGAGAGATTGCGCCCAGGGCCAACAGCAGGTACGCGAACGTGCGGCTCTGGCGGGTCATGCCATCAATCATCTGCTGGGGTACCTGAATGTCGACATCATGGTCGACGAGCTGCGGTGTCAGGGCCGCTGCGGTATCGCGGGCGATGCGCTCCATGTCTTCGCCGGGCGCCGCGCGGATGATCACGTTGCCGACCTGCGGAGCAGCGTAGATGCGGCGCATGCCTTCGGCGGGCATGAACAGCGATTCGTTGGCCTGCACCGGCATCAGCATCGCGCGCGGTTGCCGGTGCAGCAGACCCACCACCAGGAACAGGTAATCGTTGATGCGCACGCGGTCGCCCAGTTGCAGCGGATCGCCCGGCGCACTGAGGGCCTGGGCGATGTCGGCGCCGATCACGGCATAGGTTTCGTTGATGTCGAACCCGGACAGAAAGCGCCCCTGCTGCAACGCCAGGCGCATGGCCTGCTCGATGCCTGGGGTGCTGCCGACCAGATTGGCGTTGACGCTGCGCCCGTGGAACACGATGGGGCCGCTGAACAGGCTGAGCGCGCCGATGTGGGCGATGCCCGGAACGGCCCGGCGCACGGCGTCCAGGTCCAGGCGCGTGCGCATCGGCACGTTGCTGGCGCCCTTGGGGGGGAACTGCGCCACCAGGGTGTCGGTGCCCATGTCCTTGAAGATCATCGCCGCATCTACCGAGGCGTTGTGGCCGATATTGATCAGCGCCACGACCGATGAACTGCCGATCACAATGCCCAGCAGGGCGAGGATCGAGCGCTTGCCCAGGGTGCGCAGGCTGACGAAGGCTTCATGCAACAGTTGGCTGAGGCTTTGCTCGACCCGCAGGCTCATGGGCGCGGGGCCTCGTGCACCACGCCGTTGCGCACCAGGATCCTGCGTTCCAGGCGTTCGGCGATGTGCGGGTCGTGGGTGACGATGATCAGCGTCACCTGTTGCTCGCGATTGAGCGCCAGCAGCAGGTCCATGATGTCCTGGGCGGTGCTGCTGTCGAGGTTGCCGGTGGGTTCGTCGGCGAGGATCACCGACGGGTTGCCGACCAACGCACGGGCGATGGCCACGCGTTGGCGCTGGCCGCCGGAGAGGTCGGCGGGACGATGATGGGCGCGTTCGCCCAGGCCCACCTGATCGAGCATGCGCAGCGCCTGTTCCACCGAGTCGTGGCGCGACACGCCGCGATAGCTCAGGGGCAGGGCGACGTTATCCAGCGCGCTGAGGCGCGGCAGCAGGTTGAAACTCTGGAACACGAAACCGATCTGGCGGTTGCGGATCGCGGCCAACTCGTCGGGGCTGGCGCTGAAAATATCGTGGCCGGCGAAGTGGTACTGGCCGCAGTTGGGCAGGTCCAGCAAGCCGAGAATATTGAGCAGGGTACTTTTGCCGGAGCCGGACGCGCCGAGAATGCCGCAGCTGTCGCCGCGATCGATGGACAGGCACACGTCGTTGAGAATCGACAGCGCCTGCCCGGCCAGTTGATAGCGTTTGCCGATGCCTTGCAGGGAAATCAACCCAGGGCGGGCGTGGATGTCGGTCATGGTCGCGGCGCCTTCAGTCTCGCCGCTGTCGTCATTCCCCTGGTAAAGCGTTGAAACACGTTCGGGAGCCAACGGTACGCGTCACGGACTGGTTTTATTTCTTGTTTTTAAAATATTGTTTGAATACTAACCGCGTTCCCTGCGCTTCGCCAGCCGCGATGGGAGAGCGTATTTACCCTTTGAAATGATTGTTTTCGCCGGCGTCCATGCGTGGGCAAAATACCGGTATCCAACGGCAAGCGGCCGTGCAGCAAGGCTTTGACCTCTATCGTGGTGCTTCACTACTTGCTTTCGCAGGGCTGCCCCGGTATAAAAAATCAAATTAATTTTTAAAACAATATTTCCGTGAGATCCCCATGGTCGCGAAGAAACTCAGCGCTCCAAACGTTACCAAGA